>JAUNJF010000005.1:0-97436 GCA_030533405.1 Eubacteriales bacterium
TATATGGACACAGGATGGATGTAGATTATATATAAATTACATCAAATTCAAATTTTGCGAGGTAATCAGTATGAGTGATAAAGATATTGTTATTAATGATATAGATGCTGGAAAAAGTTTTAACTGGGGAAAAACATCAAAAGATTATGCTAAGTATAGTGTTTAATTAAAAATATGCAAATTGATTAGGAGAGATTATATGTTTATGTTGCTACCGGGTTATATGGTAGCGATTATGATTTTGAGAATACGGGCTACCGTAAATTCTGAGAATACGGGCTACCGTAAATTCCTATTTTCGGTGCAATTAGGAAAGGGAGACAGTATGTTAAAATTTGTTCATATATATAAGAATTACTTCTTTGGACTTTCACTAATAGGTATATTGGCTTTTGTTATTCAGGAGATTCCGTATATTATTATGCCATTAGTAAAACCTGAATCAAATCCCATAATGAATATGCAAAATGAGACAAAAAGGATAGCAATTGTTCAAAACATATTTGGAATGTTATCTATGGTATTGTTAATGTTACTTGTTAGAGATGATATACCAATTTTTTCAATATCAACAGCAAAGGAAAGAATATTTTTTGCCTTAACGATTTGTATGATATTGATTAATTTTATTGGATGGGCATTCTATTATACGGGACATCAATATGGGTGGTTGATTGTAATTAGCCAATTTGCAGTTGTTCCGCTATATTATCTACTATTTGGATTATGGAAAGGCAATTATCCATTGGTTGGTACTGCCACTATTTTTTTTATAATTCATACTGTTAATGGGTATATGAATTTTATAGTGAAGAAATAATGCAAATTCTAATTATCGGAATTACATATATGGAGCACCGGTATGGCAAATGAAAAATTATATGGAATGCTATTCAATAATTGAGGGGAGGATATAACTTTTAATGAATAAGATTAGCAGTGACAAATTTACCCAAGAAGAAAAAGATTATATTGAAGAGTTGAAAAAGGCGGAAATTCTAGAGTCTAAATCTAGAGATTTAAGCCCACAGGAGTATGAACTACAGATTAGACAAGTGACAAAACAAGGGGAAAAGCTATTTAAGTTCTTTTCATTTATATGTTTTGCTGTACTTGTTTTCTTTATTTTTTGTTATATAGATGATAAGGAGGAATGTAGTTTTATGTATCCTTGGTTGTTTATCTTATGTATCGTTCTTGGCACATATATGTTCATAATAGGCCATATGTGGACACATAAGCATGATAATAAGATATATGAGTTTAAAAATGTCGCATTAAAATATAATATTGGAAGTAATCCGAGAGGTCCAGCAATGAATTATTATTCGATTGCTGAAGTTATGCCGAATGGTACGATAAGGTATTTTAGCTGTCGAGAAGATATGAGAAAAGGTGATGATATCTACGAAGGAAAGTTGCTTATGGCTGATATGATTCAAGAAAAAGGACAAACAGATACATTGTTTAGTATTGATAGGAAAAGTATTCGTGTTATAAAAAGAACTCGGCTTGTCGATTAGTTAAGTAAACAATATGATGATTTTGATAATACGGGCTATGTAGATTCTAATTTTCAGAATTTTGTAATATATAGATATATCTGTAAAACCGCATAAATACTGGATGTTACGGGGAGTAACAGTGTTGTCACATTTAGTTTCTTGTGCGTTACTAGGTTGGTGTTATAAGTTTGACCTGTAAACGAAAACACCATATGAGGTGACAACAATTAAGGAGGTCGTTATTATGACATTTGGAGAAAAATTAAAGGAAGCAAGAAAAGAGTCAGGGTTATCGCAAGAACAATTTGCAGAGAAGATGAATATATCAAGATCCGCTGTTGCAAAATGGGAAACAGATAAGGGTATGCCAGATGTTAATAATCTTAAGATTATGGCACAACTTTTAAATGTAAGTGTTGATTATCTTTTAGACGAGGATGAAAAGATTAGTTTTAATGAGATTAAGGAAGCAATTAATCTCGATGAATATGAAAAGTCTGGTAAATGCAGAGATAAAAGGGATGCGGTTTGTCTAGCAAAGAATACGGATGCAACAGCTATTTGTACATTGACTAGAAATAAGAAAATGAGCAAGACTGAATGGTTAGTAGATTTTATTGTACAGCCAGGAGTTGTAAATGTTTTAGACCAGTTAAATGCAAATGCTAGTTTCTATTTAGTTTGCAAGAACGGAAAGCAATACTTGATTAAGGTGACTGACGAATTTATCATTACTAATGAATTGGCAGAATCTGTAGATGAAAAGAAATTTGTAATAGGAAATTATCAATATAAGAAACTATATCAGTTGATTTAGAAATTGAAACTTATTGATGAATCACTAGATTCCTATTTTCGGAATTAAACAAATTTGAATTTGTAGGGGTGATATAAATGCAAAAAAGAATGTTATTTGAAAGGTTTATGTATATTTTAGAAAATGATGATAACTATCAAGTTGATGAAACTTCCTTTTATTTCATTGACGACCCAGAGCAAAAAGAGCATATGATAGGTTGTATTCGAAAATACGACAGACCTTATTGGATAGGTTATTGTGATATACCAGATGGTTGTGAATTTTACACTGCACTGGAAATGTTGGAAGCGAAAGTTTTTAATGGCAAATCAATAAAAGAAAGATGGAATGAAATAGAATTAATAACCATTGGAGCAATAAACTATAATGAGTGGCTAGAAATGTATAATGAGAATGTAATATAGAGTTGAAACACAGAAAACATTCGAGAATACAAATCCCAGTTTGTGATGTAATTGTTTGGTACTTATTATAGGTTTGCAACAAAAAAGTGATTTCTCTATTTAGAAAAATCACATTAGATACTCTTGATGACTATAGATTTTTAAGTATTATTTTTATGAAGTGGGTGAATGATTCAATAAAATTAATGTCATCAATTTCAAGTTGTGCTAACTTCATAGCATCTAAATAAATATCATGGTAAAAGACACGATCGTATAAATAAACACCGTGATAAAGAATGGTTAGATAAATGTTGAACCATTCTTTTTCATTAATATCAAGAGTTTTATTAATGACAGAGTATAAGTCAGCTACATAAATATTATTTTTTACTTTAAAGTCAGCAAGTTTTTCAACGGAAACATTTGTTTCGATAATGGAATTCAAAATTTGGTGGTACTTAAGTAAATCAATATGCTTATAGAACGCCTGACTAAAAGTTTCAGCGATACTATCGATTGTTTGAGTATTGCTAGATAAAGTGTTACATACATCTTTTACAAAAGCTTCTTCTTTTTGTAGGTAAAGACTTAAGAAGATTTCTTCTTTAGAACTTACATATTTATATAAACCACCTCTAGCTAAATTCAACTCTTTAGAAATAACTGATAATGTAATATCATGGTAAGTTGAATGATGAAATAGATGATCTGCTACATCCATTATCTGTTGATAGCGGATGGTTTTATTTTCTTTACTTTTTGCACGTTGAAAATTGGTATCCATAAATTGAATCCTCCTACGTTATCATTATAAATGATAAAATAGGTATTGACAAGAGACAATATGTCACTTATAATTTGAATGTAGATAAGAGACATGACGTCGCTTAAAAAGGAGGGTTATATGGAATCATTTATTTATCAGATGCCTGTAAAGGTATATTTTGGACAGAATGGTGTTAGAGAACATTTAGCGAGTGAATTAAAAAAATATGGACCAAATATTATGCTGGCGTATGGAAAAGGAGCCATTAAAAGAATTGGCTTATATGATGAATTAGTAGAAATCTTAAAAGATTGCGGAAAGAATATTATCGAATTATGTGATATTCCTGCTAATCCAACATATGAAAAGGTGCAAGAAGGTATCGAGCTTTATCGAGACAATCATGTTGATTTAATTATTGCAGCTGGTGGGGGATCTGTTGTTGACTGTGTTAAAGTCATTACTGCTGGAGTTTATGAAGAAAGTGATTTATGGCAGGCACAAATGGATGAAGGTAGGATTGCTGAAAAAATGGGTAATTTTGCTGTTGTCTTAACCTTATCTGGTGCCGGTGCAGAAATGGATAATTTAGGTGCCATTACAAAAGACGATGATAAGAAAACTTTTGTGGGATCTTATGCTAAATTTGTTATTTTAGATCCAACATATATTAAAGATATCCCATTCACATCATTCATGCCAGGCGCATTTGACAGCTTAACACATTGTATGGAAACATACTTTGGACATGGCTATAATGTATCAGATCGTATGAATGAAGGTATCATGAAAGATATTATTGCAAATATGTATGCAATGATTAATGGAAATGATAGTTTAGAAATAAGATCAAATTTAATGTGGGATTCTTCACTCATTCAAACATTCTTGTTTAATGTTGGGAAACCGGGAGATTTCCAGGCACATAGTATCGAAAATACTTTAGGTGCATATAGTCATGGTACACATGGAAAACAATTGGCAATTATCCAACCTGCATATTATCGTGCTGTGTATGAAAACGAGATGGATAAGTTTGCAACTTTTGCAAGAAATGTATTTAATGTAAAAGAAGAAGACAATAAAAAAGCAGCTGATTTAGGATTAGAATGCTTAGAACAACTAATCGATGAAGCTAAACTTCCTCGAACATTTAAGGAGGCAGGATATGAATTAACAGAAGAAGTAGCTAAAGCTGTTTCAATGAAATGTCCTATTTCTATGAATGGGCCAAGAATGCTAACAAGAGAAGAAGTTTTTAACATGTTAATGAGATTGAGATAATGTCAAATCCCAGTTTGTCGAAACGATGTTAGACAATGAAATTGTAATTTTTCGCGCTAACATAACGATTTTAATTAAAAAGGAGAAGTTAGTTGTTGTGTAAGATATAAAATTATCTTTAAAAATAACTTATGAGGAAAAATGAAAAAACCTAAGATGAATAAGCCGTCTAAAAATGTAGTTCTTTTCATAATTATAGCGTTCCTTCTCCCGCTGATGATTGTTGCAACACAGAGCAGAGATTTAAATAATGCCATTGGTTTTGTCTTATACGGTATTCAAGCAGCTGCTCCTTCTATCGCAGCGATTGTTGTTTTTGCGGCAAACAAGGATTTGAGAGTATCTTTTTCTCGATTATTCCACAAAGATTATTTGACGAGAGCAATCTTTTTACCGGCGGTAATCGTTTGTGTTGTTATGATTGCAGCAAAACTGCTTTCATCCTTGATCATTGGAGAACACAACTCATTTTTTGGAGCCGTATCCTGTAAGCAATGGATTATCATCCTGTGGGCCTTTGTGGCAGAAGAACTTGGATGGAGAGGGTATCTGGAGCCTGAGCTCAATAAACTTGGTGTTAACAAACAGCTTATTCCAGGTATGGTTGGTTTGATATGGTGCTTATGGCATTATCATTACTTCATGCAGAATAATATTGAGATACCCATAGCGTTATTTTTGATCGGATGTATTATTGAAAGTTATATCTACAGTTTTCTGATGAGATTTACAAAGAATAATCTTATATCAGCCATGACCTTTCATTTTGCGTATAACTTAATGATCCACGTTGCGGCTATAAATCCTTCTGATAACAATGGGTGCTTAATCCCTTACGTAACAATGATGATAATAGAAGCTGTGGTATTATTTGTGTTGATATTATGGGATGTAAAAAGGAAAAACAGACAAAGCTTATGTGGATAAATGAATGAAAAGGATGATTATCGTACATTATATCGCTATATAATAGAACAAGAATCAGAAAACAATTTCATAGCCAAATCTGAAAAACAGTTAGATTTGGCTATGAAATATAGCAAATAAAAATACACACGGACGTAGCTCAAGGGTAGAGCAGTGGCATTACTAAGGTGGCAAGATGCGGGTTCGATTCCAGTTTTCGAAATTAAACAATTTAGAATTTTGTGAGGAATCGTATGATCAGTCAGAGAGTAAAAAACTATATAGCTGAGCAATCCTTCTGTTCGGAATACCTTTTTAAAGACTGGGAAGGCTTTTTGAAACTCCTTTATGAAGAGGGTGGACGTATTAGTATGATTGTATGGTGGGATTATTGTACATTAGAAGAACATTATTTTTCTGTAGGAATGGGCGGCTACCATGATCCGACAAATTCGGAGTATATATATGCAGAGACTCAGTTTTTTGATGCGGAGCTGGAAACAAAAACGTATAAAGAGATTTTGGAATATATCACGAATGTAAGAGCTTCTGGTTTTCGATACGACGACAAACATATCAGTCATGAACTTGTTCCGTCTTTTTATTTTGAATGACACCCCCCAGTTTATAGGGATGAAAAAATTCCAGTTTACGTAACTTTGTTACGAACTTTCCTTTGTTTTCAAGCCTTTTCGGGCTTTATGATTTAAAATATGTATCATTTTCCCTTGTTTTTGCCCTTGTGAATATTCCATGAGGGAAATAAGGGAAAATGCATGTGCTAGTTGCCATTTGCTACTTTATCAAGGAGCTTAGCGGAACTTCGCTTTGCATCTCTGGTAGCATGGGCGTACACATTCATTGTTGTACTCACGTCAGAGTGTCCAAGTAATTCCTGAACATCCTTCGGTGGCGCTCCATTTGCTAAGAGGTTAGATGTGTAAGTGTGTCGTAATGCATGGAAATGAAAATCATCCAATCCCTCCAGTTTGTTCTTAGCTCGTCTACATGCAGACTGTATCGTTGAAGGTTGCTCTAGCGCACCGTTTTGTCTGATACAGACGAGAGAGATTTGATTGTAATCCTCTGGTGGAATCTCATTTCTATCAAGTAAGTGCCAGTCGTAGTGGATACGTTTTTGATCTGTTACCTCTTGATAGTAATTTAGCTTATAGAGTTCTCCATACATTAACAGCTGTTTATGCTGTTCTTTTTTTGCCTTTTTTAGAATGTCGGCAAGGGTATCACAGAAATCTACAATTCGTATTTTGTTTCTCTTTGTAGTATCAAACTCAAGCTGTTGTCTGGAAGTGTTATATTTTACACTTCTACGAATGGTCATATACTGTTCTTCCAGATTAATATCGTTCCAACTGAGTGCACATACTTCTCCAAGACGAAGTCCTGTATAGTATGCAATCTGTATTGGAAGTAAAGCATCTGGATTATGCTCTTTGATATATGCCGTAAGTGTTTCAAACTGCTCATGAGTAATGACACAGTTTTCTCCTTGTTCTGCTTCGGTTTCTTCCTGTAGATGATTGTTAAAAAATGTTAAAAAAATGCCGTAATTTTTTTGAAACCATTTATAAAATTCAGACCACTTCTTAAGTGAAGGAGGTAAAGAGAACTTGACTGGTCAAAATAATAAAAATATAGATATACAATTTGATAGTACATATGAAAAAACGAATCGAAAAGTAACATTATTTTTGATTTCAAAATGCAAGAATTTTTCTGACGTAAATGATATTTTACAGGATGTTTATTTAGAATATTATCAGATTCTAATGAAAAAAGGTTTTGGTTATATCCAGAATGAAGAAAAATTTTTGATAAGCCTATGTAAGAAAAAAATGGCTACCTATTACTCTTTTTGGGATAGGATTCCACATAAATTATCTCTAGACGAAAAAGAAGAGTTTGAAAAGGATAGTATGTTTCAGGAGTTATGCGATGAGACAGACTTTGAGGATGTTTTTTTCAAGAAAGAAATGATAGAGGATGTAAAACAGATTTTATTGAATCAACCTGATGATATACAGAAAATATTTTATTTGTACTATACGATGGAGTTAAAAATTCCTGAGATTGCAAATTTATTAGGTATAAAAAACCAGACTGTGAAAAACAAATTATTTCGTACAAGAAAACTAATTGCTCAATTGATGAAGGATTGGAGGTAATGTTATGACGGAACAAGAGATTTATAAAGAAGCCACAAAGAGTATGGTTGTGGATTTGGAGGGAATAAAAATGAATATGCAATTTGAAAATAACAAAGAAAAAAAGAAACAGCATAGAATGAATCGTGTTGCAGCTGCAATTGTGATTGGAATGATTGGAATGAGCTCGGTTGGAGTTTGTGCTTATGCAATTCATAACTGGAATAGTGGAATTATGGATAAGTTTCAGGTAGCGTCTAAGGATACAATAAAGTATGAAGAAACAGGTGTTGCTCAGTTTCCAGATGAAAAAGGAGAAACGAAAAGTGTAACGGTTGACGGTGTGACAATTTCAGCAACACAGACAATCGTGGATAATTATTATGCTTATGTTGCGTTGACCGTAACAGGATATGAGGTTGGTAATGGAATGCAACCAGAATTTTCTAGCGTTAATTGTACTTTAGATGGAGAGCCGGTTAGTAGCACCAGTGGCTTTTATGATGGAACAATTGATGACGGAAATGGTCGTGCAATCATGGCTGATGGTTCGGAGATACCTTCTGATGAAAACGGTTCTTTAGTTAGTTCCTATATGAGAAATGATGGAACCCTAGAATATCATATTTTGTTATATACTGATGGAACCAAGGGATACTTTATTGATAAAAACTTACATGTGGAACTTACCGATCTAGGTGTGTATGGAGAAAAGGAAGAGGTATCTGTTGATAAAACAGGGACTTGGAGTTTTGATTGGAAGCTAGAGGGGGACGATTCGTTTGAAATTGTAAAATGTAGCGATGAATTAGGAGATACTGGAGTAATTGTTACAGAATGTGAAATGTCTCCGATTACACTTCGAACAGTTTATGATGTTTCTAATATGAGAGAAAAACTATCCTTGGAGGATTCCAATATTCCACATTTGTCAGGTGTAAAATTAAAGGATGGTACAATCCTAACTTGTATTACAGGTGGGGGTATCGAAAATGCATACAAAAAGGGTATGTGTGAAGTTATATATTCTACGAATCGTATTCTTGATGTTGATGAAATAGATAGTTTATTATTTGTCAAAGAATCTTGGGATGAAGGGGAAACATGTAATATTGATAATTTTTATGAGGTTTCAGTTGTGAAATAAAGTGATATATTCAACCACTGTTGAGAGGGAAGTAGATAATAGATAAAAAGAAAAAAAGACCATTTCACATTTTGATGTGAAGTGGTCTGCTTTTTTGCCACCACCTCATAGATTTTGATAGCATAAAGTGCAATCATTTGTATGATTTTGCAGTCGGATGTGCTACCACATTTCAAATGAAAAAATAAGATACGAGTAATAAGAATGCCCAGCATATAGCTGGGCATTCCCCGTTGATGGAATATTTGGATTCAGGCATTACCCTTGCCTTCCCACGGTCATACTTTTATTGTATACGTTTTCTGGTTTGTGTCAATAGAAATAAATTTTGAGAAGCAATATTGGCAGGTTCTTCTGAAATTATGTTTGAATGGCATTTTTTGCAACTCAATTCTATGGTCATATTATTTGCCAAATTCGAAATAACGGAATCAGTTTCAGGAATATACATTCCAAATATGTATTCTAAATTATTATTCATAAGTATTTCCTCCAAATTAAAATAATTAGAAGCATTTCAATCAGTTCACACTGTCATTCGTTTTTGTGATATACTGTTATTTAATTGGTTTGTCTTCGCTCCGCTTCGGTCCGCACAGAGCAGATGTCCACTGGACATCTTGTGCCCTTATTTTTTCCCTTAACAGAGTTCGTAAAACCTGATAAAAGGATATAACACAAGGGAAAACGTAAGGGAAAGTTGACTGCCTATAAATTCAGTATTTGTAAGGGTTAGACAGGTATTTAATAATAAAATATAACAATTATTAAAACCTAAAAATTATAGGACAGTACAATTCCTATTTAATAATCTATGGAGGAGAATAGACAAATGAAAATACATAATGAAAAATTTGAAGGTATAACAGTTAATAAATTTCTTGATTGCAAACAAGATATTGATATTAATGGTGTTGATGCAGATGGTGTGACGTTAAAGAGTGTTAAGCTTTCTTACTTTGAAAATGGCTCACTTCATGTAGCCGATTCTAAAATAACAAATTCAATGATTCAGAAGTGTCAGTTCGGAAATCAGGTTACATTTGATAACATCGTCGTTGATGATTGTATTTTCGCTGAAACAAAAATAAATGATGTATACTCATTTAATAATATTGAGATAAATAATAGCAAAAATAAGGACTGCGAGTGGAGTATGTTCAAAGCTATTGATTGTAAGATTGTTGCTAATGTGTTTGATAATCAAAAAAGTAGTTTCGTTGACATGAATAATTGTGTTCTTAAGGATTTGCAGAGTACTAATGGAACATATGATAGAATGAAGTATTGTAATTGTAAATTTACTAATGTACGTTTTGATTCCTTGAGTATTACTGATGAATATATTTCTGATTGTGAGTTTATAGATGTGTCATATAGAAATGTTAAGTTCGATAAGTGCAAATATAGTAATGTTGATTTGTCAGAAGTTGTTTTCGAAAACTGCGAATTTGTAAATTGCGAATTTGATAACTGTAAGATGACTGATGCGCAGAAAGTTATCTTTGGCGTAGTTGTGATGCTTGACTCAATGACTGTTGATGAGATAGCTAAAAGATTCAAAGATTATACTTCTGTTAAAAAATATAGCGAAATTCTTGAATTATCAAGCAAATTAATAGAAGAGAAATGGGATTATAGAATTACAGTTTTTGTTCTTGATGCTATGAATGAACTTAAAATGTATGAAGATGCTTTGAAATTAGCAAAAGTGAAGGAAGAACTATGCAAAAATCATATGATGGCGTGGAATCGTGCAGTTGCAAAAGCTTACTGTGGAATTGGTGAATATAAGGAATCATTTAAATATATTCTTGTAGCATATGAATGTACAGAAAGTGAAGAATTCGATAAACATGATATTAATAGATTAGGGTATATTGTGACTGAAATAAATAACAATATTGACGATATCAAAGAACCTGAGTTAATGGAATTGCAACTAAAGGAATCTAACAGAAGAAAAGATATAGATAGCCTTCTTCATAATATGCGCCAGGAAGAGTTGCGCCAGATGAGAGAGAAGGTTAATGAAATTAGTGAAGAAGATATTTTAAAGGGCAACTGGGAGTTAAGTACAATTCTTGATGATTTAGAGAAACATGTTGATTGTGGAAGTACTTTGGCAGATTTTATGGAAACAGGAGCTAAATACACAGATGCTCAGCTCAAGATTTATGCACTATATATGTACGACTGGCAGGTTGCTTCTGAGGGAGGACATATAGATTTCTACGATGCTGAAGGTGCGGTATCTTCGGTAGTTTATGATGCATTAATTATGATTGGTGCTGATGAATGTGCAGAAAATCTTAAGAAAACATATGAGTTATTTCCAAACGGAATTGTTCCTGACGATTATATGGAAAGATCGGATGCGATTAGTGAATTAAGTGGTTTTGATGGATGGGATGAAGAAGAGTTATTTGATGATGAAGAAGAATTCGAGGAAGAAGTCTATCCATTTGAAGAGTTCGATGAGTTTTATATAAAAGAGCGAGATGAAGTTATTGAGAAGATTTACGACTATATAATTAAACATGCTTCTGAGTTTGTTATTAAGGGGTAATGATAAAACTAACTGCCTGTTTGATGCATAAATTGATAAAAGTAACCGCCTGTTTGATGCATAGTACTTTGAATATGTAGTGTTTATATAGACATCAGATTGTATATATCTCTCTCAGTATTAAGCTGCTTGATTTATTTATTATAAAGTTAGATAAGCAGTATTTATAGAGGATTTGAATGCATTTATTATTAGTGACATAAAAACAGGGTATATATACACAGGCACTATATCTGAGTGTTATATACTGGAATAGATTTGGGAAAATAAATTGTTTGTGCAAATTGCACAAACAATGAAATGAATTAAAATTTTTGTTGACTATATTCGCTAAAAAGAATATAATGTAAGTATAACATATAACGAAAGGCAAAGCATTCGAAAGGGGGCTTTTTGGTTTAGTAGAAACAATCCTAAGTTGATTCGAAGTCATCAGACTTTGTAGTTATTGCTTATGCATTTCTTGTGTAGTGTATTGGAGATATACGCAGGTGAAACAAGGGATGCTTGAGATAGAAGAATAAACAAAGAAAAGGTGGGGAAAATATGAAGGGTACATTAAAGAAAATATTGTGTTTAATCATGACATTTACTATGATTCTTCCAACAATGCCAAGTTTACAGGCTAAAGCTACGGATAATGAATTAGGTCAGAAAGAATTCGTATGTGCTACCAATTTCTATGAAGATTGGGATGATGATGGATATAAGGGCATAACGATTGACGGAGAGGAGCTTGTTTGGAACAATCCGATTGTATACGCAGATTTGAATGGTGCAAATGTTTATTTTGGTGGAAAATCAGAGGATAATATTGAAAAATTTCGTTAGCAGACATAGAAGGTAAGCTTAAAGTTTCATATGCACAGAAAAGAACATTTGAAAATCCAGAGGATGAGGAAACAGAAAATACGAAATATAATCCAATAAATAATTATGAAGAATATATTAGCTTGCGTCAGGCAAGTTGGACAGAATGGGGCAATGAAGATCATCCTGATATTAATCATCCAATAGATAATGTAACAGCGCTTGATTTCTATAAAGTGGGTTACTATAAATTAGAATTAGAAGGATATAAGAGTGCTGTAATTATAGAGGTGGATTATCCTGCTTTTGCGTTTTATAAAGAGCCTGTTGTTTCAGAGAAGAATTTTCTTAGAGGTAGTTACGAGTACGATGCAGACGTAACAGAACTTAAATTGTATGGTATCGTGTCTGCACCTGATGGGGTGACTAGAACTTATGACATAGCTTCAGTGGATAATATTAATTCATATGAGGAACAGGAATCAGGTTCCAATATCTATAAGCTGACAATTAATACAGAATCTCTTGATGATGAGGCTGAAATCAAGATTAATGGAAGGATTAATAATACATATGAAGATTCAAGCACAGATGATTGGGAATGTCCTGTTAGCTTAAATCTAATTAGACGAATCAAACGCGGAATTAATATTGGAGAGCTTGAAGATGAAAATAATCCATCTCTTTATAAAGTGGATGATAATGGTTTCTTAGTCGAGGCTACAGATGATGATTATTCATTAAAATATGATCGAGAAAATAAGAAAATAACGCTTAATAATTTTGTTTATGAGTCTGAAGGTGATGATCCTACCATTAGTTTATGGGATGACCAAGTTGGAGCATTGAATGAAAAACCACTAACATTGGAGCTTATTGGCACAAACTCTATTACATCAAAAAATAGTCAGGCGCTTTTTATTGGTAGTGATTTTACTATTACTGGAAGTGGTACACTTAACGCAAAATCCGAAGGGAAAGTAAGTGAGGGCGAAGAAGGACCATGGGCTCCTAGTGCTATATTTGTAAATGGTCAGTTGAAAAATTACGCTGTCATAAATCTTGAATCAAACGCGGAATTTGATTTAGAAGCGTGGAGTAATTTTGTGGCTAAGTGTAGTGAGGACGACGATCAAACATATCAGATTATAAATAAAGCTACCATTACAGGTAGGGTTGGACTAGGTGATTATATAGGAAATGGTTTGGTATCATCTGATACGACCTATGTTCGAGATAATCAGCATGATTATTTAGGAATTGCTTATTACTATACAGAAGATGATTTTTATCCAAATAACATATGTACATTGGACAATACAGAAGATAATTGGCGTCGAATTGGAAAATATGATGCAGATGGAAATCCACGTCCAAGTCATATTTGGTACCAGTATTATTATGTGAATGAGTATGGCGGTTGGTTAACAGAAGATTTTAATGAACCTCAAATGTTTTTGTTGTATCCAGAAGATTATGGAATTGCTGGACCTGAATCGTTATTGAAGGATAAGGATATCCTTAGCGTGGGAGATGGACGGAATCATACCATATCGAATGTAGATTTATATTGCCTTTTGGTTAATAATGGAAATGTGACTTTAAATGGAAATGTTATATCAGATTTAACGGTTAGTGCAGTAGCTCAGCGTGGAGATGCTAATGAAGAGGGCTTTGCTGCGTATAGGAGAGATGAGCAAGGTAATATCCTATGGCTTTATGAGAGTAGCCCAGATGCGATGGTTACTGTAAACGGAGATGTGGGTTTATTAAGCTTGTATGATAGCTATAAGGGTAGTGTTGATATCCAAGGAAATGTAAGTACCGTATGTAAATATGATGATATAAATGTTAAGGATTATGAGGCTCCTGACGAAATATGGTATTCATCTCTTGCCAATCCAGGACTTGTAATTGATAAGGGAAACTTTACTGATAAGGTCAAATTACTAGATGGTTTTGCTGGATATATGGTATACGATACAGAGGATTTCTATGTATTGACTCAAAAGGGAGAAGACGATAATGTAACGCAAGGTACTTGCGCTCCAGTAGATGGACAAGAACTTGTTTTTGATGTATCAAGAAAAAATGGAGTGGATGATAGTACGTATCCTTGTATCAAAGGTGCACTCACATCCATCACAAATAAGGTTAAAAATGCAATGTCAAATAAGAAAAAGAATCCAGTTGTAATGGATATTGCATTAATTCATAGTAATAGTGAAAAAATTGAGCCTACAGCTACAGTAGACATTTCTATGGATGGCATTAAAGGATTTTCAAAACCGGCTCTGTATCACATTCGAGATGATGGTGTGATTGAAAAGTTATTTGCATATTCTGGTGAGGGTGCTTTTGGCGGAACCATAGAATGTAAGACTGATTCATTCTCAACATATTTCGTAGCTGAAAATCAGGATCTATTAGTGGATAACATTAATACAACACCAGGTGGCGATTCTAGTGGCGGAGCTGGTGGTTCAGGAGCTGGTGGTGGAAATGGTGGCGCTGAGCCAGAAAAACCAGCTGTATGTCAGCATAAAAATATTGTAAAAGTAGAAGAAGTACCAGCAACCTGTAAGGTAGAGGGTATGAAAGAACATTATGTGTGTGCAGACTGTGACAAGTGGTTTAGCGATGATGCAGGTAAGTCAGAGATTAAGGATAAAGACAATCTCAAGATCGAGAAATCAAAAGAACATAAACCAGCAAAAGAACCAGTAAAGGAAAATGAGAAAAAAGCAACCTGTACGGAAAAAGGTTCTTATGATGAAGTAATCAAATGTGAAATCTGTGAGGCAGAGATTAGCAGAGAAACAAAAGAAACAGAGATGTTAAAGCATGAAGTAACAGCGATTGCTGCAAAGGAAGCTACCTGTGTAGAGGAAGGATGTAAGGATCATTTCTTCTGTGCAAACTGTGGTAAATATTATGCAGATGCAGAGGGTAAGACAGAAATCAGCAAGGAGTCTGTTGTGTTTGCAAAGACAGAGCACAAAAAAGTGATGGATGAAGATGTTGCGCCAACCTGTGAGAAGGATGGTAAGAAGGGCGGAAGTCACTGTGAGATATGTAAGGAAGTATTAGATGCGCCAGAGACGATAAAGGCAGCTGGACATATCTTTGATGCAGGTAAAGTTACAAAGCAGCCAACAGCAACAGCGACAGGTGTGAAGACATTTACATGTACTGTATGTGGAAAGACCAAGACAGAAAGTATTCCTGTAATAGGAAAGGTTCAGGTTGGTAATGAAGTGAAAGATGAAAAGACTGGTAACAGTTTTGAAGTAACCAATACATCTAAGAAGACAGTAGAGTATACAGGAACAACTGATAAGAAGGCGACAACAGTCATGATTCCTGCAACTGTTGAAATCGGCGGTGTATCTTATAAGGTCACGAAGATTGAAGACGGTGCATTCAAGAACAACAAAAAACTTAAAAAAATAACTGTTGGAGAAAATGTTACAACCATCGGAAAGAATGCATTTAAGAACTGTTCTTCCCTTGTAAAGATTACAATTCCGACAAAGACCAAGAAAATTGGAGATGGAGCATTTGAGGGATGTAAAAAACTTAAGACGGTATCGATTGGAAAGAACACTTCAAGCATTGGAGATAATGCATTTAAGAACTGTGAATCACTTACAAAAATTACAATCCCGAACAAGGTAAATAGCGTTGGAGCAAGTGCGTTCTATGGATGTAAGAAATTAAAGACTATCACAATCAGCTCGACAAAGCTTACATCGAAGAATGTTGATAAGAACGCATTCAAGGGTGTAAAGAGCGGAACGGTGATTAAGGTTCCAAAGAGAAAGCTTGCAGCATATAAGAAGCTGTTTGTAAAGAAGGGACTTAGTAAGAAAGTTACAATCAAAGGAGAATAAAATCCTAAATAAAGTATATGGAATGAAAATCGTAGCAGTTTTTGGCTGCTGCGATTTTTATGATATTAACAAATAGAATAGTTTGATAAATATCCTGTTTTGGTATTAATAAGAAAATTTGCATTCTTTATATGATATCTATATTAATAATATGTGAAGGTAAAAATCAGTTCTGCGAAATGCAGAACTGATTTTTTTATTTGCCTTTGTTTTATGATGCCTTGTTAGACAAAGCGAGTTATATTTATGCATCTTCTAATAAGTCAATTGCGACTGTATCTAAGACAGGCGTGATTAAAGCGAAGAAGAAGGGAACATGTACAGTTTATGTATATGCTCGTAATGGATATGCTAAAACAATTAAGGTTATTGTAAATAAGCCTTTAAACGAATTTTTATTAAAATAAAGCAATCCCGATGGAGTTGATAATTCTGTCGGGATTGTTTTTTTTATGGGAATAAACCACGGGGACGGGGTTATGGGATGATTTGTTTTTACTTTAATCTCTCCTTTTGTGGTGATGTTTCCGTGCTTATATATAGCGTTCTAGGTATTCTTTTAGTTCTTTCTTGTTATTGACACCTACATTTTCACATAATCGTTCAATTTTACGTTTGACGGTTTGTTGTGAAACTCCCAGTTTCTCCGCAATATGGGTATTAGTCAAGCCCATTATAACAGCATGAATGTAAGGCACATTAGCGTCAGTGAGCAATGAAACCACAGAGTGTTCGGTTATAGAGTTAAAAAAGGATACGAAATTTGTCTTGTATTTCTCTGATAGTTCTGTGCAATGTTTCTGAAAATTCTTTGGATATTCTTGCAGGATTGGAGAAAGAATGTGGGTATTATAGTGGTAATATGTGATCAGCGGAAAATAAAGCTTATTTTCATAAGCAATTTGAATTGCAAATCTTGCATGTTTTTCTGCGTCAGCCATATTTTGACGTAATGAGTATATTCCTAACAAATAGAGGTGTATCATTTCTACAGCAATGATAGCACTGGTAGTTTGTAGAAATCGAAGAAGCAATTCCAGCATAGAAGTATCTGCGGCATTAGGCTCTATTATTTCTTTTGTTAGTTGAGTATATCCAATTAGCAGGCACAACAAAGGCAGACACTGATCGTTAACATCTGTATTGTAAACATCGTTATTTGCAACAGAAACCATGGTCTCAACATAGGTATTTAATAAATCGAAGATGAGTGATAAATCATCCTGGTGTGGAAAATCCTTAGATAGAAGCATTTGAAGGCGCAGATAGATTTTGAGAAAATTCTCAGGTTTGTTTAGGGTGATGCAACAAATCCCATAAATACACAGGCCACCAATCTCTGTAACAATGTCATCAGGCGCTTGTAGAACAGGCTCTAATATTGGATAGACATCTTCAAAGCGACATTCATAAGTGGCTGTTTCTGCTAGCAGAAGGCGTTTCTGTTGTTCGGAGAGCTGATCTTCTTTGATATAGCTCCAATCTGGGCGAAAATGATACAATGGGAATGAGAAATTGTCAGTTTCTTTTTTCGCAGATTTGGAATGGTTAGGTTTGAGCTCTGCAGGCTTGGTAGCGCTAGCTGGAATTAGCCAACTTTTGCCGAGTCGATGTGCACCAGGAATACGTCCTTCATTTGCTAGAACGGTAATGCGTGTAGTGGAGATTCCCCATTTTTCAGATGCTTCTTTTGTTGTGATATATTCCATATGTATGTCCTTTCTTTCTGTTATGAATGCATAATAGTACGAAAGGCTAGAAAATGCAACTTTTTTCTGAAAAAAATAGAGTAAAATCGGCCAATAATTGACCAATTATGGAATAAAATGAGGTCTTTGTGTATCTTGTGTGGTAATGTGAGAGGTGGCATAATTATGTTATATGGTTATACACTTTTATAGATTTTAAAGAGTGTTTCGAAAGATATGTGTGGTGGAGAGAAAACATTTATCTTACAGATAATAAACTTATTAAGAGCATTATTTTATAGGATAGAAAGAGGTGGTATGCCTATGGAAAGTAAATTTACACTTGAAGATTCTTTGCAATTACTAGCAAATAATTATCACAAAATTTTGAGAATTAATTTGACTGAGGATTCGCATACAGAATTAAAAATGTATGAAACTGAGAAAAATGTTCAAAAGGGATATTCTGAAAAAATATCGGTATGGCTGAAACAGTTTGCTATGACAGGGCAGGTGGATCCAAAAGACTGTGATTCATATCTGAAGTTCACGGATATAGAGAATATCAGATCCCATTTTGAGCAAAGTGATGAGAGAATGCGATTTCGTTATCGTAGAAAAACGAATAATGAATTTAGATGGGTTGTAATGGAGATTATGAAATCATCTGAGTATCGAGATGACAAGCAGATTGTTATTTTGTATATTCAGGATGTGCATGATGCATATGTCAAAGAACTTGAACATAATAAAGAACTTGAATTCTATTGTAATTATGATACTATGACTGGTCTTGCAAACTTTTATTCCTATCGTTCGTTTTGTAATTCTTTTTCAACAAGTTTGTGTGAAAAGCCGGTTGGAGTAATGTTTGGAGATTTGAATCGACTGAAATATGTAAACGATACGGAAGGACATGAGGCTGGTAATCATTATATTCAAACATTTGCAGAGAGATTAAAGAAAGCTTTTTGGGATTGGAACTGTTATCGTGTAAGTGGTGATGAATTTATTGTAGTATATTCTGGAGAGGATGAGGATTCATTTAATCAGAGAGTGAAAGCATTTGATGAATTAATTAAGGCGGACAATATTCCTACTGCTGCGATTGGATATTCATTTGGAATTACCGAAGAGATCGAAAAAGTTACAACGGTAGCAGAGCAGATGATGTATGCAGATAAACAGAAGTTTTATAAGAAGTTCCCTAAGTTTAAGCGATCCATTGCTGAACAAAGCTTCAAAAAAGAGATGGATACATTAGTGAAGGTTCTGACAGATTCGTATGAGGCTCTTTTATTGCTGGATCTTGAATTAGATGAATATCGTATTATGAAAAAGAGTGAAACAAGCATTTCTGAAAATGAAGAAGAGAGAGGCGTGTATTCACTGAGAAATAAATATTTTACAAGAACCTATGTCGCAAGTGAATTTCAGAATCTGCGAGAGGAAGTAGGTTCAATCGAGAATTTGAAGAAAAGATTGCTAGAGGAAGATCATATATCCTGTGCATATCAGTTGATTAATGGTGAGTGGAGAGAGGCTGTTTTCTGGAGAATGGAGCTTGCAGCAGGTGAGGTTTCCAAGGTTATATATTATTCTCAGGATTTGGATACAGCGATGGCAAAGCGAATGGAACAGCGACAGGAAATTACAGATGAGTTCCAGATGATTGCAGGACTTCGCGATGAATATAGTATGATTGGATTAATTGATCTTGAGACAGAGCGTGTTCATATGAAGGATGTTTTCTCTCAGGAACTTAAAGCGTTCAAAGAGGTTGAAGATATAGCATTTGAGGAAGGCAATGATATTATGGCTAATAGTGTTATTGTACCTGAGGAAAGAGAAGAATTTATCCAGAATCATCAATTAGAAAGAATTATAGAGGAACTAAATCATAAAGAATTGTTATCCTATTTCCATCATGTGCTACGTGATGACGGAAGTAGAGCTTGTTATCGATTTAATTTCTGTTATGAGCAAAATAACAGAACAAAAATAGTGCTTGCAATTAAGGATATTAGCGATATTGTAGAATGGGCACATGGCAAATAATATATGCTTGATTAAAATATTTGTATTATAGGAGGCATTTTCTGATAACTACGATAGGCTGGTAGGGGAGCATTTTCGCTATTTAGGAGTGATTCATATGAGTAAAAAAAATGTAAAGCGTAATAAAGGTTTTACGCTTGTTGAATTAATAGTCGTGTTGGTAATATTAGCAATACTTGCAGCTATTCTTGTACCAGCACTTTTGGGGTATATTGACAGGGCAAAACAGGAAAAAAGTGTTCGTAAGGTACATGATATACAGGTTGCTTCGACTTCGGCGTTAGTAGAGTATTATGGTATTTATAAAGATAAAGTGAGCAAAAAATTTACACCAAAGAATTATACGGTTAATGGTCGTACAGTTAGAGGTTATAGTGTTACGAATTTTACTTTTGCGAAATTACAGGACAAAAATTCTTCTGGAAATGATTGCTCGGATGCGGTTGCTAAGAGAATATTACAGTATTTAGAAAGTAATAAGGATACAAAGGAGAAGGAATATACATTTAAGAAATATGATAGTGCGACATATGGAAAATCGGCATCAGAGATAGCAAATGCAGGGGCAGAAGGATTGATTATTTTGTTTGGAGAAGATTACAAATTGAGCGTGATACAATATTCGGATTTGGATGGATATTTATATACTTATGATGCTCAATCTGGTGAAATCGATGTCCAAAAAAATGGATCATTTGTTGCTACAGGTAAATAGGTTTTATGTTGCTTTTGTAAAGGGGTATCTTATGAGATTAACTGGATTATTAGAAAATCAAAGATTAACAATTCAATTATTGTGGGGAGAGCAAAAAATAGAATTCTTTTCAAACGTAATTGAAAAAGACGATTCGGTAGTGTATGTGAGTCCATATCTTCATAATGGAAGCGAGCTAGACCTGAATGTTGTTCAGGGAAAAGGAGTAATATGTAATATATTTACAAATGATCCTTCAACAAAACATCGTATTTCATGGAAAAATATTGAGCTTACAACTGTGATTCGTAATGATAAAATGGTGTATTGCCTTAGAACAAATGGATATAATCATATTGCCAAGCATGATGATAGAAGAATGCATGATAGACTAATCGTTCAGGTAAAAGCAAAAGTGTTCGATGGCCAATCAAACGAAGGTGTGGATATAATTGTGTATGATATTAGTGATATCGGTATATCCTTTTATGCACCAAAAAACTTTATACCGAATACTCGTCAGCTAAAAATATTTTTTTCAGAGATAATCGATGAAAAAAAGTTTGATGTAAATGTGGAATGTACTATTGCCAGGACGACAAATAAAGCAGGAAATCAATTTGTTGGATGTAGGATTACAAAAGAGAATAAAGATTATCAATTGTATGGTTTTATGAAGCGTTTGGGTGCTAAGAATAAAAACAGAATATCAATATCAAAACCCAAAGATGATGATTTGTCGGAAAATTCCTAAATGATTAGGGGTTATAGAAAACGAGGATTGAACCGATACAAGCAGTCCCCCACCTCTAAGTCGTAGAGACGTAGGTGGGGGTATGGGGGATGTTTTTGGGTGATACAATTAAATGAGATAAAATCGCATTTTACTGTATGGACATATATATGAAAATATGTTAAGTTTAAATTAGTATTAGGCGAAAGGCTTGAACCACGCTTGTTAGGGAAAATTCTTAGCAAGCTTTTTTTATATATAAAAATTGGGGATGTTTATAATTATTAATTACGAAATCTTATAGAAGGGGTTTTTATTATGAAAAATAAGAAAAGCGATATAACTACAAAGCAGATAGTGGAGAGGTTAAATATAAAGAATCTTCTTAATGTGAAGCAGTTGGATTTCGATTTAGAAATTGCAAATTCAGCAATTGCAATGTTTGGAGCTTATATTGTTTCTATTATAACAACAATATCCATGCTAATAGTACAGCCAGGTGAGTTCCTTACAATTTCTTCTGTGTACCCTACAATTGCAATGCCCTTTTTCTTTTTGTTTTTTGATATTTTATTTAAAGATATTGATTCCGTTATTGCAAGGAATTTATGCGTTATCTTTATGATATCTATAGGCCCAGAAGTTTACTTTTTAACAGGTAGCTTAGGGCTAGGTGCAATATGGATGATTTTTACATATATCTTTACTATTACAGGGATAAAGACAAGAATTAGCAAGTTTTATATAATTCTTGAATCCATAGTATATACCATAAGTATAGTTCTTGGTTTAAATGGCAAAGTCCCAATTACCCATATAAGTGATGCTAAAATTATTGCATTAACAATAACTGGTTTATTACAAGTGTCCTTTTTTACGATCTTTGTTATTTCGTTTCAGGACAGAATCCTTAGAAAGGTTATAACAGATTTATCATCGGCTAAAGAAGATTTGACTGCATATTCTGAAGAATTAATCGCTCAGAATAGGGAAATTCAAGAGATTAACATGACATTAGCAAACACAAAGGATGAACTTCAGGAATCCCTCGAAAAGCAAAGGGTGTTTTCTGCTGCAATGCATCATGAACTTAGAAACCCATTAAATGGAATAATGGGTGCCACGCAGGTATTGCTAAATGATTCTAATATATCAGAGGAACAATCAAAAATTATCAGGATCGCAAATACTTCGGCCACTTCACTTCTTGGAATCGTAAATGATTTGCTTGATTACTCCAAGGTTGAAGCAGGGAAATTTGAAATCCACATTGATAAAATAAGTTTATCTGCAATAAAAGAAAAACTGATTGACACATTCAGAATTCCTACATGGGAAAAAGGACTAGCGCTGGAGATTACAATGGAAGAAAACTGTCCTGATGTAATCAAAACAGACGGTGGAAGAATTTACCAGATACTTGTTAACTTTATTTCAAACTCTGTAAAATACACGAAGTCTGGTTTTGTAAAAGCTAATATTTCGATTGAAAACAATATTCTTCATCTTTGTGTAAAAGACTCCGGAGAAGGCATTAGTGATGAAGCTAAAAAGGTACTCTTTATTCCTTATACAAGAATTAATGAGGAAAAGCATGGCTTAATTCAAGGCACTGGTCTTGGTTTATACATTGTTAAGTCAATTGTTACTGCACTAAATGGTAATATTAATGTAGAAAGTGAAGTTGGAAAAGGCTCAACGTTCCTTGTTGACATTCCTATTGAAGTTTGTGAGGAGGAAAACAAAGAGGATAGCTCATCAAACAAAATAAGTAATACGATCCATGATTTTTCAAACACAAAGATTTTAAGTGTAGACGATTCCAAGATTAATCTTCATATTTTTAGAAGTCTTCTAGAAAAAACAGGGGCAAAAGTTGATTGTAGACAAAGCGGAAAAGATGCTCTTGCGCTTTTGCGTGAACAAGATGATTATGATTTAATCTTTTTAGATCATTTGATGCCAGAAATGGACGGTGTTGAGTTATATAAAGAGATACGAAAACTCGGGATTACTGTACCTATCTTTATCTTAACAGCGAATGCTGATAAGTCATATGAGGATTTATATAGAGAAACAGGATTTACTGCTAAACTAGATAAACCTGTTCAAGTTCAAGAACTATATAGTCTAATAGAGAAGTATGTATAGATATATTTTATAAACCATCAAATGAGAAAGAAAAGAATACAGACTATCTAGATAGATTTTAATGAAATGATAAAAATGGAGTGGTGGTAATGAAAAAGAAAGTTTGTGTGTTATTTTGTTTCGTGGCGTTGGCGTTGTTTTTTGCACAGTCACAGGTAGAAGCAGCTACACTAAACAAGAAAAAGGTGGAATTATCTGTTGGAAAAACAGCAACATTAACCTTGAAAAATGCGAATGGTACTGTTAAATGGACATCAGGAAATAGTAAAATTTGTAAGGTTAAAAATGGTAAGTTAACGGCTGTTGCACCAGGCAAAACAACAATTAAAGCAAAATATAAGAAGAATGTATATAAGTGCAATGTTGTTGTTTCAAAATCAGGGGCAAAGGTTCATTTTATTGATGTAGGGCAGGGAAATGCAACATTGATTCAGGTGAACAATAAAAATGTATTGATTGATACTGGAAAAGAAAGTGAGTATCAGAAGCTGTCAGGTTACTTTAAATCATTAAACATTAAAAAGATTGATATTATGATTATTAGTCATTATGATGAAGATCATATGGGCAGTTCAGAGAGAATATTTGATGATTTTAGTGTGGATGCGGTGTATACAAGTAAATATGCAAAAGAGAAGGATACGAGAGCATATAAGGATTTTATGAAGGGCTTGGATAAGCATGCATTAAGTCTTAAATATTTAAAAGGTGGTGACAAGGTATCTTTAGGAAGTAATGCATGTATTGATATTTTAGGACCATTAGGGGAATCTGATAATGATAATGACAGCTCAGTTGTGACGAAATTTACATATTATAATAATGCATATTTGGTGTGTGGGGACATTTCCGCTTCTGTAGAGAATGCGATTCTACAAAAATACAATGTTTCGGCAGATGTATTTTTAGCAAATCATCATGGTTCTGCATATTCCAATGCGATATTGTTTGTAAAGAAAGTGAATCCGCAGTATTCAATTTTTTCTGTTGGCGCGGATAATTCGTATGGGCATCCTGATAGTACGATATACAAAAGAATTACTACATTAACAAGTAAAAGGGTATATCGAACAGATGAGGATGGAACGATAATTATTTCATCAGATGGGGATAATTTATCAGTAAAGACAAAGAAGACATCTACGCAGGATAACAGTACGACAGAACAACAAACAACAGAGCAGCCAACACAAACGTTACAAAAGATAATTGGAAACATTAATTCCAAGGTTTATCATGTAGAGAGTTGCGGAAGCCTTCCTTATGAAAAAAACAGAGTATATTTTAATTCGTGGGAAGAAGCCGAGCGTAATGGATATAGAGCTTGTGGCAATTGTAAAGGTGGTAAACAGTAAAGAAAATCGATTCTCAAGCGTTTAGAATGAGAAGAAAGCAATATGGAGAATTAAAAAAAAATTGTCCATATTGTTTTTTTTTCCTACTTATTAAGTGTAGGGCCCATACAACAAAGTAATTGAAAAGGGGATAAGCATTAAGGTGAATGATAAAGAAATAATCAATTTGTATGTTGATCGCTTGGAAAGTGCAATTGTAATGACAGACGAAAAATACGGTAATTATTTAAATCGTGTCATATACAACATTTTGCGCAGTGAATCAGATACAGAAGAAATTAAAAATGACACGTACATGGGAGCATGGAATGCTATCCCACCGACAATACCCAAAAGTCTCAAATATTTTTTAGTGAAAATTGCAAGAAATCTATCATTAGATCGGTTGGAATACATAACAGCAGGAAAACGTAAGTCGATAATTGTTGAGATTGATGACGCCATCCCGGACACATGTAATACTCCAGAGGAAGCATGGGAGTTAAAAGAGGTAGGCATGGCAGTAAATGATTTTTTAGGTACGATAGACCAGAAGACCTGTGCAGTATTTTTGGCAAGATATTATTATGGATATTCTATATCTGATTTGGCCAAAAGATATGGAATGACGCAGAGACAAGTAAAGTATACATTACAAAAAACAAGAGACAAATTACGCATTTATTTGAAAAAGGAAGGTGTAGTTTTATGAAAAAGGGTAAAGATTTATTAAAATCATTTGAATACATAGATGATGAATATTTGGATTTAGTGGAGGAAATGACAGTGAAGAAAAACAAAGTATGGTGGAAAAGTGGAATGGCCGCAGCGATTTGTTTTGGTGTGTTATCATCTGCATCAGCAGTGGCATTTGCAGCTAATTTATTTGGCGTAAAAGATTTAGTAATCTCTACAGAGAAGAAGGAAAGTGTAAATGCTACGATTGAGGATAAAGAAAATGCAAGCGAAGGTGAACATACGGAGACAGTAATCGCAGCTGACGGAAGTGAAGTTAGTTGTACATATGAAATCAGCGGAGAGGATGAGAAAACACCTGTTGATACGAATGCTACAGTTGACCTTATCAGTTTGGCGGGATTTAGAGATTCTTCTGAAGCAAAGGCATTGAAAGAGTGGTATGCATTTTGTGATACGTATGATGTAGATGGTAAAATTCGTGACGAACACAATTACGATGAGCCAGATACATGGGGAGAAGATGTAAAATTGTATGGTGTCTACTCTGATGAAATGGCTGAAAAACTTCGTGAAATTGCAGGAAAATATCAGCTAAAGCTTCATACAAAAACGGATACAATATCGTATGATCAGTTTGATTCATTTTTCGGAGGGAAGTTGCTTCCGGAAGGAACAGAGTGTTTTGGTGCATATTATTATGAGGATGGCTCCATTACATTTGATGCAGATTATTGTGATGCAGATGAGAGTTTGATTGACTATCAATTGAGCAGACGTGCAAAGGGAACATTTGATGAAACATATCTTGCAATTGGCAATTCTGAAGAATATGTGCAAGAGCAATATAAAACCAAAGATGGAAGCAATGTCATTTTGGCACTCTCGGATTCTAAAGGAATGATAATTATGGATTCCGAAAAGTATTTTACGATTATAAATATTATGTCGGAAGATTATGGTAAATATGAGGGAGAGAAGTTTATCAAAGAAGAATTTACAATGGATAAATTAAAGGCATTTGCGGATACATTTAATTTGGAATTATTGAAGTAAAATGTTAAGAAATTCTGAATAGTTTGAGTTGAATATTAAGAAATTCTGAATAGTTGGAACGGGTTATTGTACTATGCCAATAGTTGTGATAGAATCACTGACTGTGTAAAATAATGTTTTTTGATTGTTAGAAAATCATGGATATGAAGGCGGATGCCGAATCATATTATTTCAGTCGGAGGTAATAAAAATGAAAGTAAAAAACATTTTATTGGTATGTAGTTTAGCAGTGGCAACAGCGTTAAGTGGTTGTGGTGCTTCGACATCGGGTGAAACAGCTGAGAATGCTGAAACAACAACAGCGCAAGAAGTAGTACAGGAAACCACGCAGGAAAAAACAACGGAAGAGGTTGTGCAGGATGATACACAGGAGACAACAGAGGTAGTAGTTTCACAGGAAGATGTACAACAAGTAGGTGAAGCGGGAGTGTCACAAGATGACGTAAAAGCAAAAGCGCTTCTTGCTTATCAGGGAATTTTAAAAGCAGCACCTGCTATCGAAGGCGTGCATGATGAACTGTCAGATGCTGGTTTTGGTTATGATGAAAATATGGAAAAATTTGGAAATCATTTTGATTGCTTTGCGATTGCAGATATCAACCAGGATGGTGTGCCAGAATTAATTGCACAATCAATCGTGAATTTCCGATGGGCGCCAGTATTTATTTATACATATGCAGATGGAAATGCAGTATTATTGAAAGACCCATTAGATGCTGGAGCACATGGTACATTTGAACAGAATAGTAGTGCAAATGGTGCTTATTTCACATATATTTGCGGAGATCATCATATTCATAGTGTATGGCGTGGAACCAATCCAATGAATGAAGAAGTTGAAGAGAGCAGTGTTTGCGTATTAGATGGAACAACTTTGACAACCGTAGATTGTACAGTTGGCGAAGGTGGAAATACAACGTATATTTCAGATCGCTTAATGTCAAATGTTGCGGCAAATGTGGATGCAATTACGCAGTAAGTAAAATATAAGAGATGAAAAGGCAGAACAGTTTGGTTCTGTCTTTTTTTATGGGAAATTCCTCGGATTTCCTGTGGGTCTCGCCCACAAGGCCCGAGACAATATCCGAATAACTGTTGTTTTGTGACGAAAGCGATTAGCACGCTTTGTTTTGGAATATTGTGACAAAAGATGGATTGTGATAAAATAGTAGATAGTGGAAATGGCATTATAAGATTATTGAAAAAATAGTTTTTTGGGGGAGATACATATGAAAAAGAGTAAGAAAAAACGTATAAAAAAACTAAAGAGAATACATATTTTACCGCATATTATTTTGTTGATGATATTTGTTACATTTTTTTCCGGTGTTACCATAGCGCTTGCGGAATTGTTCTTTGCATTTTTGTTAGAAAGTCATTTGGATGATTCCTATCAGCGTGCACAGGCATTTGCAGATTTAGTAGAAGAACAGAATAAAGGAACGGATGAGATTACTGATGTAGTGATTGACGAGTGGGGTGTAGAGGATTATGGAATTTATGACAATACTGAAAAAAGGTTTGTGATTTTGCCAAAGCGGGAAATCGATATGGATAGCTTTGTAACATATGATTTTAATGACCGTACTGTATATTTTGATTTCGTTGATGAGAGCGAATTTGAATTTCTCTTAGATGAAGATGTGAATATTAATTCTTTACAGATGTACAAGTTTTTGAATACTTCGGATTTGTTGCTATCTATAGGTGTGGGAAACATGAATGCAGAATTGGTTCGGTTTCATGCATGGATTGACCAGCCAATAAAAGAAGGAAAATATAGTGTTTATTACAGTTCGGATATTGTCCTAAAAACAAGGGATCTGATGCTTATTTTGGCATTTGTTGTGATGATGGGAATCGTGGTTTCTGTGCCATTGCTTCTTTATATTATCACATTAATTATTAGCATTTTTGGACAGAGAAAATCTGCCAAATTGTTATTTTATGATGCTGTTACTGGTGGTAAAAACTGGCTGGATTTTGAGGGCAGAGCAGAACAGATTCTTAAGAGAAATAAGCGTGGCAAACGTCGTTATGTAATGGTGAGTCTGCGTATGGAACGATATCAAAGCTATTGTGCGTGCTATGGCGCGTTAGAGGGTGAGAAAGTTATTGAACAGATGAACCGGATGCTTCAAAAGACGGTGAAGAAGAGAAAAGAGCTGTTTGCCAGATATGCGGAGGCGGAGTTTGGATTGTTACTTTTGATGGAAGAACCAGCACAGGTTACAGAGCGAATGGAACTGATTCGGAATCATTTGGTTGATATGATGAAGCCTCGTAAAATTGATTTTAATGTGGGAATTTGTGAAGCTGTTTTCGGAAATCAGATAGATGAACTATATAGCAATTCCAGTCTTGCAAGAAAAAATATTGCGCCAGGTAGTGCAGAGAAAGTGGTTTGGTTTAATGAAAAGTTAAAGGAAGAACAGTTGTGGGAGCGTTATGTCGAGGAAAATATGGAGGCTGCTTTGGAAAAAGGTGAACTACATGTATATTTACAGCCAAAATACCATGCAAAGACAAAACGTCTCGGAGGTGCAGAAGCGCTGATTCGTTGGATTAGTCCGACAGAAGGATTTATTGGTCCAGGCAGATTCATTCCAATTTTTGAAAAAAATGGATTTATTACAAAAATTGATGACTTTATGCTAAGCAGTGTGGCGAAATTACAGGCAAAATGGGCGCAGGAGGGATGCAATGTTGTACCGATTTCTGTTAACATTTCCCGTGCGCATTTTACACAGGAGGACTTGGCAGAGCATATTTGTCAAATTGTGGAATCATCAGGTGCACCTAAGGAATTGATTGAACTGGAATTAACAGAGAGCGCCTTTTTTGAGGATAAGGATATGCTGATTCATACCGTTGAGAAATTAAAGAAAATGGGATTTTCTGTTTCGATGGATGATTTTGGAGCGGGATATTCCTCTCTTAATTCACTAAAGGATTTACAGTTGGATGTGCTTAAGATTGATGCAGATTTCTTCCGTGGAAGAGAAGAAAATGAAGAAAGAGGTTCCTTGATTGTATCAGAGACCATTCATTTGGCACAAAATCTTGGTATGACGACTGTGGCAGAGGGTATTGAAAGTGCTGAGCAGGTGGAATTTTTGGCGGAAAGTGGATGTGATTTGATTCAGGGATTTTATTTTGCAAAGCCAATGCCAATTGCCGATTATGAGAAAAAGATGGAAGAGGATAGACAATGAGAAAAATTAATTCGATTCATTTTGGTGGAAAGATGATATTGGTAGGAATATTGCTTGCAGTATTGTTACCTGTTGTCATGTGGCTTGTGACGGATACATTTTCCTGGCTATATGCGATTCCTGGCGGTATTGTGCTAGTTGTCTTTTTTGTTCTTTTTGCGATTGAAATGAGGCAGGATAACGGAAAAATACCTTATTATCAGAAGCATTTAAAGGATACAATACCTTTTGATCCGCAGAAACAAACGCCAGTGATTCGAGCTTCCATTTGCACAGGGGAGAAGGTTGCTGGTTTTAAGGATAAGAAAACGGGACATTTTGTTGAGGTGATGATGATTCGAAATGAAGAAGAACAGAGGCGATTTATGCAAATATATGGAATAGAGCAGATTTCTACAGAATATTAAAGTTAATGCTTGTTTTTTCGTATCATGCGCAGTAGTAAATTATGCAAAAAATTATTATATTAGGTCATTATAATAGTGTGATGAATTAATAAAATATGTTATAATTTAAACAAATATATGTGTGTGGAGAAGAGATGTAAAGGTAAGGAATATATACGGAAAGAGGGGATTTTGTATGAAGCAAAAGAAAGAAAAGGTAGCATCGATTAAGCTGAACATGGTGAATGTTTTTGGAAAGATTTTTTTGTTGACGACGATTCTAATTGCAGTAATAATAGGGGCTATTTCGACGTATCTGATTATAACCAAAAGTAATGGTTTTATGAATTCATCAGCAACATCGGTTGTGCAGGGGGCATCTGGATGGTTTAATGAGCAAATTGGAAGAGTGAATATTATTGCGCAATCACTGGCATATGAGGATTATGTAGGAAAAAGATTTAATGAATCAGAAGCATTTTTGGCTGACTGTATAAAAGAAAATCAAGCTGCATATGCATATTATTATGGATTAAACGATGATAAATGTGTATTTAGTGATGGATGGGAAGTTCCGGCAGATTACAAGGCGACAGAAAGAGACTGGTATCCTGAAGCATTTGCAAATCCAGATAAAGCTGTTGTGTCGGCTGCATATGTTGATGCTGATACAGGTAGAATTGTTGTTACGATTTCAAAAGCAATCGTAAAAGATGGTAATCCAATTGGTGTTTTCGCAGCAGACTTTTTTGTTGATGATTTGATTGATATGACGAACGCAATGTCGACTAATTCGGCTTTTGCAATTTTGATAGATAAGGATGGAACGTTACTTACACATAAGAATCATAGTTTGATTCCATCGGCAGATGATAATGGGGAAATGGTTGCAACCAATTATAAAGATATTGGAATTCCAGAAAAGCTGATCCATTCAGATAAAAGAGAGAAAGCATTGAAGGATTACATATATGTTTCTGAGTATATTGAGAATGCAGATGTGACAGTAGTCTACGCAACAAACATATTTAGTTATTTTGGAGGCTTGATTATCTTTTATGTTATTAGTATTGTTTTGATTGGATGTATCTATTTTGTGATGACAAAGAAAGTTAGTAAGGTATTAGCAGATTCATTTGAACCATTAGAAAAAGTATCACAGGTGTGTGAAAACATGAAAAATGGTAAATTGGATTACGATAAAGTATATGAATCGTCTGATGAAATTGGTTTGCTTTGTTCAGCAATTGAGGAATCAAATGCTTCTATTAAGGGATATATAGAAGATATTTCAAAGAAACTGGAGTTGATGGCAGTTGGTGACTTAACTGTTGAAGTTTCTAATGATTATAAAGGAGATTTTGCACCACTTAAGGAATCTATTAATCATATCATTACTTCGATGAAGCAAGCAATTAGTATTATATCGAATTCTGCAGAAGCTGTTTATGACTCTGCACATAGTGTACAGGGTGGTGCAAATTCATTGGCTGATGATGTTGAACATGTTATGCATATTATGAGTGTTATTGAATCCTCTATTGATGAAATTCAGAATAATTTTGGAGAAAGCATCAATGTTGTTGAGGCTGCGAGAAATCTTTCGCAAGATGCAAATACTTATTTGAAAGAGGGAAGAGAATCTTTGACGAATCTTGTGGGTGCAATGAATGAAATTACTGAGAAATCAAGCGCAATTTCGGAGATTATCGATATAATTAATAATATTGCCGCACAGACAAATATGTTGGCATTAAATGCATCCATTGAGGCAGCTAGAGCTGGTGAGGCAGGAAAAGGATTTGCGGTTGTAGCAGACTCGGTAAGAGAGCTTGCAGAACAAACGACAGCAGCGGCAGCAAGCACAACCTCGTTAATTGCAGAATCAGATAATTCGGTTAGGAAGGGAAACCAATTGGCGATTGTAACTTCCGAAAAGATAGAACAGCTTGTAACCATTACCAACACAGTAAATGATAAGATTCAAAGTATATCGTCTTTCATTAGTGAAGAAGAGAAAGCGGTTAGAAATGTGAAAGAAGCTGTAGCGAACATGGAAGAATTTACAACGAATACGCAGGCAACTTCTCAAGAATGTGTTGCGATGTCTGATGTTTTAAATGAACAGGCAACGCAGATGCAAAATGCTGTAAAAAACTTTCAAATTTAATGAAAAGATGGAGATTTACATATGATATATTACGAAGATTTACCTTTGGCTCCAGATATCTTAAAGGCATTGTCAGAATTACAAATTAATTATGTATTTCAGCCGATATTCTTTCCGGATGGAAAAACAATTTATGCGCATGAAGCGTTGATGCGTCCGTTGGGGTCAACTGTAACGGAACTGATTGAGGAATATACGGAGAAAGGACAGTTGCATATTTTAGAGGTTGCGACATTTTGGGGTGCAACACAGGCATATTTCTTGCGTGGATATAAGGAGAAGTTATCGGTGAATTCTTTTCCGTGTGAATGTTTTTCGGAAAGTGAAGCAAAGGCATATATTGACTATTTTGGTAATGAGAAGAGCATTTTGATGATTGAGATGTTAGAGTATCCGGTGTTTTCATTAGATAAATCAATTCGGAAAAAAGAAGTTGCAGAGGTTGGTAATTCTATTTTGGCTTTGGATGACTTTGGTGTTGGGTTTAATGATATGAACAAAGTGAAACTGTTGGACCCGCATGTTGTAAAACTGGATCGTTCGTTATTATCAGGAATTGATCAGAATGATGACAAGAAAAAGAATTGCAAAGAGATGATAGATGCAATGCATGATATGGGCAAGTTAGTTGTTGCGGAAGGTGTAGAGACAAAAGAAGAATTTGATTATCTTGTATCCATTGGTGCGGATTTATTCCAGGGATATTATCTGGCACGACCAGCGTAGAAAACAAAGATTTCGAAAGACATAATTTTGGGCTTGTAGTATTTAAAATACTACAAGCCCATTTTTAGATGATTTCATTATTCCATAAGGAATGCAATCTCGATTCTATTATCTATTCGCATTGCATTTCCTTTTCCGTAAGAAATGAAAAACGATCAAATGCTGCAATGACGCCATCTTTCTCTGAGAGAAATTCAAAGTAAACGGCATGTTTTCCGATTACACCAGTTATAAGTGCTGCTTTTTTCTCGAATTCATTTTCAGCAAAATCAAGTGTTGAAACAATGCGACCACGATAGGAGTCGATACGAACGTTGACCTTAAGTGCTTTATGTTCTCCAAGAACAACGGTTACCCCCATCGGTGTGTTCGTTCCGAATTGTAGATAACGGAAGCCAACAGTTGTACCAGAAGATAAATCCACAACAGGAGTGGAAATATCATCACGCTGTTCATAGCCAGGCTTTACATAGGCGCGTGTTTTACTGCCGTAGATATGACAAGCATAGCCTGCGGAAATCCAGTGATAAGCATCAAGACCATTGATATGTGGTCCCTGTGAGGTCATTTCAACAGGACCTGCAGATACTGGTTCTCCATTTAAATATTTGATATCACCAATATATAGTTTTTCGTCTGCGCCCATTGCAACGTCAATTGGTTCCAACATTGCCTGACGAGAGAATTCGTTTACGCCTGTTTGACGATGGTAGAATACATACCATTTTCCATTCACTTCCATAATAGAACCGTGGTTGTTTCCCCACTGATAGGTCATGGTTCCACATCCTTCTGCATCGCGTAGGATTTCACCACCGTTGAAACTAAAGTCACCGCCATCATGAAATGGACCAAATGGAGAATCGCTAAAGCGGTAAGAAAGGAAACCATTATTTGGTGTGTAAACACCAAGTTCCGGGATTGGCTTTTCATAACGTTTAGAATAAATATATACATATTTGCCCATTACTTTACGTGGGCTGGATGCTTCAAAGAAAGCATCAATTAACGAAATATGACCGTCATCGGTTGGATCCCACGGACAGGTAGAATGACCAAGTGGATTGGATACGAGGGTATCTTCCTTAATGGTTGCCATGTCATCTTCAAGCTCCGCGATGTAACAAGGTGCAGCACAACCTCCCCAGTAAGCATAAGCTTTGCCGTCGTCGTCTACTAAAACGCCTGGATCAAATCCCAATTTGGTTTCTACAGGATTTTCAAATGGTCCCCATGGTGTCTTGGAACTTGCGACAACAACTAAACTTCCTTTACATTCTGCGGCATACATGTAATAAGTATCGCCTTTTTTTACAACATCTGGCGCATAGAGAATAGAATCATAATGTGTCTCGTATGCAACACCATGGCAGGTCCAGTTCGTTAAGTCATCGACAGGAGCAGACCATACTACATAATTGCGACCACAATACTGTGTGATCTCGATATCGTGAGAACCATACACATAAACACGTTTTTCTCCATCGTGCTCAAAAACACGTGGCTCGCCATCTGGAACATGCTCCCATAATGGCATATATGGGTTGGCACCTTTTATATAATCTTTCATCAATGTCCTCCTTGTTTCATTCGAATTTGTTTTTTAACCACTAATTGAAGTAGAGATTTTTCTGAATAAGATAAATTAAATATAGCATTGGAACAAAAATATCGCAATACTTTCCGCTGTTTCCTACGAATGAAAATATGGCATGGGTATGTATGAATTGATTAGAAAAACTTATGTTGTTGCTTGGTGTCGGCTATGGTATTATAGGGTAAAAAGACAATAAGATAAGGGTGGATTGAGAAAAGCATTCGCTTGTAAAATGGAAAAGCTGATTTGTAAGATTGGATGTATGGAAATATGGTAACAGAATTGAAATATTCAAATACAAATACATATTTAATCAAAGGTGAGGATGGTTACCTTTTGTTTGATACAGGATGGGCAGGTACTTTTCCAATGTTTTGTAAAGCATTGGGTGAGTTGCATGTTGCAGCACAGGATATAAAATATATTATAATATCGCATTTTCATCCGGATCATATGGGGATTGCGCAAAATATTGCCAACCTTGGTGCGACCATTGTTGTGTTGGATGTCCAGCAGGATTATATACATGCAGCAGATGTTATTTTTGAAAAGGATCATAAGGTGGAATTTCTTTCCATACAGGAAGCAGCTGTTTTGATGGTGCCGATTGCAGAAAGTCGCGATTTTTTGGGAAAGATAGGTGTGCAGGGGGAAGTCATGCATACGCCAGGTCATAGTGAGGATAGCATTTCTCTTGTTCTGGATCAGGGAATGGTGTTTGTTGGCGATTTAAATCCTTTATATGAGTTGGAGTTGCACAAGGGTACCGTTATTGATGAGAGCTGGCAACATATATTAGCACATAATCCGGCAAAGGTTTATTATGGGCACGCAAAAACAGCAGATTTGCATGAGCTAGTGTTGGAAGCGAATTCGGTAGAGCAAAAAGAACTGTATACTTTGGTAAAACAAATAATGAAGTATATTGATAAAGGGAAACCATTAGCCTGGATACAGGGAAAGACAGGTGCAAATGCGGAATTTGTTGAAGATGTTGCGAGAATGTATTTAACCCATCAAAATGTAGGAGTACAGGGTATTCTTGATCGTATAGAAATCAAAGGAAAGTGAGAGTATCATGAATCAGGCACAGGAAAAACAATTTGAAAAGATGACGAAGCAACCAGTACCAAAGTTGCTTTTGAGATTATCGATTCCGACAATCTTAAGTATGATGGTTACAAATATATATAATATTGCGGACACTGCATTTGTGGGAATGTTAGGAACAAGTCAAAGCGGTGCAACTGGTATCGTATTTGGATTTATGGCAATTCTGCAGGCTGTTGCATTTATGTGTGGACAGGGTGCAGGAAGTATTATGTCTCGAAAACTAGGTGAAAAGAATATCAAAGAGGCAACGGAATATACTTCTACAGGATTTTTCTTATCATTTGGTATAGGTGTTTTGATGGGAATTGGTACCTTGGTGTTTATGAATCCGTTGTTAAGAATTTTGGGAAGCACGGAAACGATTGCACCATATGCAAAAATATACGTGTCATATATTGCAATTGCGGCTCCGTTTTTTACGTCGAGTCTAACCATGAACAATTTGCTTCGATATGAGGGGAAGGCAAAGCTCGGTACAGTTGGTATGATGACTGGTGCAATTTTAAATATTGGAATCGATGCAATATTGATGCTTGGGTTGAAAATGGGAATTGCGGGTGCAGGAATTGCCACAGCAACGGCACAGTTTATCAGTTTTTGTATATTACTATATATGTTCCTTTCTGGGAAAACACAGACAAAGATTGGAATTCAGTATTTTTCAAGAGATGTTATGGTTATATGGAATGTTATAGCGATTGGATTCCCGAGCTTGTTAAGACAGGGATTGAATAGTGTTGCAACGATGTTGCTGAACCGCTGTGCTGGATTGTATGGAGATGCTGCGGTTTCTGCAATGAGCTGTGTATCAAGAATTGGCTTCTTTTCCATGGCAATTGCAATTGGAATTGGACAGGGATTTCAACCAATTAGTAGCTTCAATTTAGGAGCGGGAAAGAAAGAGCGTGTGCGTAAAGCATTTTGGACTGCATTCTGGGGCGAGGAATGTGTGTTGTTTGTATTAGCAATTCCGATGATTATTTTTGCGGCACCATTGATTCAGAGCTTACGTGATGATGCACAGGTAATTGAAATCGGTGTGCGTGCATTGAGACTGATATGTATTAGCCAGTTATTTGTTCCGCTAACGATGATGGTTGAGATGGGATTTCAGAGTATGGGAGAAAAGGCAATGGCAAGTTTTTGTTCCAGTCTACGAAGTGGCGTATTATTTATTCCTACCTTGTTGATTTTTGCAAAGATAAGAGGACTTTCGGGCGTACAGGAAGCACAACCGCTTTCTATAGTCTTATCCTTTGTAGTTGGTATCTTTTTATGTAGAATATACTTAAGTCGGTTGCAAGTTGATTCGATTGCTGTAGAAAAATAATAAATGGGGGCTCTGTTTCAAACAGAGCCTTAAATTTTTTTCGAACTTTTTTTCAGGTTGTTACCATATATAGGTGAAGGACGAAATGAGGCCGAATAAATCCTTAATAATAACACATGTGCGATGATAGGAAGTAAAGTATGACGATTCAGGAAATAGAGCAAAGCATTAATCTATATGGGAAAAATATATATTCGTTTTGTTTGCAGTTGACAACCAATCAAGAAACTGCTGATGAATTATATCAAGAGACTTGGTTAATGGCGTGTAAAAATGCTGAAAAGATGAATGCCAACGAAAATGTAAAAAGTTATTTAATGTCAGTTGCAATTCACTTATGGAAAAATCAAAAACGTAAATTCGCTTGGAGAAAGCGAATCGCACCGACGGAGGAGTTTTTTGAGGAAACAGGTGAAGTCATTGAATCACAGGTACGAGATGGATTAGAAGTGTATTTAGAACAGGAAACGCAATCTGTCGTTCGTAAAGCGGTAGGAAAACTGAGTGAAAAATATAGAATTCCCATATTACTGTGCTACATGGAGGAGATGTCTCTTGCGGATATTTCGAAAACAATGGGTATTCCGTTGGGTACAGTAAAAAGTAGATTGAATTATGCAAGAAAACGTTTGGAACAAGAATTGGAGGAGTATAGATATGAATAAAAAAATAGATGAAATGTTATATCGTTCTCTAAAACCAGACCAGGAGCCGAGTGAAGCGTTGAATCGTCGGATTCTACAGGAATGGTCGAAGGAGGAACAAAAAATGTCACATTTTAATTATAAGAAAAAGGTAGCAGCAATTGCAGTAGTAAGTGCAATGGCACTAGGAGGTGTTACAACATATGCAGCATATCATTTTATGAAACCTGCACAGGTAGCGCAGGTTGTTACAGAAAATGATGCGCTTGTAAAAGCGTTTGAAAGTGAAGATGCCATTTTAATAGATGAAACGCAAAGTAGTAACGGGTATAACATTACAATGCTTGGTCTTGTATCTGGAGATCATTTGAAATTGTATGTTCCAGAGAAAACAAAAGATGAGGTAAATGAGTCACATACCTATGTAGCAGTTGCAATTTCGAAAAGAGATGGAAGTGCAATGGAAAACAAAAACTTTTGCGTTTCACCGTTGATTCATGGGGAATCTATTATGGATGTCAATGCAGCGACAATGATGGAAACTATGATGTGGTTTGAACAAAATGGTATCGTTTATGAGTTGATTGAATGCGATAATTTGGAGATTTTTGCAGATCGTGGTGTGCAATTAGGGGTTGTAGAAAACTTCGGAGATGAAACATCTGCATTCGAGATGAATGAGAAAAATGGTGTGTATGAAAAATCGGGGCGATATAAAGGAACAAGTGCATTGTTTACATTACCATTTGATGTTGCGAAGGCGGATCCAGAGAAAGCAAAAAAATATTTGGTTGGCTTAAGTCAAAAGGATGACGAAGAGATGGTGGAAACACAGGTACAAGGTGAGGAACAACCATTTGTGAGTGTTGATGTTGGTGAACATGATGAAAAAGAAGTAGATGCTTTATATGAGAAAGCCAAAGCATTCGTGGATACTGTGACGGCAGAGAATATTGATGAATATTTTGATGCTGACCCACAAAGGGTTGTGACTGCAACTCCTGATGCAGAAGGATGGGTTGATTTTGGAACTGTAATAGTAGATGGTGATACGTGGGATTGCGGAAGAGCGAAAGAAGAAGTTTGGTTACCAGAAGGGGTGGATTTTAATATATATTCTATTGCGTTGGGAATCGGTGAGAATGCGTTAGATTTATCTGGATTACAGATCTGTGTCATTGAAAAAAATAAGGATGGAAGCCTGACACAAACAACATATAGGGCAAAACCAGATTTGTCAGCAAAAGTTAAACTTTGAAAAACGATTTTGTGAATGCCAGCATGCATGATATAAAAACAACTGCCACCTCCGATTGAGGTGGCAGTTGTTTTTTAATATTGTTCAACCCATTTTTGAATTTGAATCGTGATTTCCTGATTTCCCTTATGAAGGGTAACGTATCCAGAATTTTTTGAGGTAAGCTGAAAGGTTCGCGTTGCAATATTTGTTTTAATGCCATAGCCTTTGCCATAAAGGATGTAACCAGGTTTTAAGATATTATTTAAATGTAGTGTTATATTTTTTTTGTATTTTTCGTAATCCCAACGTATTGTAAGATATTTCGCCTGCGTTAAATCAATATTTTTCAGCTTAGAATTTGTAACCCCGAGTACAGCAAGCTTTTTCTTGGAAGTGTCGCTAAGTAATACGGTATGAACTGCTGTGTATGATAGATTGAGGCGTTCAAATTTTTTTAATTTCTTTAAATTCATAGTACCCTTAAATTTGGTATGGCCAATATCTAAACATTCTAAATTCGGAATTTGTGAAAAATTCAAGGAAGAAACTTTTGTTTTGTTTAAATCAATACGAGTCAGTTTTTTGTTATTCTTTAAGATTAATTTTTTGAGACCACTTCCGCCAGCACGAAGATATTCCAGTTTTTTAAAATTCGATAAATCCAAGCTTTTGATAGGGTCTTTGTAGATTGCAAGTTCTTCAATTTTGTTTGGAAGCTTTAAAGAGGTTAGCTTTTGGTTTTCGTATAAACGAGCCGTTGCCACATTTTTCATACCGGTAATATTTACAGATGTTAAATTTTTATTTTGGTATAATGCTAAAAAATGAACCTTTTTAAGTGGGCAAGTTACTTGAAGAGATTCCAAAGCCAGATTATGTAAGTAAATATTTTCAAGGTTTGGACAAGCTTCCCAATCTGTGATTGTCTTTACGGAACAATTGACAAGTTCAAAGGTTTTGAGATTGGTTAATCCTTTTAAGGAAAAGCTTTTTTGCTTGAGTCCGTGAATATAAAGGGTTTCCAAATTGGTTGCATTAGACAACCCAGAAATGGAGGTTACGGTTTTATATTTCAGTTTTCCGTTATAGGTTTTGATGTAAAAGGTATTTACATTCGGTATGTTCAGATGAAGATTGGGTGCTTCTTCGCCGAGAACCATATTTAAGTATTGGACGGATGGATTATCCAATGTGAAATCGGATGCATTGATTTTGACTAGATCCAAACGTTCCAAAGAAGTAAGAAGCTCGAATCCTTTTCCGTTTTTTATTTCAGCAACATTTAAACTGGTAATATATTCTGTGTCAATCATATCATCCTGATCCTTATAGGAAGATAAGGAATTGCGTAGATTGGGGTCAGGAAAATTGGTTTTATCCAATTTTACTGTGTTAGCCTGTGCTGTGATTGCGGTTGGAATAAAAAGAAATGTTGCAAAAAAGCAAAGTATTAAAAAATATAGCGTTTTTTTCATAGGGATCTCCTTTCGAGTATGGTTTCTTTTGGAACTATATAGCTTTATTATAGCGCATAAATGAATTTTGCGATACATTCCTTTTTAGGCTATAATAAAATAGGTGATTACAAAACTCAATTTAGGTGGTTGAAAGTTGTACAATCACCTAATAAAATTTAATTAAAAATAATTTATATTTTTGTAACGTTCTCTGCAAATCGGTTGTTAAACATATAAGAAAGTGAGGTGAAAAAGATTGGATGCAACGAAGCAAGGTGGAACGGATGGGAAAATGGATATGGAATATATTTACCATCAGTATTCACTTCCACTAAAAAAATACATATACAGTATGTGTCATGATTCTGATTTATCGGATGATATTGTCTCGGAAACATTTTATAGAGCGATTAAAAATATTGATTCATTTTACGGCGGTAATATGTTTACATGGCTTTGTACAATTGCAAAGCATACATATTTCAATTATACAAAGAAAAAGGAAACACAAAATGTTTCTTTGGAAGAGTCACAACAGGTTGAACCAGTCAGCACAGAACAGATTGAGGATGCTGTGATTCAAAAAGAGAGAAGTATGGATTTGTATAAAGCAATGCAATATTTGGAAAGTCAGGAACGAGATGTTGTTTATTTACGAACCTTTGCAGAATTGTCATTTAAAGAAATTGGAGAGGTTGTCGGTAAAAGTGAAAATTGGGCAAGAGTCACATACTTTCGATGTAAAGAAAAACTGAAAAGGAGAATGTCAAATGCGTGAAAATTGTAATATTATAAGAGATTTATTTCCGTCTTATGTAGATGGGTTATGTTCGTCAGACAGTAAAAAGTGTATTGAGGAGCACGTGAAAGCATGTCCGGAGTGTAGAGAGATTCTGGATGCGATGCAGGAAACATGGGCGACGGAGGAGATTGGTGAAAAGCATGGAACGGATGCAGCCGGTCTTACAGTGGATGAGCAAAAAATTATAGAAGAAGTGAATATGAAATTTAAGAGAGATTTACGCAAAAAAAGAATACAGTATGGTTGTGTCGTGTTGCTGATTGTGTTGTTATTTGGGGCTATGGTGTTGCCGATTAAGAATATACCAAAGGATAAGATTTTCTTTTACTATATGACATTCAAGATTGGTGATCATTTAGATGGAACACCAATGGCGTGGAGCGAGATTTCGCATGATGAAAATGACGTATGTTATATGAATGATGATGTGGATATAGATCAGGCAACATTTTATAAATTTGAGAATCCCGTATATGCGAAATATAATATTTATATGGAAGAAAATTGGCTTAAGAGTCATGAATATCTTGCGTTTGCTGAAGTGGATTCTGTATATCCGATTAAAAAGTATACGTATCATATAGAAGAGGTGGATGGCTCAAATGAGGTTGTTTTTGATAAAGTAAAAACATCCTGGTATGAGAAAAATAATAATATTAGTCATGTGGAATCTTTTTTGATTCCTGAAAAAATTGGGTATTGTTCAGATGAAATAGAATAAACTTTAAAATTGTATCAGTCCATATGCAAAAAAACGTAGAAATTAGTTTATATTAACAAAAAGATGTGGTAAAATATAAGCAATATTTGGGGAAATTACGTTTGAAACGGTATAAGTAGTTTTATACCAGTTAAATCCGTGGAAAAACGATGCTTATATCAATTGTGAGTTTAAAGGTGAGGGTTGCATATGGATTCAAGAAAACGAAGTATTTTAATGGTAGATGATGTCAAATTGAATCATGTGACAGCAAGAGCTGTATTAGAGGATACATATGAATTGTTTGAGGCATATTCTGGTGCAGAAGCATTGGAAGTATTAAAGAATGTGATTCCAGATTTGATTTTATTAGATGTTATTATGCCAGAGATGAATGGAATGGAGTTAGTGCAGATTCTGAAGAATACGCCAGCGTATCGGAATATTCCTGTTATTTTTTTGACGGCGGATACAAGCGCTGAGGCAGAAGTGGAAGGATTTAATCTTGGTATCGCAGATTATATTACCAAGCCATTTGTGGCGCCAGTTATGAAAAAGCGAATTGAGAATCAGATTGCACTGGCCGAATATGAGAAGGATTTGGAGGCTAAGGTTGAGCAGAAGGTTGCAGAGATGGAGCAAATGTATGACTTGATTACTGTAAGCTTTGCTGGACTGGTAGAGTCAAGAGATGGTGTGACTGGTGGACATTTGAAGAATACATCGATTTATTTTTCGGCATTTATCGGTCATTTGAAAACATTACCAAGGTATCGGGCAGAGTTACCACCATCTTTGGTTAAGAAAGCCTGTCGAAGTGCACCATTACATGATATTGGTAAGATTGCGATTAAGGATGCTGTCCTTCAAAAACCGGCATCACTTTCGGAAGATGAGTTTTCCATGATGAAGATGCATGCAGTGATTGGTGGAGACATTTTCGATTACTTAAAGGATCGTATTCCAGATAAGGAGTTTGCAGAGGTTGCTGGACAAATGGCAAAATATCACCATGAGCGCTGGGATGGTTCGGGCTATCCAGAAGGAAAGAAGGGGGTAGAGATTCCTTTTGTGGCAAGAGTCATGAGTATTGTGGATGTGTATGATGCGTTGACATCGAAGCGACCGTATAAGGAACCATTTTCGCATGAAGATACGATGGAATTGATTCGAAAGGGAAGTGGCACACAGTTTGATCCAGAGCTTGTAGAACAGTTTGTGCGAATCGGTAATGTGATTAAAGAATGCTTATTTTCGAAGGGTCAAATGATAGAAGAGAAACAGTATTACTCTGTTAAATCGGATTTGTTTGACTAATATATGATTTAGAAGACAAAGAAGCGAAAGTTGAGTATATGACTTTCGCTTCTTTTCTTGCTTTATAGAAGAAAACACGCAGAGGAGGCGTACGGTATGAGAAAGAAAATGCGAATGATGGGTCTGATTGCAGTTTATGTAGCTGCGTTATGTGGATGTAATAAGAAAATAGAATCCGATGTGACGGAGGTAACGACACAGATTGTTACAGAAGAAGCAAGCGAAGAAAAGACAGAAGAGACGCAGATAACAACAGAGCAGGAAGAGACGAATGTGCCAGTAGAGGAAAAAGACTATAACGCAATATATAAAAGAGTATTGGATCAGTACTATGCGCTTATTTTGAGCAATCCAGAGGATTTTGATTGTGAAGTGGGAGAGCTTGGCGTTGTTGAGGCGGTTATGGGAAAGGATATCAACGAAGCACTTGGCAGTGTGGGATATGCAATAGAGGATATCAGCGGAGATGGAGTTCCGGAACTGTTAGTGGGTGAAATCGAGAAGATGGATGGCGATATGGGATATGGAAGTCTGATTGATGCCATATATACCTGCGTTGAGGATGCACCTGTTTTGGTTGCAGATGGACATTCCAGAAGTCAGTTTTTTGCAATGGATACTGGAAGCTTTTATTATTTAGGATCCAATGGCGCCATGTATACATTGTTTGGACAAAGCGACATTATACCAGATGGTACAGCTTTAAAGTGCAAGGATTTCTATTTTACCTATGAAAAAGATGATACATTTACAGAGATTGGCTATTATTATAACCAGATTGGAATCAGTGACAAAGAACAATCAGAGGAGTTGAATATATCCGAGGCAGAGTTTTGGAAACTTGAGGAGGATTTGGAGAGTCAAATTAAGCAGATTGCGATGACACCATTTTCTATGTATGCAGATTCGGAAGAAAATGTACAGGCAACGGGTGTTTCCGTTCAGTGGGCACGGGATATTATGGATACAATATCCGAATATGATGAGTTTGTAGATGGTGATGCACAGACAAAAATTGTCATTTCTACAGACAAAACAGTTACAGAGGTTAAGGTACTTGCGCTACAATTTGAGGATGCAGATGAAGAAGGTAATATTTCATTTGCAAAAACGCAGTTGTATGAGCAAAAACAGCTAACCAAGGAGCGTCCATTGGTGATTGGTGTAACCTTTGTGGGTGATATTCCGAATTATGGGATTTCGTATGTAGATGAATCCGGTAACACCCAGACATTTGCAATTCAGGAAAGTGGAATGGATGGGTCGCTGATGTTGGTGGAATTCAAGTGAAATATGTTGTAAAAATTGTTACATGAATGTTAAATTATTGCTGACCTTGTGGTAAAAATGCAATATAAAAAAAGTGGTAAAAATGAATGTATTAGTAAAAATGAATATAAAGATTTTAAATTATTGCGAAAATGTAACCAAATGTAACAAATTGACAACTTTTAAAATGGAATATAGCAAGATTTAAGTTTCGAAGCCCCCTTTTACATGATAGTATTCACGTTGAAAGGGGGCATTAAAAGTGCAAAGAAAACTATTAGCAATGCTGTTGTCATTTGTGCTCTGCGTACAGGTTCTTGTACCATCCATGAAAGCAGAAGCTGCACAGACCATTTATGACAACAAAGTTGGAACACAAGACGGCTATAATTACGAATTGTGGAAAGACTATGGAACAACAAGCATGACACTGGATGGTTGGGGAAACTTCAGTTGTCAATGGAGTAACATTGGTAATGCGTTATTCCGTAAGGGTGTTAAATTTGATAGCACCAAGACGTACCAGCAGATTGGTAACATTTCTTGCAATTATGGTTGTGACTTCAGACCAAACGGCAATTCTTACCTCTGCGTTTATGGTTGGATGACGGATCCACTTGTGGAGTATTACATCGTAGAGAGTTGGGGCGATTGGAGACCGCCTGGAGCATCATCATCAAAGGGAACGATTACCGTTGATGGCGGTACATATGAAGTATACGAAACAACAAGAGTGAATCAGCCATCGATTCAGGGTGACACAACATTCCAGCAGTATTGGAGTGTACGTACTTCTAAGAAGACAAGCGGCACTATTTCAGTAAGCGAGCATTTCAAAGCATGGGAACGCATGGGTATGAAGTGTGGTAAGCTTTATGAGGCAGCATTGAATGTTGAAGGTTACAAGAGTAGCGGTTCAGCAAATGTTTACAAGAATGAATTTACAGTAGGTGGAAGCAGCAGTTCAGGTAATTCTGGCTCAACTGGTAACACTGGTAATTCATCTGGAAGTGTTGTTGACAGTGGAAAAGGCTTGAAGGTAGAATGTGAAAAGATGACTGTAAGTGGTCAGTATGCAGGAACAATCGATTCGCCATTTGATGGTGTGGCGTTATATGCAAATGATGAGTCTTGCAGCTTTACACAGAATTTTGACAGTGATACACACAGCTTTACATTAAAGGGCTGTTCAAATAATTCAAATATGGCGAAGGTTGATTTGATTATCGGTGGAGAGAACAAAGGAACCTTCTATTATGGGGATGAGTATCCAGCAGAGTATACCATTGAAAATGTAAAACACAAGACAGGAAAGCAGAAAGTGGAACTGGTTGTGAACAGTGATGATGGTACTTGGGATGCCTATACAGATTTCTTATTTATTAGTGGAATTTCAGATGGTACAACAGGAGAAGGTAATAACGGAGGAAATTCTAACAACGGTAATACTGGTAATACAGGTAACACTGGAAATGCTGGTAATACAACACAGGATAGCAATGTGACAAAGACAGAATGTGAGAAGATGACAATCGGTGGCAAGTATGCAGGAAGTATCAATTCTCCATTTGATGGTGTTGCATTATATGCAAATGATGATGTATGTAGCTATAATCAGTATTTTGCATATGACACACATGATTTCACTTTAAGAGGATGTTCAAATAACTCAAATATGGCAAGAGTAGATTTGATCATTGGTGGTGAAAACAAGGGTACATTCTACTTTGGAGATGAATATCCAGCAGAGTATACGATTGAGAATGTAAAACATAAGACTGGAGACCAGAAGGTACAATTGATTGTAAATAGCGATGATGGCAATTGGGATGCTTATGTTGACTATTTATTAATTGGTTCTGGGTTGGCTGCAGGAACTGGAACATCAAATGGTAACGCTTCGAGTGGTAATAAGCCAAGTGCAAACACCAAATTAGTAGCATTGACATTTGATGACGGTCCATCACCAACTACAACAAATCAGGTACTTGATATCCTTGAGAAATACAACGTACCAGGTACATTCTTCTTGATTGGTAAACAGGTAACACCTGATACAAGAGAGATTATGGAGAGACAGTTAAGTCTTGGATGTGAGTTGGGAAGCCACTCTTATACACATGAAGATATGAGTATGATGAGCGCAAATGATGTACGTAATCAGATGACATGGACATCTTCCGCAATCAAGAATACTGTAAATTATGATGTGAAGTTCTTTAGACCTCCATATCTTGCAGTAAGCAATACCATGTATCAAAATATCGACTTGGATTTCATCCAGGGTATTGATAGTGGTGATTGGCAGTCGAATGTATCTGCAAATGAGCGTGCAAACAATGTATTAAAAAATGTGAAGGATGGTTCTATTATTTTAATGCATGACTTTGAAGGCAACAATAATACAGTACAGGCATTGCCTACAATCATTGAAGGTCTTCAAAAACAGGGATATACATTGGTTACTGTAAGTGAATTATTCAAACAAAAAGGTGTAAATCCTGGTGTAGAATATAAGATTTGGTCAAATGTTCTTGAATAAGAAAGTGTATGTGTCAAATTTTCATAATGCTTGGTAAGTATTCATATACAAATTAGCATTCTTATGATACAATACACTTGTATACGAGGCTGTCGCACAATCAGTATGCGGCAGCCTTAATGACTTTAAAAAGTATATGTGCATTACCTGGCATTTATATATCATAGGAGGAGATTACGTATGTTAGAGAGAAAACCGGCAGAATGGGATTATAGAACGTTACCAAACAAGCTGTTAGAATTATGTAAGAATGTAGGAGATATGGAGCAGATTGGTACAGGTTATTATACCGATAGTGAATCAGAAATGTTGATTATATTGGCGTATTTGAATTATGGGGAGCGTACCAACATTACAGAGTCCATGATTGAACAGATTAATCAGGCAGTGAAAAAGGTAAAATATAGTCAATTAGGCGCAGATGATTTGGGATGGGGAATGACAGAAGAATCAGATAATAATCAAGGCACCGGCTTAGGATTGGGATTAAATATATAAAAACGTACGGCTATTTCTTAAAAAATGATGAAGAAATAGCCTTTTTTTGTAATATATGGTAATATAGAAATAGTTGCAAATTTTTATGATTCTACAGGGAGAAACTTATGGATATAGAATGTTTGAAAGTAAGAAAATCGATATTCGGTGAGGGGACGCCAAAGATTTGTGTACCAATTGCGGAGCGAACGGAAGAAGATATTTTACGACAGGCGAATTGTATAGCGGATTCTAGCGCTGACTGTGTAGAATTTAGAGTGGATTGGTATGAGAATCATCAGGATATCGAAAAGGTATTGGATGTGGTTAAAAAAGTTCGGGAAATCATCGGTGATCAGGTGTTATTGTTTACATTTCGAAGTGAGAGAGAAGGCGGAGAGGCTGCAATCACGGTAGAGGATTATATGGAGTTATGTAAACAAGTGTGCAAGAGTGGATGGATTGATTTGTTAGATGTGGAAGCGTTTAGGGAAGTTGGGTTGTTAAAGAAGCTTTGTGATATGGCACATTCTTATCATGTGTATGTGGTAGCAAGTAATCACGACTTTAAAAAGACACCAAACGAAGAAGAGATGGCAAGAAGACTTATATATATGAATGATATGGGAGCAGATATTCCGAAGTTGGCAGTTATGCCACAACAGGAACGTGATGTATTGAATCTTTTGAGTGCAACTGTTCGTTATTACGAAAGCGGTGGAAAAAAGCCAGTGATTACCATGTCCATGGGAAGTTTAGGTGGTGTAACACGTGTAATAGGAGAGGTGTTTGGATCCACGCTTACATTTGCGACGTTAGGAAAGGCGTCAGCACCAGGGCAGATGGAGCTAGAAACAGTTGATGAGGTCATGAAGCGCATACATCAAAGTTTGTAGGAATAATGCATTTAGATAGAATCTAGGAGAAAGTCAGGGAGATAGTAATGGAAACAAGTGGAAAGAAGAAAATATCAATTGGAAGAATCATTGGAGATATCTTAGAATTTATTTGGACATTATTTAAATTGGCAGTGATTGTAAGTGTTGTTACAATTGTTGTTGGATTTTTGTTGTCACGTACGATGATGATTCGAGGCAGAAATGGAGAGCGTCAGGCAACAAAGAATATGAAGGCATCTTCAGTTGTATTGACCAATAAGAGTCAGGAAGATGAAAATGTAAAGGCATGGTTGAAAAAGGCAAAGCGCCAAAAAGTTACGATGACAGCAGATGATGGATATGTTTTGGTATCTAGAAAAATTGTTACAGATAAAAAGAGTGACAAATGGGTGGTTGTATTACACGGTTATAATGGCAGCATGCAGGATATTTATGATATTGCAATGCATTACAGTAAAGAAGGTTATAACATTTTAATGCCAGATATGAGAGCCTGTGGCGAGAGTGAAGGTTCCTTTTTAGGTATGGGTTGGTTGGATCGTTTGGATTTGATCAATTGGATTGATGTTATTTTGGAAGAAAATCCGTCCGCACAGATTGTTGTACATGGTGTGGATATTGGTGGTGAGGCTGCTGTTATGATGACAGGAGAGTCTCTTAAGAGCTCGGTGAAGGCGGTTGTTGCTGAGGGTGCTTATTCTTCCGTATGGGATGTGATGCGTCAGGAATATGAGATTCGATTTGAAGGAAAGCCAGTATTTCCATTTTTACATATGATGAATCCAGTTACAAAAGTGTGGGGTGGTTACATGTTGACTGAGGCAGATGCAATCAAGCAGGTACAGAAATCGAATGTCCCAATTTTGCTGATTCATGGAGCAAAGGATACATATTCTACTACAGATATGATGAGTCGTTTTGATACAGCGATTGCATCGCAACATCAGATTGTTGAACTTAGTACTGCTATGCATGAGGATGGTAGATATGCTGAGCCAGAGACATATTATAAGAAAACATTTGAGTTTGTAAATTCCTATGTAAAATAAAGAATTAAAGGAAGTTGTAAGGCAATGGAGCAACCAAAAAAGAAATATTTTGATCTGTCACAGGAATTACAGGAACGGATTATGGCGGATCGGGAACAGGGAAAGGTCAATCCCTATCGCACAAGGGATGAGGATGCAATTCGAAGAAAGCAGGATTGGGATCGAAACAAGCTATTGCGTCCTGCATATATCAGAGACGTTGAGAAGATTATGCATTGTCCGTATTATAATCGATATGCAGACAAGACACAGGTTTTTTCCTTTTATAAGAATGATGACATTACAAGAAGAGCATTGCATGTTCAGCTCGTATCGCGTATTGCGAGAAATATTGGTTCCTTATTGGGATTAAATGTTGACCTGATTGAGGCAATTGCATTGGGACATGATATCGGTCATACCCCATTTGGTCATGCAGGAGAGCGCTATTTAAATGAGTGTTTGAGAGAACATACGGGACGGTATTTTAATCATAATGTACATAGCGTTCGTGTGTTAGATGGAATATTACAGCGAAATGTGAGCTTGCAGACATTAGACGGTATTTTGTGTCATAATGGCGAATTTGCGATGCAGGAATACAGACCTACACAAATGGGTGATTTTTGCAAGTTTGATGCAAAGTTTGAAGAGTGTTATGTCAACCAGGATGCGATTGGAAAGCTGGTTCCGTATACATTAGAAGCTTGTGTAGTTCGTATTTGCGATATGATTGCGTATTTAGGCAAAGATCGTCAGGATGCAAAACGTGCCAATCTGATTATAGAAGATCGGATTTTTGATGAGCAGGCTTTTGGTAAGAGTAATCCGGAGATTATTAATAATTTAATTGTCAATATTGTGGAAAATAGCTACGGAAAAGACTGTATTTTATTAGATGAAGAGTACTATAAGGCAATTAAGGCAACGAAGAAAGAAAACTACGAAAAGATTTACTTCAATGAATCGATTGACAGATTGTATGAAGAGAAGATTCGACCAATGATTCATCAGGTATATGAGCGATTGTTGTCAGATCTCAAACAACATAACGACAAATCTGTGATTTTTAGACATCATATTGATTTTCTCAACGAGGATAATGCTTTTTATGGTGTAGATAATTATTTGGAAGTCACAGAAGAGAATCAGATTGTCGTGGATTTTATTGCAAGTATGACGGATGATTATTTTGTAGATTTGTATGAATATTTGTTCCCAAAGAGTTCACAGCAGATTCGGTATGTGTCATATTTTGATGGTATAGATTGATGAAAGAATGTGCTTGGTTTGGAAAATGTGACGATATAAACGTGAAAATGGGTAAAAAATGGGTAAACACGTAAAGGTGTCTATGTGGAGGAAGATATGAACAAGAAAGAAATTAATGAAATAAAGAAGCAGTTTACGCCAGAACATTGTACGATTACAAGAATTTGTGGTTGTTATGTGGATGGTGAAAAGAATAAAAAGACAGAGCTGGCACAGACCTTTTTGACGCTGACAGAGGAGGAAAATTTTAAGTATTTTACAATTTTTCGTTCTACACTTTCTGGTACATTGGGAAAAAACATGTTGAATATGGAGTTCCCGATGGAACAGGAGCAGGAAGGTGGAACGCAGGAATTTTTGTTACGCTTAAAGAATTCCAAGCTAGAAGATGCAGCTTTGGTGGAAGAATTTTATGATAAAGTAATTGCTACATATGATTTTCCAGAGAATTATTACATTATTTTGATTTATGGTGTGTACGATGTGCCGGGACTTACTTCGGATGGTATTGAAAATGAAGATGCTTCGGATTATGTGTATGATTATGTGCTATGTAGTCTGTGTCCGGTAAAATTAACAGAGGCGGGTCTTTGTTATAACGAAAAGACAAATAATATTGAAAATCGTATTCGTGACTGGGTTGTTGGAAATCCAAATCATGGATTTTTATTCCCTGCATTTAATGATCGTGCGACCGATATTCATGGATTATTATACTATACAAAGAATTCAGAGAAGATGCAGGAAGCTTTTATTGATGCAACATTAGGCTGCGGTGCTCCGTTGTCTTACAAGACGCAGCAGGAAACATTTCAGGATATTATTGAGAACACCTTAGGTGAGCATTGTGATTTTGAGACGATTAAGACGATTCATGAGAATTTGAATGAATATGTAGAGGTCAGAAAAGATGCGCCAGAGCCACCAGTACTTGATAAAATGGATGTAAAAAAGCTGTTAGAGGATAGTGGTGTAAAGGCTGATGTGATTGAGAGCTTTGATACGGCATTTGACAGTATTGTTAGTGAGGAAGAGAAACCGAAGTTTTCTGCTACGAATGTGGCAAGTACCAGAAGTTTTGATATTAAAATGCCGGATGTCGTTGTAAAGGTAAAACCAGAACGAACAGATTTGGTAGAAACCAGAGTCATAGATGGTAGACAGTATCTGATGATTGAAATCAACGATAGTGTGGAAGTGAATGGAATTAATGTGCATCATGTGAATATGGAAACAGGCGAAATAATCGAATAAAAAGAGGTGTAACAATGTATAAGCAGATTTCAAAATTAATTGTATATCGTGATTTGGGAGAGGATAGCATTTTAATGCGTCTTTCTGCTATTTTTGAAGATTTTGACTGGTATAAGGAAAATGTATTAGGCAGTTCTTCTGCGTTTAGCGCATCCAAATTAGAAGAGTTAAAGGATAAGAAGCATATCAGTAAAGAAAGTCTGATTACACGCGTATATGCGGAAATCAAGCGTTTGCTGGATTTGGCAACGGATTACGGATTCAATGATAATTTATGGCATAATTATCTGACATTTGTGTTGATGACCAATGAGAATTCGTTTACGTTGACAAGTGAAAAGGTTGGTGCCAATGAGGGTAGCGTGAATCATTTTGCAAAGAATGATTTTAAAATCTTTCGGAATTTGTTCAATTATAATTTCTATGAGATTGAAAAAGAATTGTCAATTGATTGTTTTTCGACTATTTCGAATTACACAGCTATTGTCAAAAAAGAGCGAATGTACAACTATAATGTGTCTGTAAAGGTGCAGGAATTGTCTAAACGATTGGAAAAATGTGATAATGAGAATGATTTTTTTGTGACGGTTACTAAGTTTTATGCAGATTACGGCGTTGGAATGTTTGGACTCAACAAAGCCTTTCGTATTAGGAATTTAGCGGCTTGTGAGGGTGTTGATATCTATCCGATTAACAACACAGAAAATGTGATGCTCGATGATTTGGTTGGTTATGAGATTCAAAAGAAGAAATTGATTGATAATACGAAGGCATTTGTGGAAGGTAGACCTGCAAACAATGTGTTACTGTTTGGTGATTCAGGTACTGGTAAGTCAACCTGTATTAAAGCCATTATCAATGAGTACTATGATCAAGGCTTGCGTATGATTGAAATCTATAAGCACCAGTTTAAGGATTTGTCGACTGTCATTTCGATGGTCAAGAATCGTAATTATCGCTTTATCATTTATATGGATGATTTATCCTTTGAAGAATTTGAGATTGAGTATAAGTTTTTAAAAGCAGTAATTGAGGGTGGTGTGGAGACCAAACCGGATAATGTGTTGATTTATGCAACATCGAATCGTCGTCATTTGATTAAAGAAACATGGAATGATCGAAATGATGTTGAGGTAACCAATGGAATGCATCGTTCTGATACGATGCAGGAGAAATTGTCATTGGTAAACCGTTTTGGTGTGACAATCAGTTTTTCAAAACCGAGTCAAAAAGAATATTTCCATATTGTCACAGAGTTGGCAAAGCGAAATCCGTCCATTCATTTGACAGAAGAGCAATTATGTGCGGAAGCAAACAAATGGGAATTGTCGCATGGTGGCATATCAGGAAGAACAGCACAGCAGTTTATTAATTATTTGGCAGGACAAGAGCTTGTATAAGAGGTGATTTTATGAAGGTTGTATTGGCGGCTTTAAATGCAAAATATGTACACTCTAATTTGGCAGTATACGATATTGAAGCGTATACAAAAAAACACTGGGCTGATGAACAGGATCAGTATGAGGAGTCTCTTGATCTTGTTGTTAGAGAATACACAATTAATCATAATTTGGATATGATTTTACAATCTTTATATCAGGAGAAGGCAGCGGTGGTTGCCTTTTCTTGTTATATATGGAATATACAGGAAATTCTTACCATTGCAAAAGAACTGTATAAGGTTGCACCGAAAACCAGAATATGGCTTGGTGGTCCTGAGGTAAGCTATGATAGCGAAAATCGATTAGCTGAACATCCTTTTGTGGAAGGAATCATGCAGGGCGAGGGCGAAGCTACCTTTTATGAATTGATTACGAAATGGGCAGGGCAGAATCAGCCTTGTTATGATTCGGTTTGTGGAATTGTTTTTCGAAAAGCAGATGGGACGATTTGTCAAAATCCAGTAAGACCGCTCATGTCGTTGGATGAAATTCCATTTATCTATGAGGATTTAACGAAATTTGAGAATAAGATACTTTATTATGAGACAAGCCGTGGTTGCCCATTTTCTTGTAGCTATTGCTTGTCGTCGATTGATAAAAGTGTGCGGTTTCGAAGCCTTTCTCTTGTTGAGAAAGAACTGGAGTTTTTCTTAAAGAATAAAGTGTCACAAGTTAAGTTCATTGATAGAACCTTCAACTGTAAGAGAGAACATTCGCTGGCAATTTGGAATTACCTAATGGAACACGATAATGGTGTGACAAATTTTCACTTTGAGGTGGCTGCAGATTTGATTGGAGAAGAGGAAATTGCAGTGTTTGAAAAGATGAGACCAGGATTGATTCAATTAGAGATTGGCTTGCAATCTACCAATCCAGAGACAATCAAAGAGATTCGCAGAGTGATGGATGTTGATAAGTTAAAGGAGACATTATTAAAAATACGTAGCTTTCGAAATATTCACCAGCATTTGGATTTGATTGCAGGTCTGCCATATGAAAATTATATCACATTTATTAAATCATTTAATCAAGCATATGAGATGAAGCCAGATCAGTTGCAGTTGGGATTTTTAAAGGTTTTAAAGGGTTCCTATATGGGTGAGCAGGTAAAGAATTATGAACTGCAATATCAGGATACCCAGCCATATGAGGTATTGAGTACAAAGTGGATTTCATATGACGAGATTTTACAGCTAAAGCAGGTAGAAGAAATGGTGGAGGTGTATTATAACAGTGCGCAGTTTGAACATGTGTTGGAATATTTGGTTCCAATGTTTGAACATCCGTATGCATTTTATGAGGCGCTTGGGAAATATTATGCAGAGAATGATTTGTTTGGAATCGGATTTAAACGTGAGGCAAGATATGAGGCGATACGTATTTTTATGCATAAATGGTTTGAAAAAAGTGATGAAAAGAATGATAATGTTCAGAAAAATATAAAATGTGAGGTTTTGGATGCACTTTTAACCTATGATTATTATTTGAGAGAGAATGCAAAAAGTCGTCCGAGTTGGTCAAAAGAAGAACCAATTGACAAAAAACAGTATCAGGATTTCTTTCGGAATGCTGGTAATGAAGAAATTGTTTTGCAAAAGGATGGATATGATTCGAAGGTTGCAGCACGTATTATGCACATAGAACCGATTGTAAAAGAGGCTATAAAATGGATTGCACCGAATTCGAAAGAGGTTTTCGAAATCGATGCAAACACAGGAAAGAATAAATTTGAGAAAGCGAATAAAATAATATATTGTTTGTTTGATTACGAACAACGTAATCCTTTATCAAAAGAAGCAAAGGTTTATTTTGCTTCAACATTATAGCGATTGTAAAAGTCGTGTATGACTTGCTCGCTTAATTTGTTATAGATTTCATAGTCGCATCGGGTGCTTAGCGCATTCGGTGCGTATAATTTATCTGTCCAAGACCAAATTGCCCATCCACCAACCCAGTCCCTTTGGGTACATGCTTCAAACATATCCTGATACCAGGCAGCCTGACATTCCATGTTGAATTCTGGTGGAATACGCCAATCGTTTGGTACGAGCTCGGATCCTGTTACAGACATACATCCTATTTCGGCAAATAGGAATGGTTTGTCAAACTTTTTTACAACGGGCTCAATTCGATTTAACTGGTTTTCCCAATCGTGAATAGGGTAGTAACCACTGGAACTGATAAAATCGACACAGTCCCACCAACTGACATTATGCTCCTGATATTTGTCTGTGTTATAGGATACAGGTCCCTTGTAATCTTTTCGGATTTCAGCAATTAATTGTCTCCATTCGTCGGCACGTCGTTCTGCCATAACCATTTCACAACCTGCAATTAACATGGTACAGCCTGTTTCCTGTGCAATTTCTCCATAGTGACACTGGAAGGTTGCGTAGGAATCAAACCAGTTACACCATTTTGGTTCACAGGGAACATCCTCGTCAAAAAAATTTACGTGCGCACGCCACATACCATTTTTACAGTTGACGGTTGGCTTGAGTCCGACCATTAATCCGAGAGATTGTGCATAGTCAATCATATCTTTTAATTCATCGTCGGAAATGGTTGCAAGTGAAGAAAAATCAATTGCTTCTGAGTTGGGAGTATCCATTAATCCATTGGTTGTAAAAATGACCAGATTGGCATTTGTGCGTTCCTTCATTTGTAAAAGACTGTCTTTTGCACGTTTGGATGTAAAACTACCACTAGGACAAAATGGTGCAAAATTTATGCCACATATTTTTTTATAAGGAACAATGGATGAAATAGATGTACTCATATGGACCTCCTAAATATATAATCTACTGTTTCACCAACTGAAATTACAATAGCATTTTAAAAAGTATTCTGATATAATAAATATATATTTTTAGTTGTAAAAACCTATTTTTTGAGATTGGTTTGAAGGATGTTTAATTATGAATGCATTGTTTGAGTATATGGATCGATTGAATGCACCGTATGAATGCTTTGAAATGGGAGATTACTCTTCATGGTTTCCGGTTCATTCGCATTGGCATTACTATATGGAAATTATATATATTGTAAGAGGAAATGCAATGATGACCTGTGATGACAAATCGTTTGTGGCGCGAGTTGGCGATTTGGTTTTGGTGTTGCCACATCAAATTCATTCCATTTATGCAGTTTCGCATGAGCCGTTCAGTTGTTTGGTTATGAAATTTGATGTGAGCCAGTTATCACCTGCAATAGGACAGACGGCAGGTGCGATGAGTGGTGTGCATTTTAACTCTTTGTTTCGTGTGGCAAGGGACAATCCAAACGCAAAATTATGGTTCCACGAGGAGGAATTAGAGAATTTCCCAGTGGAACGCATTTTTCGGTATTCGATACAGGAATTGCAGGCACAGGAGTATGGATGTCGAACGATGGTACAATCCTGTGTAAGTCAGTTGCTCACGTTTATTTTGCGTTGTTGGCGCAGAGACGGGTTTGATACAGACCAGTCTTTTGCTCTGCGTACGGAAGCAGAGAGCATTTATTCTATTACAGAGTATATTGATGGGCATATTCAGGAAAATGTAAAAGTAGAAGATTTGGCGAAGATGTGTAATATGAGTTATTCATACTTTGCTAAGGTGTTTCGTGAGGTTTATGGACAATCCTGCAAAAAATATATTGAATTTGTTCGTTTGTGTAAGGCAGAGGATTTGTTGTTGTTTACGAATTTAGACCTTAACTATATTAGTCAGGAGACAGGATTTGCGGATTGTAGTCACTTTATCAAGGCGTTTAAAGAAAAATATGGACAGACGCCAAAGCAATATCGTATGCAAAATTCAAAAGGTGCTTCTGTATTGCAAGAATGATGGAGTGAGAGTATAATGGGAACTATGTATGGGGAAAGGAAAACGAGCATGAGAAATCGTAAAATTGTATTACTGATTGATGCAGAGAATACCAGCGCTCGATATGCAAAAAGAATCGTTGATTATCTGGAAAAACGTGGCGATATTATTTGTGCAAGAATCTATGGTGATTTTATCAATAATGTGAGCGTTAAAGGTTGGAATAGTGTTGCGATTGAATATGAGATGGAGCAAAAGCAACAATTGACTACAAGTTCGGGAAAGAATTCATCGGATATCGCATTGGTAATTGATGCAATGGATTTGTTATATCAAAAGAATATTGATACGCTTTGTATTGTGACATCGGATGGTGATTTTACAGGTTTGGTAAAGCGTATTCGTGAAGATGGTATCGAGGTAATTGGAATTGGTAAGACAGACGCATCGAAGCGTTTGGAAAAGGTATGTGATCAATATTTGGATTTCGAGGAATTAGCAGAGAAAAAACAAACATTGACAAAACCGGATTTGACACAGAAAAAAACGCAGGTAAAGGAAAAGAAAGACAACAAATCATTCAATGGAGATAAAAAACAAAAAACAGCTGCAAACCCTGTGATTGATCGGGAGAAACTTGGTGATATCAAAACGATTATTCACGAATTGATTCAACAGGAAGAAAAAAATGGTAAGCGTGCAGAATTAGGCGGTATCAAAAGTCAAATTCAGCTCAAATATCCTGATTTTAGGGAAAGAGATTATGGATATAAAACGATACGCGAATTTATTGATAAAGAAACAAAATTTGATGTGGTAATTGAAGGAAGACATACCTATGTTGTTCCGGAAAAGAAAGTGAATGTCAACAAGTCATTTACAGAAAAGACTGATAAAAAGAATGTGGTTCCACAGTCAAATCACCGAAAATATAACAAGTATTACAAGCAATATCAGCCTAATGCTAATGCTGACGGGAATGCTAAAGGGATTCTGGAAAGTAATACACGTGTGCAAGAAGAAAGTCAGCGCGCTTTGGAAAAAGACTATTCTGGTCCGGCAGTGAAACCTCGAAAGAAAATGGGATTTTCATTTAATGGATTAAAGAAGAAAAATAAAGAACAATAAGAAAAGGAGAATATTATGAAAAAGTTTTTGGAAGAGTTTAAGACATTTGCATTAAAAGGAAATGTAATGGATATGGCGATTGGTGTTATCATCGGTGGCGCATTTTCAGGAATTGTTACATCGTTGACAGACAATGTGATTAATCCGATTATTGCCTGTATTGGTGGAACAGATGTACAGGGTAAAATTCATTTGATTGGTGATAATTATATTGATTATGGTGCATTTATTTCATCTATTATTAATTTTATCATCATGGCATTTATCATTTTTTCGATGCTTAAGGCAATCAATAAGCTTATGGCAGTTGGTAAAAAGCCAGAAGAAACTGCAGCACCAACAACAAAGGTATGCCCATTCTGTAAGAGTGAAATTGCATTGGATGCTACAAGATGTCCGCATTGTACATCTGAACTTGAGAAATAATCTTGCTGTTACATATTAATTTAGGAGTGAAAAAGTCATGTATCAGACTGTATTGTTGGATTTAGATGGAACCTTGACGGATTCTGGAGAAGGTATATTTAATTGTGTGGAATATGCTTTGGAGAAATTTGGAATCAAGGTGGAAAACCGTGAAAGTTTAAGACGATTTGTTGGTCCGCCCCTTATGAAGTCGTTTCAGACATATTATGCGTTTTCGGACGAACAGGCTGCAGAAGCTGTGAAATATTACCGAGAGCGGTATCGTGATGTAGGGCTGTTTGAAAATGTTGTGTATGATGGAATCGTGGAGATGTTGCGGGAACTTTCTGAAAAAGGAATGGATTTGATTGTAGCGACATCGAAGCCAGAGACATTTACCTTACGGATTATGGATCATTTTGATTTGGCAAAGTATTTTACCTTGATTGTTGGAAGTGATGATGAGAAGGGAAGAAATACTAAGGGAAAAGTGATTGCACATGCGCTTACAACATATGCAAAACAAAAGGATATTTCGCTTGAGAAGGCAAAAGAACAGGCGATTATGGTTGGTGATCGTCATCACGATGTAGATGGTGCCAAGGAAAATGGAATAGAGACCGTTGGTATTTTGTGGGGATACGGTGACAGAGAAGAACTTGTTTCGGCGGGTGCGAAATATATTGCAGAACTACCGGAAAAAGTGGTGGAGATTTTGAATTGATGTGTGAGGATGGAAAGTACGTTGATTAGAATTGTAAAAACATACGGAATGAAGCTAGAAGGAGAATGAAGTTATGATGAATCCAGCTGCGATGATGAAGATTATGAAAGCGAAGGGGGTTTTTGAACAAAATCATCCAAAGTTTATCGCATTTTTAAGGGCAGTGTTTGCCAGCAAGATAGAGGAAGGAACCATTATCGAAATCAAGGTACAAAAGCCTGGTGAAGATCCATTGGTTACGAATATCAAGGTGAAACAGTCGGATCTTGAATTGGTAGATGAATTGAAGAATCTTTCTATGTAAGATATAGAATAGAAGGCATGAAAACATTGTGTATTCTTTGAAGATATCAAAGAATACGCAATGTTTTTTTTTGGTTGTTCTAAGTAAATGATTGATTTTATAAATAATAAATAAAAATATATTGACAAATACATAACATATGAATATAATTACATATGTAAATATGAATAAATGATGAAAGAGGAGGTGTGAAGTATGGCGAATAATGAAATGAATGGTAATGGCGATTTTTTGGCAGCGCATGAGGATGTGGTAAAGCGTGTGTTGCAAAGCCAGCCAGCTGAGGAAGTATTATATGACTTGGCAGAATTGTTCAAGGTGTTTGGTGATTCTACAAGAATTCGTATTTTATATGCGTTGATAGAAAGTGAATTGTGTGTAGGTGATATTGCATTGATGTTGAACTTAGGACAATCCGCAGTGAGTCATCAGTTGAAATTATTAAAGGATGCGAAGCTGGTGAAGTTCAGACGAGAAGGAAAAGTTATTTTTTATGCATTGAATGATGATCATGTGCGTACCATTTTAAATATGGGAATGGAACATATTGAAGAGTGAAATTATCTAAATTACATATTTTAGGAGGATGATATTATGAAGAAGACATATAACGTAGAAGTGGATTGTGCCAATTGTGCTGCAAAGATGGAGGAGGCTACAAAAGCGGTAGCTGGTGTAAAAGATGCAACACTTAGTTTTATGACATTGAAGTTAAAGGTTGAATTTGAAGATGGAGCAGATGTGAATACTGTTATGCAGGAAGTGATAAAGGAATGTAAAAAGATTGAGCCTGACTGCGAAATCTTTTTGAAGTAAGAGGAACACGAATGATTTGTGAAGCAAAGCAGGTGTTCGTACATAGTTATGAGGGAGTGAGGATGATGACACCAAAGCAGAAAAAGACATTGTATCGAATTATAATTACCACTGTGTTATTGGTTGCGGTTTCAATTGTAGAGTCACAATGTGGATTGCCAATTTGGGTGGTTGCAATATTATATTTGATTCCGTATTTTATTATTGGAAATGACATTTTGAAAAAAGCATGGAAGGGAATCAGGAATCGTCAGGTTTTTGATGAGAATTTTCTGATGGCAGTTGCTACAGTAGGTGCGCTGTTGCTTTGTGAATTCCGTGAGAGTGTTGCGGTTATGCTTTTTTATCAAATTGGAGAGCTGTTTCAGGCGTGTGCTGTTGGAAAAAGTCGTCGTAATATTGCAGCATTAATGGATATTCGACCAGATTATGCAAATGTCATGGTGGATGGTAAATTAGAACAGGTTGATCCAGATGATGTTGAAATTGGAACGGAGATTATTGTGAATCCTGGAGAGCGTGTCCCAATTGACGGTATCATTGTGGAAGGAAACACAACCCTCGATACAAGTGCATTGACTGGTGAAAGTGTTCCTAGAAAAGCGGAAACTGGAGCAGAAGTCATCAGTGGTTGTATTAATATGTCAGGTGTGATCAAAATACAGACAACCAAGGAATTTGGAGATTCTACTGTATCGAAGATTTTAGATTTGGTAGAGAATTCTAGTATGAAAAAATCTCGCTCAGAGAACTTTATTACAAAGTTTGCAAAATACTATACGCCAGCAGTATGTTATGCAGCGTTGGCATTAGCGGTGTTACCGCCGATTGTGAATTTGATTTTAGGAAATGGGGCACAGTGGGGTGTTTGGATTATTCGAGCACTTACATTCCTGGTTATTAGTTGTCCATGTGCATTGGTTATTTCCATTCCACTTAGTTTTTTTGGTGGAATAGGATGTGCATCGAAACATGGTGTTTTAATTAAGGGTTCTAATTATTTGGAGACACTTGCTGACACAAAATATGTTGTGTTTGATAAAACAGGAACATTGACGAAAGGTGTATTTGAAGTAAACCATGTATATCCAGAAGATGGATTTGAAGAAGCACAATTGTTGTTTTATGCAGCGCATGCAGAGAGTGGTTCCAGCCATCCGATTAGCGTGAGTCTAAAACGAGCATATCATGAGGATATTGCATATGAGAAAGTCAGTGGCGTAGAAGAGATTGCAGGACACGGTGTACAGGCGATTGTAGATGGTGTGAAGGTAGCAGCGGGAAATGCAAAGCTTATGAAGAAAAATGGTTGCACCATCACAAAAGAATACGATGAGGGAACAGTTGTTTATATCGCAGTGGATGGAAAATATGCAGGTTGTGTAACCATTGCGGATGTTGTAAAGGATACCTCAAAGCAGGCAATTAAGATATTGAAACAAAATGGAATTCGTAAGACAGTAATGCTTACTGGTGATACGAAAAAAACTGCGGAGCAGGTAGCGGCAGAACTTGGAATTGATATTGTAAAGAGTGAATTGTTACCAGCAGATAAGGTGTCTGAGGTAGAGAACTTATTGGCAAGCAAAGCCGATAAAGAAAAGCTTGCGTTTGTTGGTGACGGAATCAACGATGCACCAGTGCTTTCTAGAGCAGATATCGGAATTGCGATGGGAGGTCTAGGATCTGATGCTGCAATTGAAGCTGCAGATTTGGTTTTGATGGATGATGATCCAGCTAAAATTGGACTTGCCATGAAGATTTCAAGAAAAACACTTCGAATTGTAAAGCAGAATATTGCGATTGCATTGGTAATTAAAGCAGTTTGTTTGATTCTGGGTGCAGTTGGTATTGCGAATATGTGGCTTGCGATTTTTGCAGATGTAGGTGTTATGGTGTTAGCCGTATTAAATGCAACAAGAGCATTACGTATATCGAATCAATAAAATATGGATGAATAAAGGTGATGTGCATACTCTGCACATCACCTTTTGGTAGGAGGAAATATGAAAAGTAATCTAACGACACTTTGTTATATTGAAAAGGATAATCAGTATCTGATGATGCATCGTGTAAAAAAGAAAAAAGATATTAATAAAGATAAATGGATTGGTGTAGGTGGTCATTTTGAAGCAGATGAAACGCCAGAAGAGTGTTTGCTGAGAGAGGTGCGAGAGGAAACGGGGTTGCGGCTTATCAGTTGGCGACTTCGTGGAATTATTACATTTATTTCGGATCAGTGGCAAACGGAATATATGTTTTTATATACTGCGGATGCATTTGAAGGAACATTATCAACCGATGAAAAAGGGATTGCATTTGATTGTGAAGAAGGTAAACTGGAATGGGTAGATAAAGCTGATGTATATGATTTACCAATATGGGAGGGAGATAAAATTTTCTTTCGATTATTAGAGACAAGAGATACTGTTTTTTCATTAAAAATTAAATATCAGGGTGATTGTCTTGTTGAAGCTGTATTAGATGGAAAAACGTACGAGGGTTAGTGGATATGGTGACTGGAAGGGAAGATATATAAATGAAAAAGGGCTGTCGCATTGGTAATATGTACTCTGAATCATAGGTGCATATGAATGCGACAGCTCTTATTTTACTTTATACGAAAGCTTTTTGTACTTGTGCAAGTATGGATTGTGATTAACGGAAGCTCTTTACCCAGTTGATTAAGGAGTCATGATACACATTGTCCATAACATCTTTTCGCATCTGATCAGTGATTGGTCCGTTCTTTTCCATGATGGCAAGAATGGCTTCCTGTAATCCGGCGATTTTACCTTTTTCAAATGCAAGCTGTTCCTGATCAAATGTGGTTTGAACTGTTGTATCAGCTACTTGTTCTACAATAGGTTCAGGTTCTGCTACTGCTTCGGCAGGTTCACTTGTTGCTTCGATCATAGCTTCTGATACAGTTTCTTCTACTGTTTCAGGTGTTGAAACTACAATGTTTTCTGTGACAGTTTCAGGTGTTGCTTCTGCACATGTGACTTCCATGCTCGTGTTTTCAGAAGCATTGGAGGTTTCATTTGCCACGCATGTTGTATCCAGATTGCATGGAAGCCAGATGTCGCCACTGTTTGCTTTCACATTTACACAAATGGTACCATTGTTGACAGATACCTTTTCACCAGAAAGCGCACCGACATATTCGGCAACATTTCCAGCTGGCAATGTCATTGTATAATCACTGTCGTCATTATTGACCGTGATTACAATGCTGTCGCCATTGTGATTTCTTGAAAATGCGTATTGGCGGTTGGTTAATAATAATTCGTTGTAATCACCATAAGATAAGGCTTTACACATTTGACGTGTTTTTCCAAGCTGCGAAATTAATTTGGTGCAGTCGTTATTATAAATGGCATCCTTGTAATCTGTTAAATTGAGTGCTGGACGAAGAGAGGCATCAGAGTGATGTTCTTTACGTCCTTCGATTCCAAATTCGGAACCATAATAAATAGAAGGAACACCAGGTAACGTATATTCTAATATATGAACTGGCTTAAAATGTGCTTTGTTATTGAGCTTTGTATAAATACGTTCTACATCGTGATTGTCTACAAAGTTGTATAATTTTAATCCGTCTGGACGATTACCACCCATTCCATAAAGTCTTTTTACTGTATGTGCGATTTCAAAGAAATTATGGTCGTTATGTCCGGAATACAACGCTTTGTGTAAATGATAGTTGGTAACAGAGTGAAGTGTACCCTCATTTACCCAACGTGTGTAATCTCCGTGGATGACTTCTCCCATTAACCAAAAATCAGGTTTTACTTCGTTTGCTACACCGCGCAATGCCTGCATATAGCTGAAATCCAAAACATCTGCTGCATCTAAACGGATGCCATCGATATCAAATTCGCTAACCCAAAAGCGAATGACATCGCAGATGTAATCGCGGACAGCGGGATTATGTTGATTTAATTTAACAAGTAAGTTATACCCACCCCAGTTTTCATAGGAAAATCCATCGTTGTATTCTGTGTTTCCGTAGAAATTGACATTGCAATACCAGTCTTTGTATTGTGAATTTTCGCGATTTTGCTGAATGTCTTTAAATGCAAAGAAATCGCGACCTGTGTGGTTAAACACGCCATCTAAAATAACTTTGATACCGCTCTCATGACATTTTGCTACAAAGTTGGTTAAGTCTTTGTTGTCGCCGAGTCGACTATCCAATTTTTTGTAGTCTGTGGTTTCATAACCATGTCCAACTGATTCAAAAAGAGGACCGATATAAAGTGCATTACATCCGATTTCTTTAATGTGTGAAATCCAAGGAAGCAATGTGTTTAAACGGTGCTCCGCAGGTCCGTAAGAATTAGTGGATGGTGCACCAGTAAGTCCTAATGGGTATATGTGATAAAAAACTGCTTCGTCGTACCAAGCCATGATGAAATCCTCCCCCTATGTTGTAAAAATATTTATAATATATTATATCACAAAATAATAGAGGAAACAAAAGAAATGACGATTGAAAAATGCGACAAGATACAATAAAATAGAAAAAAATACAAAAAGGTAGGGCATGATATGATAGATACATCGGATTTTAGCAGACATAATTTGGATAAAAACAGATATATGTTAACGGGGCAATTGCGTCAGCAGGGATATGATTGGTGGTGGCATTCATTTACTGGCATCCATAAGAAAACAGGAAAAGAGAAAGCTTTTTTTATTGAGTTTTTTGTGTGTAATCCTGCACTTGGAGGAGAACAACCGATATTTGGACAGCTTACCAAGAACCAGCAGGAAGGAAAAAAACCATCTTATCTTATGGTTAAGGCTGGATGCTGGGGAACCGATGCAAAACAGATTCATCGTTTTTTTGCGTGGGATGACGTAGAGGTGGAGTATGGAATTCCGTTTGCAATTCGCGCAGAGGATTGTTATGCTACGGAAAATCGTTTGCAGGGAAGTGTGTGTGTGGATGCGAAGGATGTGAAGAAGCATCCAGAATATATGTGTGATGCAGGACAGATGCAGTGGGATTTGCGTGTGAAAAAGGAGATTCCATTTAATGTAGGTTATGGAACAAGTAAATTCCTTCGTAAAATCAATGCATTTGAAATGTACTGGCATGCGGAAGGAATGAAGACATTATACGAGGGTACAATTATGTTAGACGGTGAGGAGTATGAGGTGATTCCAGAACGGTCATATGGTTATGCAGATAAAAACTGGGGTGCGAATTTTACAACACCATGGGTGTGGTTATCTTCTAATCATTTAAAAAGCAAGAAGACGGGAAAAATGTTAGAAAATAGTGTCTTTGATATTGGTGGCGGAAAACCAAGAGTATTTGGTATCCCATTGAATCGAATTCTGCTTGGTGCATTTTACTATGAAGGTGAGCGGATTGAGTTTAACTTCTCCAAATTATGGACAGGTGCAAAAACCAAGTTTGCATGTCATGAGACAGAGGATGAGATTGTTTGGCATGTACAGCAGGAAAATAGAAAGTACATTATGTTAACTAATATTCACTGTAAAAAGGAAGAAATGTTATTGATTAATTATGAAGCTCCAGATGGAACGAAGAAGCACAATCGTTTATGGAATGGAGGAACAGGACGCGGATATATCAGACTATATAAAAAGGGGAAAGATAGTGTAGAATTTGTAGATGAGATTATCGTAAGTCATGTTGGATGCGAATATGGCGAAATGAATTAGCTATATTCTTGTTGCATCTTTAAACATACTGTGTTACACTATGACACAGTTTCAAGGAACAATTAAATAAGGAACGGGGAGCTTGTTTGGCAGGCTGAGAGGAAGTAATCAACTTCGACCCGCAACCTGATTTAGGTAATGCTAACGTAGGGATTCTGGATATAAAAAGTGGCTGATTGTGGAATGGATATTATTGAGAGCTCTCTGTGGATGCAGAGGGCTCTTTTGTTGCTTGATTAGAAAAATATTTTAATATTATAAGGAGGTTTATGATGAATTACACAACACAGATGGATGCTGCGCGCAAGGGAATTATTACAAAGGAAATGCAAGCGGTAGCAGAGTATGAGAAAATTGCGGTAGAAGAGATTCGTGATTTGGTAGCAAAGGGACAGGTCGCAATTCCTGCCAATAAGAATCACAAATGTTTAAAGCCATATGGAATTGGTGAACGCTTAAAAACGAAGATTAATGTAAATCTTGGTACATCAAAGGATTGTTTGGATTTGGATGTAGAAATGCAAAAAGTGAATGCTGCAATTGATATGGGTGCAGAGGCGATAATGGATTTAAGTTCATTTGGTGATACACAGAAGTTCCGTAGAAAATTAACAAGTGAGTGTAGTGCAATTCTCGGAACTGTTCCGATTTATGATGCGGTTGTTTATTATAATCGTGCATTGAAGTCTATTACTTCAAGAGAATGGATTGATGTAGTTCGTATGCATGCGGAAGATGGTGTGGATTTTATGACGATTCACTGTGGTATTAACAAAGATACAGCAAAGCGTTTTAAAGCTGCGAAACGTCATACCAACATTGTTTCTCGTGGTGGTTCTATTATCTTTGCTTGGATGGAGTTGACTGGAAATGAAAATCCATTTTACGAGTATTATGATGAAATTTTGGATATTTGTAATGAGTATGATGTTACATTGAGTTTGGGTGATGCTTGTCGTCCGGGAAGTATCGAAGATGCTGGCGATATTGCACAGATTGAAGAACTTGTGAAATTAGGCGAATTGACACAGCGTGCCTGGGAGAAAAATGTACAGGTTATGATTGAAGGACCAGGACATATGCCTCTTAATCAGATTCAGGCGAATATGGAAATTCAAAAGACAATTTGTAAGGGTGCACCATTTTATGTGTTAGGGCCTTTGGTTACGGATGTGGCACCAGGTTATGACCATATTACAGCTGCAATTGGTGGTGCGATTGCGGCAACATATGGTGCGTCATTCCTTTGCTATGTAACACCAGCAGAGCATTTACGTCTTCCAACCGTTGAGGATGTTAAAGAAGGTATTATTGCTTCTAAGATTGCAGCGCATGCAGCGGATGTAGCAAAGGGTGTGCCAGGTGCAAAGGACTGGGATTATCAGATGAGTGAGGCTCGTAGAGAGTTGGATTGGGAGAGACAGTTTAGCTTATGTATCGATGAAGAAAAAGCGAGACGTTATCGCGCAGAATCAACTCCAGAGCGTGAGGATACATGTACAATGTGTGGTAAGATGTGTGCTGTTCGAAATATCAATAAGATTCTCCGTGGAGAAGATGTTGATATTATGGATTAATGGGAGGACATATATGGTAAAAATCAATGGAGAGCAATTGGATGTTGCGGGAAAAAGTGTTTTACAATATTTGCAGAGTGCAGATTATAATATGGAGCGTATTGTAGTAGAACGCAACATGGAAATTGTTCCAAAGACAGAATATGATACAACTGTATTTGAAGATGGAGACGAGATAGAAGTTGTCAGCTTTGTAGGAGGCGGTTGATATGGAGCGTAATATTCCTACAAGGGAAGAAATGCAGGAAGCACTGATTAAAAGACATGGTGCTGAATTGCAAAAACGATTTTGTGAGGGATCTGTTGCAATTTGTGGATTGGGTGGACTGGGATCTAATGTTGCGATTTCTTTGGCGAGAGCAGGCGTGGGCAGATTACATTTGATTGATTTTGATTGTGTGGATCTGTCTAATATGAATCGCCAGCAATATCAGGTGACGCAGATTGGAATGCCAAAAACAGAAGCTTTGGCGCATAATTTGGCGCAAATCGCACCATATGTGGATGTCAAAATCGATCAGGTAAAGGTAACACCTGAGAATTTGAAAGAGTTGTTAAAAGAGGAACAGATTATATGTGAGGCGTTTGATGTGGCGGAACAAAAGGCTATGCTGGTAAATGGTGTATTAAGCACATTTCCTGATAAATTTTTAGTTGCCGCATCGGGTATGGCTGGAATGGATTGCGGTAATCTGATTCAGACCAAGAGAATGCTGAAACGCTTTTATATGTGTGGTGATGGTGTCAGTGATGTGGCAGATGGAATTGGACTTGTCGCCCCACGTGTTATGTTGTGTGCAGCACAGCAGGCACACACAATTTTAAGAATTTTAGCTGGACAATATGAAGTGTGAGGGTATTACCTCATGTGATTTGTTCAGGTAATTAAAAAAGGAGATAAAGTAGAAATGGAAGATAAATTAATAATCGGTGGACATGAGTTTCATTCCAGATTTATTTTGGGTTCTGGAAAGTATTCACTTCGTTTGATTGAAGCTGCAGTACGCGATGCAGGTGCAGAATTGATTACATTGGCAGTTCGCCGTGCAAATACAAAGGAGCAGGAGAATATTTTAGATTATATTCCGGAAGGTGTAACATTACTTCCAAATACTTCTGGTGCAAGAGATGCAAAGGAAGCGGTTCGTATTGCAAGACTTGCAAGAGAACTTGGTTGCGGTAACTTTGTGAAAGTGGAGATTATGAAGGATTCTAAGTATTTGTTGCCAGATAACTATGAAACCATTAAGGCAACAGAGATTTTAGCAAAGGAAGGCTTTGTTGTTATGCCATATATGTATCCAGATTTGAATGTGGCAAGAGATTTGGTAAATGCTGGAGCTGCCTCTATCATGCCTCTTGCTTCGCCAATTGGTTCGAATAAGGGATTGGCAACAAAGGATTTTATTGAAATTTTAATTCAGGAAATTGATTTGCCAATTATTGTGGATGCAGGTATTGGTCGTCCATCTCAGGCTTGTGAGGCGATGGAAATGGGTGCTGCAGCGATTATGGCTAATACAGCATTGGCTACAGCTGGAGATTTGCCAATGATGGCATCTGCATTCCGTCAGGCAATTGAGGCAGGCAGAAAGGCATATTTGTCTGGTCTTGGAAGAGTTGTGGCAAGAGGAGCGGTTGCTTCTGATCCGTTGACGGGATTTTTACATGACTAAGAAGTGATAAAGGTATGATATTTAAGTAGATTTTCTACCAAAAAAGGGAGGAAACATGGAAAATCAATATATTATAGATTCTCCGCATTTGTCGGAGCAGGCGCGAAACAAAAAGCATACATTGGAAACAGATCCTTCTGCCAGAACGAATCACATGGAGTATGATTCGTATATGGAACAGATTGATTCTGATGTAATGGATAAAGTGCTTGGTGCGATTGAGGATGTAGATTTTAGTATCTATACAGCAAAAGATGTGCGTGCTGCATTGGATCATGCGGTGTGTTCAGTTGAGGATTATAAAGCATTATTGTCTCCGGCAGCGGAACCATTTTTAGAGGAAATGGCACAGCGTGCGCGTATAGAGACAGGAAAACACTTTGGAAATACAGTGTATTTATTCACACCATTATATATCGCAAATTATTGTGAAAATTATTGTGTATATTGTGGGTTTAACTGTTACAACGACATCAACCGTATGAAGTTGAATATGGAACAGATTGAACATGAAATGCAGATTATTTCAGAATCCGGTATGGAGGAAATTCTGCTTCTTACAGGAGAAAGCAGGACCTTCAGTGATGTGAAATATATTGGAGAAGCATGTAAATTGGCAAGAAAATATTTCCGTATGGTTGGATTGGAGATATATCCGGTGAATTCGGATGAGTATCGTTATTTACATGAATGTGGTGCGGATTATGTTACAGTATTTCAGGAAACATATGATTCTGATAAGTATGAAACACTCCATTTAATGGGACATAAGCGTGTTTGGCCATATCGATTTGAGGCGCAGGAGCGTGCTTTGATGGGCGGTATGCGCGGTGTTGCTTTTGCGGCATTGCTTGGTTTGTCTGATTTTAGAAAGGATGCGCTTGCTACTGCGTTACATGCATATTATTTGCAGCGTAAGTATCCACATGCAGAGATGTCATTGTCGTGTCCTAGATTACGTCCAATCGTAAATAATGACAAAATTGATCCGTTGGATGTACATGAAAAGCAATTGTGTCAGATTATTTGTGCTTATCGAATTTTCTTACCATTTATTGGTATTACAGTTTCATCAAGAGAAAGTGCGACGTTTAGAAATGGTATTGTGAAGATTGCTGCAACAAAAGTATCGGCAGGTGTTTCAACAGGAATTGGTGATCATGAAAGCAAATATACAGGGAAGGAGTCAGAAGAGGCAGCGGGAGATGAACAGTTTGAAATCTGCGATGATCGTAGTTTAGACGCAATGTATAGCGATATTGCGGAGGAAGGTCTTCAGCCTGTGCTCAATGATTATTTGTATGTGTAAAGTAGTATGTGTAACCAATCGTCAGTTGTGTCAAAACGATTTTTTGAAACAGATTGAGAAGGTGGCTGCTGCTAAACCAGAAGCTATTATTTTACGTGAAAAAGATTTAACGGAAGAAGAATATAAAAAACTGGCTACAGAAGTGCTAGAGATTTGTAGTCGGTATCGCGTGCAATGTATATTACATTATTTCGTTGAGGTTGCAGTTGAACTAGGAGCGATTGCGATACATCTTCCGATGGCACAGCTACAGAAAATGACAGAAGAAAAAAAGAAACATTTTGAGGTGATTGGTGCATCCTGCCACAGCTTGGAAGAGGTAAAGAGAGCAAAAGCACTAGGGTGTACCTATGTAACCGCAGGACATGTATTTGAAACAAAATGTAAAGAAGGGGTTCCGCCAAAAGGTATTCCTTTCTTAAAAGAAATATGTGAAAAAATGGATATTCCTGTATATGCTTTGGGTGGTATTTCGGCAGATAATGCGATGCAGGCATATCAGGCAGGTGCAAAAGGTGTTTGTATGATGAGTGAATTTATGAGAGCAGAGCATCCGGAACAACTTGTTGGAAAGGTGGAAGCTGTAGAAAAAAGAGAGCGATATACCTTATATGCCATTACAAATCGACAGGATGCATCGAAAGAAACAATGTATGAACAGGTGAAACAAGCAATTTTAGGTGGCGCAACCTGCATACAGCTCCGTGAGAAAAATGTAGATGCAGCTTTGTTTTTAGAAGAGGCAATTGCACTAGAAAAAATATGTCATGAAGCAGGTGTTTTGCTGATTATCAATGATAATGTGGATATTGCGATAAAATCTGGTGCAGACGGTGTTCATGTTGGACAGGATGATGGTTCTGTTCGTGAAATTCGAAAAAGAACAGGGGAACAATTTATCATTGGAGTAACTGCAAAAACGGTTGATCAGGCAAAACAGGCATATGAAGAAGGTGCTGATTATTTGGGTGTTGGCGCCTGCTTTGCATCGCCTACAAAAACAGATGCAAAGCGAATTACAGTGCAACAGCTTCGAGAAATTGTAGACAGTGTACCCATTCCAGTTGTGGCAATTGGTGGAATAACAAAAGAAAATATGGTACGATTGAAAGGTGTTCGACTCGCAGGACTTGCGCTTGTTTCTGCAGTGTTTGGAGCAACTGATATTGCAGCAGAAACAAAGGAGTTGCGACATAAAATTCAACAGCTGTTTGGATAGGAGGATGCATTGTGAAAAAATTTCAAAACATTTTGTTTGACGTAGATGGTGTTTTGATTGATTCCATGCCAATCTGGGAAGATTCTGCAAATGTATATTTGAAAGAAGTTTGGGGGATTGATGCATATCCTGAATTGGATCGTGAGTGCGCAACGCTGAGTTTGCTAGAAGCAGGTGCTTATATTAAGGAAAAGTACCCTAAAATTGCGGCGACGAAGGAAGAATTGGCATTGGGAGTAGCTGTATTTATTCAGGAAAAGTATTGGAAGGCGCCCGCAAAAGAGGGAATGATAGAAACGGTTCGCAAATTGCATAAGGATGGATATCATTTATATTTGGCGACTGCTTCAGAAGAAGACAATGTAAAAGGTGCGTTGGAAAATCTTGGTGTTTGGGATGTTTTTGATGACATTTTCACCTGTAGTAAAATTGGATATAGCAAAAGCTATACAGCGTACTTTGAAGAGGTTGCAAAAAAGATTGGATGTAGTTGTGATGCACTGGTGATGATTGAAGATTCGCTGCATTCTATGAAAACAGCCAAAGAAGCCGGTCTGACAGTAATTGGTGTTTATGACGCGTATTCTGCACATCAGACAGAGCAAATCAGAAAGACCTGTGATTATTATATGGAAAGTCTGAAGGAATTGTCTGGTTTGATGGAGCAAATAGAAAAAGTGATATGATAAGAAGGAGGGTTTGGTTATGCCATTTATTGATTCAAAGGTGAGTGTTTCTATGAGTGAAGCACAGGAACAGGAGTTGAAAACAAGATTAGGAGAGGCGATTGCTTTGATTCCGGGGAAAAGTGAATCCTGGTTGATGACAGGATTTCAGGACAATTATCATTTGTATTTTAGAGGTGATAACAGTCAACCAACAGCTTTTATTGAGGTAAAGGTGTTTGGAAGCGAGAATCGCTCCGCATTTGATGCGTTGACTGCTAAAATCTGTGAGATATTTGGAGATGTGCTTGGAATTGCACCAGATCATATTTATGTAAAATATGAGGCTGTTTCCAATTGGGGTTGGAATGGTGGCAATTTCTAATTGTCATAATCTGATGAAAATGAAGTCCATATTGTTTGAACGACTGACTGATAGTCCGCTAGGCGATTTGCTTTGCGGACTTTTTTTAATAGTTTTTCTGAGACAGAAAAGCCTGTACCCATGTATGCCCATAGTTCTTTCATCTTAAATAAGGCTGGCTGTTCACCTGACATATAAGAAAGATAACCAGACAATAGTTCGTCATGAAAAAGTCGTAAAGTTGTGTATTTTTCTGTAGCATTTTGTTCGTACGAAGTTTGCGTGAGGATGTTTGGTAAATTAGGATTCGCAATTGCCCCACGTCCAATCATGATTGCTGATGTGTCAGGAACAGCTTTTAAAAAGTTATGATAGGTGTCAATACTATAGATGTCACCATTGTAGCATAACGGAATGTTTGTGTCAGAAAGTATATCGATTGCCTGCTTATAGGCATCCACGTGAGGGGTTCCCTTGTAAAATTCTTTTTGATATCTTGGATGAATGATGAGTTCTTTGATTGGGTACTTCTTGTAAATTGCCAATAAATCTTCCCATTCCCATTCACTATCAATGCCGATTCGTGTCTTGATGGAAATATCAATTTCGCAGGATGTGTAAATGGTGTCTAAAAAACGATCTAGCTGGTCTGGAATATCTAAAAAACCTGCTCCGCGTTTTTTTGCAACAACAGTGCCGGAAGGACATCCCAAATTGAGATTTACTTCGGTGTATCCGTATTCTTTTAAAACATTTGCGATTTCTGCAAAGGTATCTGCCTGATTGGTTAGAATTTGTGGTACCAGCGGAATGTCTTTGTTGTTTGCCGGATCAATATCGCGAATTTCTTTGGTACTTAATACTTTGTTAGATAGAAATGGTGTGTAATATCTTGTGATGCCGCCATAGTATTTGGCAAAGGCATTTCTGTATATATGTGTTGTAATTCCCTCCATAGGGGCTAAGTATAGATGCATGGTAATTCCTCACTTTTTTGTCTATGTGATAGATAATTGTGAAACGCAATTTAGGTGGTTAAAAGTCGTTAAATTATAAAATAATAAATGGAACGTTTCACAGTTATCAGTAAGTGCTACATAATAATGTAGCGAAAAAAGGGAGGAATTGCAAGAAATATCATAGGTAGGGAGTGGAGTTTTTGGCGACAGTGATGTATCATAGAGGGTAGAGTTTTTGCACGAAAAAAAGGGGATTGTGAAAAGGAGGGAGAACATGAGTGACATTGTTCAAACTGTGCAAAAGAGATTGTTTGCAATGCAGGATTTGGAATATAAAGCATTTCAAGCAAAACTAATGCCAACGATAGAAGAAGGCCACATTATCGGTGTCAGGACACCGAATGTCAGGAGGCTGGCGAAGGAATTGTCGCTTGAGAAAAACAGCGACATGGAGGTGTTTATTCGGACCTTGCCACATGCATATTATGAGGAGAATAATTTGCATGCCTTTTTAATAGAGGGTATCAAGGATTATGAATGGTGCATTGCGGAGTTGGATGCATTTTTGCCATATGTAGATAATTGGGCAACCTGTGATTCCATGGCACCGAAGATTTTGAAAAAGCATTTGCTTGAGTTGGAAGAAAAAATAAGAAAGTGGATTTCAGAAGAACATGCTTATACTATTCGGTATGGAATTGGAATGCTTATGCGCTTTTATTTGGATGAAGCATTTGAGGTGCGCTATTTGGAAATGGTTTCTGATATACAATCGAAAGAATATTATGTAAATATGATGATTGCGTGGTATTTTGCAACAGCGTTGGCAAAACAATGGGATGCGACCATTCCTTATATTGAAAAAGAAACACTTGATAATTGGACGCACAATAAAGCGATTCAAAAGGCACTCGAAAGCAATCGGATTACAGCGGAGCAAAAGGCGTATTTGAGGACACTAAAAATAAAAAGGGGTAAGTGAAAAAAACAATCAATAAGTACAGGTTTTGTTGTGAATCGTGATTGACAAAATAGTAGAAGTGAGATAACATGAAAGTGATGTATTCGTGAGATAACATACATAATATGTTATCATATGAAAAGGAGAATGTTTATGAGCAAATATACAAAACAGGATATTATGAGAATTGTAGAGGATGAAGATGTAGAATTTATCCGTTTACAGTTTACTGATATGTTTGGAACAATGAAAAATGTTGCAATTACAGCAAGTCAATTAGAAAAAGCATTGGATAATAAATGTATGTTTGATGGTTCTTCGATTGAAGGATTTGTTCGAATTGATGAATCAGATATGTATTTGTATCCGGATTTGGATACATTTGATATTTTCCCATGGAGACCACAAAATGGTAAGGTTGCTCGTATGATTTGTGATGTATATCGTCCAAATGGTACACCATTTGAGGGAGATCCAAGATATATTTTAAAAAAGGTATTAAAAGAAGCTGCAGATATGGGATATCGTTTTAATGTGGGTCCGGAATGTGAATTCTTTTTGTTCCACACAGATGATGAGGGTAGGCCAACGACAGTGAGTCATGAAAAAGCAGGTTATTTTGATACATCACCACTTGATTTGGGAGAAAATGCAAGAAGAGATATTATTTTGAATTTGGAAGCATTAGGATTCGAGATTGAAGCATCTCATCATGAAGTTGCACCTGCACAGCATGAAATTGATTTTAAATATGCAAATGCGCTAAAAGCTGCTGATAATATGATGACATTTAAGTTGGTTGTTAAAAGCATTGCGAAAAAACATGGATTGTTTGCAAGCTTTATGCCAAAGCCTGTATATGGTGTATGTGGTTCGGGACTTCATATTAATATGTCGTTGGAAAAGGATGGCGTGAACATTTTTAATGACCATAGTGCGGCAAATGGTGTGAGCAAAGAGGCGTATCAGTTTATTGCAGGTATTATGGAGCATACAAAGGCAATGACATTGGTAGCAAATCCAATTGTGAATTCGTATAAGCGATTACTTCCTGGTTATGAAGCACCAGTTTACATTGCATGGTCTGAGAAAAACAGAAGTCCGTTAATTCGAATTCCTGCAGCTAGGGGAACCAATATGCGAATTGAACTTCGTTCACCAGATCCAGCGGCAAATCCATATTTGTTATTCGCTGCATGTCTGGCTGCTGGTTTAGATGGTATCAAGCGTAATTTGGATGTGCCAAAAGAAGTGGACGGTAATGTTTACGATATGACAGCGGAGGAGTTAGAAGGATTGGGAATTGAACCTATTCCATCTAATTTAAGTAAAGCATGCCAGTTTTTTGAGAATGACACTTTTATGAAGGATGTGTTGGGCGAACATGTGCATGAAAAATATTTACAGGCAAAGAGAGCAGAGTGGAATGAATTCAGAGAACAGGTGACTGCTTGGGAGATTGATCAGTATTTGTATAAGATTTGATTTTGGCGTTGGTTAATAGGTTAGGGCGAGGAGAATGATGAATGATTAGTGTAATCGTGGTGTTTCCGAAGCTAGAAGAAGCAAAAAGCATAAGGAATCTCTTGGTCCGGCATGGTATTGAGGTAAGAGCTGCTTGTAGCACAGCCGCTGAGGTTATGCAATTGACTGAGGATTTAGATGGTGGGATTGTCGTAAGTGGATATAAGATGGCAGACATGCTATATAGTGAATTGTTTGAATGCTTGCCTCGTGACTTTGAGATGGTATTGGTAGCCTCGCAAAGATATTATATTGAATATGATGACGACAAACTCATTTGGTTGACGATGCCAATTAAAGCCGCTGAGCTGCTGCGTACGGTAAATGATATGTATGACAGGCTATATCAAAAGGAACGTAAGAAAAAAGCTAAACCGACGGTGAGAAGCGAGGAAGAGCGCAAGCTCATTCTGGATGCAAAGCAACTTTTGATGGAGCAACGGAAGATGACAGAGCAGGAAGCACATAAGTATTTGCAACGTAAAAGTATGGATAACGGCACCAATCTGGTTGAAATGGCGCAGATGGTATTAACCATATTTCAAAAAGCTTGAGTTAGGAACGCTTAGAAAGCGTGCTGATATGAAGAATATTAGGAGGCTATGACATGAAGTTTACAAAAATGGAAGGTCTTGGAAATGATTACGTATATGTGAATTGTTTAAATGAGCAGGTTGTGAATCCGAAAGAAGTGGCAATTAAGGTGAGTGACCGTCATTTCGGAATTGGATCAGATGGTTTGATTTTAATTAAAGCATCTGATGTGGCTGACTTTTGTATGGAAATGTATAATGCAGACGGATCGCAGTCTGAAATGTGTGGAAATGGTATTCGTTGTGTTGGTAAGTATGTTTATGATTACGGTTTGACGGATAAAGAACATATTTCTGTAGAAACATTAGCAGGTATCAAATATTTGGATTTTCAGATTGAAGATGGAAAGGTTGCAATGGTTACTGTGAATATGGGTAGTCCAGAGCTTGTGCCAGAGAAGATACCAGTGCGTTCCGACAAAGATGTTTTGATATGTGAACCAATTTTGGTTGATGGAAAGACATATGAAATGACATGTGTATCCATGGGAAACCCACATTGTATTGTGTTCGTGGATAACACAGCAACATTTCCATTAGAAGAGGTAGGACCTAAGTTTGAAATGCATACCGTTTTTCCAAACCGTGTAAATGCAGAATTTATTCAGATTATTGATAGAAAGACTGTGAATATGAGAGTATGGGAGCGTGGCACAGGGGAAACGTTAGCATGTGGAACAGGAGCGTGTGCAAGCACTGTTGCCTGTATATTGAATGAGTTGACAGAGGAAGAAATTACATTGCATCTGTTAGGTGGCGATTTGAAGGTTCGTTGGGACCGTGATGAAAATGTAGTTTATATGACAGGACCAGCTAAGGTTGTGTTCGATGGAGAAATCAATGACGCATGTTTATAAAGTGCGCATTGTAACAATGAATCAAATATAATTTGGAGGATAAAAGAATGTTTAAAGTGAATGAAAATTATTTGAAGTTACCAGGAAGCTATTTATTTTCAACAATTGGAAAGAAGGTAAGAGCGTATAAGGAGGCAAATCCTGAACGTGAGGTTATCTCATTGGGAATTGGTGATGTTACGCAGCCACTTGCACCGGCGATTATTGATAGTTTACATAAAGCTGTTGACGAGATGGCAGTGAAAGAGACATTTAAAGGATATGCACCAGATTTAGGATATGAATTTTTAAGAAGTGCGATTGCAAAAAATGATTATTTGGCACGTGGCGCAGAGATTGCAATAGATGAAATCTTTGTCAGTGATGGTGCAAAATGTGATTCTGGTAATATTCAGGAGATTTTCTCAGTAGACAATAAGATCGCAGTGTGTGATCCAGTGTATCCAGTATATGTAGATACTAATGTAATGGCTGGAAGAGCAGGTTCTTACGATGTGAATACAGAGCTTTGGAGTGATGTGATTTACATGCCATGTAAGGCGGATAATAACTTTGCACCAGAGATTCCGAAGGAAGTTCCAGATATCATTTATCTGTGTTTCCCTAATAACCCAACAGGTGCAACAATTAAGAAGGATCAGCTTCAGGAATGGGTTGACTATGCTAATAAAGTAGGTGCAGTAATTATTTATGATGCTGCATATGAGGCATATATCAGTGAAGATGATGTGCCACATACAATTTATGAGTGTGAAGGTGCGAAAACCTGCGCGATTGAGTTGAAGAGTTTTTCGAAGAATGCTGGATTTACAGGTACTCGTCTTGGATATGCAGTTGTTCCAAAAGAGTTAAAAGCGAGTGATGGAACTTCGTTAAATGCATTGTGGGCAAGAAGACATGGAACAAAATTCAACGGTGCACCATACATTATCCAACGTGCAGGTGAAGCTGTTTACAGTGAAGAAGGAAAGAAGCAGACTGCAGAACAGATTGCTTATTATATGAAGAATGCGCAGATAATTAAGAATGGATTGGCAGAGGCTGGTTTTTCAGTTTCGGGTGGTGTGAATGCACCATATATTTGGTTAAAGACGCCAGATCAAATGACATCATGGGAATTCTTTGATTACTTATTGGAGAATGCAAATATCGTAGGTACTCCAGGTTCTGGATTTGGACCAAGTGGAGAGGGATATTTCAGACTGACAGCATTTGGTACATATGAAAATACACTTGAGGCTGTGAATAGAATGAAGGCATTATAATTTTTCGTCTTGCATTCAGAATTAGAGAGTGGTAAACTGAGAAAAGCGATATAAGCGTGGCGATGCAGCAGATAAAGAATGTTGTGAAACAGCCGAGGAAAGGAAGTTTTTTTATGAGCAAAAACATTGATTGGGCTAATATTGGGTTTGGCTATATTGAAACAGAGCAGAGATTTGTATCTAACTTTAAGGACGGCAAGTGGGATGATGGCTGCTTAACAAAGGACTCAATGGTCACAATTAGTGAATGTGCAGGTGTATTACAGTATGCACAGACATGTTTTGAGGGTCTTAAAGCATATACAACAGAAGATGGACGTATTGTATGCTTCCGCCCAGATTTAAATGCACAGAGAATGGCAGATACATGTAAAAGATTGGAGATGCCAGTATTTCCAGAAGATAGATTTGTAGAGGCAGTGAAGCAGGTTGTAAAGGAAAATGCGGATTATGTACCTCCATATGGATCAGGCGCAACACTTTATTTGCGTCCATATATGTTTGGTAGCAATCCTGTTATTGGTGTTAAGCCAGCTGATGAATATCAGTTCCGTATTTTTGCAACACCAGTAGGACCATACTTTAAGGGTGGCGCAAAGCCAATTACAATTCGTGTTAGTGATTTTGACCGTGCAGCTCCAAATGGTACAGGTCATATTAAAGCAGGTCTTAACTATGCAATGAGTTTACATGCAATTGTAGATGCGCATAATCAGGGATTTGCTGAGAATATGTATTTAGATGCTGCAACTCGTACAAAAGTAGAAGAAACAGGTGGAGCAAACTTCATCTTTATTACAAAGGATGGAAAATTGGTTACTCCAAAGTCAGATAGTATTTTACCATCTATTACTCGTCGTTCCTTGATGATTGTTGCAGAGAAGTATCTTGGAATGGAAGTAGAACATCGTGAGGTATTTTTCGATGAAGTGAAAGATTTTGCAGAGTGTGGTCTTTGTGGAACAGCTGCAGTTATCTCTCCAGTTGGTAAGATTAATGATCATGGTAATGAGATTTGTTTCCCAAGTGGAATGGATGAGATGGGTCCTATCACAAAGAAATTATATGATACATTAACAGGTATTCAGATGGGTCGTTTAGAGGCTCCAGAAGGATGGATTGTAGAGATTTAATGAATAAAAAAGGAATACAAAAAAGAGAACTCATTTTGAGTTCTCTTTTTTGTTCTGGTATGTAATTTTTTTAACCTTTTATTAACTCTTCTAACATTTTTGGAAGTTCTGTATCCATGTTTTCGTTTGAAAACTGACAAGTACCTACAGCCTTGTGACCACCACCACCATATTTTAACATAAGATGTCCGACATCTAATGTTGCAGTACGATTCAGGATACTATATCCAACTGCTGCAGAACAGCCCTGACCACCTTTTCCGTTTACAATCCATGCTGAAATATTCTGTTCTGGATACATGCTGTATATCATAAAACGATTGCCGGAATAGATAGGATCAACACCTCTTAAATCGGAGATGATTACGTCTCCCTCTACACGAGTATGTGCTTTTACCATTTCTTTGAATTTTTCGGCCTGCTCAAAGTATACATCAATTCGCTCTTTGACATCTGGAAGATTTAAAATCTCATCTGTAGACATGGTTCTGCATGCCTGCATCAATTCCTCCATCAACTTATAGTTCGGAATTGTGAAGTTACGCCATCTACCCAATCCGGTACGAGGATCCATAAGGAAACCAACTAAAATCCATCCAGTAGGATTTTGAACCTCATCGATTGTTAAATGACCAGAATCTACTTTATCAACAGCTTCCATCATTTCATCAAAATGAGAAAATCTTTCTTTGCCGCCATAGTAATCATAAATAATTCTGGCACAAGAAGGTGTAATACGACTTTCTCCTTTGTATTTTCCTTCGAGCTGCTGACGCTCGTGCTCACTTGAATGATGGTCAAACCATAATCCGCAACCCTCTACATAAGGAACATTTGCTAGACAATCATTCTCATCAACAGGAACAAGACCATCTTGTAAATCCTTTGGATGCGCAAATGTCCAAGAATCAATGATACCAGCTTCCAAAAGTAAAGCACCACATGCCAATCCATCAAAATCTGAACGTGTTACTAATCTCATGCTGTACCTCCCTAAATACATTTTCTTTTAGTATTATTTTATCCTATTTAATGTATCATTTCAAGGAATATTCATAAAATTCTTTCGTTGATATTTTTTATGTTTTGTGATACCATATAGCTATATTAAATATGCTTGTAAGGGTTATGCAAGGATGAGAATTTTAGATGTTGGAGGGATAAGGTTATGAACGAAAAGTTAAAGAGTATTGTGGATAATTTAGATGCCATTCGTATGGTAAGTGATGGAGAGGTTTATTTAACAGTAGTGGATAAGGATGGCGTTGTGTTGGCTATATCAATTCCAGAGGGTCAGACACCAGTCGTAGAGATTGGTGTAAAGTTTAATGATCCTACAGGTGCGATTGATGAGGTGTTGAGATTAGGAAGAGAAAAACATAATATTCTCCCTAAAGATGTTGTGGGAAAAGAGATGGAAGGCAATATCGTGCCGATTAAGGATGGTGTGGAAGTTGTTGGTTGCCTGATTAGTACATATGCATCTGAGGATAGAAACAGAACACAGGAGATTGCAAAACAGCTTCAAAAGTCAGTTGGAGATGTGAATGATTCACTTCAGGGGATTGTTGGTGGATTAGAGGATTTGTTCAATATGTTAACGGATATGAATCAGATGACTGCAGATATTGAGAAAGATGTTAGTGGTGCTGCTGATGTTGTGAATAAGGTAAGCGGCAATGCATCACGCTCTAACATTTTGGCATTGAATGCATCGATTGAGGCTGCTAGAAGTGGTGAGGCAGGAAGAGGATTTGCGGTAGTTGCTACAGAGATGGGTAAACTTGCAAATGAAAGTGGTAGTTCTGCTTCTGCAATCAAGTCTACACTTGATGTAATTGCTGAACATTTACAGGCAATCATCAAGTCTATTAAAGAGGCAAATGGTGTTGCCAAAGAACATATGGAAAGCATTAATGAAATCAAAGATATTTTGATTCAGACAATTGATTTGTCAAGTCAGCTTGGTAAATAATGAATATGTGAATTGAGGCTATGGTTGCTGACCATAGCCTTTTTCTTGCTTTATAGGAAATTCCTTGGAATTCCTATAGGTCTCGCCCACAAGGCGCGAGACAAGATCCGAACATACGCCGCTATGCGGCTAGCGTGCATGGCACGCTTTGTTCTGGAAAATTTACAATTTTTAAGGAATAAATTACTATTATATTTAAGGGGTACATGTTATAATAGCTGATAGAATGGACAGAAATAAAGGAGGAACAAAAAGTGAAAAAACAAGCATTGAATCCATATTTACCATCATGGGAGTATATTCCAGACGGAGAACCTTACGTGTTCGATGGCAGAGTATATATTTATGGTTCTCATGATTTTTATAATGGCTGTGTATTTTGTATGGGAGATTATGTTTGCTGGTCTGCACCAGTAGACGATTTAGGGAACTGGAGATACGAAGGTGTTATATATGAAAGAAATGCAGATCCATTGAATAAAGAAGGAAAAATGTGTTTGTATGCACCAGATGTGACCGTTGGACCAGATGGAAGATATTATTTGTATTATGTTTTGGACAAGGTTTCTTGTGTATCGGTTGCGGTATGTGATACGCCGGCAGGAAAATATGAATTCTACGGCTATGTACATTATGCGGATGGTACTAAGTTAGGAGAACGTCAGGGAGACGAACCACAATTTGATCCAGGCGTGCTTACAGAAGGGGAGAAGACATATTTATATACTGGATTTTGTGGAAGAGGAGATAAATCCAGAACAGGAGCAATGTGTACGGTATTAGATAAAGATATGTTAACCATTATTGAGGATACAGTATTTGTTGTACCAGGTTCTGAGACCAGCGCGGGTTCGCAGTATGTTGGTCATGCATTTTTTGAGGCTCCATCTATCCGTAAGAAAGGAGATACCTATTATTTTGTATACTCTTCAGAGGTTATGCATGAGCTTTGTTATGCAACGAGTAAGTCGCCAAATAAAGATTTTGTTTATGGCGGTGTAATCGTAAGTAACTGTGATTTACATATTGATTCCTATAAGCCAGCTGATATGCCGGCAGCACTTGGAGCAAATAATCACGGAAGTATTATAGAAATTAATGGTGAGTGGTACATTTTCTATCACCGTCATACGAATGGTACATGGTATAGTCGACAGGGCTGTGCAGAGAAGGTTACATTTAATGAGGATGGTTCCATTCAACAGGCAATGATGACTTCATGTGGATTGAATGGTGGTCCGTTGGTTGGTGAGGGTGAATATCCAGCTTATTTAGCATGTAACTTATTTACTGACAAGCCAGAATTGTATATTGGTAATAAAAGCTATCCAAAGATTGCGCAGGATGGTCGTGATGGTGATGAGGAAGTTGGATATATTACTGATATTTGTGAAAAGACAACTATGGGATTTAAATCTTTTGATTGTCAGAATGTAAAAAAGGTGGCTGTTACAACAAGAGGATATGGTAATGGTTATTTTGAAGTAAAGAGTGCCTGGGATGGAGCAGTATTGGGTACGATCGCAATCGATTTTACCAATGTATGGGAACGTTATGAAGCAGAAATAACAATTCCAGATGGTGTGTGTGATATTTATCTTACCTATCAGGGGGGTGGAAATCCACAGTTAAAATCATTTGAGTTGATCAAAGGTTAACATAATATCATTGGGAGGAAACAAATGTTAAGAGAGGTAAAGACGGAAAATGGAATCGTGAGAGGACTTCCGGCAGCTGACCCAAGAATTACAGCATTTAAAGGAATTCCGTTTGCTGCACCGCCAGTTGGTAAGAATCGTTGGCGTGCACCACAGACATGTGAAGATTGGGAGGGTGTGCTTGAGGCATATCAGTTTGCTCCGATTTCTGTGCAGGATACACCAGGTGTTGGTGATGATATTTATACAAAAGAGTGGCATGTTGATCCTGATATTCCAATGAGTGAGGATTGTTTATATCTAAATGTATGGACCAATGCAAAAAGTTCAGATGCAAAATTGCCAGTTATGGTTTGGTTTTTTGGTGGTGCGTTGCAGTGGGGATATCCTGCAGAAATGGAATTTGACGGTGAGAGAATTGCCAGAAGAGATGTGGTGGTTGTTTCGGTGAACTATAGAATTAATGTGTTTGGTTTTATGGCACATCCGGAAATTACAAAGGAATCACCAGAGGCACCAACAAATTTTGGTAATTTGGATCAAAAAGCGGGATTAGAATGGGTAATTCGCAATATCGAAGCATTTGGTGGTGATCCAAACAATATTACCATAGCAGGACAATCTGCTGGTGGTGGTAGCGTATTGAGTCAGATGACCTGTATGAAAAATGAGGGGTTGTTCCAAAAGGCAATTGTGATGAGTGCGTTCATTAGAAATCCGTATGATGATTTTTCTATTGGCAGTCCGGCTCAGATGGATGAAGCGGAGAAAAATGGAGAAGACTTCTTTGCATTTATTGGTGCAAAAACATTAGATGAAGCAAGAGCGATGGATGCTTTTTATATTCGAGATAAATATGCAGAATATGCAGCAACACATCCAAGATTTATGACTGTACAGGATAATCAATTTTGTTGTGGCGATCCAACAAGAATGATATATGAGGGAAACTATGTGCATGTACCACTAATGTCAGGAAATACGCAGGATGAATTCCTCGGTTTTATTCCGGTAGGTAGTATGGAAGAAGTGGAAGCATTTGCAAGAGAGCGTTTTGGTGAAGATGCTCAAACATTTATGGAGTTTCCGGAGGCAAAAATGCAACTCGGTGAGAATCAATATGCACCTGTCAATGGAATTGCTTGTACGGTGAAAAAGGTATTTCTGGATAAGACAGCAAATGGTGATAGAGCAAATAATTATTATTATTGTTTTAATCCGGATATTCCAGGTAAGGATCAACCGGGTACATTTCATTCGGTAGATTTATGGTTCTTTTTTGAAACATTGGCAAAATGTTGGAGACCATTTAAAGGATATCACTATGATTTGTCGAGATTGATGTGTAATTATATGACAAACTTTATTAAAACAGGTGATCCAAATGGAACAGATGCAGATGGAACGCCAATGCCACAGTGGGATCCATATACGAAGGAGAATCCATGTAAAATGAATTTTGTTTCAGAGGGAGCTGTTGTGGATTGTAGCGAGGAAACAGCCTATCATACATTTATGATGGAACAAATAGCGAAGAGAATATAGAGAAATGAAAATAAAAGAATATTTGGGAGACAAGCAGTTTTATAAGAAGACATCTTTGATTGCACTACCAATTGCAATGCAAAGTCTGATTACAATCGGTGTGAATTTGCTGGATAATATTATGCTGGGAGCTTTGGGAGAAATTCCGCTCTCAGCATCTTCATTGGCAGTGCAATTTATTACATTTTTTCATATATGTTGTATGGGACTAGGCATGGGGGCATCCGTGCTGGTTTCGAGATTCTGGGGTATGAAGGATTTGGATTCCCTGAAAAAATCGGTTACATTAATGTTACGATTTACAATTATGATTGGGTCGTTATTTACATTAGCAGCGATTGTTGCTCCAGAAGGAATTATGAAATTATATACACCAGAGGCAGAAGTAATTGCGCAAGGAGTTAGATATTTGAATTGGTCAATTCCTTGCTTTTTGTTGGCTGGATTGGTTACAACCTGTACCATCGTTTTGCGAAGTACAGGGCAGACGGCAATACCGTTAATTGGTTCGTGTTTCGCATTTGGAATCAATGTTTTTGCAAACTGGGTGTTTATTTTTGGACATCTGGGGGCACCACGCATGGAAATAGAAGGTGCTGCGTTAGGTACGTTGATTTCTAGATGTTTTGAGTTTCTGTTTAACTGCGGATATTTTTTGATTGTAGATAAGAAAATTCAATATCGTATAAAGGATTTATTTATGAAATGTGGTGACATGCTACATGATTATTTGACAATCAGTATCCCGGTTTTGATTAGTGATATGTTATTAGGATTGGGAACGAATGTCGTAGCAATGGTAATGGGAAGAATTGGGTCAGATTTTGTTGCAGCCAATTCCATTACGGCAGTGACACAACAGCTTAGTACGGCTTTGATTCAGGGAATCTCTCAGGCTGGCTGTATTGTGACGGGACATAACCTTGGTGAGGGCAAAATTGAAAAGGCAAAGAAACAGGCATGGACATTTTTGTTATTTGGTTTCGTGATTGGTGCGTTTGCTGGTGTGTTTATCATCATTGCAGGAGAATTTATTGTAGGATTTTATAACATTACAGAGCATACAAGAATGATTGCATCATCTTTGATGCGTGCAATTGGTGTGATTGTTATTTTTCAATCTGCAAATTCTATTATTACAAAGGGTGTGTTGCGAGGAGGTGGAGATACGAAATGTCTCATGATCGCAGATAACATATTTTTGTGGATTGTTTCGATTCCGCTTGGATATTTTGTGGGATTGGTGCTACACCTGCCAGCGTTTTGGATTTATTTTTGCTTAAAAATAGATCAGTTTTTAAAAGCGTTTTGGTGTATTTGGAGATTAAAGAGTGGTCGGTGGATTAAGAAAATTGGAGGTAAGCAAGAATGAAAGAGATTTCTATTGTGAGAGAGAATAGGGTTGCGTTTAAGAATCATGTAGATGATTGTATTGGAACTGGCAGAATGGGGCTTGCATTGCAGTCTGAGTATATGGATCAGTTGAAGCTTGTTCAGGATGAAATTGGGTTTTCTCATATTCGTGGTCATGGATTGTTTGCAGATGATATGGCAATTTATCATGAATATGAAAACGAAAATGGCGAAACTTGTGTAGAATATAATTTTACATATTTGGATTTGGTAATGGATAAGTATTTGGAACTTGGATTAAAACCATTTATTGAACTTGGTTTTATGCCATATAAATTGGCTTCAGGAACACAAACTGTTTTCTATTGGAAGGGAAATACGACACCTCCAAAGGATTATGATATGTGGTGTGATTTGGTTAAGGCGACGCTTTCACATTTGATGGATCGTTATGGGGCAGATGAAGTAGTGACCTGGCCTGTTGAGGTTTGGAATGAGCCGAATTTGCCAGGGTTCTGGGAAAAGGCAGATATGCAGGAATATTTCAAATTATTCAAATACAGTTTTTATGCAGTAAAGGAAGTGGATGCGCGGTTTCGTGTTGGTGGTCCTGCTATTTGTGGTGTGGATGATGAAAACTGGATTCGTTCTTTTATGACATTTTGTAGAGAAGAAAAAATTCCGGTTGATTTTGTGACAAGACATCATTATACAACAGAGCTTCCAGATGATGTTGGTCATTATGGCTATCAACAGCTTAGTAATCCTGAAGATGGATTTAAAAATCTTCAGTCTACAAGAGATATCGTGGATTCTTTTGAAGAATTTGCTGACATGGAAATTCATATTACAGAATTTAATACTTCATATATTCCAAACAATCCATTGCATGATACCAATTTAAATGCTGCATTTATTGCGCATCAATTGTCAAGACTAGGAGATATGAACGAGTCTTATTCTTATTGGACCTTTGGTGATATTTTTGAGGAGAGAGGCGTGCCATTTACTCCGTTCCATGGTGGCTTTGGTTTGGTTGCAAATGGTGGAATTCCAAAACCAACGTTTTGGAGTTTTAAGTTTTTCAAGGATTTAATTGGTGCATGTGTATTTAGAAATGATGATGTGATTGTTACATTAGATGATAATGGAATTTATCATGGTGTTGCGTGGAATCCAGCAATTCCTGGAAGAGATGCCGAATTGGATTTGTTATTACATCTTCCAATGGGAATGAATGGATCTGAAGTATGTGTGACAAAAAAAATAGTGGACGAGGAGACTTGTAATCCATTAAAAATCTGGCATGCGTTAGGCGAGCCTTCATCCTTGACAGAAAAACAAAAAGATTTGTTAAAGAGTTCGGCAAGACCGTATATTGAGGCAGAACGCATTGTGACAAGTGTGGAAAATGTATCTGTTTCGTTGAAGCTTCGTAAAAATGGTCTGGTATATTTTGAGGTAGAGCAGATTACACCACAGGAGGATAGAGGTTATTCTTATGAAAGAGTAATACGTGGTGAGTAGTTGACGAATCGTGCGAGTGGTTATGCTTGACTTTGTGTCAAACGAAAAGTATACTTAAAATAAGGAATCCTGTGTAAAAATGGAAAAAGGCAGAGAGGAGGGAAACAATGGTCAATGAAGAAAAGGTAAAATTAATGTCCAAAATTGCGATTTATGAAAAGCGTCAGGGAAAACAAGAGATTCCAATGAACGAGTTTTATAAGGGTGATTATGTTAGAATTCATACGCTAAAGGCTGTTGTTTCTGCCACGATTGCATTTGTAGTAGTAGTTGCTATGGTTATGGTTTATAAAATGGATTATATATTAAGCAACGTGCTGAAAATGGACTACAGACAAATTATTTCTGAGATTGTAATGGTGTATGGTATATGGGTTGTGATTTATTGGCTATTTGCGCGGATTTTATATGCAGTTCGTTATGAAAAATCAAGATCGAATATTATTATTTACAATCATCACTTAAAAAAAATACAGGAAGAATCCGATAAAAAGGTAGTAAAAGCAAAGGGAGGAGTAGGAATCGGTGACGAGTTTATTGACTATTAGAGACAACTTAAAAGCGTTTTGCAGTCGCTATGATTTTATTTTGACACCTATTGCAAAGTTTATATTAGCAATGATTATTTTTACATCTACCAATCAGCGATTTGGAAATGTTGCAGTGTTAGATAATCGCATGTTGATGATTATGCTTTCTGCTATTTGTGCAGTGATTCCAGTGGAGTTTACTGCGGCAATTGCATCGATTATGTTGATTTTGCAAACTGCCAAAGTATCTTTGGATGCGGGATTGCTAACAGTAGGATTTGTTGTGATTTTTTATTGTGCGTATATGCGTTTTTTCCCAAAGACTGGTGTTGTAATCTTTTTAGTACCAATTTTTTATGCATGCCATATTACATATGCGTTACCAATTGTTTTAGCGTTTTTAATTGGACCATCGGTTGTGGTTCCAGTTATTTTTGGTGTATTTTTGTATCAATATGAGATCTGTATTGGCGAATTGGTTGGCGTTATGGCAGCAGCGACAGGAGAAGATGACGCGGTTGTTGGGTATCAGTATATTATATCTGGGATGATCGATAATAAAGAGATGATGCTTACATTTGTGGTATTTGCATGTGTAATATTGATTACGTATGCGATTTATCGCTTATCTTTTACGAATTCATGGATTGTTGCGTTTTGCGTGGGTGGATTCATGAATGTTGTTTTGTTTTTATTTGGAAGTGTAACAATGATGTTAGAGGTTCAGATTTTACCGATTTTACTGGGAACTGTAGTTGGCATTGTTGTAGCAGTTATTATGCAATTTATAAAAGGAATTGTGGATTATCAAAAAACAGATTATTTACAGTTTGAAGATGATGAATATTACTATTATGTAAAAGCAATTCCAAAGTTATCCGTTGCAGGACGGAAGAAAAATGTGAAACATATTAATTCGAAAATGCAAAATTAATGGAGATGAGACAGGTTGGAAACAATACTTAAGTTTGTGAAAAGTTATTTTGATTGGTTTTATTTCCCGAATGTCACAGTTACGGATATCGTCGAAATTATCATTATTGCAGTTATTGTATACTACATTATGATATGGCTTCAGTCGACAAGAGCCTGGACATTGGTTAAGGGAATTCTTGTGCTTCTTTTATTTATGGCACTTGCTTCTATTTTCCAATTTAATACGTTAATCTGGATTTTTAAGAATACCATTAGTGTTGGTGTTATTGCTGTTGTAATTATTTTCCAACCAGAGTTTCGTAAAGTGCTAGAACAGTTAGGACGAAAACGTTTTCTTTCCTCGTTTTTTTCGTCAGAAAATGGTGAAAGAAATAGAAAGATTGATAAGCGTGTTTTAGTTGAAATCTCAAAAGCGGTTTACGCAATGGCAGAAGTGAAAACAGGTGCGTTGATTGTAATTGAACAAGATGTGCATTTGGGTGATTATGAGAGAACAGGAATTGCTGTTGATAGTATTATTTCGAGTCAGCTGCTGATTAATATTTTTGAACATAATACACCGCTTCATGATGGTGCTGTCTTGATTAGAGATGATCGTATTGTCAGTGCGACATGTTATTTGCCGTTATCGGATAATCCAGATATTAACAAGGCATTAGGAACAAGACATCGTGCAGCAATTGGTGTGAGTGAGGTTTCGGATAGTATTACAATTATTGTTTCAGAAGAAACAGGTGCGGTATCCATTGCGTATAATGGAAATATTATTCGTAAAATAACAAGAGAACATTTTGTGGAAAAAATAGAGGAGTTAAGTAGAACTGAGTCAATTACGGGTAAAATGAGACGTTGGAAAGGTTTTGGTAGACATGAAAAATCGAATTCTTAATCATTTAGGAATGAAGGTTTTATCGTTAATTATTGCGATTGTTGTTTGGGTGATTGTTGCGAATGTTGATGATTATAAGACGACTAAGCAGGTTACGGGAATTGAAATTGAATTCATAAATGGAAATGCGATTACAGAAAAAAATAAGGTTTATGAAGTCCCAGATGGTACGTCGGTTGATATCATAATAAAGGGAAGAAGAAAATTAGTTGAGAAACTGGATAGCAAGGATTTTAAAGCGGTTGCAGATCTTTCCAAGATGTCTATTACCAATGCGGTTAATGTTGAGGTGTATGCAACAAGTAGTCTGGTTGCAAAAGAGCTTACAATAAACTATACGAATAGTGCAATATTGATTGCTGTTGAAAATAAAGTAGAAAAACAGCTTCCGATTAATGTGCGTGTTTTTTCAAGTGTAGAAGAGGGCTATGCGATTAGAAACAAAACAGTTACGCCGAATCTGATTACTGTAAAAGGCGCAGAAAGTGTTGTGAATGATATTGAAAATGTAGTTGTGGATGTTGATGTTAGTCATGCAAATCACAATCTTGCATTCACAGGAGAACCAGTATTTTTGAATAAAATGGGTGAACGAATGGATGCTTCTAAGTTTGAATATGACGTAAAAGAAGTGGAGTCGGTTATAGAGATTTTACCTACAAAAAAACTTGCAGTGCGTCTGAATACTTCTGGAGAACCAAAGGAAGGATATGCAATTGCAGGAATTGATTACCAGCCTACGACAATTAATGTCGTTGGAGATGCGGCTGATTTAGCGTATGTAGAAGAAATCACGGTGGATGATATTGATGTATCGGGTGCAAGCTCCACAATGGAGACATCTATCAATATTTTGGATTACCTTCCAGAGGGTATTGCTCTAGCAGATGATAATTCGGAAATCATGGTTAAAATTATGATTGAGAAGTTAGAAGAAAGAGCTGTTGTTTTGGAAAATGAAGATATCAATATCGTAGGAAAACGAAAGGGATATCGCTATACGTTTGTGAATAAAAATAACAACTTGATTACTGTGTTGGGATTGATTGATAATTTAGAAAAGTTAGATGTTACCAATATGATACCAAGTATTGATGTATCAAAGTACGATGTTGGAGAATACGAAATTAAGGTGAATTTTAGAACACTGAGTGGAATCGAGATTTTGAAAGATGTAACGATAAAATTAAGGATAGAAGAGGAGGAACAGTAGGGGCGTATGGTTACTTATAAATTGGTTGTACAAGAACCAATGGGTTTGCATTTGCGTCCGGCAGGAAAGTTGTGTGAATGTAGTCAGCGATTTACCTGTAGAATCCTGTTAAAAAAAGGTACGCAAACTGCAAATGTGAAAAGCGTATTGGGGTTATTAGCTGCAAGGGTGACGCAGGGAGATGAGATTGAACTGATTTGTGATGGTTCAGATGAAGAAGAAGCGTTAGCTGCATTGATTTCTTGTTTGCAAGAGGAGTTCGAAACGGAGAAGGAGGACTAGGATAATGCAATTTGATGAATCAGCAGAGAAAATTGACACGCTAAAGCGTATGATAGAGCAAAGTGATAATATTGTTTTTTTTGGTGGTGCAGGTGTATCGACTGAAAGTGGAATCCCTGATTTTCGAAGTGTGGATGGATTGTATAATCAGAAGTACAAATATCCACCAGAAACGATTGTAAGTCACACTTTTTACAGGACTCGTACGGAAGAGTTTTATGATTTTTATAAAAATAAAATGATTGCGTTATGGGCAAAGCCGAATGCGGCGCATGAGAAACTGGCGCAGTTAGAAGCAGAAGGTAAGTTGAAAGCCGTAATTACACAGAACATAGATGGTTTACACTATGCAGCAGGTAGCAAAGAGGTATTGGAATTGCATGGAAGTGTACATCGCAATTATTGTGAAAAGTGCGGCAAGTCGTATTCTGTTGAGTATGTTGTGGAGGCAGATGGTGTTCCAAAATGTGATTGTGGCGGAACGATTAAGCCAGATGTTGTATTGTATGAGGAAGGACTCGATTACAATACGATGCAAAAGGCAATTCAGTATATTTGCGAAGCAGAAGTGCTGATTATTGGAGGTACATCGTTGGCAGTTTATCCAGCGGCGGGATTTATTGATTATTTTGCTGGGAAGCATCTGGTTGTGATTAATATGGATCCGACGAGTAAAGAAATTCATGCGGATTTGGTGATTCGCGAAAAAATAGGAGAGGTATTCTCTTGTTTGTAAAATGGAGATGAGATATGAATATTAATCTGGAATATTATAAAATATTTTATTATGTTGCCAGAGAGTTGAGTGTTACAGGTGCGGCGAAAAAGCTTTGTATATCACAACCTGCAGTGTCACAAGCAATTAAGCAGTTAGAACAAAATTTGGGAATAGAATTATTTATTCGACAGGCAAAGGGGGTTCGGCTGACGCAGGAGGGCGTATTGTTGTTTTCCTATGTAAGAGATGGGTATGAGACGATTTTAGCAGGTGAGCAGAAGCTTGAGAAAATGAAGAATTTGGAATATGGAGAGGTTCGAATTGGTGCAAGTGATATGACGCTTCAGTTCTATTTACTCCCGTACTTAGAGCAATTTCATCAGATGTATCCTGGAATTAAGGTTACGGTCACCAATGCACCGACACCGCAAACGATAGATCATTTGCACCAGGGACGAATTGACTTTGGTGTGGTGACAGGGCCATTTCAAAGTGAGGTTCCGTTTGATGCATACCCGGTTCGTACAGTACGGGATGTGTTTGTTGGTGGCGAGAAATTTAAAGCGAATTATGAAGGAAAACAGTTGGATTATGGAGAACTTCAGAATTTGCCTGTTATATGCTTAGAAGGAGATACCAGCACACGAAAATATGTGGAGCATTATTTGGAAAGGCATGATGTGACTATTGTTCCAGAGTTTGAATTGGCAACGAGTGATATGATTGTGCAGTTTTCTATTCGGAATCTGGGAATTGGATGTGTAGTTGAGGACTTTGCTCGCAAACATATTGAAAGTGGTGAGTTGTTTAAGTTGGAATTTAAAAAGGATATTCCTAAAAGGGAAATGTTTTTGTTGATTGATAAACGTTCTACCATGTCGGTTGCGGCAAGTCGGTTAAAGGAATTGTTGCTATCGGATGATGAATGATAGTGTAAAGTGTACGTTCCGTCTTCTACAGATGGTGAAAAAAGGAAATATAGTATTTTAGTGCGATAGGAGAATGTGTATGGAAATGAATACATTTAAATTGACAAATGAAAACGGTGAGGAAATTGAATATATTGGATTAAGTGTTGTGGAGAATCCAGAAAATGGACAACGTTATTTGATTTATACAGAGGCAAAAAATGCAGAGGAGATTTCTGGGAAGTCGATTGATTTATATGCGTGCGCATATAACAAGGAAAATGGCAGAATTGTATTGGATCCCATTACATATGAAAAAGAAAAAATGTTGATTAAGACATTTGTGGAAGAAAATACAAATTATGCATGATATAAGTATTGATTATGCGTGGTATTAGAAATATTAATTTTACTTATGATAAGAATCATAGTATACTAACAAAGTATTGTAGTGATGTGTAACGCATCAATTTATGCAAGAGAAAGGGTCAAGCAAATGGTAAAAGCGGTAGTAGGAGCAAATTGGGGAGATGAAGGTAAGGGTAAAATTACCGACATGTTAAGTAAGGAAGCAGACATTATTGTACGTTTCCAGGGTGGTGCAAATGCAGGACATACCATTGTAAATGATTATGGAAAGTTTGCATTACATACATTGCCATCAGGTGTATTTTATGATCACACAACAAGTATTATTGGTAACGGTGTGGCATTGAATATTCCAGTGTTATTTAAAGAGGTTAGTGAGATTGTGGAAAAAGGCGTACCAATGCCAAAGATTTTGGTTTCAGATCGTGCACAGATTGTAATGCCTTATCACATTTTATTTGACGAGTATGAAGAGGAGAGACTTGCAGGTAAATCATTTGGTTCTACTAAGTCAGGTATTGCTCCATTTTATTCAGATAAATATGCAAAAGTAGGTTTTCAGGTTGCAGAGCTTTTTGATGAAGAGGCACTTAAGGAAAAATTAGAGCGTGTTATTGTTCAGAAAAATGTTATCTTAGAGCATTTATATCATAAGCCAGCATTAAAGGTGGAAGAGTTATTTGCGACAATGATGGAATATAAGAAAATGGTTGAGCCATATGTTTGTGATGTGTCTGCATTTTTATATGATGCAATCAAAGCTGGCAAGAACATCTTATTAGAAGGTCAGCTTGGTTCTTTGAAGGATCCAGATCATGGTATTTATCCGATGGTTACATCTTCTTCAACATTGGCAGCATACGGTGCAATCGGAGCAGGTATCCCACCATATGAAATTAAGAAGATTGTAACAGTTGTAAAAGCATATTCTTCAGCTGTAGGAGCTGGTGCATTTGTAAGTGAGATTTTTGGTGAGGAAGCAGATGAGCTTCGTCGTCGCGGTGGTGATGGTGGAGAATATGGTGCAACAACAGGTCGTCCAAGAAGAATGGGATGGTTTGACTGTGTAGCATCAAAATATGGTTGCCGTATCCAGGGCACAACAGATGTAGCGTTTACAGTATTGGATGTTTTAGGTTACCTTGATGAGATTCCTGTATGTGTTGGTTACGAAATTGATGGCGAGGTTACAACAGATTTCCCAACAACAGCAAAGCTTGAAAAGGCAAAACCAGTACTTGAGGTTCTTCCAGGATGGAAAGAAGATATTCGTGGAATTAAGAATTACAATGATCTTCCTGAAAATTGTAGAAAATATATTGAGTTTGTTGAGAAGCAGATTGGCTTCCCAATTACAATGGTATCCAATGGACCAGGAAGAAATGATATTATCTATCGTTAATAAAATGTAGCAAGTAATCCCAGAAGAGACTTATTCTTCTGGGATTACTTTCGTATAGATAATTGCGAAACTCAATTTAGGTTGTTAATAGTTGTTTATATTGTACAACTTTAATTTACAAATCGAGAGTTTCGCAATTACCGTATAATCAAGGCATAAAAGGAGAAGAGATATGGAACCGAAAAAACAGTATTATGAGAATGTTGCAAAGACAATTATAAAAAATTTGGAAAAAAGACAGATGGAAGGCTATTACTGTGAAGATGGACAGAGTGCTGTTAAGAAAGTATTGGAGTTGATGCCAAAGGGCTCTAGCATTGGTTGGGGTGGTTCTATGACATTAACAGAGCTTGGTGTGTTTGATGCGATTCAAAACGGTGATTATGAGATTTTTAATCGCGATCTTGCAAAGACAAAAGAAGAACAAAAGAAAGTGTATTCCCAGATTGTTGGTGCGGATTATTTTTTGATGAGTAGTAATGCGATTACATTGGACGGCGAGTTGGTAAATATTGATGGTCGAGGAAATCGTGTATCATTTCTTTGCTTTGGACCAGAAAACGTGATTGTAGTGGTTGGGATGAACAAAATTGCAACAAATGCCCAGGATGGTATGAATCGTGTCCGTAATATTGCGGCACCACCAAATACAGTACGCTTGAATAAAAAGACTCCATGTGCGACAACAGGTATGTGCGGAGATTGCTATTCTCCTGATTGTATTTGCTGTCAATTGGTTGTGACAAGAAAGTCTGCTACACCTGGAAGAATCAAGGTTATTTTGGTTGGTGAAGAATTAGGATATTAATTGGAGGACGAAAATGGAGCATACAGTGAAAAAGAGTAAAGCCAATCGTGTTGCGATGCGTGTGACGGCACTTGTTTTTTTGTTGGTGGGGGCAGGTAGCTTTTATGCATTTACCGCAAAAGAACGAGGACTCGGAAGATTTGTACTGATGATATTGTGTGCGGGTTGTATTGCATATGGGCTATATTTAATGGTACAGACATTGAAAGCGCAGGCTTATGACATTACCTATGTGTTTGGTGATAAGCAGATGACATTAAAGCTACATCATAAGGAAAAGGTATATTCGTATGCAGAAATGACGAAGTTATCGTATGTCGTTCCAAATGAAAATATGGATTATGGTGTGATTCAGATGTATTTTGATAAAGAACAGTATGTCATTCCGTTTATGGGGAATCGTAATGTTGGGGAAGCGTTATATGGCATGTTAGAGATGAAACGAGAAGAGTTTTCATCGAAAGATCAATAAATTGCAGGTGAGAAAATGAAAAATCAAATTCTTAAGTTATTAAAAGAAAAAGCAGATTATGTTTCGGGACAGGATATTTGTGATCAGTTAGGAGTGTCTCGGACTGCCATATGGAAAAATATTAAGACGTTGAAAAATCAGGGATATCAAATCGATTCGGTCAATAATAGGGGCTACAAATTACTTGCTGAACCAGATTCGCTGAATGTGTCTGCGATTGAAGAATATTTAAAGACGAAATGGCTTGCAAAAAACATTATATTTGAGAAGACTATGGATTCCACAAATGCAAGAGCGAAATTACTTGGAGAAAATGGTGGAG
>JAUNJF010000005.1:97446-137014 GCA_030533405.1 Eubacteriales bacterium
GTGGTATATTAGGAATACCTTTCTCTAAAGAAAATGGTGGAGAAAATGGTACCGTGCTTCTTACCGATTGTCAAACGGCAGGACGTGGTAGAAGAGGTAGAAGCTGGATTTCGCCTGTGGGAGTAAATGTCTATTTTTCTATTTTACTTCGACCAGATTTGCTTGCAGAACGTGCATCGATGATTACGTTGGTGGCAGCTATGGCATTGGCAAGGGCAGTGGAAGAGGAAACAAAGTTAGAGGTTAACATAAAATGGCCGAATGATGTCGTTGTAAATGGAAAAAAGATATGTGGTATTTTGACAGAAAGTAGCACAGATATGGAATATGTGAATTATGTGGTTGTGGGAATTGGTGTGAATTGTAATCAACAGGAGTTTTCTGATGAGATTAAAGAAACGGCAACTTCTATTTCGATTGTTTTAGAAAAGGAGATTAATCGAAATCTTTTGCTTGCTTCGTTTATGAACCAGTTTGAACACTATTATTCTGTGTTTTTAGAAACAGAGGATTTGTCATGCTTGCAGGAAGAATATAATGCATTGTTAATTAATTGCGGCAGAGAAGTAAAGGTTATAGAAAAAGATAGTGAACGCATTTTGACTGCGGTTGGAATTGATGCAACGGGTGCGTTGATTGTTCAAAACGATAAAGGGGAGCAGGAAGCTATTTTATCAGGAGAGGTGTCTGTTCGAGGGATATATGGTTATGTATAGTGCAATGTGAATATTACTATTTGATATCGTTAGTGGAGAAATAAAAAGAGTCTATATTTATCATGTATAATATAGGCTCTTTCTTATAATACTACTATGATTATAAGCTGAATGTTATATATAAAGTGGTTGTCATAACATTATACGCTTAATTATATTAAGTAAAAGAGGAAAGATTGTGCAAAAAACAGTATGGTGTGATGAATAATATTAAGCAAAAGAAGAAAAATACTTTATTAAATTAAATAAAAATAAAGCGACCTTGCATAAATTAAGGGTTTTCACTATAATGATTAAAGACGCGGCAATAAAACAGATAATATTTGAAAGCAAAATGGTTCGCGTACTTAATATTGTTAAGTTTTATAAATTTATTTATAAGGAGGATATAAGAATGTCTTATGTTGATGAGGTACTCGAGGTAGTACAGAAGAAGAACGCAGATCAGCCTGAATTTTTACAGGCAGTAACAGAGGTTTTAGAGTCATTAAGACCATGTATCGATGCAAATGAGGAGCTTTACAAGAAGAACGCAATTCTTGAGAGAATTACAGAGCCAGATCGTCAGATTATGTTCCGTGTTCCATGGGTAGATGACAATGGTCAGGTACAGGTTAACCGTGGTTTCCGTGTACAGTTCAACAATGCTATTGGACCTTACAAGGGAGGTTTAAGACTTCATCCTTCTGTAAACTTAGGTATCATCAAGTTCTTAGGTTTCGAGCAGATTTTCAAGAACTCTCTTACAACACTTCCAATTGGTGGTGGTAAAGGTGGTTCTGATTTCGATCCTAAGGGTAAATCAGATAGAGAGATTATGGCATTCTGCCAGAGCTTCATGACAGAGCTTGGTAAGTACATTGGTGCTGATATTGACGTTCCAGCTGGTGATATCGGAACAGGTGCTCGTGAGATCGGTTTCATGTTCGGTCAGTACAAGAGAATTCAGGGAATGTTCGAAGGTGTTCTTACAGGTAAGGGACTTACTTGGGGTGGATCACTTGCTCGTACAGAAGCTACAGGATATGGTTTATTATACTTAACAAACGCTTTATGGAAAGATCATGGTATGAGTCTTGAAGGTAAGATCGCAACTGTTTCAGGTGCTGGTAACGTTGCTATTTATGCTATCCAGAAGGCACATCAGTTAGGTGCTAAGTGTGTAACTGTTTCAGATTCAACAGGTTGGATTTATGATCCAGAAGGAATTGACGTTGAGTTATTGAAAGAGGTTAAGGAAGTTAAGCGTGCTCGTTTATCTGAGTATGCTGCAGCTCGTCCATCAGCTGAGTATCATGAGAAGAAGAATGCTGATGATCATGGTGTATGGTCAATCAAGTGTGATTTAGCTCTTCCATGTGCTACACAGAACGAGTTAAACCTTGAGGATGCTAAGATGTTAGTTGCTAACGGCTGTAAGTCTGTAACAGAGGGTGCTAACATGCCTACAACATTAGATGCTACTAAGTATCTTCAGGAGCAGGGCGTATTATTCGTAGGTGGTAAGGCTGCTAACGCTGGTGGTGTTGCTACATCTGCACTTGAGATGAGCCAGAACTCTGAGAGACTTTCTTGGACATTTGAAGAGGTTGATGGAAAGCTTCAGAATATCATGGAGACAATCTACGCTAACATTTCAGATGCTGCTAAGAGATATAACATGACAATTGGTGGTAACGACGATTACGTAGCTGGTGCTAATATCGCTGGTTTCGAGAAGGTTGTTAACGCTATGTTAGCTCAGGGTGTATGCTAATTAGAAAAGTTAATTAGAATATTCACTTTGAATTGAATAATTAGAATTTATGGGAAGCCTTATAAACACTACGTTTATGGGGCTTTCTTTTTGTTTAGAAAGGTCGATGAAATCATCTTTTTGAATTGTCAGAATTGTTTCTAATTTGATGATAATTTGACTAGATTTGAGGTCGTGATATACAAGTGATATACAGGTGGTATACGAGTGGTATACACACATTTTTTATATAAATACACTCATTGCCTTGCCGCTGTGAAAATAGTGAGTGTATAAATATCCTTGTACGTTGTTTGTATATTTTCATTAAATCTTATTTACTTCTGTAAGAAGTTCTTCTAGTGTTTTGTGGGTATATGTACCCTTTGTAACATCATTTTTCATACTGTGTCCCATAATGAGTTTAATACATACTTCATTGGCACCTGCGCTGTCCATCAAGGATGCAAAGGTGTGTCTGCCATCATGGGGAAGATGCTGTAATCCAAGTTTACTCATGCAAGTGTTGAAGTTACCATTCATATAAGTTCCATAGGTGTAATGGTTCCCATACTTATTGTTGATTAGGAATTTACTGTTTGGATCATATCTTTTCTTGATAAGTGGTAGGATTTTCTCATTTATCGGAATGGTACGACCGATTCCTGCATCTGTTTTCATACCACCAATCATATATTTTTCTTTGATATGCACATCTTCAGTTAGTATCTCCAACAACTCGGATGGTCTAAGACCTGTATAAATCATAATTAAAATGATGTCTACATTGTTGATGATGTAGAGCTTGTTCCATAGTAGGTCAATCTCTTCATCTGTATAGCGATCATGGATGGCTTCTGAACTTTGCGTCCATTCAAATACTAAGCCTTCAGTCATATCCTTTTCGATATAATCATTGTTCTTGGCATATTGATACATTCCACGAAGTAATGCACGCATATTGGATATGGTAGAGCGAGACTTTGTGTTATATTTGTTAAGACAATCCTGCAAATCATCCGCTCGTATGGAAATGAACTTCTTGTCATGCAAATCACTAAAATGATTAAATGCAATTCCATAATTCTTCCATGCTGATTCGCTAATTTGATTCTTAAGGGATTTGCGATATGATTTCCATTTATTATACATATCCGCAAAGGTGGGAGCGTCATTGTACGCAACATGCTCTGGAACTACAATCCCTTTGTTATAGTCCGCAAGAAAGGTGTAAGCAAGCTCTGGTTTGGCAAAATATCCAAGATATTTAAACTTGCGTCTTGGAACACCATTAGAATCATTTTCGATTCTAGAGATTCGTACTGCATAAGGTCGCCTTCGATTGCCAGAAAGCTTAATTACGCTCCCGTACGAGTTGGGCAATTTCATTTAATATATCACTTCCTTTCAATTTATCTAGATACTGTTTGGAATAATCAGTATCGGCATATTTAAGAGAAATGCCATCAATGTAGTCAAGCATTTCATTAAATATCTTGTTTAGCTTCTTACGATACTCAGCCTTTGTCTGTTCCTCATCCATCAATCGATATTCCATATTCATTGCTTTTAATTCTTTTTCAATTTCGGTAAGCTTTTTCTTTTCCTCTGCCATAAATTCATCACTTTGGTTGAGAACATTAAATAAAAAATAAGAGTAGAGTATATTGTAAAAATATTCTGTATTATCTGGAAGATGAAAGAGCGTAAAGCTTAATTGATTAATGGTATCGTTCTCCAGCATTTTTGAAATCTTCATAAGTGTATCAGGTGGAAGATTTAATTTCTTGGAAATCTCAATCATAGTGAAATCATTTGTTTTGTCATCGGTGCGACCAAGTAAATAGTCAACAGATACATTATAGTAATCAGCAATGGCAACCAATTTCTCTATACTCATGCCTTTTGTCTTGCGGTATCTAGTTGCATTTTCAGGATCAGTTTCCTCATAATCGATAAGACATGCACCAGTCATATAATCGGAAAGCTCCTGTGGCATTTTCGTTGCTGTAATATTGTGAGACTTTCTAAGTTCGAATAATCGTTCCTTTGTTTTTAAAACCTGTTCTTCTGTATATGCCATGGTAATTCTCCTTCTATCAATCCATCCAATCATTATTTATATTTGTAAAATCAATGTTTCAAATATATTGAATTGTGTATTTTTCTGTAAATGTAATAATTTATGATATAAAAATGGTATAAATTATAATTTATTAAATAAAGAGATTATAATTCAAAATTTATATAGCGTCAAGGAGGAAATGCGGATGGAACGAGTTACGACCAAACAGGCAGCAAAGGAATTGAAAATGGATGTGGTAACATTGCAATATTTGTTACGACAAGAGCGGATACCCATTGGATATGCAATTAAGAAAGAAGGGAAGAGTAGATATCATTATATTATTTATCGGGAAATGTTAGATAAGTTTATGGAAGGAGCAGGTTGACACCTGCTTTTTTTATTGCAGCAAGCATTGAATTGGTGTACCAATTCGGCTATTTTTTGAAAATAGCAAGCATTGGTTTTGTGTCCCAAACTGCCATTTTTTCAAAATAGCAAGCATTGGGTTTGTACGCCAAAATGATATTTTTGGAAAATTTCATAACGTACAACAAAACCAAAATTTGAAAAATATCGTGGGATTTATTTTGCAAATTTTATCTTGGGGAACGCCCCAAACCCCTTGGAGAATCATATTGAGATATATAATTGAATTGTTAGGTTTTGTAATTTGTTGTATTAGAAAAATGGAAAGGAATGTGATATAATATTTTGGGGGATTTTACGAATTTAATTATAATCTTTTTATATAAAATCTGAAATAATGGAGGATATACTCTAATGGATAATAAAAGCATTAAAAAACTAGAAGCAGACCTTTGGGAATCTGCTGACTTATTACGTGCAGGCTCAAAGCTTACATCAAATCAATACTGTATGCCTGTACTTGGACTTCTTTTCTTAAGATATGCATATAGTCGTTTTAAGATGGTAGAAGCGGAAATATTAAAAACAAGACCAGTACGTAACGGCAGACAGATGCCAGTAGAGGCGAGTGATTTCACAGCTAAGAGTGCACTGTATCTTCCTAAGGAAGCACAGTATGATTATCTTGTAAATCTTCCAGAGAACATTGTTGCAGCTGATATAAAGAATGCCGCTGGACAACAAATGAACTCTCTTGGAGAAGTAGTAAATAATGCGATGGAGCTTGTAGAAGCACAGAGTGAACAGCTTACAGGTGTATTGCCTAAAAGCTATACAGACTTCTCTGATGAACTTCTTTCTGAGCTTATTCGTATCTTTAATAATAATGCTCTTGATGAAGTTGGCGGGGATGTTATCGGAAGAATATATGAATACTTCCTCAATAAGTTTGCTAAGAACATTGCTAGCGATGACGGTGTTTTCTTTACACCTAAGTCATTGGTAAAAATGATTGTAAATATATTGGAACCAAAGTCGGGTGTTCTTCTTGATCCAGCTTGTGGTTCAGGTGGTATGTTCGTGCAGACTGGTGATTTTGTAAATGAAGCAGGACTACAGGCAAATAGTAGTATGACTTTCTACGGTCAGGAGAAAGTAGAATATAATGCACAGCTTTGTCTTATGAATATGGCTGTACACGGATTAACAGGTGTAATTAAGTCAGGTGATGAAGCAAACAGTTTTTATCATGATGCACATAACCTTGAAGGCTGCTGTAATTACGTAATGGCGAACCCGCCTTTTAATGTTGATAAGGTTAAATCTGAATCTGCTCAAAGTGCAGGTAGACTTCCTTTTGGACTTCCTGGTGTAAATGCCAAGACAAAGGAAATCGGTAATGGAAACTACCTTTGGATTTCATATTTCTATGCATACCTCAATGAGACAGGACGTGCAGGATTTGTTATGGCTTCATCTGCTACAGATAGTCAGGGTAAAGATAAGGATATTCGTGAAAGTCTTGTTAAGACGGGACATGTTGATGCAATGATAAGTGTGGGAAATAACTTCTTCTATACAAAGTCATTGCCATGTTCTCTATGGTTCTTTGATAAGGCAAAGAATGAGAATATACAAGACAAAGTTCTATTCATTGACGCAAGAAATTATTATACAGTCGTAGACCGTACACTTAATGAGTGGTCAGAATGGCAGCTTAAAAATATGAATGCTATCGTATGGCTATATCGTGGAGAAGTGGATAAGTATGCAGCACTTCTTAACGAGTACAAGACTGTACTTGGAAGTGATAAGTCATTCGAAGAACAGGTTCATGAATTATCAGAAAGCGCTAAGGCACTGCGTCAAGAAGCCAAGAAAGCAGTAGAAACTGCGGACAAACGTGATAAGAAAAAGACACAGTCAGAATATGATGAGAAGATTGCAGAAATTACGGATCAGCTGACTGTGGCAAAAGAGGCGAATTGGTTGTATGAGAAATTTGGTGAAGGTACATATGTAGATGTACTTGGTCTGTGTAAGGTTGCTACTATTTCTGAAATCGAAGAAAAAGGCTGGTCATTAACACCAGGAGCTTATGTGGGCGTAGCACCTGTAGAAGATGATGGAGTTGATTTTGAAGAACGTATGGCTGAAATACATAGAGAACTTTTAACTTTACAGGCAGAATCCAATGATTTGATGGATATCATCTCGCAAAATATGAAGGAGATGGGCTTATGAGTTGGGAGCATTATAAACTGAATGATATTTGTAAATCAATTTCAGATGGAGACCATCAACCACCGCCAAAAGCCGAGAATGGTATCCCGTTTGTAACAATTGCCAATATTACCAATGCAAATAAGTTTGATTTCTCAAATACAATGTTTGTACCTCAAGAATATTACGATAAGCTTGATGATAAAAGAAGAGCACATGTAGGAGATATTTTGTATTCTGTCGTGGGGTCATTTGGAATTCCTGTATATATGTCAGAAGAGCAGAAATTTGTATTTCAGAGACATATTGCGATTTTAAGACCTGATGAGACCAAAGTAGTTCCACAGTTTCTGTATTATACGATGCTTAGCAGAGACTTCTATATGAAGGCGGATGCAGTTGCGTTAGGTGCAGCACAGCGAACAGTAAGTCTTACTTCGCTGAGAGGAATGGCTGTTGCTGTTCCTGATTTGGAAATACAGAAAAAAATAGTAGATGTTCTTAAACCATATGATGAACTAATTGAGAATAATCAGAAGCAAATCAAACTTCTTGAAGAAGCAACACAGCGACTTTATAAGGAATGGTTTGTTGATTTGAGGTTTCCTGGATATGAGAAAACGGAAATTGTTGATGGCGTTCCTAAGGGTTGGAAAAAGCATTCTATAGGTGATGTTTTCACAACTGTTTTGGGTGGTACACCATCAAGAGCAAATGCAAATTATTGGAATGGCGATATTCCTTGGATAAATTCAGGAGAAGTGAATTCTCTGAGAATAATTAAAGAGAGTGAATTTATAACCGAATTAGGACTAAAAAAATCTTCAACAAAATTAATGCCTAAGCATACAACGGTATTAGCAATTACAGGTGCTACTTTGGGGCAGGTGAGTTATACGGAAATAGAAACCTGCGCAAATCAATCCGTTGTCGGAATAATTGATGAAACGCAGACTTATTCTGCGTATATATATTTATTTGTATCAAACAATATATGGAGTATGATTGGCAAAGCAACGGGTGGGGCGCAGCAGCACATTAATAAAGATATAGTAAACGAATATTCAATTGTATTGCCAGATAAAGAAATGATTCTAAAGCTAAATTCGATAGTGGAACCTATGTTTTCTAAAATGGCGGATTTATATATTCAAAATTTAAAACTTGCGGAAGCTCGTGATCGTTTATTGCCTAAACTTATGAGCGGAGAAGTTGAGGTGTAACTATGCAAAGTACAGAGAAAATGGAAGAACGATTGGAACGAGTTGATATGCATGAGTTCTTCCTGAATAAGATAAATGAAGCAATAACCAATGAGCGATATATTGAGGCGTCGTGGTTAATTTATTCATGTATGGAAAATCGTTTTTTTAGAACTCTTCAGAAGTATAAAAAGCAATGCAAATATTGTAGTGGTAAATGTAAAAAGAATAAAAATGAACTTGCGATTAGTACTAAAATTGCTTGTGTAAAAAGATTGAAGGAAAATAATGTAACATGTATTTCGGATTCTTTTACAAGCGAACTTCTTGAAAATATAAGGTTGTGGGTAAAGAAACGTAACAATATGATGCATGATTTGTTGAGTCTAGAAACATATCAGGATATGGATGAATGTTTTAAGATTTCATCTATAGAAGGAAAAGCTTTATTAGACCAACTATATAGTGCTTGTACAACATTCAGAGAAAAGTTTTATGCTGAAGGGTATGTGTTTGTTTTCCCTGAAGAGGCGATGGAAGGTTGTAGTTGCAAACCCAGAAATACTATAGGAGAATAGCAAAATTGGAGGTGTAATATGTTTAAACAAGATATTGGCGAGATAAAAAAGTCTATCTTTAAATTAAATGGTATTGCACCTTTTGAAGAAAAAATGACATTCTACTATGATGAAAGTGGTAATTGTAGAAAGTTTTCTTTAACAGAAAGAGGGTTTAATAGCACAGATGCATTAAAAGGAGATTTTGTATTAGCTGGAGTAGCTCATGACGGACTAACGTTTAAAATTGATGTTTCATCATTGCATGCAGCACTCGAATACAAAGAGGGACAAAAGGAATTAAAATTTAAGCATCTGTACCATAATTCAACCAATTTTTTAAACTTTATAGCAAGTAAAAGAGCTACAGGATTTCTTGAATGGCTAAATGACAGCGGATTATATATTCATTACAGTGCATTGAATAATTTGTTTTATTCACTTGTAGATATTGTAGATTCGTTATGGAAAACTCATCCTATGTGTTTGATGTACTTTTGGGACATTAAAAGTGCATTGTATGATTTTGTTATTGAACACCAAAGTGAAGTTATAGATATTCTTATCAGGCATACATATCCCGATGTAAAAGATGCATCATCATTTTGTGATGAATTATGTGATTTGATTCGAACCTACAATGATGAAGATGTATATGATCCTGGTTTCTTTCTGGAATTATTCCGACAGATGTTAAAGACTGCTGGAAAGCTTGATAGAGTTGTGTTTATTCAAGATAATGAGCCGTATTTGTTAATTAAAGAATACTATTTGTTTTATTTGGAAAGATGCGAGATTTTTAGTAAGTCACAACATGTATTTGATGAAGAAAAAACAGTTCAGAAGCAGCTTGCTGACATAGAGTTATACGAAGATGGAAAGCTGATTAATAATCGACAATTTGTTAAATCGCATGAAAATATATATGTACAAATATCAGATATGTTTGCTGGACTACTGAGAAAATTATTTATGTTCTTGGATGAAAATAGCATAGAGAAGATACATGATATAGCTATTGGATTAAATGACTCACAGATAAACAATTTCAAAATAATATGGTCTCTTATTAGCAGGTCTGATAAGAAATCACATTTGTTTATTAAGAATGCAAATACTCCGAAGAACATCAATGATAGAATGATAAAATTACAGATATTAGGGGTTGCAAATAATACTATTAGAGAAGGGAGTGCACCTAATGGGTTATGATTATTCAGAAAATATATTAGTACAAGAAAGTGCAGGGCACCTTCTTGAACAGGAACTTGGTTGGCAGGTAGAACTTGGATATAACCAAGAAGTTTTAGGTGAATCTGGAACGTTTGGAAGAAAATCATATAAAGATATTCTTTTGCTTCGTTATTTCCAGCGGGCATTGAAAACACTTAATCCGTGGATTAATGATGCTCAGATTGATGAGGCTAAAAAGAAGTTTGAACATCATATTTCTACAGCATCTCTTATGCAGATTAACGAAGAGAAATATGACTATATTCGTGATGGTATTCCAGTGACAGTAAAGAAGCCTAACGGTCAGACTGAGGTAAAGAAAGCTGCCGTTATAGACTTCCAGAATGCAGGCAATAATCATTTCCTTGCAATTAAGGAACTAAAGATCCATGGTGACTTGTACCGAAGAAGGACCGATATTGTAGGTTTTGTAAATGGAATTCCGCTCCTTTTCGTAGAGCTAAAAAAGAATTCCGTGGATGTTCAGAATGCCTATACAGATAACTACACGGATTATTTAGATACAATTCCACATTTGTTTTATTACAATGCTTTCCTTATGCTTTCAAATGGAACAGAGGCTAAGGTTGGAACTCTTGGTAGTAAGTATGAATTCTTCCATGAATGGAAACGTCTATCTGAACAGGAAGAAGGAAGTGTTGCACTTGAAACAATGCTCCGTGGTATTTGCAAGAAAGAGAACTTCCTTGATTTGTTAGAGAATTATATCCTGTATGACCATTCTGGTGGAAATACAGTAAAGATACTTGCAAGAAACCATCAGTATTTAGGTGTAAATGAAGCAGTAAAGGCTTATGCTGCACGTAAACTTAATGATGGTAAGCTTGGTGTATTCTGGCACACACAAGGCTCTGGTAAGAGTTATTCTATGGTTTTCTTATCACAGAAAATCAGAAGAAAATTTGCTGGCTCACCAACTATTGTTGTGCTTACTGACCGTGAAGAACTAAATTCTCAGATTAGTGATACTTTCGAGAATTGTGGACTTCTTGGTACTACAAAAGCATCTAAGTTTATTACTTCAAGTGGAGAGGACCTTATTGATAAATTAAAGGGTAATCCAAGCTTTATATTTACGCTTATACAGAAGTTTAATAAAAAGCCTGAAGAACCGATAATTCCAGACCATGACATTATCATCATGAGTGATGAAGCTCATAGAAGTCAGTATGGTGTATTTGCTGATAACATGGTTGGATTGCTACCTACTGCGGCTCGTATCGGTTTTACAGGTACACCGCTATTATCGAATGACAATATTACAGAGCGTACATTTGGTGGATATATTTCTATCTACGATTTTAAGAGAGCTGTTGAAGATAAAGCTACAGTTCCTCTTTACTATGAGAATCGTGGAGAGAAGATTTTAGACATACATAACCCAGACATCACGGACAAGATTCTTGATGCGATTGAAGCTGCTGACCTTGACGCAGAACAGCAGGAAAAGTTGGAGCATGAATTTGAAAAAGAGATTCATTTGCTTACTGCTGAACCGCGTCTTAAGTCTGTTGCGAAGGATTTTGTAGAACACTATTCTGACCTTTGGACCAGTGGTAAGGCAATGTTTGTATGCCTTAATAAAGTGACCTGTGTTCGTATGTATAACATGGTACAGGATTACTGGAAGAAGGAAATCGATAGACTTATAGAGACAAGAAAGACTGCGTCACAGCAGGAACTACTTGAGCTTGATAGAAAGATAAAGTGGATGCAGGAAACTGAGATGGCTGTTGTTATATCTCAGGAACAGAATGAAATCCAGACCTTTAATAAGTGGAATCTCGATATTAAACCTCATCGTGCAAAGATGGAGAAGAGAGAACTTGATAAAGAGTTTAAGGATAAGAATAATCCACTCCGTGTAGTATTCGTATGTGCGATGTGGCTTACAGGATTTGATGTTAAGTGCTTATCATGTCTGTATTTGGATAAGCCATTGAAAGCTCATACTCTTATGCAGACTATAGCGAGAGCTAACCGTGTGTCTGAAGGAAAGAGCAATGGTCTTATCATTGATTACATTGGTATTGTAAAAGCTCTTCGAAAAGCACTTGCTGATTATACAGCTAATGTAGGTGGTAGAAATACAGACCCTACAGTTGATAAAGAAGAATTGATTGCACATATTCTTGAAACAATAGAGGCTGCAAGAGAATTTCTTGATAGCAAGGACTTTGATTTGGAAGACCTTATTTATGCGAAGGATTTTGTAAAGCTCTCACTATTACAGACAGCAGCGAATGCAGTTTCTGATAGTAGAGAATCTATTAAGCAATTTATGACTTATGGTAATGAGATTAATACCATGATGAAGTATCTTGATAGAAATGATATATCACAAGCTGATAGAGAAAGAAAAGATGCAGTCATTGCTATCTTTGATGAGCTTAAGAAAAAGAAGAAGCACGTAGATACTGTGGATTTGATGGTTCAGATTAATGGTATTTTAGGTGAATATATTCTTATCGAGCAGACACCAAAGGATAAAGATTTTGCTAAGCGCTTTGATATAAGCAAGATAGACTTTGATTTGCTACGTAAAGAATTTGCTAAAGCTCAAAAGAAGAATCTTCTCATTAAGGATTTGGATGAACTCATTCAAGTTAGACTTGCTGGAATGATGAAAGAGAATCCAAAGCGTGTAGATTACTATGAGCGTTATCAGAAGATTATCGAGGAATATAATTCGGAACAGGATCGTGCCAATATTGAAAAGACATTCATGGAACTGATGGATTTGGCAAATTCGATGAATCAGGAAGAACAGAGATATGTTCGTGAGGGATTTTCGAGCGACGAGGAATTATCTATGTATGATATGCTCTTTAATGACGATTTGTCGAAAGAAGATATCAAGGCAATTAAGAAGGTGGCTGTAGATTTACTTTCAAAGATAAAAACTAAGATATCGGAACTTGACCATTGGACTGACAAGCAAGAGACAAAGGCTGAAATAGATAATCTCATTAGGGATACACTGTGGATGGAACTCCCAGAATGTTATGATGAGATAAGGATTTCTGAGTATCGTCAGAGGATTTATGAGTATGTTTATATGAGATATAAAGAGGTGGCATAAAGTTTGTGATTTCGTAAAAAATAATATACAATACATGTATTGGATTGAATGAGAGGTGTATTAAATGAAGATAACGCAAGTCAAAGTTGAAAATTATACTGTTTTTCAAAGTGAAAAATTTGTTTTAGGTGATGCAATTAATGTTTTTATTGGTGAAAATGGGACTGGAAAAACACATTTGATGAAATTAATGTATTCGGCGTCTCAGGCAGCAGATACAAGGGCTTCATTTTCAAATAAAATTGTTAGAACTATGCTCCCAGATGATTATAACATTTCGCGTCTTCTTACTCGAAAACAAGGAGCTGCGCATTCGACTGTTCGTGTTACAGCGAAGAATGATGAGACGGATACAAGTAAAAATTTGTCAATTTCATTCCACAGTAAAACTAAAAAATGGGATGCTGATGTAACTGGCGAGCAAGGATGGGAAAGTGAATTTCAGGGGGAGAGTAGTATTTTTATTCCTGCAAAAGAAATATTGTCTAATAGTTATAATTTAAATGCTGCAGTGGAAAAAGGTAATATCATATTTGATGATACCTATTTAGATATTTTAAACTCTGCCAAAGTTGATGCTTCTTTAGGAAGAAATGAAGCTTCTAGAAGTAAAATGCTTAAAGAAATAGAAAAAATTATTGATGGAAAAGTTGTATATGATTCACAAAAAGATACATTTTACCTAAAGAAAGGAAATTCGAAACAGGAATTTAATTTGGTATCTGAAGGCATAAGAAAAATGGCATTAATATGGCAATTAGTGAAAAATGGAATGTTAGATAAAGGTTCAATTTTATTTTGGGATGAACCAGAAGCAAATATTAATCCGACATATATTCCTGTTATTGTTGATTTGTTACTCGCTTTGTCAAAAAGCGGAGTTCAAGTGTTTATTGCTACTCATGATTATTTTTTAAGTAAGTATATAGATGCTAGAAAAAATGAGGAAGATAATGTCGTGTATCATTCTTTATATAAGGATAATGGAAAAATATCATACGAAGTTTCAAAGGAATTTGGATTATTAGAGAAAAACGGGATTTTGGAGGCTGCTCGTATGCTTTATAGAGAAGAGATAGGGGTGATTTGATATGGGTAAAATCATTACTGAATCTGGAGCAAATTTTGGAGAGTTTGCGGAAAAAGATTTGTTTCACATTGAAAAATCGCCAATTGTTGAATCTTTGGGAACGGGAATTAAACGAGTTGAATTTATTGTACGTAGTAAGAGTGACATAATTTTTGTTGAAGTAAAAACTGGTTGTTTAAATCCTAATAGCCCGGATAAAGGGGAGAATTTTGATCAGTTTTATGATGATATTGCTGATAAATTTATAGATTCGTTAAATGTATATGCCGCGACTGTTTTAGGGCGATATAATGGCAATGATGATGTCGGTGCTAATTTGAAATCGGTTATTCCATTAAAGGATAAAAAAATAAAATTTGTATTAGTGGTTACTGCTTCTGATTTTTTGGAAGATTGGTTGCAAAGTCCTAAATTAGAATTGGAAACACGGTTGCGTAAAGTGAGAAAAATATGGGGAATTAATATAATTGTTTTAAATCGCAATATGGCTGAAAAATATGGTTTGATTTACAACTGAAATTATGTTGTTATAGCGATAGGTATAGGAAGTGTTGGTTTGAAATGAATAAACGAATATATGAATACATATCAAAAAATTATGCTTTGATAATTGCTCTTGTAACTTCTGTAACAGCTGTTATGTATGCAATTCTTCGGTTGATTGTTTATATTTTTTGGAGTGGTTATTTTAAAGCATTGAACATTGATTTTTCTATGTTAAACATCAATTATGAAGGATATGTTTTTTATTCAATTTTGTTTGGAGCTGTATTGATAGAAATAAGCTATTTGATGTGGGTATGTTATGAATTTTCAAGGAAAAGCATTGGAGCGACTATCAAAATTTTTGGAAAAGTAACAAAATTTGTGCTGTCGCTCGTTTTTTCTGCTTTTGCATTAAGTTTAGGGAATTATCCATTTTCGCTAATTTTGTCCATTTTGCTTCATACAAAAATGAATTTTAAGGTAACAATTGTATATCTTATAACATTATATATCATGGAAGAAATTCTTTTATGCATTACTGTTTTGGAACGAAAAGGTAAGGATAATAGCATAAAACATTTTATTGGTATAGTCATTTTAATAATACCAGTTTTCTTGGGAATGATTTATTATGCTGGTGGAAATAAACTAGAAATTTCCAAACAAATAATGCTTACACGAGATAAAAAATACGCTATGGTTTATTGTGATAATGATGTATATCTACTAAAGCCAGCAAAAATGCATGATGATAAACTATACATAGATATTGATGAGCAAAAAATCGTGGATTTGAAAGAAACAGATTTGGTAATTTACGAAGGTGAAATTGTTTTGGAATAACTAAGAAATAATTTATTCTTGTGTCGAATCTTGTTACATTATGCGATGACAAGAGACTGTTATATGTAGAATATAAGAAGTATAATGTTACAAAGGAGGATGAAAAGGATGCAAACACATATTGAAGAACAAAATGAAAACTTTGAAGATGCTAGAACGAATATGAATGATTGGCTAGACTGTTTTATAAAAGCGGATGATCAATATAAAGGAATGATAGCAAGAGAAGCATATCGGTTGTTTGTATTGAAGGCGCAAGGAAACCAAGAGCTGAACCAGATATTAACAGAGGCTATTCATTTAAAGGATACTTTGCAACAAATATTTGGTGGTCAAAATTGGTAGATAATTTATTATAACCGAAATTATCTGACAATCGTGATACACACGTGATATACAAATCACACCTCAAATCCGGTATTTACGCCACACCCTGAACTACAGCTATGTTAGTTCAGGGTGTTTGCAAATAATAATTCTGAAAAAGTATAATTTTATTGAATCTCTTGTTCTAGCGTATCGAATATCATGTCTGAAAAGAATTCTGCTAGTGTCATATCTAAATAATCGAAAAACTTCATGATTGTAATAATGGAAATATATTTTCGATTACTATTCGTCTTATGATTACTTGGGTATTTTTCTCAGGTCAGTTTTCAAAGTAAATTCACAGTAATGAGGACCATAATGAATGAGGACAATTTTTTTTTTTTTTTTTTCTTTTTTGTAGCATTTTTCGTTTTTCATTTGTTTATTAAGTGAAGAGCTCTTAAAGAAGTATGGAGGTATAACAAGTGGACGAGCAGGAATACAACAGAATCGTGGATGACTACATAGATGTCGTCTACAAAATGGCAGTAAGTTATACGAAATCATATCATGATGCAAATGATATTGTTCAAAATGTTTTTATGAAAATGTATCAGAAATCACCAACATTTCATGACGAAGATCATATTCGCAATTGGTTGATTCGTGTAACGATAAACGAGAGTAAAAATTTGTGGAATTCTTTTTGGCGAAAGAATATCGCATTGGAAAATGATTATGAAGTATATGAGAAAGTGGAAGGCACAGCAAAAGATCAGGACAACATGGTGCTGGACGCAATTATGACGCTACCAAAGAAATACAGAGTTGTAATTCATTTATATTATTATGAAGGGTATCAGGCCAATCAGATTGCAGAGATTTTAAAGGAGAAGGAATCTACGATACGAACACGTCTTGTTCGTGCACGTGCAATGATGAAAGAACAATTGAAGGAGGAATGGTTAAATGACGAACAAGGAAATCTATACAGCTGCATGGGATAATTACCATGCTCCAGAGGAATTAAAGAAGGCAGTTAAGAATCGTGAATTTACAAAAAAAAGTAAAGTGTCTTATTTAAAGGTGGCCAGTGCAGGAATTATAATGGCGGGAATGTTGTTTGCAGGAAGCAATGGTATATGCTATGCGGCAACTGGTAATACATGGGTAGAAAAGATTACCTTTGCGAATACGAATAAGACGGTTGACGTAAATATGCGTGAAGTTGGAGATATGGTATATTCGGATTTTGTAGATGAGAATGGAAACAATTATTATCGAGGAGACAATGAACTTGATGAAAAAACTTTGAAAGAAATTTCGGGAAAAGCTGGTGATGAAGAACTGCTAGAGAGCTTTTCCTTCCGTAATTCGATGTCTCAGGAAGCTCAGAAATCTTTGAATTACGATAGCATGTTCAGTGATATCCGCGACCGAGATGAAGAAATGATAAAATATGAAGAAGAAAGTAACATTCGTTTCATCCCATTTGGTTTGATTGAAGAGGATAACAAGATTTACTATATTGTTGGAGATGAGGTAAAGATTGATGTGACAAAGAGCTTGAAATCAGGAGAAGTATATTTGGAATATATGTTTGAAGGATGCGCCTATAAGGTTCACATTGAAGGAAGTTATGAAGAATATGTAATGCACGCAAGTTTATTAGACGAATAATAAAAATATAGTTTGAAAATTGACGAAATGCAGAGTAACAAGTATACTTGAACCGATGAATCTAAATGGTGAATGGTTAAAGAGCACGGTAAGAAGTGCAAAATGACAAAGGAAACAGAAATATGAAACTTAAAAAATCGGGATATCAGTTGGGAATTATATATATTGTTGCATCTGCATTTTGTTTTGCACTAATGAATTTGTTTATTCGATTGGCTGGCGATGTACCATCGTTGCAAAAATGTTTTTTCCGAAACTTGTTTGCACTATTTATCGCAGTTGCAGCACTGGTCAGATCGAAGACACCATTTCGTATAGGAAAAGGAAACACAAAGTATCTGCTCATTCGTTCTACGGCAGGTGGACTTGGTATGATGTGCAATTTTTATGCGATTGATCATATGAATATATCAGATGCATCGATGTTGAATAAATTGTCCCCGTTTTTTGCAATTATATTTTCTGTTTATGTTTTGAAAGAAAAAGCAAACCGCTATGAATGGTTTGCGGTTATCTGTGCATTTATAGGGGCATTGTTTGTTGTAAAACCATCCTTTTCCTTTGATGTGCTGCCAGCAATTGCTGGAGTACTAGGGGGCTTTGGCGCTGGTTTGGCATATACCTATGTCAGAAAGCTTGGAATGCGTGGAGAAAAAAGTATGATTGTAGTTGCTTTTTTCTCGGGATTTACAACCTTGTTATTAACACCTAATCTGGTATTACATTATGTTCCAATGCAAATGAATCAATGGGGGTTTTTGTGTTTGACAGGACTTGCAGCTGCTGGCGGACAGATATTTATTACAAAAGCGTATGCGAATGCACCGGCAAAAGAGATATCGGTGTATGATTTTTCCATTGTTATTTTTGCGGCAATTTTGGGTGGTATTTTCTTAAAACAGAGACCAGACTGGCTGAGTGTTGTAGGATATGTGATTATTATTGGAACGGCGATTATCAAAACCAGAAGGTCCATTTTGAAATAAAAAATAGTGTTTAGAGGGGCATGTTGTTATTAGGAAACATGTCCTTTTGTTTTATAGGAAAGATTTTTGTTCTTGTGCATTGTTTCTTAAAAATATCTTAAAATTTCTCTGTTTATTCTGTTTTTTTATTTCTTCATATATGGTAAAATTATGTTAGCTTTAGGTTACTTTGGGGAATGAGGATAAAAGGGAAAAGATTATGAAATTACTGGATAGAATAGAAGAGAAAAAATACAAAAATTATTTTATTGTACTGATGGTGGCAGGAGCATTAATTTTGAATGCTTTTGGTAAAAATATTGCGATGTATTTTAAGTTTCCTGTATGGTTGGATAATTTGGGCACGTGTTTTATTGCGTACCTTTATGGTCCGATTTGTGGTGCAATTGTTGGTGCAGGAGGACATTTAGCACACGGTGGGTTTGATCGTGTGTCGCTTTTGTATGCACTTGTAGATGTTGGGATTGGTGTGATTTGCGGATGGATGGCAAGAAAAGGCTATTTCGAAACATTTTATAAAATGAGTGTTATGGTTGCAATTTTAATTGGTTTTTCTATCATTGTTTCTGTACCACTAAATTATTTTTTTCAGGGTGGATATACAGGAAACCAATGGGGAGATGGAGTGTATGAATGGCTTCAGGAAATTGGTTATAAAAAATGGGTGGCTGCGATGCTGGGAGAATTGATTATCGATTTTCCGGATAGATATATCACGGTGGTTATAACCTATTTTGTTATCAGATGTGTTCGTAGAACAAAGAATATAAAAAAGAAAGTATGGAATGTAATAGCACTGTTTTTGGTTTTTATTGCAACATTTAGTATGGGAATGACAGCAAGTGCTGAGTCGATGGATGATAAAAAAATAGATGAAGGATTTTATGTTTGTACGGTATATAATGACAGAAATGGTTTGCCTGGTGGAGAGGCAAATGCGATTGCGTTCACAAATGATGGTTATGTCTGGGTTGGAGCATACAGTGGTTTATATCAGTATGATGGTGTTGATTTTAAATTAAAATTTTCTGATACCGTCAAAAATGTAAATTGTTTGTATCGAGATGATGAAGGACGCCTTTGGATTGGAACAAATGATCGTGGATTGGCTGTTATGGTTGATGGTGAAATTGCCAATATTGTTGATGAATCAAATGGTTTGGTATCCAATTCTGTTAATTGTATTGGGTGTGACAGTGCGGGTTGCTATTATATTGGAACGAAAGAAAAACTTGATGTCATCCAAATTGTAGGTGGTATGGAGGTTGTGAAATCCATCGAAGAGATTGATTATGCAGAGGCAATAGAATCCAATGAAGATGGAATTACTGTTGTGGTTACGAATTCGGGTCAGGCACATGTTTTAAAAAATGGTGAGTATTTGTACCAATTCTCATGTGATAATGAAATGGAAGGATTTAGAAGTGCAACATTTTGTGATGGGGAATGGTTGCTTGGTACATTTTCAGATAGTATTTTGCGATATGAAATCACAGAAGAAGATGCAAATATGATTGATTGTATCAAAACGAAAGAGTTAAAAAATATTCATGCGCTTGTGCAGGAGGATGATGGAAAAATATGGTTATCTGCTGCAAATGGTGTGGGTTACCTTGATGAAAAGTTAGAATGTCATGTTATGAATACTGGTAGTTTTTCTGCGTCCATTTACAATATTGGAGAAGATTATCAGGGAAATATGTGGTTTACATCATCTAGACTTGGATTATTAAAAATTTCAGAAAGTGTATTTTCTAATATTTATGCAAAAGGGAATTATGAGACCGATGTTGTAAATGCTGTGACGGAGTGGAATGGAAACATTTATATTGGCTCGGATAATGGTCTGGATGTGATGAATGCCGAGTATGAGATGGACGAAAAAAATACATTGGTAAAGGCATTGGAAGGTCAGCGCATTCGTAATTTCATGATTGATTCGAGAAATCATCTTTGGATCAGTATTTCAGCAGGCGATGGGTTATGGGATGTTAGTCCGAATGGGGATATCAAAAAATATACAGAAGAAGATGGAATGATTTGCAATCGTTTTCGTTCTGCAATTGAATTAAGTGATGGTACAGTTGCTGTTGCGGAAGATGGAGGAATTGATTTTATTAAGGATGGTGAAATTGTTTCTTCGTTAACGGCACAGGATGGGCTTGTGACGCCGATGGTACTTTCACTTTGCGAGAGTAAAAATGGATTTCTTTATGCAGGAACTGATGGTGGTGGCTTATTCTTAATTAAGGATGGTAAAATTTATAACAGATTAACGATGGATGAGGGTCTCTCATCTGATGTTATATTGCGTGTGGTCGAGTGTGAGAATGGGTTGCTGGTAGTTGCCAGTAATGGAATTAATTATGTGGACCATAAAGAAAATGTAAAATATTTAAGTACATTTCCATTTTCAAATAATTATGAAATATGCGAGGGTGCTGATGGAAATATATGGATTTTGTCAGGTGCTGGCATATATGTAATGGATTTGGATAGTATGTTGGATGACCGAATCAAAGAGTTTGCTTTGCTTGATTCTAAATATGGATTGGAAGGAATTATTACTGCAAATTCATGGTCGTATCAAACAGAAGACGGAATGTTATTTATTCCTGGTGATAATGGTTGTTACCTGGTAGATACAAATCATTATTATGTTGGAAATGTGCCATATCGTATGACAGTGGATTATGCATATGCAGATGAATTGTCTGTTGAAATTCCAGACAATCGAGTAATTTCATTTTCGGGTGATTGTAACAATATGGTATTACATGCAGTTGTTCCGAATTACACAGCAAATGAGCTTTATGTTGGATATGTTCTTGAGGGATATGATGGAGCAGAAACAATTGTTTCGTCTAAGGATTTGAATGAAATCAAGTATTCTAATATTCCAAGCGGAACCTATCGATTGGTGCTTCATTTGTATGATGAGAGCAAATCCAATATTTTAGAAAGTGTTTCTTATACAGTGGAAAAGCAAATGCGAATATTTGATTATCACTGGTTTAAATTTTATTTTGTATTCGTTTGTGGTGTGTTTGTGATTTGGGTTACGTGGATGATACTAAAACGTAGAAATGATCGCATCATGGCAAAGGAACAGGAAAAACTCAGACAATTGGAACGAGATGCTCAAATTAGTAATGAAACGATTATGGCAATTGCAAAGACAGTAGACGCCAAGGATCAGAGAACAAGCAAGCATTCAGAGCGTGTTGCAGAGTATTCGGTTCAAATTGCACGTGCGTTAGGCTGGAGTGAAAAAGAATGCGAAGATTTATATAAAACAGGATTGTTGCATGATATTGGAAAAATAGGAATACCAGATAGCGTGTTAAATAAACCAGGTAGATTAACAGATGAAGAGTATGCCCTGATGAAAACGCATGTGGATAAAGGTGCAGAGATATTAAAGGGATTTACGATTGTCAAAAACGTAGATTTAGGAACAAGATTTCATCATGAACGTTATGATGGAAATGGCTATCCGAAAGGATTAAAGGGTGAAGAAATTCCAATTCAGGCAAGAATTATTGGAATTGCAGATGCGTTCGATGCCATGACCTCGAATCGTGTATATCGTCAAAAACTGGAATTGGATGTTGTAATGGAGGAGATGCGTCGTTGTTCTGGAACTCAGTTTGACCCAGAATTAACAAAAGTATTTTTGAAATTAATCGAAGACGGAATCATCGATGTGGAGGTGTTATATGAAAATGAATAAACGGGCAATTTTATTAACTACGATAACGACAGTATGTATTGTTTTGTTTTTTACGTTGATACATATGGCTGTGCAAAAGAATGACAAATCGATTGTAAGAGTTGCTTATATTTATGAGGGCGATGGAAGTACACCTTATACAGAGAATTTTATGAAAGCACAGCTGGCGGTTGAACAGGAATTTGGAAATCGTGTGGAAACCGTTGCATTTTATAATGTAAAGGATGTCAATATAGACACGATTTATGATAAGTTGTTTGCTAGTGATTGTGACCTTGTGTTTGCGACAAGCTATGGATTTGAGAATACAATAAAACAATGGGCAAAAGAGCATCCGGATATTCAATTTTGCCAGGCAACAGGGGATAATGCAAATGTTGACGAGCAGTTGGATAATTATCATAATTTCATGGGTACGATATATCAGGGACGTTATGTGGCAGGTGTTGTAGCAGGTGCAAAAATGAAAGAAATGATTAAACAGGGGAAATTATCTGAGGATGATGTGAAAATCGGCTATGTGGCAGCATTTCCATATGCAGAAGTAATTTCGGGGTATACGGCCTTTTATATGGGTGTATATAGTCAGGTACCGTCTGTGACAATGCAGGTTATATATGTGAATAGCTGGAGCGATTACGCAAAGGAAAAAATGGCTGCAAAGCGAATGATAGAAAATGGTTGTACGATTATTTCGCAACATTCAGACACGATTGGGTCTGCGGTTGCCTGTCAGGAATTAAAGGATAAATATCCGGTTGTTCATGTTGGATATAATGGAAGTATGATTGACGTTGCACCGACGACATCTTTGATTAGTAGTAAAATAAATTGGGCATCCTATGAGATGAATGCTGTTGAAGCAATGTTAAAAAATAAAGATATTGAATCATGTGTTGTAGGTAAAAGTGATGGAAACGATGCGTGGGGTGGATTTGAAGATGGCTGGGTAGAATTGTTAGGAGTGAATGAGTTTATTGTAGCGGATGGAACGAATGAACTGATTGAGGAAACAGTTGAGAGACTTAAAAAAGGAGAAATAGAAGTTTTCTCAGGTCCGTTTACAGGAAAAGATCCGTTTAATCCATCGGATACTATTGATTTATCCAAAACACCGTTTTTGGAAAATAGTGCTAGATCGGCACCGCAATTTCATTATGTATTAGATGATGTAATTGAAGTATTAGAATAAAAATGATTATCTATTTCTGTGATAAGAAAAAGGAGATAAATAATGAGTAAGAAAATGATTTTGTTTGATTTAGATGGAACCTTGTGGGATTCTTCTTTGCAGGTTGCTATGTCGTGGACGGAAACAATAAAGCGAGTAGCACCAGAAACACACATTGTAATAACGAAAGATTTTATGCATCGTGCTATGGGTAAGGTCATGGAAGAGATAAAGAATATGATGTTTGAAGAAGCATCTGTTGAGGTGGATCCAATCCGTCAGGAAGAAATATATCAGGCATGTAGTGATGAAGAGATTGACTATATAGAGAAGCATGGTGGTGTGTTGTATCCTGCGGTGGAGGAAACGCTTCAAAAGCTATCGAAACAATACAAATTGGGTATTGTAAGCAATTGTCAGTGTGGATATATAGAGGCATTTCTCTCCTATACGGGATTTGAAAAGTACATTTCAGAAATTGAAAGCTATGGGAATACAGGACTAGAAAAGGGCGATAATATCAAACTTGTGGTGGAACGGTGTGGTTATTCGTCGGATGAGGTTGTATATGTAGGTGATATTATGGGCGATTATCAGGCAAGTATGAAAGCGGGAGTGCATTTCATTCATGCTGCATACGGATTTGGTAGTGTTCCGGAGGGTACGCCATATGTGAATGCGTTTTCTGAATTAGATAATATTGCTATTGACAATGCATAATATAGAAGTTATTATATGATTTGATTATAATAAATCTAGGAAGATAATGGTTTCTATAGAATTGGAGTAGATTATGGAATTACAACAGTTGCAATATTTTTTGGTGGCAGCACAGTATGAGCATATTACAAAGGCTGCAAATTCTCTGCATATTGCGCAACCTGCATTGTCGCAGTCGATTAAGCGTTTAGAGGCAGAGTTGGGAGTTAAGTTATTTGACCGTAAAAAGGGTGGAATATCGTTGAGTGCATCTGGAAAGCTTTTGGTGGATGAGTTAAGACCAATTATGAAGAGTCTGGAAAGCTTGCCAAAAAAATTGCAGGATACAGAGAAAAAACAGAATCAGACGATTCACTTGAATGTATTGGCGGCATCGACTTTGGTTACCAATTGTATTATTGCTTATAAAATTAAGCATCCAGAAGTACATTTTCAGTTTGTACAGAGTCAGTCTGCAATGGATTATGATTTGTGTATCACAGCTGCGTTGCCAAGAAGGAATCCGGCTTCGAATCAGATTATGTTAGAGGAGAATTTTTTTCTTGCAGTACCAGCGACTTCACCTTATGCAAGTTATAAGGAAATTGATTTAAAAGAGGTTGCAGGAGAGGGATTTATTTTAATGACGGATACAAGACCAATTCGTAGTATTTGTGATCAGTTTTGTATAGAAGCAGGATTTACGCCGGATATTGTATTTGAAAGTATGAACTTTGAGGCGGTTCGAAGTTTGATTAGTGCAGGTATGGGAGTGGGATTCTGGCCAGAGTATTCTTGGGAAAATTCAGAATTATCTAAGAATGTGGTATTATTACCAATCAAAAGTCCAGAGTGTAAACGAGATATTATCATTACATATAATGAGGACTTTTCTGGTAATCCAATCGTAAAAGATTTTCATGACTTTTTGATTGCATTTGCGTTAGAACGCAAGCAGGCTATGGGTAAGTAATCATGTTTTGAAAAGCACATTTGAATTTGAAAATTTGGTTGACAAATGAAACGTAGAAGCATATACTTTATTTAACTTGAGTGTTTAGATGAAAAATACTGACAGAGTCAGTTATATCGTATCACGAAACCGATGAGTAAGAGGAGTAGACTATTGTGAAACTTTCCAGAGAGCTGTGATGGTGGGAAGCAGCAGGTGGTCAGTAGTTGAATGGACTTACGAGGGTGGCTTGAAATGAAGAGATTCAGAGTAGATGTCAACGGGATCCCGTCCGTTATCAATGGGGAACATATGATGGTATGTTTGAAGAGTGGGTGCAATGCATCAATTTGGGTGGTACCGCAGAAGTTGGAGATTATGACTTTTGTCCCTTGATAGGGGCAGAGGTCTTTTTTATTTTTATTGGAAGGAGTAGAAGAAATGTTTTTAAGTTATGAGGAAGCAAAGAAATATGAAAAAGAATATAATCTGATACCAGTGTGTAAGGAGATATATGCAGATGTTGCAACTCCAATTTCATTACTTCGCAAATTGAAGGAAATTGATAGCAGATATTATTTATTGGAAAGTGTGGAAGGTGGAAAACAGTGGGGTCAGTATTCATTTTTAGGTGTGAATCCATTGTTACAGATTAGTTGTAAAAATGGAACGGTTACGATGAAAAGTGGGGCTATGGTAACACGAGAAAAAACGGATGCGATGGATGCGCTTAGAAAGTTGTTATCGCAATATCGTTCCCCTGCGATTGAGGGATTTCCTAGCTTTACAGGTGGATTGGTTGGTTATTTTTCTTACGAAATGATTGGTTATGCAGAGCCGAAGCTGAATTTGAAAGAAAGTGATTTTGATGATTACAACTTAATGTTATTTGATAAAGTAATTGCATATGATCATTTGAAACAAAAGATTATTGTGATTGCAAATTATCGTAGTGAAGATGGAGAAAAGGGATATAAGGCTGCGTTGTTGGAAATTGATAAGATGATTCATTTGATTCAGGATAATACACCTCTTGTAGAAGAGGTTGCAGATGAAAATGTAGAATTTCATTGCAATTTATCAGAGGAAGAATATTGTAATATGGTTCTTCGTACGAAGCAATATATTAAAGAAGGTGACATTTTTCAAGGTGTTATTTCCAGAAGATTTGAGGCGCAATATCAGGGAAGTTTGTTAAATGCATATCGTGTACTTCGAACCACCAATCCATCTCCGTATATGTATTTTATTGGATGTGATGATGTGGAGATTGCAGGAACAAGTCCTGAGACTATGGTAAAACTTGTAAATGGAAAATTGACAACATTCCCTGTTGCAGGAACAAGACCTAGAGGTGCAGATAAGGAATTGGATCTTGCATTAGAGAAAGAATTGTTAGCAGACGAGAAAGAGTGTGCAGAACATAATATGTTGGTTGATTTAGCAAGAAATGATATTGGAAAGATATCCGAGTTTGGGTCTGTGGAAGTGGAAGAGTACATGGCGATTCATCGTTTTTCAAAGGTAATGCATATCGCATCAACCGTAATTGGAAAAATCAGGGAAGATAAAGATGGATGCGATACGATAAGCGCTTTATTGCCAGCGGGTACATTATCAGGTGCTCCGAAATTTAGAGCGTGTGAGATTATTGATGAATTAGAGCCAGTTGCACGAGGTGTATATGGTGGAGCGATTGGTTATCTTGATTTTTCGGGTAATTTAGATGTTTGTATTGCAATTCGAACTGCTGTGAAAAAAGGCAATCAGGTGTATGTGCAGGCGGGAGCAGGTGTTGTGGCAGATAGTGTGCCGGAAAATGAATATCAGGAGTGTGCAAATAAAGCGGGAGCGGTTATAGAAGCAATTAAGCGTGCTGCGGAGGTGAATGGATAATGATATTACTGATTGATAATTATGATAGTTTTTCCTACAATTTGGTACAAATGATTGGAGGTATTTGTAAGGAAAAATATGAAAAGGGAGAAGTAAAAGAGGGGCCGAAAGACAACTATGGAATTAAAGTAGTAAGAAATGATGCGTTATCGGTAGAAGAGATTGAAAACATGGCGCCAGAATATATCATATTGTCTCCTGGTCCAGGAAGACCTGTGGATGCAGGAATCTGTGAAACTTTGCTTGCAACATATAAAAAGCCTGTAAAAATATTAGGTGTATGTTTGGGACATCAGGCAATCTGTGAGACGTTTGGGGGAACCATTACATATGCAAAGGAATTGATGCATGGAAAGACAAGTGAGATTCAGTTTTCGGAAGATAGTGAAATCTTTCGAAATATTCCACAGAATATCAAGATTGCAAGATATCATTCCTTGGCAGCGTTAGATACAGATATGCCAGAGTGTTTAGAAGTGATTGCACAAACTGCGGATGGTGAAATTATGGCAGTAAAGCACAAAGAAAAGGATATATATGGTTTTCAGTATCATCCAGAATCTGTGTTAACAGAGTATGGAAAAGAAATGCTTGAAAACTTTTTGGATTTATAATATAAAAATGAACTTTTGATGATAAAAATGAACTTTTTGATTTCGTAAATGAATAAGATGAATTTAAAATGAACTTCTTATTGAACTTCTAGAGTCCTTGTGCTACAATGATATATTATAAAATGAACTTTTTTGCAAAGTGTTTGAAATAAAAGCAAGAAGGAGATAAAGAATGGTAGAACAGTCATTTGCACAACGTTTTAAGGAGGCAATGAACCGTCAGGGATTGAAACAAGTGGATTTGATTAAGGCAGCAGCCAATCAGGGGATAAAGCTTGGAAAGAGCCAAATTAGTCAATATGTGAGTGGTAAATCGGTTCCACGAGCGAATATTGGTTCTTTTTTAGCAAAGGAGCTTGGAGTAGATTGCGAATGGTTGTATGGAAGAGTAGATACTGAGACTTCAAAGGAGTTAGCAGGTATGCAGGATAATCCATCAGAAGAGATGGTGGATATGTCGGGTAAAAAACGGAAATCAGAAAGGAAGAATGAGATGAGAGAGTTTAAGAAATCAACCAAATTGGATAATGTTTTATATGATGTAAGAGGACCAGTTGTAGATGAGGCTTCTAGAATGGAAGAAAATGGAACTAGTGTTTTGAAGTTAAACATTGGTAATCCAGCTCCGTTTGGATTTCGTACACCTGATGAGGTTGTGTACGATATGCAGCGACAGTTGACAGAGTGTGAGGGTTATTCTGCATCGAAGGGATTATTTTCTGCCAGAAAAGCGATTATGCAATATTCGCAGATTAAGCAGATACCGAATGTTACAATTGATGATATCTATACAGGTAATGGTGTTAGTGAACTGATTAATCTTAGTATGTCAGCACTTTTGAATGATGGAGATGAAGTGCTTGTTCCAGCGCCAGATTACCCATTATGGACTGCCTGTGTAACATTGGCAGGTGGTAAAGCTGTTCATTATATTTGTGATGAACAGTCAGAATGGTATCCAGATATGGATGATATTAAAAAGAAGATTTCAGATAGAACAAAGGCGATTGTAATTATTAATCCAAACAATCCTACAGGTGCGTTATATCCAAGAGAAGTGTTACAGCAAATCGTTGATATTGCAAGAGAGCATCAGTTGATTATCTTTAGTGATGAGATTTATGATCGTTTGGTAATGGATGATGAAGAGCATATTTCCATTGCATCGTTGGCACCAGATTTGTTCTGTGTAACATTTAGCGGCTTGTCAAAGTCTCATATGATTGCTGGATATCGAATCGGCTGGATGGTGCTGAGCGGTAATAAGAGTATTGCAGGGGATTATATTCAGGGATTGAATATGCTGTCAAATATGCGTCTTTGTTCTAATGTTCCTGCACAGTCAATTGTGCAGACTGCATTAGGTGGATATCAGAGTGTGAATAATTACATTGTTCCAGGTGGACGTATTTATGAACAGAGAGAATATATTTATAAAGCGTTGAATGATATTCCAGGCGTAAGTGCTGTAAAACCAAAGGCTGCATTTTACATTTTCCCTAAGGTGGATGTGAAAAAGTTCAATATTATGGATGATGAAAAGTTTGCATTGGATTTGCTTCGTGAGAAGAAGATATTGATTATTCATGGAGGCGGATTCAACTGGGGTAAACCAGATCATTTCCGTGTTGTTTATTTACCTCGTATTGAAGTATTAAAGGATGCGATTGAAAAAATGACAGATTTCTTCGAATATTATCGTCAGTAAGAATAATGGGTTCGAGGTGTAATAGATGAGGGGACAATCCGTTAAAAAAAGGATTTTTGATGTAATTCAAATTGGAAATCGGGATGATATGCCAAGTTTAATCTTTGATTTTGTAATTGTATTCATGATAATTGTGAATATTGCGATTACATTTATGCAGACCTTTGATGAGTTTCATGCATATGCGCATTTGTTTTCTAGTATTGAGCTGATTACAATGATTGTTTTTATGCTTGAATATTGTTTACGTATATGGACAGCGAGCTACTTGTACAAAGATAAAAATGTAAGACAGGCACAGATCAAGTTTATTTTCTCGTTTTACGGAATTATTGATTTGTTGACGTTTTTGCCATATTTTTTGCCGTTCTTTTTACCAAGCGGCGTGGTAGCATTTCGAATGTTCCGTGTGGTCCGTATTCTTCGTTTGTTTCGGATTAATGCGAATTATGATGCGTTTAATGTTATCACAGATGTATTAAAGGACAAAAGAGATCAGATTATTTCATCTATTTTTCTTGTGTTTGTTTTGATGATGGCATCCTCTCTTTGCATGTATGGATTAGAACACGAAGCGCAACCTGACAAATTTGCAAATGCATTTTCGGGAATATGGTGGTCTGTATCAACATTATTAACGGTTGGGTATGGTGATATCTATCCAGTGACGGTTGGCGGTCGAATTATGGCAATTGTGATTGCATTTTTGGGTGTTGGTATGGTTGCAATTCCAACAGGTATTATTTCCGCAGGTTTCGTAGAATATTTTTCAAAGGTAAAAGTTGGAAGTTACATGAAGCATGAGGAGGATTTTGTTACATTGGAAGTGACCAAAAATCATCCGTATTGCGGTAAGTTGATAAAAGATATTGATTTGGTTAAAGGTTTATATTTAGCAGCAATTCTTCGAGAGGATAATGTTTGCTTTCCGACTGATGACTTGTGCGTTAAGTCAGGGGATTTATTGCTAATTGGAACTGTTTCGTATTCTCGTATTGATGCGACAGTAGAAGATATTGTGCTGGTGGCGGGGCATCCGTGGATTGAACAACCGATAAAGAATTTGGATTTATCTAGACGTGAATATATTGTTATGGTGAAGAGAAAAAACAAAATAATAGCGCCACGTGGGATGACAATTTTAAAAGAAGGAGATAACATATTAATTCTCAGGAAATAGATGTTAAAAAATATTTGACAAATCTATGTAGGAATAATATACTAAACAAAAGTAGATAACTGTTTTTCAGTTGTATAATATATAAACCGATGAGTAAGAAGAGTATGCTATTGTGAAACTTTACAGAGAGCTGTGATGGTGGGATTCAGCAAGTGGTCAATAGTTGAATGGGCTTACGAGGGTGGCTTGAAATGCGTTGCAGAGTAGATGTCAACGGGAACCTGTCCGTTATCAAGGGGGAACATATGATAGTATGTTGAGAAAGTGGATGCAACGCATCAATTTGGGTGGTACCGCAGAAGTATAATATAGCTTTTGTCCCTAATATAGGGACAGAAGCTTTTTTTTTGAAAGGAGTTTACTATGGAAACAGGAAGATACGGAGAATTCGGTGGGCAGTATGTGCCGGAGACTCTAATGAACGCAGTTCATGAGTTGGAAGAGGCCTATGAACATTATAAAAATGATCCTGCATTTGTAGCAGAATTAGACGATTTGATGAAAAATTATGCAGGAAGACCATCGCTGTTATATTATGCTGAGAAAATGACAAAAGATCTTGGTGGCGCAAAGATATACTTAAAGCGAGAAGATTTGAATCATACAGGTTCTCATAAGATTAACAATGTATTAGGTCAGGTATTATTAGCGAAGAAAATGGGAAAAACGCGTGTTATTGCTGAGACAGGTGCTGGACAACATGGTGTGGCTACAGCAACAGCAGCTGCGTTAATGGGTATGGAATGTGAAATCTTTATGGGTAAAGAGGACACAGAGCGTCAGGCATTGAATGTATTTCGTATGGAGCTTTTAGGCGCGAAAGTGCATGCAGTTACAACTGGTACGCAGACATTAAAGGATGCGGTGAATGAGGCCATGAGAGAGTGGACAAACCGTGTAGATGATACATTATATGTGTTAGGTTCCGTTATGGGTCCACATCCGTTTCCTATGATTGTCAGAGATTTTCAGAGTGTAATTAGTAAAGAGAGCCGAGCACAGATTTTAGAAGTTGAAGGAAAACTTCCGGATGCAGTTGTTGCCTGTGTAGGTGGTGGTAGTAATGCCATGGGTTCATTTTATGAATATATCAATGATGAGGGTGTGCAATTAATTGGTTGTGAGGCGGCTGGATTAGGTGTAGATAATCCGAAAAATGCTGCAACGATTGCCAATGGGTCAATGGGAATATTCCACGGTATGAAATCATTATTCTGTCAAAATGAATATGGACAAATTGCTCCTGTATATTCTATTTCTGCAGGTCTTGATTACCCAGGAATTGGACCAGAGCATGCATGGTTAAATGAAACAGGAAGAGCACAGTATGTTCCAATTACAGATGAAGAAGCTGTTAAGGCTTTTGAATATTTGTCAAGAGTGGAAGGTATTATTCCTGCCATAGAGAGTTCTCATGCTGTAGCACAGGTTATGAAGATTGCAGGAAGTATGCGAAAAGATCAGATTATAGTTGTTACCATATCTGGTCGAGGAGATAAAGATGTTGCAGCGATTGCGCGATATAGAGGGGTAGAAATTTATGAGTAGAATTAGTGATGCATTTAAAAATGGAAAGGCATTTATACCATTTATTACTGGAGGAGATCCGGATATTGAAAGTACATTTGAATTTGTAAAGACAATGGCAGAAAATGGGGCAGATATTATTGAAATTGGTATTCCGTTTTCTGATCCAATTGCAGAAGGACCTGTTATTCAGGATGCTGATTTGAGAGCATTGGCATCTGGTACAACAACAGATGCTTTGTTTGAAATGGTTGAAAGATTACGGAAAGAAATTACCATTCCTTTGATTTTTATGACATATGCCAATCCTATTTATGTATATGGAAAAGAGCGTTTTATGAAACGTTGTGCACAGGTTGGAATTGATGGTGTGATTGTACCGGATATTCCGTTCGAGGAGAAAGGCGAATTGGTAGATGTGTGCCGAGACAATGGCATCGAGTTAATTTCCATGATTGCACCAACATCTGAGCAGAGAATTGAAACGATTGCCTCAGAGGCAACAGGCTTTATTTATTGCGTATCTTCACTGGGTGTTACAGGTGTTAGAACAGAAATCCGTACAGACATTGCATCGATGGTAAAGCATGTGAAAAGCGTTACAGATACACCAGTTGCTGTTGGATTTGGTATTTCAACACCAGAGCAAGCGAAGAAGATGGCTGGTTTGTCAGATGGTGCGATTGTAGGAAGTGCGATTGTGAAAATCGTTGCTCAGTACGGAAAGGATGCAACATCGCATATTGCTACATATGTGAAACAGATGAAAGAAGCAGTTATGGAAGCGTAATTGTATAAAGAAATGATGGGAGTCAACAAACGAATTTATGTTGTTTGTTGGCTCTTATTTTTTGTGATGAGAAAAAATGGCTGGGGAAAAAGTAATAAAGCTCTAACGGACATAATAAACAGGTGTAATTGTACGATTTGAAAAAAGTGATGCTTGTGAGTAATGTTTGGAAAGAAAAATTAAGCAGATAAAGAAAAATAAAGATTGAGAAAGAGAATATGGTTTGTAAAATGTGATGATTAAAAATTCGAAATGTGATTGGAACAAAAATAAATGTCGAAAAAAAGATTTGCCTTCAAATTTCAAAGTGGCTAAAAAATAATTTTTTTTAAAAACTTGAAAAATGGATAAATGAAAAAAATTATTATAAAAAAGATAAATTGGCAAAAAGATTTGGAAAATGTGATGGGTGAAAAGGGGAATATTTTTGTTGAATAAAATAGATAATCTACTTATAATATAGGTTACGGTTATAATAAGAAATGAAATATTATATGTAAGAAAAATATCATATGTTATAGTCGAGCATGGAAAGGAGAGTACGTTTTTCGTACAGTAAAAAATATGAAATTAGTGATTGCAGTGGTATTGCTGGTTGTAGGTTTTTGTTTACTGATTAAAGGAGCAGATTGGTTTGTGGATGGTGCAGCAGGAATTGCTGCTCGTTTTGGAATCCCGCAGCTTGTAATCGGATTAACGATTGTGGCAATGGGAACTTCGGCACCAGAAGCGGCGGTTAGTATTACAGCAGCAAAAAGTGGAAATGCAGGCATCACAATTGGAAATGTACTAGGAAGTAATATTATGAATGTACTGGTTATTTTAGGTATCACCTCCGTGATTACTTCTATTGCGGTACAAAAATCGACAGTTAAATATGAGCTTCCGTTTATGTTAGTAATCTCAGCAGTATTGTTGGTTTTAGGATACACAGGAAATGAGATTGTGTTGTGGGAAGGCGTTGTGCTTTGGGGATTTTTCGTCGTATACCTAGTATATTTGTTTATCATGGCAAAAAAAGGTGGCAATGAGGAAGAGGAAGAAAAGCAAAGAGCTTTATGGTTGCAGATTATCATGTTGATTGTAGGTGCAGCAGGTATTGTATTTGGTGCGGATTTAACTGTAGATAATGCGACAGTAATCGCTGAGACATTTGGTATGGATGATCGTATTATTGGATTGACAATTGTTGCATTTGGTACCTCTCTTCCAGAATTGGTTACTTCCATTACTGCAGCGCGTAAAGGAAAAGCGGATATTGCGATTGGTAATATCGTAGGTAGCAATATTTTTAATATTTTATTTGTTACAGGAACAACAGCGTTAATCACTCCAGTAGCGTTTAAACAAGGTTTTGTTGTAGATGGTCTTGTTTCAATTGTGGCAGGCATTCTTTTGTGGTTCGGTGTATTCAAGAAAAACATGTTAGAGCGAAAAGTTGGTATTGTAATGTTAGTAGGATATGCGGCATATTTTGTTTATTTATTAGTTGGTTGACGAATGGACAGAAAAAAGATGAAACAGAAAATAGAAAAAAAACAGAAGCGTGTAGTTGTAATTAGCGAGAATCAGGATGACTGCAATGTTTTGCGTATGTTATTTCAAAGTGAATATGATGTTGTAGAATGTTCTAATGGATCAGAGGGAATTCTATATATAAAGCAGCATCAGGGCGAGATTGCTCTGATGCTGTTGGACATTCAGGTGATGATTTTAGAAGATTTTCATACTATAAATTGGTTACATACGGAAAACTGTATCAAAGAATTGCCAATTCTTATTATTACAGACATTGATAGTAATGGTGTTGATGAGATTCTGAAACGTGGCTATAGTGTTTCGGATGTAATCGTGAGACCATTTCATGAAAGTATTGTGAAACAACGTTTACATAATATTATCGAATGGTATGCATACAAAAATGATTTGGAAGGAGTGATTCAACAGCAGACATATAAATTAAATGAACAAAATGCACGTTTGATGAAGCATAATCAGAATATGATGGCGGTATTGATTGACATAATATCATTTCGGGATATGGAATCTGAGCCACATATTAGTTATGTAGAAGGTTATGTAAGGATTTTAGCGAATAAGTATGCAGAACTATATCCAAAGTCGAGAATGACGAAGAAAAAAATAGAATATATTGTGCAGGCCGCTCGTATGCATGATTTAGGTAAGATTGCAATGCCTGATCGTTTGATTCGACAACAGGGAAATCTGTTGCCCGAAGAAATTGAGTATTTAAAAGAACATACATTAAAAGGGTCAGAGATTGTAGAGGCGATGCTTGAGTTTCAGAATGATACATTCCGTAAAATCTGTTATAACGTCTGCAGATATCATCATGAGCGATATGATGGAACCGGATATCCAGAACACTTAAAAAAAGATAAAATTCCGATTGAGGCGCAATTAGTTTCGGCAGCAGATATTTTTGATGCATTGGTAAATGTAACAACGAATAAAGATATGATTCCACCAAATAAAGCGATTGTAATGATGCTGGATGGCGGATGTGGAGAATTGTCACCGAGAATGAAGGAGTGTTTGGTTGCTTCATGTGAGGAATTAAAGAAGTACAAGGTTGAAAATGTGAAAGATATATGAAAAACTTTACTTTTATATGGATTCATGCTACATTTTATAAATGATTTTGATATTCAAAATAAGAGAAAGGATAGGAGAATAACGATATGAAGAAATGTATCGCATTAGGGTTAACAGGAGTCATGATGTTATCGTTGTTAACAGGATGTGGAAAGAAACAGTCGCAATATTTGTTAAAGATTAATTATGATAAATATGTAAAGTTGTGTGAATATAAAGGAGTTGAAGCACAGCAGGTTGTTTTTGAAGTGACAGATGAGGATGTCGATGAAGAAATGACAATGCAATCCTATGATTTTGCAACATATGATGATATTACAGATCGAGCTGCTATAGAAGGCGATTATGTAGCATTTGATTATGAGGGCTATATGAATGGTGAATTGGTAGATGAATACTCTGGTGAAGAGGAACTTATGCTAGGTGAAGGATATTTTCCGGAAGTTGAAGAAGCTTTGGTTGGAAAGAATGTAAAGGATTCTTTTGAAACAACAGCTGTTTTAACAGAAGATTGGGCAGAAGAAGGCGATGTAGGAAAAGAAATTACGATTAAAGGTAATGTGACTGGAATTTCGCAGGAAAATCTTCCAGAATTAACAGATGCATTTGTGAAAGAGAATACAGATTATGATTCTTTGGATGCATATAAGGATGCTATAAGAGAGGAATTAACTGCATCAAAAACAGAAGAATATAAGAGTAGTGCAATCGCTGAAGTAATGGACTATATGGTTCAAAATTCAACATTTAATGGTTATCCAGACGAATTGTATAAGCAGTGTGAGGAAGCCTTTAATGCACAAAATGAACAATATGCTGCTATGTATGGAATGGAATTGTCTGATTTTATGGAATTGATGGGCATGGACGAAAAGGCGCAGAAGGAAAATATTGAAGAGAATGTAAAATATGAATTAGTGATTGGTGCGATTGCTATCAAAGAAGGAATTGATTGTACGGAAGAGGAAATTCAAGCATTTGTCAAAGAAAATTATCAGGAATATGGTTATGAGACAGAGGAAGCTTTTTTAGAGGATTTTCCATCCAAGGATATTGGATATCAGTTGCTTTATGAAAAGGTAGTTGAACTATTATATGAAAAATCAAAAAAAGTCGAAATTGATGAAAAAACATATCTGGAAAAAATAGAGGCTGAGGAAGCTATTGAGACAGAGAATTCTGAGATAGAAGAAATCGAGGATATTGAAGATGGGGAAGATGTTGAGGACATTGGAACTATGAATCTTGATATTGATGAAAGTGAATCAGAAGAATAAAAAGGAAGGCTGTTACACATTGTGACAGCCTTTTTAAAACATGTATTTTGGATAATCGTGAGTTTCGCAATTACCGATCACACATTGATAAAGGAGGAAATATGGCATATACGAAAAGACAGCGGGCAAAGGATATTATCGATTTATTGAAACAGGAATATCCAGATGCGGGATGTTCGCTAGAATATGATGAGGCATGGAAATTACTTGTTAGTGTTCGTTTGGCGGCACAGTGTACGGATGCAAGAGTGAATGTTGTAGTGGAAGAATTATATAAGAAGTTTCCTTCGATTGAAGCTTTGGCAGATGCGAGCATAGATGAGATCGAAGCGATTGTAAAACCATGTGGTCTTGGACATAGTAAGGCAAAGGATATATACGCTTGTATGCGGATGTTAAGAGATGATTTTGGTGGCGTTGTACCAGATGATTTTGATAAGCTTTTGTCTTTACCAGGGGTCGGAAGAAAAAGTGCGAATCTGATTATGGGAGATGTATTTGGGAAACCAGCAATTGTAACCGATACACATTGTATTCGACTTGTGAATCGAATGGGGTTGGTAAATGGTATCAAAGAGCCGAAGAAAGTGGAAATGGAATTATGGAAAATCATTCCACCAGAAGAAGGGAGTGATTTCTGTCATCGATTGGTTCATCATGGTCGAGCTGTTTGTACTGCTCGGACCACTCCTGCTTGTGATGCTTGCTGTTTGAAAGATGTTTGCAAAAAGAATCTATAATACAAAAAATAGATGTCTACGTGCAGGTGGAGAGAAAATAAAGATTTACTTAAGGATGATAGTTAGAAGATTGTAAAATGAGACTTGGCATGTTAATATAAATGGGAAACGTTAGTTTGTATAATGTCTAGTTGTTAAAAACTAAAACAGTTTGTACAAAAGAAAGGAGAAAGAGATGTTAATTACAATACTAATGAGAAGTTGGTGGATTTTATTGATTATTATCATGGCAATTGTTTTGTTGCTGGCAAGTTATGTGAAGGCACCACCAGATATTGCATTTATTATTTCAGGTATTCGAAAGAATCCAAAGGTTTTAATTGGTAAGGCGGGATTTAAGTTGCCTTTTTTTGAACGTAAGGATGAGTTGATTGTAAAACAGATTTCCATTGATATTAAGACGGATGATTATGTTCCAACGCTTGATTTTATTGGTGTTAATATTGATGCGGTTGCCAAAGTTCGTGTAATGACGGATGAAGAAGGTATTCAGAAGGCGATGAAGAACTTTTTGAATATGAAAGAGGAACGCATTATTCAGGCATTGGTGGATTCATTACAGGGTAACATGCGTGAGATTATTGGTACGGTTACTTTGAAAGATCTTTGTAATGATCGAAAGGTATTTGGTGATCAGGTACAGGAAAAAGCGCAAAAGGATATGAATAGTCTTGGTATTGAGATTATTTCTTGTAATATTCAGCATGTAACAGATCAAAATGATTTGATTCCAGCGCTTGGTCAGGATAACATGGCAGCTATTCAGAAAAATGCATCGATTGCAAAAGCAAATGCAGATCGAGATGTTGCCATTGCACAGGCACAGGCGAAGAAAGAAGCGAATGATGCAGCCGTTCAGTCAGAAACAGAAATTGCTATTAAACAGAATGAATTGGCAATAAAAAAAGCAGAATTGAAGACAGTTGAGGATACAAAGAAAGCGGAAGCAGATGCAGCATATAAGATTCAGGAAGAGGAACAGCGTAAGTCGATTGAGGTAACTGCTACCAATGCAAATATCGCTCGTCAGGAACGAGAGGTTGAACTTAAGATGCGTGAGGCTGAGGTTCAGGAGCAGACTTTGAATGCGAATATTCGTAAGCAGGCAGATGCGAAGAAATATGAACAGCAGCAGATGGCAGATGTTGAACTTTACAAGCGTCAGAAAGAGGCTGAAGCAAAGAAATATGAGCAGGCACAAGAGGCTGAAGCACAGAAGATTCAGGCTGAGGCTGTAAAATATGCGATGGAGCAGGAAGCTGCAGCAATTCGTGCGAAGGCGGAAGCAGAGGCTGCTGGTATTCGAGCGAAGGGTGAGGCGGAAGCTGCTGCAATTAAAGCAAAGGCAGAAGCGGAAGCTGCCGGTATTGATAAGAAAGCGGAAGCGATGCAAAAATATGGTGAGGCAGCGATTATTGAAATGTTATGTAAGATGTACCCACAGGTTGCAGAAGCAGTTGCAACACCACTTGCTAACATTGATAAGATTACAATGTATGGTTCCGGTAATACTGCAAAAATGACAGAGGATGTTACGACGTCATTTAAGCAGGTAATTGATGGAATTGGAGATAGCTTGGGAATTAATCCAGCTGTTTTGGTTTCAAGTTTTGCAGGAACTAAACTCGCCGGATTGGCAAATCATTCTGAAAAAGAGGTTGCGGTAGCAGAAGAAAAGAATGATAAGACGAATTTGCAAGAAGTTGTAGACTTGGTAAGTGATCAAGAAGAGGAATAAGATAAAAAGTGTAAATGCCCTCTGTCTAGTGACAGGGGGCATTTTTTGTCTTTTATCTACTTATTTATTTTTGTTTTTTCGTTTATATAGGAATTGAATTATATAGATTGCTAAAATTGTAGAAGCGCACATGCCGATGATAATACAAGGGATTGTTTTTGAACGATCTCCTGTTTTGGGAGATGCTGGAGTTGTTGGAGTTGCGTAAATGGTTGTGGTATCTGTGTCTTCAGGTGTGTTTTTTTGCGTAGTAACTTCTGTTTTTGAAGATGCCTCTGTTGAAGTGAAAAATTCTGTTATTGTAGCGGTAGTCGCTTCTGTCGTGGAAGT
>JAUNJF010000042.1 GCA_030533405.1 Eubacteriales bacterium
TGAAAGAAGATATGGAAAGATGTTAATCTTTGTGTGAAGTTCTGAAGGTACATACAATGCAGAAAAGATTACCGATTGGTAGTCTTTTTTTTTGTTGAAAAAATTATTGCTAGTTTATTTTTATTTTGTTATACTGATTTTTAAATATGTATTTAGATAATATAAAATATTATACACGTATACAAGATATAAGGGCATGTTTTACTATTATATCAATTTGAGGAGGAATTATTATTATGAAGACAGGAGTGAATGCACCTAAGGATCCGATTGCGAAAAAAGCTGGATTTTATATTATGAAAAGCCAAGAGATTGGAGCTATTGTAGAGAGTGATGGTAGTAAAGTCCGCGATATATATTTAGATGATGGTAGATTGGAAAATGCCGCTTGGATACAAGGTGGTATTGATGAAACATTACGGGCTAGATTATCAAATCCAAAAGGATTTAGAGAAGTTGTTCGAGCAATTGGATTTACAATAGAAGCATCAAAGGATGATGAAGCGATTGATGTTGATTTTATGTTTTATGCTAAGACAGATAAGTATGTTTCGGGAAGTCATATTGCTTCTAAAATTGTCACGAATGGTGTGGAACAAATTATTGATCTGGCAGATTTTAATTGGTCAGATGATGATTTAGTTGTTGGAAAGCTTGCTTTCTTATTTCCAGCAAGTATAGATAAGGCTGTAGCATCAGTTAAATTATATGTGAATGATGGTATTGAGGTTCCACCTCAGGAGGAGGATAATCCTGTAGATACGGAATCGCTTGTATACAAGAATATGATAAAAAAATCACTGATGCAGGTAGGTACTACTGCTCGTTTTAAGGAAGCAGTAAGAAAAGCTAAGAATGGTGAAGATGTTACGATTGCATTTATTGGTGGTTCTATTACACAAGGTGCCGGTTCTGTACCATGTAAGACTAACTCTTATGCATTTAAAGCATATAATCAATTTAAAACAAAGTTTGCAAGTGGAGATGGTAGTCATGTCCATTTTGTAAAAGCAGGTATAGGTGGTACTCCTTCTGAATTGGGAATTATACGTTATGATCGTGATGTAGAGGATTTTGGAAAGGTTAAACCTGATGTTGTAATTGTTGAATTTGCAGTTAATGATGCTGATGATGAAACTGGTGGAGATTGCTATGAGGGATTGGTTCGTAGAATATGGAACAGTGAGAATCATCCAGCTGTTATTTTGTTATTCTCTGTTTTTGCGAATGATTGGAATTTGCAAGAAAGATTTATTCCAATTGGCGAGGTGTGTAAGTTGCCTATGATTAGTATTATGGATGCAGTTACACCACAATTTTCATTAACAAAGGATACTGGCAAGGTATTATCAAAGGGACAATTTTTCTATGATATATTCCATCCATCTAATATTGGTCATCAGATTATGGCTGATTGCATTGGATATTATTATGATGAAGCAGTAAATGCTGAAGATAGTGACATGGAAGAGTTGCCAGTTGTAAGAAGTAAGGACTTTGAAAATATTAAATATATTGATCGTACGCATATTCCAAGTGGAATTGAAATAGAACATAATGGTTTTTGTGAGACAGATACAGCATTACAATCAGTTGAAGAGGTATTTACAGATATAATGTTACCTATGTTTAAAGATAACTGGATGTGGAATGGTACTTCTGATAATAAAAATGGATTTAAAATGATAATTAATTGTCGAGTTTTATTGATTGCACCAAAAGATTCTGACGACAAACGATTTGGTTGTGTTGACATTTATATTGATGGTGAAAAAGTATGTACTTATGACCCATCTGTAGTAGGCTGGACACATTGTGGATCGAAGATTATTCTTAGAGAGCAGGAATGTAAGAAACATATTGTTGAAATTAAAATGGCTGAAGGTCAGGAAGATAAATTCTTTACCATTTTGGGATTTGGATATATGGAGGACTAATATTCATGGATAAGTACATAATTGCAAATCAAAGCTTTGTTGTTGATTTTATTGGCGAAAAGTCTGCGTTTTCAGGTGTAAAAAAAATTGCAGACAAAGTGATTGATGATGTATATAAGGTATCAGGAAAAAAAGCGAATCATAGAGTCTGTGAATTAGATGGTTTAATGAAATCTCCATTAAGTTCTTGTGTAATATACGGTACGATTGGTAAAAGCGATATAATTTCGGATTTAGAAGCAAGAGGTATTATCGATTTATCCAATGTTACAGGTAAAAGAGAAGTGTTTGGTTTTTTCTTTGTTGAAAAGCCATTTGAAGGAATTGAGTGGAGTTTGGTGATTGCGGGTAGTGATAAACGAGGTACTATTTACGGTTTATTTCATATATCAGAATTGTTAAATGTATCGCCCTATACAAACTGGTCAAATGTATTGCCTGCGAAGAAAGAAGAACTTTCATTTGGTAGGGATAAGAATTTTGTTTCAAAAGAGCCTTCTGTTGAATTTAGAGGATTTTTTATTAATGATGAGTGGCCAGCGTTTGGAACCTGGTGTAATAAAAGATTTGGTGGATTTAATGCAGAAATGTATGACAATATTTTTGAGGTATTGCTACGTTTAAAAGGGAATTATATGTGGCCAGCTATGTGGTCAGCATGTTTTGCTGAAGATGGTCCAGGACTTGCAAATGCAGAGTTGGCAGATGAATATGGTGTTGTTATGGGACTGTCTCATCACGAGCCTTGTTTGCGACACGGTGAAGAGTATAGTCATGTGCGCGGAAAAGATTCAATTTATGGGGATGCATGGAATTTTCATGCAAATCCAGAAGGAATTCGTCGATTCTGGAGAGATGGATTGAAAAGAAACGGTCATCTGGAAAATGTAATAACAATTGGTATGCGAGGTGAACGTGATTCTGCCATTATGGGAGATGATGCTACACTAGAGGATAATATTAATTTGCTTCGTGATGTTATTGCAAATCAGCACGCGTTAATTCGTGAGGAAGTAAATGATAATTTGGAAGAGGTACCAAGATTATTAGCTTTATATAAAGAGGTAGAGCCATATTTCTATGGTGATGTGAATACAAAAGGCTTAATGGAAGACGAAGCGTTAAAGGATGTTATTTTCCTTTTGTGTGATGATAATCATGGTTATTTAAGAAGTCGTCCATTTGGAAAGATGTTAGAACATAAGGGTGGATATGGTATGTATTATCATTTCGATTACCATGGCGATCCTATTTCTTATGAATGGGTGAATTCAAGTTATCTCCCTGTTGTTTGGGAGCAGATGACACAGGCATATGAGACTGGTATTCAGAAGCTTTGGATTGTTAATGTGGGTGATTTTGCATTCCAGGAATTCCCGCTGAATTACTTTATGGATTTGGCATATGATTACGATAAGTATGGTGTTAATCATCCAAATGAGACCAGAGATTATACAATGCAATGGGTAAAGAAACAGTTTGCTAGTGTGTTTACTGTGGAACAGCTTGATATGTTAGAGAATGTAATGACTGAATACTGTCATATTACACATAATCGCAGACCAGAGCATTTAAATGATAAGATTTATCATGTTAGCAAGAATATGGAAGCAAAGGTTATGTTAGAGCGTGCCAAGTCGGTGATGGAACAGTGTCAGCAGTTAATGGATGCTTGTAGTGAAGAACAGATGCCTGCATTCTATGAGCTTGTATATTATAATGTGATGGCGTCTATGAATTTGTTGTGTATGTGGATCTATCGCAGCTTCAATCATTTCTTTGCGGGAAAAAGTGCGATTGTTGCTAATGATTTTGGTCAAAAGATGCTTGCATGTATGAAGCGAGACGAAGAATTAAAAAATGAATTTCATGGTTTGCTAGATGGTAAGTGGGATGGATTTGCAGAGGCAAGACATATTGGATTTGAAAATTGGAATTTTGAAGAGTCGCATAACCCTGTGTTAGAGACGGTATTTCCAATTGGTGATCCAAGACTTGTTGTTGGTGTATGTGGTACTGATAAGACTACATCTGGCGAAGAATGGACAAAGAAGAAATTATTCTTAAAGGATTTTACGGAATATGGAAATAAAAAAGCTGCAATTTATATTGCAACAGCCTGCGACAGTGATATTGAATATACTGTTAGCTGTGATGATTCCTGGGTTGTTCTTTCAAAGTCAAATGGTGTATTGAATGAAAAGGATTCATTGGATATCATTTCTGTAAGCTATGATGAGAATCAGGTTAAAGATGCCAAGGATACTACTATTCATGTAAAATATAGTGGTATTGCAGATGCTGAAATTATAGTAAAAGCACCTAAAGTAAAACCATCCAATATAACGGCGACCAATGTGTTTGTGGAGTGTAATGGTGTTGTTTGTATGGAGGCAAACCATTTTACTGCAAAGGGTACATCTGATAAAGGAAGCTTTGTTGAATTAGTAGATTTGGCAAGAGCAGGTAGTGCAATGAAGACATTTCCGATTCATCAGGATTTTGAAGTGGAAGATGCATTATGGCTTGGATATGATTTCTGGGTTGAAAATGAGGGAGAATACAGACTTATTTTTGAGTTAGAGCCAGCAAATCCTGGAAAATTTGGAAATGGTATTTCTCTTGTATATGATTTAAATGATACAGGAACAAAAGAAGTAAACGAATTAGTGGAAGGGTATACACCAGGTGTAAGCAAGCAATGGGAGGAAGAAGTTAAAAACCACGTTCGTATTATTGAGCAGACTGTAAAATGTAATCAAGGTAAAAATAACATTCGGTTTTATGCAACAAAGAATGAAAATGTTTTAGAAAGAATTATGCTTTTCCGAAAGGATGTAGAGACAGATCAATCTTATCTGGGACCAAAAGAAAGCATGCTTTTTAAATGATAAAAACCTTTGGGAAATTACCCAAATGCGCAGATGAAGTTGTCAGCAGAGCTGACGTGTATTTTGCTGCAAGAATGTTGGGAGCATTCTTGGATTATACGAAAGATAATAATATAAAACGCTGATTTGTTCTAAGAAACAAATCAGCGTTTTGTTGTTCATTGTATAGAATTAATTCATGCATCTATTGTTATAACGATTACTTCTGCTGTGTAAAATAGTCTGAATTGGCTTGCAATAGTTCTGCACTTCGATGAAAGCCACTGGTAATATGATCTGAACACAATGTAGATAATGTGTTCCAGTCGTGGTTCATCAGTGCATTTAACATATCACAGTGTTGTTCATATAAAGTTGTGACAGGATCAGAGTGACTTTGAACAAGTAAAGTACGAAATCGCATATAATGATGATTTAAAGAAATAATTGTTTGCCATACACCGTTTTTTCCAGATAGTTCATATAGTTTTGCATGAAATGCATTATCGGATATTGCAAACGCATGGGTTACATCCTGTGTCGTTCCAAGCTTTGCAATTTCAGCTTGTTCATTCAATAACTGTTGAAATGGAAGAGCGTCTGACATGCTGAAGTTTTCATAAATATCCTTTAAAATTGCTAATTCCAATGTTTGACGGATGAAAATGGTGTCTGAAACTTTGGAAAGATTAATCGGGGATACAAAGCTTCCGATATGTGGCTTTACTTCAAGTAAATCTTCAGATACTAATTTTTTGATCACATCTCGTATAGGAGTTCGCGAGATACCATATTTATCACATAATTCAGTTTCACTGATCATGTCTCCGGGTTTTAGTTCTAAATATAATATTTGATTTTTTAAATCTTCATAGATTTCATTTGCAGTCATATAAGTACTCTCACTTTTCGTTAATATTTATTTATATTATTAATAACATATAAGCGAAAAAAAAACAATCATTTCTGGCAAAAATAATACTTGACACTTGTATACAAGTGGATATAATAAGGTTTATAAGATAGAGATAACAGGGTAAGAACCACGTCGTGTTTTGTTGCTGGTTATCAAGCTAATACATATAGGAAAGTGCGTGTAAAGGAGGATAAAAACATGAAAATGTCTTTTCGTTGGTATGGAACGGGAAATGACAGTGTAACGCTTTCACAAATCAAGCAAATACCTGGTGTTGAGGAGATTGTTTGGGCTCTTCACAACAAGCAACCAGGTGAAATTTGGGAGATTGACGAGATTGCAGAAGTAAAAAAAGAGTTGGATGAATATGGATTAGGAATGGAAGTAGTAGAATCGGTTAATGTACATGATGACATTAAGATTGGCTTGGATACAAGAGATCAGTATATTGACAACTATATTCAGACACTTCGAAATTTAAGTCAGTTTGGTGTGAAAGTAGTATGTTATAACTTTATGCCTATTTTTGACTGGACAAGAACAGATTTGTTTCATCCATTACCGGATGGTTCGACAGCATTGTTTTATGAAAAGAATAAAATTAAAGATGATCCGAAGGAGATGGCGGATTACATTTTAAGAGAGACAAAAGGTTATACCATGCCAGGATGGGAACCAGAGCGTATGGAACAGTTAAGTATGTTGTTTGAAAAATACAAGGATGTAGACAAAGAGACTTTGTGGGAGAATTTAAAGTATTTTCTTGAGAAGCTGATGCCTGTTTGTCATGAGTGTGGAATCAAGATGGCAATTCATCCGGATGATCCACCATGGGATATTTTTGGATTACCAAGATTGATTGTGGATGAGGAGTCTGTAACACGATTCTTAACAATGGTTGATGATCCATATAACTGTTTGACATTATGTTCGGGTTCATTGGGAGCAAATCCGAATAATTGTGTTGCTGATATTATTAGAAAACATTGTGATCGTATTGCATTTATGCATATTCGTAATGTAAAGCATTATGAGAATGGTGATTTTAGTGAGGTTTCTCATAGAGATCAGGATGGTGATACAGGAATTCTTGAGATTGTTCGTGCATTACATGATAATGGTTTTGATGGATATGTCAGACCTGATCATGGAAGACATATTTGGAATGAGAAATGCAGACCAGGCTATGGTCTTTATGATCGAGCATTAGGTATAATGTATTTACTAGGTTGTTTTGATATGTTAGATCGTTTAAATGGATAAACAAGAAAAGAGGATAATCATGAAAAAATTTATGGACGAAGATTTTTTATTATCCAGTGAGACTGCAAAGGTGCTGTTTCACAAATATGCAAAGGATATGCCAATTATTGATTATCATTGTCATATTCCACCGAGAGAGATTGCAGAGAATAAAAGCTATGATTCGATTACCACATTATGGCTTGCGGGTGATCATTATAAGTGGAGACTGATGCGAGCGAATGGTATTGATGAGAAGTATATTACAGGTAATGCCTCTGATTATGAGAAGTTTCTTGCATTTGCATCAGCATTAGAAGGTGCAGTAGGTAATCCACTATATCATTGGAGTCATTTAGAATTACAGCGATATTTTGGAATTGATGAAGAGTTGAATCAGGAAAGTGCAAAACGAATATTTGATGCGTGTAATACAAAACTTCAAAATGGTGAGTTAGGTGCACATAAGATTATAAAAGACTCTAATGTTGCATGTGTCGGAACAACAGATGATCCTGTGGATGATTTGGCGTGGCATAGCAAGATAAAAAATGATGGTTTTGTGTCAGGTGTTGTAATTCCTACATTTCGCCCAGACCAGTTGTTTCAGGCAAATGGTAAATTGTTTTCTGCTTATATAAAGCAGTTAGTTGAGGTTGCTGGAAGAGATATAAGTAAAATACAGGATTTGTATGATGTGATGCGTTCTCGTATGGACTTATTTGATCAGGTGGGTTGTAAGAGCAGTGATCATGGTATGGACGAGATTCCGTATGTATTAGCAACAGAGGAAGAAGTGGAAAGAATATTCCAGTGTTTAATGCGCGGAGAGCAGATTACAGAAAATGAAAAGGAGGCTTTTGTCACTGCGATGATGCTTTTCCTTGGTAAGGAATATGCAAAACGTGGATGGGTGATGCAGCTACATTTTGGTGTAATTCGTAATACCAATGAGAAAATGTTTCTTGCAATTGGTAAGGATACAGGATTTGATCGCATTCGAGGTAATGTATCAGTTGATGGTCTTGCAAAATATATGAATCATTTAGACAAGGAGAATGCTTTGCCTAAGACAATATTATATAGCTTGGATCCAAATGATAATGCGGTATTAGATGTTCTTTGTGGCTGCTTTAGTGAGACTGGTGTAAAGGGAAAGGTACAACATGGTGCAGCATGGTGGTTCAATGATCATTTGCCAGGAATGAGAGATCATTTAGAAGATTTGGCATCTCGTGGTTTGTTATCATCCTTTGTGGGAATGTTAACTGATTCAAGAAGTATGTTGTCCTATACAAGACATGAGTATTTTAGAAGAATTCTTTGTGAGTTTGTCGGCAATAAAGTGGAAAATGGAGAGTTTGCCTGGAATGAAGAACGTTTAGGTAAAATGATTCAGGATATTAGTTATTATAATGCGAAGGAATATTTTGGATTGTAATAACGAATCAGAGATATAGTTATAAGATTATCAGACATATGTCATGTTCACAGGAATAAAAAGTGAATAGAAAGGAATCGGAGAAATGGATATTTATGGAGAAATAGAAAAGATTGGTATTGTACCTGTAGTCGTTATGGATGAGCCAGATGATGCTGCGCAGCTTGCTAAGGCATTAAGTGATGGTGGTGTTCCTTGTGCAGAGGTAACATTCCGTACCCCAAGAGCTGCAGAGGTCATTAAGAAAATGACAGAAGCTTATCCAGAGATGCTAGTTGGAGCGGGAACTGTGTTAAATGTGGAGCAGGCTAAAAAAGCAATTGCTGCTGGAGCAACATTTATTGTGAGTCCTGGTTTGAACCCTGAGGTTGTAACATACTGTAAGGAACAGAATGTTGTAGTGATTCCGGGATGTGCGAATCCTACAAATGTGGAAGAGGCAATGCGTTTAGGACTTGATGTAGTGAAATTCTTCCCTGCTGAGCAGGCAGGTGGTCTTTCTATGATGAAGGCCATGAGTGCTCCTTATCCGGGAATCCGATTTATGCCAACAGGTGGTATTAGTGAGAAGAATTTATTCGACTATGCTAGCTATAATAAGGTTGTGGCATGTGGAGGAAGCTTTATGGTTAAGAAGGATTTTTTAGAGAAAAAGGATTTCTTCCAGGTTATGGAATTAACCAAGAAGGCTGTTGATATTATGTTGAATGTCAAATTAGTAGAAATTAAAAAGTTTGATGGAGAAAATCGAATCGTGATGTCTGCTAATAATTTAAAGAGAGTGATGTATCACTGGGCGAAGAGAGGATTAGAATTTGATGTAGACAGTATTGTATACCAGAAGGATCAGATACAGTCAGTGGTAGGTTATACATTAGAACATGATGTAACAATTCAGTTTATTGCGCAGTAGGAGGATTCCTTAGCACCTACATATTATAGGAGGAATAATTATGAAAAAGGTTGTAACATTTGGTGAGTTGATGCTTCGATTGGAGCCAGAAGGATATTATCGTTTTGTTCAGGCAGATAAATTTGGTGTGACATTTGGTGGAGGAGAGGCAAATGTAGCTGTATCACTTGCTAATTTTGGATATGATGCAAGTTTTGTATCGAAATTGCCTGCTCATGAAATTGGTCAGGCTGCAGTGAATTCGCTTCGTCAGTTTGGCGTAAATACAGGCAGTATTTTACGCGGTGGTGACCGTATTGGTATTTATTTTCTTGAAAAAGGTGCCAGTCAGAGACCATCAAAGGTTATTTATGATCGTAAGGGTTCGGCGATTGCTACCGCTAAGGCTGAGGAATTTGACTGGAATAGTATTTTAGATGGTGTGGAATGGTTCCATTTTACTGGTATTACACCTGCACTTGGAAAAGAGGCTGCAAAGGCTTGTCTGGATGCTGTGAAAATTTGTAAAGAAAAAGGAATTACAGTTAGCTGTGATTTGAATTACCGTAAGAAATTATGGACAAAGGACGAGGCAAAAGAGACCATGTCTGAACTTTGTAAGTATGTAGATGTATGTATTGCAAATGAAGAGGATGCAGATGATGTATTTGGAATTAAAGCAAAGAATACTTCTGTAACAAGTGGTGAAGTAAACTATGATGGTTACAAGGAGGTTGCTACAACTTTAAAGGATACATTTGGATTTAAGAAAGTAGCGATTACACTTCGTACTTCTATTTCTGCTAGTGATAACAATTGGGCAGCTATGTTGTATGATGGTGATGATTTCTATTTCAGTAAGACTTATCCAGTTCATATTGTAGATCGTGTAGGTGGTGGTGACAGCTTTGGTGCTGGCCTTATTTATGCTTGTATGGAGAATATGACACCACAGGATACAATTGAGTTTGCAGTTGCGGCATCTTGTTTGAAGCATTCGGTTGAGGGTGATTACAATATGATGTCAGTAGATGAAGTGAAAGTATTAGCTCAGGGTGATGGTTCTGGTCGTGTACAGAGATAGAGAATTAAGGAGCGTATAGATATGAAACTTAATTTAGATAGTTTGAAAAATAATGAAGTATTATATAAAGAGAAAAATGTGAAGCTTCCTCAGTTTGATGTGAAAAAAATGAGGGAGAAGACTGCAGTGAATCCAACATGGCTGCATTTTGGAGCGGGAAATATTTTTCGTGGATATATTGCATTGCTTCAGCAAAGCTTGTTAGATGAAGGCATTGCAGAAACGGGAATTATTGCAGCGGATTCCTTTGATTATGAGATTATTGATTGCGTATATCATGCTTATGATGAATTGTCTTTATTTGTAGGATTGAAGCCAGATGGCAATTGTGAGAAACAGGTGGTTGGCAGTATTTCAGAGTCCTTGAAGGCGGATTCTGGTGATGCAAAGGCATTTGCCAGATTGATTGAGATTGCAAAGGCGCCAAGTCTTCAGATGATGTCATTTACGATTACAGAAAAGGGATATCAGCTATTTGATATGAAGGGAAATGCATTTCCAGTTGTAGTCGAGGATGAGAAAAATGGTATAGAAAACCCAAAGCATGCTTGTGCTATGGTGGCAAGCTTGTTATATCATCGTTTCGAAAATGGTGCAGCTCCGATTGCTATTGTCAGCATGGATAACTGTAGCCATAACGGTGAGAAGATTAGAGAGTCTGTTTTGCATTTTGCAAAGGTTTGGAGAGAAAATAGTTTGGTAGACCAGGCATTTGTGGATTATGTAGCAGATGAAACAAAGGTAGCATTTCCATGGTCTATGATTGATAAGATTACACCTCGTCCAGATGCATCTATTCAGAAAAGCTTGGAAGAAGATGGTTTTGAAGATATGGCACCATTTACAACTGGCAAGAATACATTTATTGCGCCATATGTAAATGCAGAGATTCCGCAGTATCTTGTAATTGAAGACAAATTTCCAAATGGAAGACCAGCTCTTGAAAAGGCTGGTGTGTACTTTACCGATCGTGATACGGTAAATTGCACAGAGCGAATGAAGGTAACCACTTGTCTGAATCCGATTCACACTGCTTTGGCTGTGACCGGATGTTTGCTTGGATATCATAAAATTGCGGATGAAATGAAGGATGCTGACTTAAAGGCACTTGCAGAGTGTGTAGGTATGAAAGAGGGATTACCAATGGTAGTGTCTCCTAAGATTATTGATCCTGCCGCATTTATTAAGGAAGTTTTAGAAGAGCGTTTACCAAATCCGTTTATTCCTGATATGCCACAGCGTATTGCTACAGATACCAGTCAAAAAGTAGGAATTCGTTTTGGCGAGACCATTAAGGCTTATGAAAAGGTAAATCGTCAGCAGGAATTAAAGGCTATTCCATTTGCAATAGCAGCATGGCTTCGTTACTTGCTTGGTAAGGATGATAATTGGGTAACGATGGAAATTAGCTCTGATCCAATGCTTGAAGTATTGCAAAAAGATTTGAGTACTATCAAATTAGGTGAGAGCAATCCAAACTTAGATGGAGTAAGAGAGATTTTATCCAATGATAAGTTGTTTGGAACCAATTTGGTTGCAAACGGAATGAGCACTTTGATAGAGGAATATTTTGTGAAAATGCTTGCGAAGGAAGGTGCAGTTCGAGAGACATTACAGGAAGCTGTTGGTTCGATTCAATAAAGAATATTATTTTGAAAAGGAGACTATTGGGAACATAATTCCTAATGGTTTTCTTTTCTGTAATACTTAGTTGAAAAAATATGTAAAAAAATGTTGACAGTTATAACATAAAATGCTATTATATATGAGTTGCTGATGGTAGTAACTCATATATATAGGGGATTGGTCAAATGGTATGATAGGGGTCTCCAAAACCTTTGGTGG
>JAUNJF010000024.1 GCA_030533405.1 Eubacteriales bacterium
CAATTCATATTAAAGCGTTAATTGATTTAGCAGGTATTGAAGAATAAAAAATTCCAATTTAATGGTGTACAGAGGAAATAAAATGAATTATAAAGTGATAGATAAAGATACATATTACAGAAAAGGAGTTTTTAAACATTTTACACAGGATTGTAAATGTTCAACTTCGATGACTGCAAGAATAGATGTTACGGTATTAGTTAAATATTCAAAAATGACGAATACAAAGTTATATGTTAATTTTTTATACATTCTAACCAAAGTGCTTAATTCTCGTGATGACTATAAGATGGGATATCTTTGGCAAAGCGAAGAATTAATCTGTTACGATGTCATAAATCCGACGCAGTATGTATTCCATGAAGATACAGAAACTTGTACGCCAGTGTACACTAAATATTATGACAATTATGAAAAATTCTATAAAGAAGCTGTTAAAGATATAGAGGATGCTAAAACGACAAGAGAATATGGTCTTGATGCGGGAAATCATCCGAATTGGTTTGATGCATCTTATATATCTTGGTTATCGTATGATTCCCTTAATGTAGAACTTCCAGATGGATATCTTTACTTTTTGCCAATTATAAATTGGGGAAAGTATAGAGAAGAAAATGGGAAATTAATGATGCCTGTTAGTGTAAGGTTGAATCATGCAATAGCAGACTGATATTTAGTTGCAAATGTGTTTAGGTTACTGGAAAACGAAATATTAGATTTCGTGAAGTGAAGAGAATTGTAAAATCAGCTATTGTTGATAAATTCCAATTTTGTTAATTACTGGAGTTATAATGTCGATAATAAATATATAAAAATACAAGAGGGATGGTTAAATAAAATGGCAGCATATGATACTTATACAGTGGATTCAATAGATAGTAATGTAGGACAGTTTAAGGTTGAAAAAGGACAGGTAATAGGTAAGGCTTTTGAACTTTTGAACTATGAAGATTTTCCAAACGAATCAAAAGAGTTTATTGATGAAATAAATAGTCGTGGTCTGATTGCCAATGAGATGTATAAATTATCACGTCATAGAGAGCAGATGTTTGCCAGTGGATTTAAGGCAGGTATGTATATTTGCAAGTTCGATGAAAATGAGCAAATGATAAGCTTTGAGTTCACAGATGGTACAAGAGAAATGCTTGGTTATGATGGTCTAGAAGACTTGCCCAACGAATTTGACAGCTGGGTTAAAACTCTGATTCCAGAAGAAAGAGACTTACTTGTAAAGCTGTTTTGGGACACAGTAAAAATTCACAGAGAATTGCCAGATATATCTCACGCAGAATATAGAATGATGAAGAAAGACGGCAGTATTATCTGGGTGACTGGTGCTGGTGAATTTATCCGTAGAGAAGATGGTTCGTTAGAAATATATATGGGCTGTTACAGAGAAGTTACTGCTGAACATGAAAAGGCAGAGCATATTCGTATTATTGAGGGTATTGGAAAGATATTCAATTTCAGTATTTATATTGATGTTAAAACTCAAGAGTACCGTTTTATAAGTTCAAATGAATATGTAGATAAGATTGAGCGATGCGCAAATGCCTTTGAGTTCCTTAGAGCAAATGTAGATGACTCAGTTGCGATAGAATTTAGAGATGGGCTTAAAGAATGGTTTAATTGTGACACAATACTTGATGAACTTAAGCATAATATAACTATAGACAGAGACTTCTATAGCGATGCTGCTGATGCTTGGTTTAAAGGTGTATTTATCGTAAGTGATTACGATGATAATGGAGACATTGCTCATATTATTTATGGTTGTCAGAATATAGATGACTCTAAGAGAAATGAGGAAATATTAATTAAAAAATCTCATACCGATGAACTGACAGGAGCAAATAACCGTAGAGCATATGAAGACAAAATAGATGAGCTTGAACAGACATCAATTGCTGAAGATTTTGTGTACATTTCGGTGGATGTTAATGGGCTTAAAGTGGTTAATGATACTTTGGGACATGCTGCAGGTGACGAACTAATAATAGGGGCATGTGACTGTTTAAATAGAACTCTTGGAAAGTATGGTAATGTGTACAGAACCGGTGGCGATGAATTTGTTGTCCTAGTTAATGCTAATGAAGAACAACTGAAAACTGCATTGGATCTTTTAGAAATGACAACGGAAAAATGGTCAGGCAGTCTTGTTGATAGTTTATCGTTATCATATGGCTATGTTACAAGTCATGATAACCAGGGTATGGCGATTCATGATATTTCCGTTCTGGCTGATAAGGAGATGTATAAGGCTAAGTCTGCTCATTACGCTAAAAAGGGCGTGGATCGAAGAGGCCAGGCGGCTGCTCATACTGCTCTTTGTAACCTCTATACAAAGATATTGAAAATTAATATTACAGATGATACATACGCAATTGTAAATATGGATACTTCAGAGCAGACAACAGAAAAGGGATTTGCTGACACAATATCGGGATGGCTTTCAGGATTTGGTAAGTCGGGTCAGGTACATGAAGATGATTTGGAAGAATACCTAACTAAGACTGATTTAGAATACTTAAGAAGATATTTTAATGAAGGTAAAACATCTATTAGTATTCAATACAGAAGAAAATATTCGGATGGTTTTAAGCAAGTGGCGATGGATATGATACCTGCTGATGATTATTCCGCTGAAAATCAAACACTGTTCTTATATGTCAAAAACATTGAAATGTAGGAAACCAGGGCGAACACAAAATTCTTATTTATAGGGCTAAGGAGAAAAATCAATGAAAAAGATATATTGCTGGGAGCCTTGGTTCTTTATGTTCTTTGGGTTGTTCCATTTGCATCGAATATGGGGATTATTTGATAGAGAATCTTATGCTTCATTTTGGATGGGTATATTAGAGAATAAAGGAGTACCATACTATGCTACAATGGGCGTTCTTGCGCTATTGTGTGTTGCAGGTATTGTGGTGTTTATAAGAGAAAGAAAACATAATTATTGGTGGAGATGGATTTACATCGGTGGTGGAAGTTATGTATTGTTTGACCTTTTTGCCATTGCAATAGGATTGACGTTTTGGAAGACTCTGCTTGATAGTATGTTTGATACGAGTTCATCATATTGGAATATATGTTGGTCGTTATTTATTATTTTGGGTGGCTTTGTATTTTGCTTAGGTATTAGTTTGCTTATTAAATTGATGAAAGATAAAAAGTAAAATTGTAAGTTAGGAAATATAGACGTGTGTCCACATTGTGGAAAACATACGGATATTTAATCTGTAGATTCTAATTTTTAAAGAAAACAATTTTTATAAGGAGGTATTAATTAATGGGAATTAGTAAAGAGTTAGAGGCAAAGTTAAAAGGTAAAGAGGCTTGGGTAACATCATATAATGGACATGAAATAAAGGTTGTAAACAAAATACACGTTACTATGTATATAGATGGAAAAGAGGTTGCTAAACAGAAGGGTCTTCTTTCGTCTAAGGTTCTTCTTCAGGCTACGATACCTGATACTGATAAAGTTATAATTGCGCATGTATATCAGAAAACATCCGCAGACTTGATTGCAACTTGTGATTTTATAATTGGAGATATTGTTCCTACTGAATATGGATTTCAGCATAAGGATGGAACATTAGCATTGTTGACAGACGAAGAGATGAAGCAATATTTACAGTATAGAAAAGAGGAAGATGAGTCGGCTGTTTTTATTAGCACTATTTTGAATTAATACTTGAATAGTTTGTATTATAGGTTAAGATGCAAATTCCAGTTTTGCAATCAAAAGGAGAAGTATATAATGGGATTTTTTAGAAAGAAGCAACCGAAAGAAAAGAATGAAATTGAGAATAAAGTATTAAAGGAAAATATTGCAAATGCAGCATTGGCTCAATTATGTCAAGGGGAAGACTATGAATCATTGGCATATACAAAAGTGGAGTTTGGTTATCTGTTTGATATTGAGAATCATGGAATAGAAGCATTATTTAAAATTATAACAGATAAAGAGATATTCTATTTTGCTGTTCAAGGTCCTAAACTGTTACGACTTACATTAACAGAGGAATTATTTTCAGCTTATGTAGATGGTTTCTTCGCTGCGAGACAATGATTATTTCTAAATTCTGATTATATAGTCCACGCGGGATTTCAAATATGGGGGAATACAGATGGCATATTTTAATATGATAGAACTTCGAGAAGATGAGCAAAGGAAGGATGATAAAGAATATTCAATAAGCTTTCAAGCACACAATATTATACAGATGTTCATGTTTTTTCTTCCTAAAGTACAAATAGATGGTTCTAGCAAAATATCAATATTATTTGAGGAAAAACCGGAGGACAAACCACAGTATTTTCGAAGCGATTATTTTCATATTTCAACGTATTATGTAGATGAATCAACTTTAATTATTGCCAATAAAATATCACTGGAGGAAAAGGATGAGTTCTTTCTGTCTGTTATAGAGAATGTTTTATCAGATATTGCTAGTAAAGTTGGGAATAATGAAGTGGTTGATGCAATACACGGGGCGGCTGACAGAGTTAGAGAACACAATTACGAAATGATCCTTAAAATGGAAAAATTAGCAAAAGGATCTAAAGATAGAAGATATAAGGCAATCACATACATAAAAATTAATTCATTGGGTGAGAGTGCTTATGTAGAAATAATAGATGATAAAAAACAGGTTCAAAAGGTGGACATTACTGAACCAATTACATTTGTATCATTAAATCAAATAATAAAAAAATGTGAATGGAGAGATCACAGCTTTGTTATGATGAATAACTTGGGCAAAGAATTAGTATCCATAGATTTATCTGATGGAAATATAAAAGTGAAGTCAGTATATAAGCGTTAAGATTTTGATCATACGGGCGAAGCGATAATAAGAGAGAGTCAAAAATGGGCAATAAATTAAATGAAAGAACTATTTTAGCAGCAGAGAAGAATTTGATTCGTTACAATAGATTAACTAATGATAATGTTGAAGCTTTGATAGATGCATACATATATGATGCATCAGCACCAATAAGAGCGTTGATAGCATTTCTAAAGAAGATGAAAGATATTATAAATGGTGGCAAATCAGTGAAATACGAGCTTAGAGGTGAAACATTTACTATTAATAACGAGAAGGAATTTTATGAATTTGTTGATAAACATTTTGAAGATGTAAGCAAGTTTATATGATTTTGATAATACGGGCCAATAAATTTGATTAGATTGACTGATTACACTCGTTGTGTATGAAAATGGATTGGTAAGATTTTTGAAATGAGGTAGTTTTTATGAATCCAATAGTAGAAAAATTCAATAAAACGAATCCTAATTATAATCTAGTAGTTTCTGAGTATGAGCCGGAAGGTCATTATAGGCTTCGTAATAAGCAAGGTGAATTATGCCCTGAATTAGATTTAGGAAGTTATGGATATAATATTTCAAAAGTAATGCCATTCGTGTGGAAGCTTTTTAATGAATGTTTTGGTGAAGGTATTAAAGGAAGAGTCATAGGAGCACATCGTGATTGGGATACGTATGTTCTATGGGAATATGAAGACTATTTGCTAGAACTTAGAGAAGAGAACGAACATCCTCGTACAGGAGGGGTTTACATGAGAATTAGAATTTATCCTCCGGATAAATAAATGTGATATCAGTAGGTATATGTAGTAATGATATTATGATTTTGATTATAATTTAACAAAAATGATATATCTTGATATATGGTTATAAAAGTCGATAAATGTAGATATATAAAGGTCTACAAGACATTTGAAATAACATATAAACCTATATATCTCGATACAATTTATAAAAAAATGGTACAAAAATGGTACACTAAAAATAGAGTCTAATTTAATGATTCATGAAAGAGATTGATTAAGTTTGATCTCTTTTTTATGTTAATAAATGATGTATATGAGAATCTATTTGTTGTATTTTTCTACGACGCCGAAGGCAGTCGGGGGAAAATTTTATAAGTACGTATATTTGTATATCAATATTATTTACAGTAAAAATACCATAATATATAATAAATAATAACACGTACATTTGACTATAATCATTCCTTAAAAGTCAAATGTATATTGTATACTATACATACATTAATTAATAATAAGGACGGATAAAAATATGAAAAAAGTATCAAAAATTTTAGTATTATTTGTATTTGCATTAACTATATTAATAAACACAGATGTCGAAGCTGCATCTAAAGTACAACTGAATAAAAAAACAGTGACATTACATGAAGGACGAAAAGTAACCTTAAAAATGAAAGGTGTAAAATCAAAGGCTATTAAATGGTCAACAAGCAATAAGAGAATTGTAAAAGTATCATCATCAGGAAAAGTAACCGCAATGAAAACTGGTAAAGCAACTATTACGGCAAAGTACAAAGGTAAAAAAAGAAAGTGTAAGGTTACTGTTGGTACACATTCATGGAAAAACAAAACCTATAAAGAAATCGTGATGCATCCAGGTGAAACTCATCCAGTAGTTATTTGTGTATGTGGAGCAAAATTTGATTCAATCGATGCTTTATGGGCACATCAGGATATCAATCCAGATACTTGTTTTGATTTCACATCTCGTGAGGAAACTTCCGATGGATGGGAAGAAACAATTTATCATCATAAGAGAGTTTGTTCTTGCGGTGCTGAGGAAGCCATTGACTAATCTAGTTAACTAGAAGATTTCAGAATATATTTTTTGACACTTCTTTAATCCTTGTATACCTATTTGAAACGGAGAGATTATTATGAATGGTACAAAAAATGGTACAAAATCTGAGATTTAAGTGATTAGATGTGCTGGAAGTTAAGAAAAATAAAGGCTTCCAGCATTTGGTATAATTTGATTTAGATAATTTTGATAATATGGTGCAAGGTGGGGTAGTGGATTTTACAATCATGTAGTGTATTGAGGAGGCAAAATATGAGTATTATTGTTCCTAATGTATATTTGAAATTTTTGAGTGATAATCAACAGCGCATTTTTGATGACGGAGTTTTATATGATTATGAGGAAATATTGGAACGATATGAAACTCTTGAATTTGCTGAATATGCAAAAGAACTCATACCGATAGGAAATGATAATGGTGATTATGAATTAGTTATGAAAGCAAGTGAAGAGGAAACACGCTTTGCTGTAATTGATCAAGGTGCTTTGGGAACAGTAAAACCGAAATCGTGGAAAGATTTTTCTAAATGGTATTCTAAAGGACCTAAGTTTGATTTTTTTTCTAGTGTGAGCATAGATAATCCAATCGTTAGTATATACATCAAAGCTTTACCTGAAGATAATCGAGTTAAAGTATTATTACAAATTAAAAAGGCATTTGTACTTGAAATGAGTACTTCTGAGTTATTGAAGTTGGCAAGTAATCTTCCCTGCATAATAAGCAATAAGTATTATAGGGCACAGGCAGAAGGAAGAATAAAAGACAATAATTTGCAGGATTGGGTAGCATATAAGTAGATAAAACGCAGTGTGTAAGAAAAACAGATTATTTTGATTAGATGGTCTAGACAAACTTGAATTTGTCTTGCTGATTATAATTTGCTTTTATAATAATTACAACCAGGTTTGGGGATATAAAATGGAAAATTTCAGACATGTTGAATACACAGAGAATGATCGAGAAATCGTAAGAAAAGGTATAACAGAGATTGCAAGAGTGTTGCTGGGAACAGATACTGAGAAAAAGCTAAGTATGTTATTATGTTTGGACTGGTTTATGGATCCGTACTACGGACAAGATATCAGTACTTTTCATGATGAGTTGGTAGATCTGCTGCAAACTGTGATTATTTCACCCAATGATGATAATGTGATTGAAGATGCTATCAGCCTACTCATGGATTACGAATGGCCGCCTTTTTCGATTATCGAACAAAATAAAGATTTGATTCCTAATAAATTTCAGGACGATATTGCATATCTTTTAAATATGGATTCCGATATTGAAGTTGACTGACAACTCCCAGCTTGTCGAGTTGGAGAGAGAAAGTTGAATTTTGATCATTCGGGCTAAGGAGGTAGCGATGAGCGTATTAAGTGATGAATTGAAGAATGCTATATTAGATGAAGATTTCTATTTGACGAATGACATATTGGAAAGATTAAAAGCAGAAGAAAACGGCGAGTCATATATTCATGATTTGATGGAGTTTATGAGTGAAAATCCAGCATTAGACTATGGTATGCCAGGACCAATAATTCATTTTATAGAATCATATGGAATAGATAAATACATAGATACACTATTAGAGCTAGAAAACAGTAAACCTAATGTGTATTTTAATTGGATGCTTAATCGAATAATAAATGTAACCGAGGGTGAACTTAAAGAAAAATATATTAAGATTCTTCAGAATGTTGCTAATAGAACTGATATTGAGCAATATATATGTGATGTTGCAAAAGGATTTGTAGAATATCAATTAGAAAACTGAGATGACAAGCAAATTTTGAGAATACGGGCTACCGTAAATTCTTATTTTTCAGGGTTGAGGAGATTTTGATGAAAAGAAAAAATATAAGTACAAATAATGAAATATCAGACTTATTAAGTCTTTCGTTAAATGGATATGAACAAAAAATACTAATAGAAGGGAAAAGTAGGACACTGCCAGTGGTTATTACTTTGCACGGAGGACCAGGAACACCTATTCCTTTTTCGGTTGGTTGTAGAGGGATATTTCCAGAGTTTACTGACAATTTTATTATGGTGTATTGGGACCAATTAGGATGTGGAATTAATAATTGTATTATCGATGATGCTTTTTCAATAGATGATTTTGTAAAAATGACAGAAGATTTAATTAAGGAAATTAAAAAGAGATTTGCTAATAACAAGATACTGATTTTTTCAACCTCATGGGGGTCAATATTAAGCGCAAAGTTATTGGAAAGAAATCCGAATGCTGTTGATGGAGTGATTGCTTCGGGACAAATTATAAAAAATGTTTTCTTGTGCGAAGAAGTAATGAATGAATTAGATAAGTCAAAGATTTCTCGAAAGAAAATGGATAAGATTAGAACTGTCACTGTTGACAATTATTCTGGAAAAGATTTGCAACTAATATCAACATCGTTGCGAAAATATACAAATGCATATCAAAATAAGATTGGTTCAAAAGCTCCAATGGGTTCAATTATTAAAGGGTTACTTACAAGCCCTGATTGTAAGTTTAAGGATTTCAAAGCAATTATGGTAAATGGATATATGAAAAATAATTCGCTCTGGAAAGAAATACTAAGAATTGATTTGTCTGAGATATTGGGAGGTGTAGAAATACCATATCTTTTGTTGCAGGGCGATACGGATATAGTTGCTTCTACTCAGACAGCAAAAAGTCTTGTAAGTAACTGTAATAATCCTAATTTAAGAATACAAGTGATAAGCAATACTGGTCATATGCCAGGAGTTGAAATGATGGAAGCATTGATGCGTGTATTAAAAGAAACTGCGGATGTGTTACGATAATGAAATTCTTATTTTTCGGTGGAAGAGGGGAAATAATGAAAGAATATGAAATTGTATACCATATAGCAGACATATGTGCGGATAATAATGGATGGAAAAAAGAAATTAATGTTGTAAAAGTTAATAATCGTGAACCAGTGTATGAAATAAGAACTTGGAACCAAGATCATACACAAATGGGAGATGGCGTTACTCTAACGCCCAACGAAATGAGATTGTTAAAGAAAATATGCGAAACAATGGATTTTAGAAGCATTGATGGAAGTGTATATAAAGAATAATTAAATTCTTATTTTGCTGTGGAAGGAGAAAGTGATTATGAATAAAATAATAATGCAGCCGATAGGCTATGTTCATAATAATGTGGAGAGTAAAAAAGATGTTTCTTGGGGAGAAGATGTTTCAATAATTGAATTGAATGAAGAATACTACACAGGTATATCTGGCTTAAAAGACTTTTCTCATGCAACAATTATTTATTACCTTGATAAGGCTGTTTATGATAGGGAGAAACACTTACAGAGAAGACCACAGAATAGAGATGACATGCCTTTGGTAGGTATATTTGCTCAAAGAGGAAAGGATAGACCAAATCAAATTGGTATGACTTCTGTTAAGATTGTAGAGGTTACTGAAAAAACATTAACAGTTAAAGGATTAGATGCAATAGATGGAACAGCGGTTTTAGATATAAAACCATACTATCCAGTATATGATAAAAAAGAAGCGACTGTGCCAGAATGGGTAGATAGATTAATGGAACATTATTTTTAAAATTCCAGTTTAACTAACGATAACCAAACTGATTTTATGTAACATATTCTCCTATATGTGTAAAGTATACCATATTACTTGAAAATAGATTTGTACATGGTATGTTCGTTACAGGAGGTGCAAAATGAAGCTTAAGCTAAGATTAAGTAGAGAAAGAAAAGACCAAATAGTTGATGAATTGAATGACTTAGGAATTGTAGTAAGTGAAGAGTCGGAATTGATTTTGACAGAAGAGAATTACAATGCTGGAGAAATATATTGTAAGGATGACACAGATAGAGTTGTCGTTTCTCTTTCAGAAATAGTATTCATTGAATCAATGGGAAAGAAAGTTTATGTTCATACAAAGGAAAATGTTTATACAACATCGAATCGTTTGTATGAAATGGAAAAGAAATTACCACAAGAGCAGTTCATTAGAATCAGCAATTCAGTCATCATTGGCAGACATTCTATTAAGAGGATTATTCCCGCGCTAAGTCAGAAGTATTATTTGACGTTAAAAAGTGGGGATAAAGTAGACGTAACGAGAACATATTATTACAAATTTAAGGAGTTTTATGGAATTTAGGAGGAACGTATGAGCTTATATATTATTTTACTTATATTGACAACTATAATTGCTGCAATAACGCTAATCGGTGGATATTTATTGATTACTAGAATTACAAATAAAAGAGTATTATTAGGAAAAGGTGACGGAAGGAAGATCATTAGTGTAACAAACTTAGTGGCTATTATTTTGATTGCACTTTTTGCATCATATAGCATAATTTTAAGTGTAGAGAATGCAAAACTTAGAACTGAAATTTCAGGTGATAATCATTTCGAAAGCCTTAGTGGCACTTTTTTTCAGAAGACATACGGCTCTATTGGTATGATTAATAGTAACACAGAAAAAATATATCTTGAAGTATATTGCTTTAATGAAGAATTAAAGGATGATTATGTTTATGAGGTTGATAATGCAAATGTAAAAGTTACAGGTTCTTCTTTTGAAGAAATATATAAAGAAAACGAGCTTATAGTATATTCATTGGCTTTGAATGTTAAAATTAAACCGGTTGATGGTCAGAATCAATATGATATAAAAACCGTCAAGATTTCAACTGCAGATAAAATCGAAGATTATGAAATCGGTAATGTTTCATTTGTTATGTGCAAAGGTGAAGAAATAGGTTTAATGGGTTCTTGTGATAGTAGCTTTACAAATGGTGTGTGGAAATATGAAATTGCTGAATCGAACGAAGAAGAATTTGAGATTGCTGATTGCATTTGTGCAGTGAATGAACATGTAAGATGTTCCTATGATAAAAATGTTTGTTATACGTTAGGTAAAAAGGTTGATTATAAATTAATGGTGGATGACAAAGATGATGGAGACGGTATTATGATGAAGCCCGTATTTAAAATTGTAGATTCAAAAACGCAGAAAGTATTTTATTATACCCCTAACATATTAGTTACAAATGGTAAAGGATGTTCTTATAAATCAATTAGAGAGTATGTGGAACGGTAAATTGAAACTTAATCGAACAACGCTACAAGCCTAATCTCGTAAGCAAATGAAGTCTTATGTATATTTTTTTCATGAATATGCATAGGACTTTTTTTACTTAGTATGTCTACAGGGCTGACATGCATTTCACGGCAGGAAAGCTAGGTGTTTAATTAGTAACATTATGAATGCGAGAAAAGCATTTTGATGGTTGGAAAAAGTGAAATGTGATATAATAAACATGACATACAGATGTCGTGTTTAGAGTGATATTATATTCAAGGTGGATGTATCATACCCGGGAGTGATAATAGATGAAGATTGATAGACTAATTGGAATTCTTTCTGTTTTGTTGCAGGAAGAACAGGTCACCGCACCTGAATTAGCGGAGAGATTTGAAGTGTCAAGACGAACCATTAATAGAGATATTGAACATCTTTGTAAGGCTGGAATTCCTATTGTGACAACACAGGGAGTTGGTGGTGGAATCAGTATTATGGATGGCTATAGAATGGATCGAACCATATTGACCTCTAAGGATATGCAAATGATTATGGCTGGTCTGAGAAGTCTTGATAGTGTAAGTGGAAGTCATTATTATGCACAGCTTATGGATAAGATTAAGGTTGGCTCAGCAGACTTTGTAAGTGGTAAGGAATCCATATTGATTGATCTTTCCTCTTGGTACAAGGATTCTCTTTCACCTAAGATAGAGTTGATACAGAATGCAATCGAAGATAGAAATGTTATCCGATTTCAGTACTATGGTCCAAGTGGTGATAGTGTCAGAGAGATGGAACCTTATTATTTGATTTTTAAATGGAGTAGCTGGTATGTATGGGGATTTTGTAAACTGCGTAAGGATTTTCGAATGTTTAAGCTGAATCGTATGGATCAGTTATTGCAGACTTCGAAGTCTATTTCGAAGAGAGAAGTTCCGTTGCCAGATCTTTCTATGGATACCATTTTTCCAGGAAGAGTATATGCAAAAGCGATTTTTGATGCGTCTATGAAGTGGCATTTAATTGAAGAATTTGGGTTGGAATCATTTCAAACCTTGCCAGATGGTCGAATATCATTTGAACATGAATTTACGGATAAGGAATATTTGATTACTTGGCTGTTGCAGTTCAGAGACAATGTGGAACTACTTGAACCAAAGGAACTTCGGGATGAGATGCGGGATTGTATTGAGGCAATGAGAAACAAATACAACTGAAAGGTGAAGTTAATGAATTTACAAAATGAATTATTGGATAATCTAGATAAGGTGCATACAACAGAATTGGGAATTGTCCGAATAAAGCGAAATCTGGAACTGGACACGGAGGATGTTGTTAAATGGTGCAGAGATAGAATTCGTTCGGACAAGGCTGTTATATTGAGAAAGGGAAAGAATTGGTATATCCATATTGATACTTGTGTGATAACGGTTAATGCCTATAGTTATACAATTATAACAGCGCATAAGGAGAAAGGATGATTTAGAGAGGAATTAAGAAGTATGGCGTTTGATTTTAAGAAAGAATACAAGGAATTATATATGCCGAAATGCAAGCCGGAAGTGGTTACTGTTCCGAAGGCGAATTACATTGCTGTGAGAGGAAAAGGTGATCCGAATCAAGAAGGCGGAGCATATCAGCAGGCAATTAGTGTGCTTTATGCAATCGCATATACACTAAAGATGAGTTATAAGACAGACTATAAGATAGAAGGCTTTTATGAGTATGTTGTGCCACCGCTTGAAGGATTTTGGTGGCAGGATGATGTTCATGGAGTCGATTATTCTAACAAAGATACCTTTAACTGGATTTCTGTAATCCGACTTCCGGAATTTGTAAAACAAGAAGATTTTCAGTGGGCTGTTAAGACTGCAAGTAATAAGAAAAAGATAGATTGTTCAGTGGCAGAGTTCATGACAATAGAAGAAGGATTGTGTGTTCAAATGATGCATTTGGGGGAATTTGATAATGAACCTGTTACGGTTGCAGCAATGGATGCATATCTTGTGGATAATGGTTATGAGAATGACTTTAGTGATGAACGACTTCATCATGAAATATATTTATCAGATGCAAGAAAGGTAGCCCCTGAAAAATGGAAAACGGTTATCCGACACCCAATAAGAAAACTTTGAAAAGCAACTACTTTACTTATACATTTACAAGGAGTGATTAGAATATGGCAAAGAATGATAACCCACATGCAACTCGATTAATGGATAGCTTGAACAAGCACGGAAAAGAACGAGACGCACAGGAATTAGCAGAACGTAATCCGTTATCAAAAAGTGCAACCTTTGAAAAGAAGTTTGCATGGGCAAGCAAAAAGGCAACTGAGAAAAGAAAGAAAGCAGAGAAGAATGGTGAGCATATTCCGGCATTTCTCATTTCAAGCATAACTTCAGGCTGTAATTTGCATTGTGCGGGATGCTACTCAAGACAGAATCATGCATGCTCCGATGAAGCACCAGTAAATCAGCTTAGTGGTGAAGACTGGAATGCTATTTTTGATGAAGTAGAGGAATTAGGAATTAGTTTCATTTTGCTTGCTGGAGGGGAACCTCTTTTGCGCCCGGATGTCATTGATGAGGCAGCAAAGCATAAGAATATTTTGTTCCCTATATTTACCAATGGATTTTTTGTAGCGGATAAATATATCGATATGTTCGACAAGCATAGAAATCTTGTTCCTATTATTAGTATTGAGGGAGACAAACAAGCAACTGATTCAAGACGTGGTGAGGGTGTCTATGACAAGGTAGTGAATTCCATGCAGAAGATTAACGAAAAGGATTTGATCTTTGGTGTGTCAGTAACGGTTACCACAGAGAATATGGATGAGGTTTATAGCAGAGAATTTATTGACCATTTGTTAGGGCTTGGCTGTAAAGCGATTATATATGTTGAGTTTGTTCCAGTTACTGAGGAAGCGAAGCATCTTGCACCGGGAGAGGAAGAGCGAGAGAGAATGAAAGCACAGCTTGATGCATTACGAAAAGATGTTGAGGAAATGGTATTCATTTCATTCCCAGGTGATGAAAAGAGTTCTGGAGGATGCGTGGCAGCGGGAAGAGGATTTTTCCATATCAACTCTCATGGAGGAGCAGAGCCTTGCCCATTCTCACCATACTCAGATATCAACGTGAAGGAGACATCGCTAAGAGAAGCACTTAAATCAAAACTTTTCTACAACCTTCAAGCAGAAGGATTGCTAAATGAAGATCATGCAGGTGGATGTATTTTGTTTGAAAAGAGAGAACAGGTTGAGAAGCTACTTGCAAAATAAGTGTTCCAAAGAATAGAGAGATAGATTAATATGGATAAGATTAGAGTTTTAAACAGAAATACCTTAAAAACAACAGCGTTGGTATTTATGGCAATTGGTCATTTCGTTGCATACACAATGTCTTTGTTCGATTTTTTTGGATTGCCAGTTTTTTGGAGAAATTTTTTCGTTTATATGGAATTTTTGGCACCACCAGTTTTTATGTATTTTATTTCAGAAGGATATCAGTATACGCGATCAAAGAAGAAGTATGTCACTCGACTATTGATACTGGCACTCGTGACGCAGGTTGCATACGTTTTGTGTCATGCTATGCGGTTTGACATAAAAATGTTCCTGACAGATTGGAATGTTATTATGACATTGTTCATAGGATTAATCGCGTTATGCATTCTAGACTGCGATAAAGAAAAACCAGTGAAAGCAATAGGTCTGTTTGCGTGTTTGGTTGCTGGTTCATTTACAGAGTGGAGCTATGTAGGTGTAGCAATTATTCTATTGTTCTATGTGTTTAGAAATTATAGGATACTTCAATTTATAGCTTGTGAAGCTTTGATGTTTATCGATAAGTTTATAGCATCTGGCTATGTGCTTGGACAAACAACTATACGATTTATGATAGTAGTAACAATTTCGATGTTAGTGATTACGCTATTTTATAATAGCGAGGATAGTGGGAATAATAATGCTTTTTCAAAATATTTCTTTTATGTATTTTATCCAGCACATTTATTGTTAATCTACTTTGTTAAAGTAATATTTTCGTAAGGAGGAGGAACCTGTATGAACGAAGTTCATACTTGGGAATGGTTCCGACGACCTGCCGTCGAACGCCGTGCGTGAGAGGGCCATACCACACGACGACCTGCCGTCGAACGCTGTGCGTGAGAGGGCCATACATATTATACAAGGAGATTTAATTCATGAAATCAGGAAATGAAGTGATTGATAGTGTCTTAGATTTTGCTAAGAAAAATGACAATGTGCGAGCTGTGATTCGCACCGATTTGGTACCAGTAAGAGAGTATTTGTGGAATTACAATTTCTATTTTATCGTAAATGATGTAGAGCAATTTGATGGAGATGATTGTTTTGAACAATGCTTTGGAGAACGAATTTTGTTGTACCGAGGTGATAAGAATTATCCAGAAATGTTTCCGGATACTAAGGCACATTTAATGGTATTTGAAGATGGTATAACACTTGTAATCAATGCGATAGACAAAAAGGCATTTATGGACCGATATGACGGAACAGTAACCTATGAAAATGTGTGGATTGGGGATACGTTTCAAAAGCTATTGGATAAGGACGAGCTTCTTCCGCAGATTGACCGATTGGAAGAGAAGAAGATTTATTGTGAGGACAAACCAAGTCAGTCCGAATTTGAAAATATATGTGCAGAATATTTTTGGGTGTTGAAAACATTTGCAGAATACACTTTGCGAAAAGAGCTTTTGGCAGCAATGTTCTATCTCAATATATCAATTCGAGAATTGCTTAACAGATTGATTAATTGGTATTTGGTGTTGGAGAATAAGGCGCCAGTTGAGATTGGCATTTTAGAAAGTAATGTTGGCAAATTGTTAGAGCCAGAACTCTTCCGTATATACCAAAAGACATATCCTACAGCAGAGGATGAAAGTATTTGGGAAGCTTATCAGGCAGTGGTGACATTGTGGAATGTGGTAGGAAACAGGATTGCGAAGCAATGTGGATTCGATTATCCAAAGAAGACGGAAGAGAATATGCTTCGATTTATAGAAAACTTAAGAAAATAGAGGTTAAAAATGGGTATGCATTATTGTAAATGTATGTGCTGATGGGACGGAATACGACAATCGTTTTGGATGATTGACCGGATTATAGAAAATTCCGATATTTGGATGACGATAGGTAAACATTATAAATAAAATTGCAATAAACACAAGAATACAGATGGCAGAAAAGGAGTCGATGATTCCTCTTTTGCCATTTTGTTTATTCTCAACCCATAAAGCACAAAGAACACCAAGAAAATAAATGGTGATGTTAATATAATCCACAAGCATCCCGCTTACACCCCAAACAACATAGAACACGCAAACAATAAATATCATACCAGAGAGAATGCCAAGTGTTCGGGCACGAAGGAATTCGATTGGTTTTTTTCTTATAAACAAACACTCTCCGATTGTGAGAAATACAAATGGAAAGAATAGCAATTTTAAATGTTCCCATGTGGATTCATTTACATTGCCGATGAATCCAACAATCCGGTTATTGCCAGACCACGCATAAGCAAAATGAAGTAACACGCCAAGAGCGCCTACCAATAAAAAACGAAATACATTTTTTCGAAATGACATGTTAAATACCTCTTTTTGGATGGATAATATTTTAAGTAAGCCGTGTTTCGTGCTTACGTTTTTTCTGTTTGAGTATATGTGGGATAAAAATAAAATATACGTAATATGTAAAAAATGTAAAATAACTTAAAGTAATACAAAAATGATGGAAAACAGAACAGAAAATGATAAAACAGTCATAGCTTGATTATATGTAGTGATTCCTATATAATAAACCACGGAAATGATGATAAGCGGCTTTTGGTAACAAGGGCACGAGGTACATAGAAGGAATGAGAGGTCAGGATATGGCTGTTTTTGATTTTAATCAACAAAAGAAAGAAACTGTGAAAGCAGAGAAGACATATGAGTTAGTATATTCGAGTGAGCGTTTTTCAGATTCGGAGCATCCAATTATGTTGTTAGAGGATGTAGCGGGAATTATGGTACATCATTCATCAGGAATGTTTACATCGCCTGCAAAGGGAACTGCATTTTTATATGATAACGATGGAACAGAAACATCGCACAACATTTTGCAGATTGATGCACGTTTTGAGAATCTGGTGAAATGGCTTGGTGAGAATCATATCATGGTTCGTTTGTCGGGTGCCAGTACAGAAAAAGGTTATGCTGTTTATAAGATTTTGGAAACTGGTGTGGCTGTAAGAGGTTCTAAGTTATCTGGTGAAAATGGTTTCTTGCAGTTCATGATTGAGCGTTTATTGCAAAGCGATGCACCATCTAAAGAGGTGGTCGATTTAGATGAAATTGAAGATTCTGATGATATGAAGCTTACAAGTATCCAGAGTATTACGGATTATTTGATGTGTGCAGGTAGCACGCTTCCAGATAATATTCGCCTTTGGGCAAGACGTAATTTAGCGGTTGCCAAGTCTACTGAGGTTACACCAGAAGAACGTCGTCATGCGCAGCGTGCACTTTCCATTATGTTAAACATTCAGTGGAAGAATACAGAGTTTCAGCCAATCGATCCTGTGGAAGCGAGAAGAATTTTGGATGAAGAGCTTTACGGCCTGGATCATGTAAAACAGCGTATTATAGAGACCATTATTCAGATTAATCGTACGCATACATTGCCAGCATATGGTATTTTGTTGATTGGACCAGCAGGAACAGGTAAGTCACAGATTGCCTATGCGGTTGCTAAGATTTTGAAGATGGCATGGACAACATTGGAGATGAGTTCCATCAATGATCCAGAGCAGTTGACAGGTAGTTCCAGAATCTATGCCAACGCAAAGCCAGGTTTGATTATGGAGGCATTTGCCAATGCAGAAAGCTCCAATCTGTTATTCATCATCAATGAGTTGGATAAGGCGTCTTCTGGAAAAGGAAATGGTAATCCGGCAGATGTTCTTTTAACATTGCTTGACAACCTTGGATTTACAGATAACTATGTGGAATGTAATATTCCAACAACAGGTGTGTATCCGATTGCGACAGCCAATGATAAGGATGCAATTAGTGCGCCTTTGATGTCGCGTTTTGCAGTGATTGAATTACCAGATTATACACTGGAAGAAAAACGTGTCATTTTTACAAAGTTTGCAATGCCTAAGGTATTAAAGAGAATTGGACTTCGCAGGGAAGAAATTGTAATTACCGATGAAGCATTAGATGCAGTTATGGAGATTTTTAAGGAGACATCTGGAATTCGTGATATTGAGCAGGCAGCAGAGCACATTGCTGCACATGCGCTTTATTTGATCGAAGTAGAAAAAATGTCTTGCGTAACATATACGGCAGAGATGATACAATCATTATTGGTTTAATATATAGGAAAATGTGTAGAGATGAAAGAGAATGGGATATTAAAAGCATTTGTAATTTTCATTGTATTAAGTGTGGTGTTCTTTTTTTTCATAGGCGGTAAAAATGACTTTTGGAATGTATATGTTAAAAGAAACTATACAGGATTGGTAGAAGGAACCGTTGTCGAACTGGAAGAACATGAAGAGAAAGAATGGAGAGGACGAGGGACGGTAACGCGGTATGAGTATCGCATTTATTATGATTATGTGGTGGATGGTGTCACGTATCATGATTATAATGATTGTTTCTTTTATTCGAAGATAAGAAACTATCAAAAAGGAGATTCCTTGAACATCATGTATTTAGATGAGGATGATTCGATGTCTTTTCCACAATTTGTATATGAGGAAGATGTGAGAAAATTAAAAGAGTCGATTTTCTCATCTGTATTTGCAAGTTTATGTCTGGGATTATTTAGTTTGATTAAGAAAAATCGGAATAGATAATATGAGAAAAATGGCTATGTATCAAAGGCTGATACATAGCCATTTTTGTATATAATCAGTTGGAAAGATTATTTTGTCTTATCTTTCTTTAATTCGTTCATTCTCATTGCGCGAACCTTAAGTGGAAGTCCCCATAATGTGATGAAGCCTTCTGCATCATGATGATCGTACATATCACCTGTTGTGAATGAAGCAAGTGACTCGCTGTAAAGTGAATATGGAGAAGTTGTGCCGTTTTTGATGATGTTACCCTTGTAAAGACGTAACTTCACTTCACCTGTTACATACTGCTGTGTTACATCAGTAAATGCTGTAATCGCTTCACGAACTGGTGTAAACCATTTTCCTTCGTAAACAATGCTTGCAAGCTTGCTACCAAGGTCTTTCTTAAGTGCGATTGTATCACGATCAAGTACAAGCTCCTCTAACTGCTGATGCGCTTCCATAAGGATTGTTCCACCTGGAGTCTCATATACACCACGGCTCTTCATACCAACTACACGGTTTTCTACGATATCTACGATTCCAACACCATGCTTTCCACCGATCTTGTTAAGTTCACGGATGATATCAGCAACCTTCATTTTCTCACCATTTAATGAAACAGGCATACCCTTTTCAAATGCGATGGTAAGTTCTTCGCCTTCTTCTGGTGCCTTTTCTGGAGTTACACCAAGAACAAGCATATGATCATAGTTAGGTGCCAAAGCTGGGTTCTCTAACTCAAGACCTTCATGGCTGATGTGCCAAATGTTACGATCACGGCTGTATGACTGATCTGTACCAAATGGAAGATCAATACCGTGTGCTTTACAATACTCAATCTCTGCTTCGCGGGAATCCATCTGCCATCTATCATCTCTCCAAGGAGCGATTACCTTAATATCTGGAGCTAAAGCCTTAATACCAAGCTCGAAACGGATCTGGTCATTTCCCTTACCAGTTGCACCGTGACAGATTGCTACGGCATTTTCCTTACGAGCAATCTCTACTAACTTAGCAGCGATTGTTGGTCTTGCCATAGCTGTACCCATAAGGTATTTGTGCTCGTAAACGGCACCAGCCTGTACACATGGCATAATGTAATTCTCACAAAGATCATCTACAACGTCTTCGATGTAAAGTTTTGCAGCACCAGAAAGCTGTGCACGTTCCTCAAGTCCATCAAGCTCTTCGCCCTGTCCACAGTCGATACAACAACATACTACTTCATAGCCATAAGTTTCTTTTAACCACGGAATAACCGCAGTTGTGTCAAGTCCGCCTGAATAAGCTAAAATAACTTTTTCCATGTTTTATCCTCTTTTCTTTTTATTCTGCATAGTGAAATAATCATTATGTTTTAATCTTATCTATAATAACTTAAATGCAAGGAAATGACAAGATTGGATTCAAAGAAAAACCATACATTTTCATTAGATCGAAAGCTAGATTATATGTGGAGATTGCAAAAAAGAAAAAACATGCACTTGAAAAAGCAAATTCTCCGTGCTAATATAGAGGCAATTTCATAAAATAGTAATTGGTGCCGGAGCAAATAGGATTATTTGCAATGGTTAAAAGGGAAGCAGGTGCGAATCCTGCACGAACTCGTCACTGTGATTAGGGAGCACATATACAGTTTTGCCACTGATGCAAATGCATTGGGAAGGTAGTATGTGTGTGATGATCTATCAGCCAGGAAACCTGCCAGTTATATTGGTACAGGGAGAGATTCCAGATCACGAGTAATTGGTCGTACTTATACATGCTGTCTTTTAGATGGCTGTTTTCTTTGCGTCTTTTTACTCCGTTCATGTATATGAGGGGAGTTTTTTCTTGTGCTGTCTATTTATATGATACAATTACCAATTTTTATGGAGGAACATTATGAGAAAGAAATCACTTGCATTATTATTTGCATGCGCATTGACAGTTGGTTCTTTGACCGCATGTGGTGATAAGGTAAACACAGAAACAGATCCTGTTGTAACAGAGGAAGCACCTGCATCTACAGAAGAGGTTGTTGACGATCAGGCGGCAGCAGATGAGGTTGCGGCATTAATCGATGCAATCTATGTGCAGGAAAGAACAGATGAGACAGACGCACAGTGTGAGGCAGCGAAAAAGGCATGGGATGCTTTGACAGATGCACAGAAGGAATTAGTTGAGGGTGAAAATGCAGATCCAGATTATTTTGGAAGAGATACTGGTGATGCTTCTTTAGATGATGCATTAAATGCAGATGAGATTGGTGAAAACGAGCTTTTGGTTGTAAGCTTTGGTACATCATTTAATGGTAGTCGTGCAGAGGATATCGGTGGAATCGAAAAGGCTCTTCAGGCTGAAAACCCAGATTGGGCAGTTCGTAGAGCATTTACAGCACAGATCATTATTAACCATGTACAGGCAAGAGATGGTGAGAAGATTGATAATATGGATCAGGCATTAGAGAGAGCTGTAAACAATGGCGTTAAGAATCTTGTGATTCAGCCTACACATTTAATGCATGGTGCAGAGTATGATGAGTTATCTGCAGCAGTTGACAATTATAAGGACAAATTTGATTCTGTTGTAATTGCTGAGCCATTACTTGGTCAGGTTGGCGAGGATGCATCGGTAATTAATGAAGATAAGAAGAATGTAGCTGTAGCAATCACAGCAAAGGCTGTTGAGACAGCGAACTTTGATTCTTTAGATGCAGCAAAGGAAGATGGAACTGCATTTGTATTTATGGGACATGGTACTTCTCATTCTGCAAAGGTTAGTTACAGCCAGATGGCTACACAGATGAAAGAGCTTGGTTATGAAAACGTATTCATCGGTACTGTTGAGGGTGAGCCAGAAGAGACAGCTTGTGAAGAGGTAATCAAGAGCGTACAGGAAGCTGGATATAAGAAAGTAATTCTTCGTCCACTTATGGTTGTTGCAGGTGATCATGCAAACAATGATATGGCTGGTGAAGACGAAGATTCTTGGAAGAGCATGTTTGAAGCATCTGGAGCATTTGATAGCGTGGATGCACAGATTGCGGGATTAGGTAGCATTGAAGATGTGCAGAAGATTTATGTTGAGCACACAAAGACTGCAATTGAATCATTGGGTGATGTAAGTGCTGCTACAACTGGTGAAAGCGTTTCTTCTGCTTCTGTGGAAGATGGAACATATAATGCATTATTCACAACAGATAGTGGTATGTTTCATGTAAATGAAGCAATGGAAGGACGTGGTACATTAACAGTTGCAGGTGGACAGATGACAATTCATATTGCTTTGACATCTAAAAACATTGTAAACTTGTTTTTAGGAACTGCTGAGGATGCTCAAAAAGATGGTGCACAGTTACTTGAGCCAACTGTAGATGAAATAATATATGCTGATGGAACAAAAGAGGAAGTATACGGTTTTGATGTTCCAGTTGCTGCTTTAAATCAGGATTTTGATCTTGCATTACTTGGCACAAAGGGAAAATGGTATGACCATAAGGTTAGCGTATCAGATCCTCAGAAAGCTGAATAATATTTTACCCGAAGTATCCTCGGTTACTTCACAAAAGCGAAGCGGAATGTGAAGCATTCGCTTTAGCATAAAAAATGGGCTTGTGTATAGCCCATTTTTTTACTTTATAGAAAATTCCTTGAATTTTCTATAGGTCTCGTCCACAAGGCACGAGACAAGATCCGAACATACGCTGTTTTGTTCTGCTAAAAAGATAGTTTGCCATAATTCTTTTTTTGCTGAATTCCCAATGATGTAGCTGTTAATCATTGGTGTTTGTAAGTCTAGGAGTGGGATAATCTGCAATTTATGATTTGCCACAAATGGTGCTGCCATATCTGCAGGTAAAAATGTGTAAGTGTCACAACCAAGCAAAAAGGGAATGACCTTGGAACAGTCATCAATTTCCAGAGCGAATTGGTGGTATTTTGGGAAGAGGTGTCGAATGAATTGTCCAACATCCTGTAGTGCAAAGTTACACATGACATAGTTAACGGATAGCAATGCGTCATGGGTGATTCCGTTTTTATATGTAGTGTTTTGGATATCTGTCACCAAAACCAGAGAATCCTGATGGTACAACTGACAATGGTAATGTGCTTTTTTTAGTGGAAGATATGTGAATACGACATCCAAGATATCATTTTGTAACTGTTCCAATAGGTGTGATGACAATCCGATGGTGATTTTTAATGAATCATCCGGGTTGTTTTTTTGATGCTTTAATATAATAGGTGCCAAATGTCCTTCATAAATGGAGTCGGAAGCACCGATTCGAAGCTGATTTTTGTATTTGTGAAGTGAGGATAATTCAGACAGTGATGAGTTTGTCAGGTCGACAACTTTATCTGCATAAATACGGAAATGTTCCCCTTCTGGTGTGAGTTCAACACTGCGGTTTGTACGAGAAAACAGACTGACACCAATCTCTTTTTCTAATTCGTTAATGCGATTGGTAATCGTAGATTGTGCCACAAAAAGTTGGTTTGCGGTTCTTGTAAAATTCTTTGTATTTGCCAATACCAAAAAGGTTTTTATATTCTCAATATCCATATGTAGTCTCCTATTATTCGTAAAGTCGATTATTGTAATCATAATTATTTATTTTACAAATAATATATCAAGTGATTATAATACTGTCAAATAGGAGGACCCCTTAGCACTTAGATATTAAATAAGAGGAACACATTTTAGGAGGAGAATTATTATGCAGGAAATCACACTTAGTAGTAAGACAAATAAATTAGAGCAGGACCCATATCAGTATCAGCTACAATCGGTAGAGAATCCAGAGTTGTTCCGAGAGATGTTTCCATATACAGAGACACCAAAGATTGCATTTAACTATCGACGTGTACCAGAAAATATGCCAGACGATATTTTTATTACGGACACGACATTTAGAGATGGTCAGCAGTCAAGGTCGCCATATACAACGGAGCAGATGGTTCATATTTATAAACTGCTTCACAAATTGGGTGGACCAAATGGTATGATTCGTCAGACTGAATTTTTTGTCTATTCAGAAAAAGATAGAAAAGCATTGGAAGAATGTCTTGCATTGGGATATGAGTTTCCAGAATTGACGACATGGATTCGTGCTTCTAAAAAGGATTTTGAGCTGGTGAAATCCATTGGTATTAAAGAGACTGGTATTTTGGTAAGTTGTTCAGATTATCATATTTTCCATAAAATGGGACTGACCAGACAGCAGGCCTTGGATAAATACTTGGGAATTGTGGAAATGTGCATTGAGGAAGGTTTGCGACCAAGATGTCATTTTGAAGATATTACAAGAGCGGATTTTTATGGATTTGTTGTTCCATTTGCGAATCGTTTGATGGAAATGTCAGAGAAAAGTGGTGTGCCAATTAAGATTCGTGCTTGTGATACGATGGGATTTGGTGTGCCATATCCAGGAGTTGCGTTGCCTAGAAGTGTTTCTGGTATCATTTATGGATTACAGCATTATTCAGGTGTTCCTTCTGAAATGTTAGAGTGGCATGGACATAATGATTTTTATAAGGGTGTTGTCAATGCAACAACTGCATGGATGTATGGAGCAAGTGCAGTAAACTGTTCGTTGTTAGGAATTGGCGAGCGTACTGGTAATGTGCCTGTCGAGGCGATGGTCTTCGAATATGCTTCTCTAAGAGGTCATACGAACGGAATGGATACAAGAGTGATTACAGAAATTGCGGAATATATTAATAAGGAAACAGGATATGATATTCCGCCAATGACACCATTTGTTGGTGAGAATTTCAATGTAACCAGAGCTGGTATTCATGCGGATGGTATGATGAAAAATCAGGAGATTTATAACATTTTTGATACGGAACATATATTAAATCGTTCTGCAAAAGTGGGCATAACAAATACATCAGGAGTAGCAGGTATTGGATATTGGGTAAATGAATATTTGCGTAAAAAGGATATGCAGCCTGTGGAAAAAACACATCCATTGGTACAAAAGCTGTATGCATGGGTGCAGGAAGAATATGATGGTGGTCGTGTGACGATGATTAGTGACGGTGAGTTGGAAAAAATGATGTTTGCCAACTGGGATTTGTTGGAGAAATAGTATTTTTGATTCCTATAAAGTATGATATGATAAATATATCAAAATTTTAGGAGGCTGTTATGGGATTAATGGAGAGACCAGCTGTCAGCACATTAGCTGACGGAGGAAAATATTGGGAGCATACATACGAAAAATTTTATTTGAAAACATATGTGCCAGCAAATGAGATTGATGGACAAATCAATAATTATACATTTCGAGCACCTTTGTTGTTGGTGTTTGAAGAGCATAAACAGAGTATGGAAGATGCTATTGCATTTGCGAAGGAAAGTGGACTGAGTAATATTGCAGCAGCGGTAGATGCGAGTGTGCTATTTATTTATCCAACAAATGAAGGCGGATGGAGCAAGGCAACAGAGGAGCTATTTGCATCTGTAATTGCTGAGGTAAAGATGGATCCACGTTTCGAGGATGGAATCTGTAAAATCGATGATTTCTTTACACATGAATTCCAAGGTTATTTTATTAAAGGTGCAAAGTTTAGAACGGATATTTACAGCTATGGTGCGTCTGCAGATTATGTGGCTAAGCATTTGCTGAAGACTTTGCAGGGAGAATATTTATGGGGGCCGGGCGAAATTACACCAGCAATGTGTTCTATGGAGAATTTAAGCATTGTGCCAGAAGTGGAACGCAAGGATATTGCAATTTTAAGTGTTGGTAATTCAGCCGAAATAAATGCAGCATTTCAGGGATGTGAGAACCTTTTGGTAAAGGAACAGGCAGATTATGAAGAGGATTTCAAGTCTTTTGTTCGTAAGTTTAAAATGTGGTGTGGGAATATTCAAATTGAGCCAGATTTTGATGAAATGTATATGACAGAAGAAGCAGGAAGTATTGTTGTGAAAACATCTGCCGATAATCGTAGTGATGTGAAGGATTTAGAGTCACATAAGGTTGGATATTTTGCGTACTATAATCATGATGCATTTGAAAATGGACCGGTTCCATTGCTTGTAGGTTTCCATGGTGGTGGTGATTCATCTATGTTTTTAACATTTGTTTCAGGATGGTATGAGATTGCACACAAGTATGGATTTTTATATGTTGCATTGGAGAATCATCAATTTGTGACTGCTACAGAGGCAGCACAGTTTGTTGAGGAGTTGAAGAAACGATATAACATTGACGAAAGTCGAATTTATGCAACGGGATTTTCTATGGGAAGCGGAAAAACATGGGATATGTTCCAGGAATATCCAGAAATGTTTGCGGGTATTGCACCAGCAAGTGCGTTGTTCCCAGTAAAGGATAACCCGTTAGGACAATCACATGGTGAAAGAATGAACATGGATGTACCAGTTCCGATTTTTTATTCAGGTGGTGAGGATTCACCATTGCCAGAATTGCCATTTCAGCATGCGTCCACAATTGAAAGAATTCAGTATGCTGCGAAGGTGAATCAGTGTAAAGCACAGTTTGATATCACATTTGAGGATAAAGAAAACTGGGCACATCCAATTTGGGGAATAGCTGGTGATCGTGTTGAAAAAATATATGATGAGACTAGAGACAGCTATTTGACGATTCATTATTATGATAGCGAAGATGGTGTTTGCAGAACAGCATTTGCGAGTGTTAGCGGACAGGGGCATGAGTGTAGACAGCATACCTGTGAACAAGCATGGAAATTTATTTCTCAATTTACAAGGGAACATAATAAACAATAGGTATATGATGGATTGTATCAAAGAAAATAATTTGGTTTTTGAACGGTTTTTCTTTATATAATTAGGTTTTTACTTTAGAAAATAATGTTATTTCAAAAATTGTTGCTAATCGAGATAGATTATGATATAAGGTACATGAGCAAAGGAGTTCACTTCATAGAGGTGGACTCTTTTTTTAGAAAACAAAGGCGTTTTGCAGGGTGCAGAGCGCCTTTTTTCTATAGAAAATAATGGATATGACATTTTGAGAAAGGAGTTGTGTTATTGTGAAACATTTAGAATTGCTAGAACATACAGATACGGTGAATGAATTGTTGGCGAGATATGGTGTAAAGTTTGGAATTTATAAAAATAATGTGTTTAATGAACAATTATTTCCTTTTGATGCAATTCCAAGAATAATTGAAAAAGATGAATTTTCTTATCTGGAAAAAGGGTTAAAGCAGCGTGTGCTTGCATTAAATATATTTTTGAAGGATATCTATTCGAAAAAACAAATTGTCAGAGATGGCGTTGTACCAGAGGATTTTATTTTTGCGTCGAGCGGATACATGGTGGAGTGCGAGGGCGTGTCACCTGTAAAGGATGTTTATTCACATATTTCAGGAATTGATCTTGTTAAGGGAAAAGATGAAAATTGGTATATTTTGGAAGATAATTTGCGAGTGCCATCAGGAGCATCTTATCCGATGATTGCCAGAGATCTTTGTAGACGTTCTTCACCGGGAACGTTTACAGATTTGAAGATAGAGGACAATCGTAATTATGCACAGTTACTTCGACGAACGTTTGACAATGTAAATGTAGGTGGACACACGGTTATTTTGACTCCCGGTCGTTATAATGCCGCTTACTTTGAGCATAGTTACCTTGCTGAACAGACAGGTGCACATTTGGTAAATGGCTCTGAGCTGATTGTGAAGGATGATAAATTGTATTTTATTACGGCGGACGGTAAGTATGAACGTGTAGGTGCAGTTTATCGACGTATTTCCGATGAGTATTTGGACCCGATGAATTTCAATCCGGAGTCGCTTATTGGAATTCCACATATCTATGATGTATTCCGAAAAGGAAATGTTGCCTTGTTGAATGCACCTGGAAATGGTGTGGCAGATGATAAAGGAATCTATTATTTTGTGCCGAAAATGATCAAGTATTATTTGAACGAAGAACCGATTCTTTCAAATGCGCCAACCTATTTACCATTTTATGAAGATGATTATAAATATGTGATAGATCATTTTGATGATTTAGTATTAAAGGATGTTGCAGAGGCTGGCGGTTATGGTGTTGTATTTGGTAACAGTATGACCAAGGAGCAAAAGAAAAATTTCTTAGCTTTGTTAGAGAAAGAACCAAGAAGGTTTATCGCACAGGAAGTGATTGATTTTCAGGATATTGATATTTTAGAAGGTGGAGAAATGCTACCAAGAAAAGCGGATTTGCGTGCTTTTGTATTGATGGCGGATGAGCCGTTAGTATGGAAGAGTGGTTTGACAAGATTTTCGAGAAACCCGGATTCATTTATTGTGAATTCATCACAGGGAGGAGGATTTAAAGATACATGGGTATTATATCAGTAGAACAGGCAGATCGCCTATATTGGCTTGGTCGATATACGGAACGAGTTTATACAACATTAAATATTTTTTCAAAAAGCTTTGACCATTTGATTGATGGAATGGTAGATAGCTATGTTGGTTTTTGTGAGAGTATTGATATTCCTAATATATATGCGGATAAGGAGGATTTTGTAAACAGTTATCCGTTTGATGTGAATAATACAGATTCTATCATCAGCAATTTGAATCGAGCATATGATAATGCAATTATGTTGCGAGAGAGTATCGGATCGGAGACATTGGCATTTATTCAGTTGGCTATCTATGACATGAATAAAGCTGCAAAGAGTAAAGCACCGATGATTGAGTTACAAAAGGTAAATGATAACTTGCTTGCATTTTATGGAACAGTGGATGATCAAATTGACAGTGAAAATGTAAGAAATATTATCAAGGCTGGAAAGCGGATTGAAAGAATTGATATGTATGCAAGACTTGGTGTTTCGAAAGAGGAATTAACGAGAGAAGTATTTCGTATGATTCCAAGAGTAGAGAGAAGTGGATTAGATTACGATGAGAGAAAATTGGTAAATTTAAAGGAACTTGTTGAACAAGATGTGCTTGATTACTATGAAATCGTAAAAGAAGTCGAATCCATTTTGTAAAAAAGGAGGCGAGTGATATGCGTAAGCTTCACTTTACCTACGAGATGCAAATTGAATATTCTATCGATGTTGCAAGATGTAATTTTACGATTAAATGTTGTCCCCAAAACACAGCTCGTCAAAGGCTAGAGGATGTTAATGTGCAGTTGTTTCCTGCGACGACATACTGCACAGGTGTGGATGGACTACAGAATAAGCAAATATATGGTGTCAATGAATTGCCGCATAAAATCTTTCGCTTTCAAACGGATGGAACGGCGTATACAGGACTATGTGACTATGAAGAAATCGTAAATGAGGATTATGCAATGATTTTTCGACATCCGCATGGTTTAAACCAGGCGGGTGTTGGAATTATGGATTTTTATGAGAAGCATAAGCCAGATTCGGGATTGTCTGTATATGAGAAGGCACAGTATTTTATGCATCTTTTGCACGCAAAGTTTTCGTACCAGCCATGTACAACGGATGTAGATACAACCGCAGAGGATGCTTTTGTGCAGGGACATGGTGTGTGTCAGGACTATGCACATATTTTTATTTCATTGATGCATTTATCCAATATTCCTGCAAGGTATGTTACAGGTTTGATTGTGGGAGAGGGAGCCAGTCATGCCTGGGTAGAAGTATTGTGTGATGATAAATGGTATGGATTTGATCCAACAAACGAAAAAATGGTGGTAGATGAGCATATAAAGATTGGTGTTGGAAGAGACGCTAAGGATTGCATGATTAATCGAGGGATTATGCATGGAGGGGGCCTTCATACGCAAATCATAAAAGTAAATGTAAAAGACTGTCTATAATAGTAGGAGGACAAAAAACGATGATAAAAACAGTAGCATCTGTCGGACTTCCAGTGGACGAAGTGCTAGCGATAAAGAAAAGAAGAATACAGCCAGAAAACAAGAAAAAGGGCATGAAGAGAATCAGTGTTGTTACTGGCATTCATGGAGATGAACTAGAGGGGCAATATGTATGTTTTGAAGTTGCCAGAAAAATTGAAGAAGAAAAAGAGAAATTGGCTGGTATTGTAGATATATATCCAGCAATGAATCCACTTGGTATTGATTCTATTACGAGAGGAATTCCAGCATTTGATTTGGACATGAATCGTTTATTTCCAGGAAATATAGATGGAAACATGACTGAATATTTGGCTGCAGAGATTATGAAGGATGTTTCTGGGTCAGACCTTGTAATCGATATACATGCGAGTAATATCTATTTGACGGAAATTCCGCAGATACGAATTAATGAATTACATGAGGATACATTGGTACCATTTGCAGAAAAAGCGAATGTAGATTTTGTTTGGGTACATGGGGCAAGCACGGTATTAGAGTCAACCTTTGCATATAGCTTAAATAGTACGGGAACACCTTGTCTGGTTGTGGAGATGGGTGTTGGTATGAGAATTACAAAAGAGTATGGTGATCAGTTAGTAGATGGTATTTTTCACCTTATGGAGGAGTTGGGAATTTGGAATGGAAAAACGAGTGAGCCACGCAAACCAATTATTTCAAAGAATCCAGATGATGTCAGTTATTTGAATGCAAGTGTTGGCGGATTATTTATTCCCAAAGTACGGCATTGGGAAACCTTGAAAAAGGGAGAATTAATCGGACAGATTATTGATCCATTGAGTGGAAAAGTGTTGGATGATGTGCTGTCGCCAGTTGATGGTATTTTATTCACGATTCGAGAGTATCCAATTGTAGATGAGGGATCGCTTGTTGGAAGACTTCTTCGCAAGGAGGCATATGAGAAATGAAAAAAAGAACAATATATGAAATAAAAGGTTTATATAGAGATAATTTTCGTGTGACGGGATATGAATTTGGTAAGGGCAAGAAGAGTGTGTGTATTGTGGGTACGATGCGTGGAAATGAAGTGCAACAGTTGTATTGTTGTTCGCAGCTGGTGAAAAAAATGAAGCAGTTAGAAGCAGAGGGAAGAATTTCTCCAGGGCATAAGATTTTAATTATTCCAAGCTGTAATCCATATTCACTAAATATTCAAAAGCGTTTTTGGCCAATTGATAATACAGATATCAATCGAATGTTTCCAGGTTATGATTTGGGAGAAACAACACAGCGAATTGCGGATGGAGTATTTAAAGAAATAATGGATTATGCGTATGGTATTCAGTTTACATCATTTTATATGCCGGGTGAATTTATGCCACATGTACGAATGATGGATGAGGGATATAGTAAGGTGGAGACCGCGTTAAAATTTGAAATGCCATATGTTGTTGTGCGTAAGGTGCGACCATATGATACAGCAACATTAAATTACAATTGGCAGGTTTGGGATACGCAGGCATTTAGTTTTTACACGACTACCACGACAACCATTGATCGCAAATCTGCTGGGCAATCTGTGTTGAGTGTTATGAAATTTTTATCCGCACTTGGAATTGTGAAATATCAGTCAGGAAGTAGTAAGAAGGAATCGGTTGTGGTATCGGATACCGAAATGGTGAGCGTGCGAACAGCGAAATCCGGTATTTTCGAACCACTTGTTCATGTTGGGGATGATATTGGTGAGGGAACCCCACTTGCTAATATTGTGCATCCTTATGATGGTGAGATTATGGAAACGTTGTATGCACCAGTTGATGCCAAAGTATTTTTTATGCATACAGATCCACTGACCTATGCCAATACAGCGGTATTTAAATTGGTGGAAAAGGAATAACCAAATGAATTATCAAAAGAAAAGAAAAATACAAATTCCGGGTATTGGAATGCGTATCATAAAATCTGCAGTTGCAATCCTGATTTGTTATATGGTGAACATTTTACGAGGCGGCCATGGGATGGTGTTCTATTCCCAACTGGCAGCCTTGTGGTGTGTTCAGATGTATCGAAGCAATACAAAAAAGAACGCAATACAACGTACGATAGGAACCGTTATTGGTGCATGTTACGGATTACTATATTTATTGATTTATCCCAAGCTGATTTATCCGTGTCAAAATGTTGAAGTGGCGGAGGCATTTGTTATTTCCGTGGCAATTGTGTTGGTTTTATATACAACGGTTATACTAAAAAAGCAGCAATCGTCTTATTTTTCTTGTGTTGTTTTTTTAAGCATTGTGGTAAATCATGTCAGTGATGGAAATCCATATTTGTTTGTGTGGAATCGTTTTTTAGATACCATGATCGGAATCGTAGTAGGCATTACGGTAAATGATGTTCGTCTATGTTTGCATCCTGACAGGAACACATTGTTTATCTCTGGATTGGATGACACATTGTTAAATAAAGAAGAGGTGCTAAGTGCGTTTAGTAAAGTTGAGTTAAATCGAATGATAGATAATGGTATGCGGTTTACAGTATCTACGATGCGAACGCCAGCTGCATTACTAGAACCGATGCGAGATATTCGATTGAAATGGCCGGTCATTGCAATGGATGGTGCAGTGTTGTACGATACGCAAAAACATTCGTATTTACGTGTTTATGTGATATCGTCAAAAACATCGCAAAGACTTATGCAAAGAATGATAGAAGAAAATATATGCTGGTATGCAAATGTGATTATTGATGATTTGCTGGTCATTTACTACGGAGAAATGGTTGACCGTACCAATTTAAATATGATAGAAGAACTTCGGACATCACCTTTTCGAAATTATGTAAGGCGTCCTTTACCACAAAATGAGGATGTTACATATTTTATGCTGCTAGATCAGGTGGATAAAATTGCATTTTTCTATGAAATCTTAAAGCAGGAGGGATATACCAATGAGTTGAAGATTATTACATATCCATCCCAGGATTATCCTGGATATGCATATATTAAAATTTATAACAAAAATGCAACCAAAGAAAATATGATTCGGTATTTAAAAGAAATGACCAATAGTGAAAATGTTGTGACATTTGGAACAATACCAGGTCAGTATGACGTGCTGATTCATGAAGATAATGCAAATGAAGTGGTTCGGAAGGTGCGAAAAATGTATGAACCAATGATTGTGAAAACAAAGAGTGTAAAATGAAAATAAGAGAATATGTGATTTTCACATATTCTCTTGAATATCTTGTATGGTTGGCATTACTTTTAATGCTCCTTTTTTGGTTGTAATCAGTGCTGAGGCGACGCTTGCAAAATGAAGCATCTCTTCTAGTAATGCTCTGTTCAAACACGCAAGACCATGTTCTAGTACATAATAAAGTACACATGCCATATAAGTATCTCCAGCCCCTGTTGTTTCAATGGTATCTGGTCTGGCAATGCCTTTGCCAGTAATTTTGATGTCCTTATATAATACAATACTTCCTTCTTTTCCGAGTGTGACACATATCAAGGTTGGTTGATATTGTTTGCGGAATGCAATAATGGCTTCTTCGATGGTGTCTTTTTCGGTAAAGAAAAGGATTTCATCATCAGCGATTTTTAATATATCACATTGTGCAAATCCATATGCCATCATTTTCTTTGCGGTATCCGGATTATCCCATAAAAGGGGTCTGTAGTTGGGGTCGAACGAAAGCAAAAGTCCTTGCTCTTTCGCATAAGAAATTGCCTTTTTTGTTGCTTGTCGTACACCGTCATGTGTCATTGATAAGGTCCCAAAATGAAAAATACTGGCATTCGCAATCTGTTTAAAATCAATCTCATCTTCTCGTAGCAACATATCAGCACCTGGATCACGATAAAAAGAAAAACTTCGATCACCATCTTTGGCTGTATGTACAAATGCTAACGTTGTGTGTGCACTTTCATCTTTGATTAAATTCGATGTATCAATACCACAATCTTTAATAGTCTGTTCTAGATAATCGCCGAAAGAATCTTTCCCTACCTTACCAATAAAGGCAGTCTTTTTTCCCAAGTTTTGAAGCATGGCTAAAACATTACATGGTGCTCCGCCTGGATTTGCTTCTAATATGGGGTTTCCGTTTTCGCTGATTCCATTTTCCGTGAAGTCAATTAATAATTCTCCGAGTGCAATTACATCCATTTAAGTATCCTCCATTAATATGTATTTAGGTTAGGTAATTGTGAAACTCTTAATTATACAGATTATGGTTGTTTATATTGTACAACCTTCAACCATCTAAAATTAAGTTTCGCAATTACCTAATATGATTATGTTCTTTATGTAGTGCAGTTGCGATGGATAAGGACACGTCATGATAAGGAATCAGTGTTGCCTGCAACGCATGATAAAGATCTGATTTTCCTGGCCAAACAGTTGTCATGACTTCATTTTTTTCATCCAGCTGATGGTACCAGGATCCGTGTTTGTGGTCGAGCACAGTTTCATCTAAATACTGCATAAATATTTGATAATCATTAGCATAGGTATCATTTTTGGTGATTCGATACAAAACAGCAGATGTATTGATTGCCTCGGCTAAGGTCCAGTGCATACGATCGTGAACGATTGCATTGCCCTTCCAGTCGGTTGTGTAGACAATTCCGGGTGCACCATCTGTATTCCACGCATCTTTGATTGCACGATTGTAAAGTCGCTTGGCGATATCTATATAATAGGATTGTTCGCCTTCAGTTTTGTAAGAGCATGCCCACTGGCAAATTAGTCTTGCCCATTCAATACCATGTCCTGGTGTTGCTCCGTAAGGTTTAAATGGATCATCTGGTTTATCAATATTGCAATCTAAATCTGGTTCCCAATCTTTTGTGAAGTGTTCTGGAATACGATCATCATTTGCAGTTGCCCAATCGATAATATGTGCAATAATTCTTCCTGCACGTTCTCGGTAAGTATCATTTCCAGTTGCATCGGCTACAGCAAGAAAGGCTTCTACGGTATGCATATTTGCGTTGATACCACGATATGTATCTAGGTTTGTAAAGGTTGTGTCCCATGTATCGACGGCAAGCCCTAGCGTATCATCCCAGAAAAATTGATCATATGTAGAAAGTGCTTCGTCTAGTAACGCTTTTGCCCCAGTTCTTCCTGCAAGCATAGCCGAACTTGCTGCCAGAATTACGAATGCATGTGCGTAGCATTGTTTGGTTGGTAAATAGCTTCCTTCTGCTGTGATACCTGCATACCATCCGCTATTTTCATCATCATGTAAAACACCTGTCAGACCTTTTAACGCTTGGTCCACCAGCATTTCGCTACCTTCGTGGTTTAGCATGCATCCTAAACTGTATACATGTGCCATGCGACTGGTAATCCATGTTTCGCGATTGCGTTCTTTCCATGGTGTCCCATCATCTCCCAAATAATAAGACGAACCATCTGGTGCTGGAAATGCATGTCCAAACTGTAATAGGTTTTCTCTGATGTTTTCCAGAAATGCTCTGTTTTCTAATGTATCAATTTTATATTTTTGCTCCATCAAATAACCTCCCCCGTATCTTTCCTGTTATTTTATCATATATATAGGGAATTGCGATACTCCCAATTCCTTATATCATTTATGGATTATTTTGTGTGGAGTGATAAGTAATACTTATATTGAGTAATAAAATTTATGAATTATACAGATGGTAATAAATGTTGTATGATTCGTTCATAACACTAAAACATACTAAAACGATAGGAAAAGGAGAAAAATAGATATGGGAAAGTTATATAAGAGTATTACAGAGCTTGTAGGACATACACCACTTGTGGAGTTAACAAATTATGAAAAGAAACATGAATTAAAAGCAACACTTCTTGGTAAGTTGGAGTATTTCAATCCATCAGGAAGTATTAAAGACAGAGCAGCGCTTAACATGATTGAGGAAGCTGAAAAGAGTGGAGCGTTAAAGCCGGGACAAACAATTGTAGATAACACAAGTGGAAATACAGGAATTGCACTTGCTGCATTTGGACACGCGAAGGGACATGAGTTTGTTACATTTTTAGAGCCAGGTGTTTCCAAAGAAAGAGAAGACATTTTTAAAGCGTATGGTGTAGATCAGTATTGGTTCACTGATATCAGTCCACGTGTAAAGGAAATGTTAGAGCAAGGCGCACTTAACATTTCTGTGTTAGAGGAAGATGTTCAAAAATATGCAGATGAAAGAGATTACTATTACACAGACCAGTGCAGTAACTTTAACAATGCAGAGGCACATTACAAAACAACAGGACCAGAAATCTGGGATGATACAGACGGAAAAGTGGATATCGTAGTAATGCTTGGTGGAACAGGAGGAACCATTTCAGGACTTAGTAAGTATTTCAAAGAAAAAGATGAAAATATTCAGATTGTTGGTGTTCAGCCAGGTGTGAAATCCAGATTGGATGCAAACAATGAGACTGGTAACACGATTGATGGCGTATTTCCATTAGAGGTTGGTGGAAATGTTATCATTCCATTGATTAACAAATACAATGCGAAAATTGATGAGATTATCGATGTTGTAGCAGAGGATGCTTATGCAACAGCCAGAGAGCTTATAAGAACAGACGGTATTTTCCTTGGACAGTCTGCATCAGCAGCATTATGGGCTGCAACTGAGGTTGCAAAGCGTCCTGAAAATGAAGGAAAGAACATTGTAATTATTATGGCGGATGATGGAACGAAATATCTTTCAACCAATACATATCGATAGGAAATGATGGTATAGACAGCGAGATAAAAGGAGTGAATGTGGATGAGTTTCAAAAAAATAGATTTGTTTCAGCCCGTTGATAATAAAGCATACTTGAATGCGGCAATCAAAACGGCAGAGTATATTAAAAAAAATGAAATTGTAACAGAACAAGGTACATATTGGAAAATAGGAACAATAGAGGGAAAAGAGGCAGACGAAGTAGAGAACTCATTCCTAAATCAGAGATCTATTTATGCAGGTGCAGCAGGAATTGGTTATTTTTTGGTACAGTTATATGAAACAACAGGAGATGATACATATTTAAAGGACGCTATTTCAGCGGGAAATTATTTGGTGGCAACGTATAAAGAAGAAATTAGTAAGTCGCCTGGTATTCATGCCGGTGCTGCGGGAGAAGGTATTTTTCTTGACCTGTTATATACAAAAACAAAAGATGAAAAATATAAAGCGCAGGTGCTTCGTATAGCGGAGGATATTTATCAATCGGCAACAAAGGATGAATCGGGAATTCATTGGGATGGATTTTTTGATTATATGGGAGATGCAGGCGCAGTCGTTTACTGGTTGCAGGTCGCAGAAAAGTATGGTCAGGATAAATATATTCAATACGCAAAGGAAGTGCTGGATTCGATATTGCAGTTAGGCGAGGCATATGATGATGAGGCAACTTATTGGAGATTGTTTGATCCAAGTGTGTATTTTGGAACATTGCCAAAGGGTGGTGTTGTACCGAACTTTGCACATGGTACAGCAGGTATTGTTTATTTGCTTACAAAATACTATGAGGTTACAAAGGATGATAAGTATTTAGAAGAAGCAAAGAAAGGGTATCAGTTCCTTACAAAAATTGCGATTCGTGATGAAGATGCAGCGATTGTGCCATATCTTTATTTTGAAGAAGAAAGCAGAGCGTTTGACGTATATTATTTGGGTTACTGCCATGGCCCATCTGGTGATGGTATTGCAATTTACGAATTATACAAAGCGACAGGAGATGCACAGTATTTGGAATTCTTCCGTCAGTTGAGCAATGCATTAATCAAAGCTGGTGTTCCAGAAAAACGTTCAAGCGGATATTGGAATGATTGCCTATGCTGTGGTTCAGCAGGTGTACTCTATCATTTCTTGACAGCGTCAAAGATAGATGAAAGTTATTTGACATATGCAAAGAAAACAGCAAGCAAGACGATAACCGATGCGTATAAGGATCAGGACGGCTATAGATGGTACAACGCATGGACAAGAATTAAACCTTGGGATGTGGATGCACATTTGGGATTATATGTTGGTGCAGCGGGAAGTGCAAGTGCGCTTTTGGCAACCTATGCACAGCTTGAAAATGTGGAGATTACACCATTATTCGAATATGCGAATTAAATCTCATAGGTAATTACATAACTTAATTTAGGTTGTTGAAAGTTGTAAAATATAAACAACTATAATCTACGTAATTGAAAGTTATGTAATTATCTAAATTGATAACGGAAAGAAAGGAGATTGCGATGGCAAGAGTGATACCATATTTATTTGAGAAGAATACAAAAGAGGATTACTTGAATGCTGCAATTGAGACTGCAGAGTGGATTTCGAAATATGAGGTCGCAGAAGATGTGGGAAAAACATGGGCAGCATATCCAGAGGACCAAAATGGTGTGGGTGGTACCTTTGTTTTAAATAAAAGAAACTTCTATGCAGGTTCTAGTGGAATTGGTTTTTATTTTTTACGATTGTATCAGGTAACCGGAGAACAAAAATGGTTGCAAAATGCAGAAGAAGCAGCGGCTTATTTATTGCAGCATGAAACGGATATTTCGTACTATAAAAATGTGCAGGAAAAAATAAAAAATGATCCGAATCATGTGTATGGTTGGGCATTTAGTTATAAGGTTGGTCCGATTTGTGAGGGACAATTTGCATATGCATTGTACGAAGAAACAGGGAAAGAGGAGTATAAACAGTTTGCAATTCGACAGGCAGATGTGTTTGTAGAAGCTGCAATTCGAGATGAAAATGGTCTGCATTGGAGTGATGCAAGAGATATCGTAGGAGATGCTGGTGGTATCGTATATCTTTTGCAGGTATATCAGCAAACAGGTGATGATAAATATTTACAGGCAGCGGTTGATGGCGCAAATTATATTGAACAGTTTGGACACCCAGCGAAAAATGGTGGAACATACTATGATTTATATGATGTATATGCTGCGGGAGAGGGAGAGAAGGGCGCGGTACATGTGAACTTTTCTCATGGATCTGCAGGAACTGGATATTTGTGGGCAACACTATATGAAGCAACAAAGGACGCTAAGTATTTGAACCTTGCGAAAGATGTGGTTACATATTTAGATGGTATTGCACTTGGAGATGAAGATGCAGTTGTTTTGCCTTATCAGGATCATCCAGAGAAAGGTCCGGATAACAGTAAAATTTATCTTGGAATGTGTGGTGGTCCAATTGGAACAACGTTTTTCTTTAAAAAATTATACGAAGTAACTGGTGAGGAGTCTTATTTGCAATGGACGCATCGTTTGGCACACGGTTTGATTAAGGCAGGTGTTCCTGAAAAGAAATCATGGGGATACTGGGGAAGTAAGTGTATTTGCTGTGGTGGCCCAGGTGCATTGGAATATTTTGTAATGATGTATGAATTTACAAAAGATGATTATTACAAAACATATGCTGAAAAAACTGCGGATATCTTAATATCTGAATCGACAACGGAGTTATCAGGTAGAACCTGGTTTGGCGCATGGGATCGAACAAGACCAGATCAGGTTGTTAGTTATCTTGGATTTTATATTGGCGCAGCGGGTGCAGCAGGTGCGATTCTTCGGTTATATGGTTTATTAACGAATCAAAAGACAGCAAATTTCTTTGAATATTATTTATAATGAATGAAAGCAGAATTTTCAAAAGTTCTGCTTTTTTGCGTTAAGGTTTTTTAAATTTTCTTTAAGGTTACGTTAATGTTCTTCGCTTTTTTTGTTAAGAAACAGGTTGTAATATATCACTTGTAAACAACGAAAACAAAAAATCACATAGAAATGAATTAGGAGGATGAACATTATGTGGGAAAGAAAAACATTAAAGGAAAAAGCAAAGAGAAGTTTTAAAGCAAATTATTGGTTGGTTGTTTTGGTAGCATTGATATTGGCAATGCTCAGTGGAGGCGGAAGTGCTGGCGGAAGTTCTTATACTGGAAATGAAGAAGCTACAAAGATTGAATCTGTCTTAGACCAGAAGTTTGGAGCATCGCAAATAAGCGAAGCAAAGCAGAATGCAGAGGATAACGTATCTGCAATTGAGGAAGAATATAATAAAATGTCTGAAGAAGACAAAGAATCATTCGGTGTAGCTATGGGTGTAGCTGCTGTTGCAATTGGAATTATTGTCATTATTATTGCATTAATTAGTATGGCGTTTGGTGTATTCGTATTCAATCCATTATTGGTTGGATGTAGAAAATTTTTTACAAAGAATCTTAATGAAAAGGCAAAATTAAAAGAAGTTGTATCAGCATTTGACAAGAATTATAAAAACGGCGTAAAGATTATGTTTTTAAAGGATTTATATACATTCTTATGGACATTATTGTTTGTAATTCCAGGTGTTATTAAGACGTATGAGTATCGTATGGTTCCTTATTTGGTAGCAATGAATCCGGAAATCAGTGCAGAAGAAGCATTTGCACGTAGTAAGGAAATGATGAATGGCAATAAATGGAGAGCATTTATCCTTGATCTTTCATTTATTGGATGGGATATTTTGAATCTCTGCACACTTGGTATTTTGGGAATCTTTTTTGTTAATCCTTACCGTTATCAGACAGAGGCTGCTTTATTTGAAGCATTGTATGTAGCACAAAATTAATGATATACATATGAAAGGTTGCGAAATCCGCAGAATCTATGTACAATAGATTTTGCGGATTTTTTGTTGGTTTGTATGATGTGATAAATATGACTTGAATAAAATAAATGGAAGAGGATTTTGTATGAAAAAGAGACTATTTACGACAACCAGAATTCTTATGCTGGGTTTTCTTTTGGGTGCACTGATTGGTGCGTGTTTGCTATATTTACCCATAAGTGTAAAGTCGGAGGTGGATTTGAAATTTGTTGATGCACTGTTTGTATCGACATCAGGGATTTGTGTAACGGGATTATCTACGGTTAATATTGGTCAGACGTTTTCTGTGTTTGGGCAGGTAATTCTTTTACTTTTGATTCAGTTAGGTGGACTTGGTTTTGTGACATTTTCTACATTATTGTTAATTGCATTTCATAAGCGGGTAACGCTAGAAGATCGGTTACTGATTCAGAGTGCATATAATTTAGATACGCTATCTGGCTTGCTTGGAATTACAATTCGAGTGGTGAAAGCAACATTAGTTGTGGAGTTGATTGGCGCTCTTGGTTATGCCTTGGTTTTTATTCCGGAATTTGGCCCGATTGGAATTTGGTATGCGATTTTTCATTCTGTATCGGCATTTTGTAATGCAGGAATTGATTTACTCGGAGGGAACAGTTTATGTGTATACCGGGATAATGTAGTGATTAATGTAGTGACAATGTTTTTGATTATTGCGGGTGGATTGGGATTTCCTGTATATTGGGAAATTGTTCGTGTGATTTGTAAGAAAAAGGTAGATAAAAGAAAGTTGAATTTTCATGCGAAGTTGGTAATTTATGTTACGATTGCATTAATTTTAGGTGGTGCAATGTTTACATTACTGGTTGAGTACAATAATCCAGAAACGTTGGGACCATTGAGTTTGCCGAATAAGATTATGGCCTCGGTCTTCCAGTCAGTTACACTGCGAACGGCTGGATTTGTAACAATTGATCAGGCTGGATTTAAGAGTGCAAGCTGCTTACTTTATCTGATTTTTATGTTTATTGGTGGTTCTCCAGCAGGAACAGCTGGTGGTGTTAAGACGATTACTGTTTTGATGGTAGTTGTTTCTGTCATTGCCAACATAAAAGGAAAAAAAGATGTAGCGATTATGAATCGTAAAATTACAGATACAATTATTAGACGATGTGTAGCAATTGTAAGTTTTAGTTTTATGATATTAGTAGGGTTGTCAATCGCATTATTATTGGTTTGTCCTGCTGATTTTTTAGATGTGTTATATGAAATGACGTCAGCGATTGCAACGGTTGGTTTGACCAGAGGTTTGACAAGTGAGTTAAATACTGCGGGAAAGCTTGTTGTTTCATTAGCGATGTATTTGGGAAGAATTGGACCGATTTCGTTAGCGCTGGCATTTAATTCGAAAAAGGTAGCGAATGCAGTTTCGTATGCAGAAGGAAAAGTAATTATAGGATAGAAAGGTTGGAAAAATGAAAAAGAGAGCGCAAAAAAAACCCAAAAAACAGTTTGTTGTAATTGGACTTGGTAGATTTGGAAGAAGTGTTGCAAAGCATTTAGAGAAAAATGGTTGTAATGTTATGGCAATAGATGAGGATGAGAAAAAAGTAAATATGATATCAGAATATGTGACTTCAGCAATGTGCCTGGATATTTCAGATGAGGAAGTTGTAAAGGAGCTTGGTTTAAGTAATTTTGATGGTGCGGTGATTTCGATTGTACACAGTTTGGAAAAGGCAGTATTGGCAACTATTTGTGTGAAAGAGAATGGAATTGGACAGGTGGTTGTAGAAGCATATGATGAAACACAGGGTAAGGTGCTTAAAAAATTGGGAGCCGATGTGGTTGTATATCCAGAGAGAGAGATGGGAGTACATTTAGCAAATAATCTTGCATTTGATAATTTCTTAGATGCTATTGAATTGACATCCGATTATTCGATTGCAGATATTCAGACCCCGAAGGATTGGGTAGGGAAGAATTTAATTGAACTGAATTTAAGAGCAAAATATGATGTGAATATTATTGCGATTAAGAGAGGTACAAAAGTGGATATGACTCCACCAGCAGATATTCGTTTGGCTGAGGAGGATGTTTTAATGGTTTTGGGTGAAAATAATATATTAAAGAAGTTATCACACACCATTTGAAACTCTTTTTCAATTAACGAAAAATGATGCGGGGACAGAGAAATCTGGCCCCGTTTTGGTATTGGAGGAAGATTTGGAATATGGTAAAAGCAGTTATTTTTGATATGTATGAGACATATTTTATATCCTTATTTTGATGTGGCATGTCTTTCCTTTGATGAAGGTGTGCAGAAGCCAGACAATGAGATTTTTTATCGCTGTATGAGAAGATTGAATGTATCTGCGGAGGAGTGTATATATGTTGGTGACGGCGGAAGTTACGAGTTAGAAACGGCAAGAGCACTTGGTATGCATGCAGTACAAGCTGCGTGGTATTTGAAAGAAAATACAAAGCAACCGACAACATTTATGCCGGAATTTGAACCAAAGAAAAGACCGCTTGAAATTTTGAAAATGGTTTGATGTGAGGATGGTAGAAAAAAATGAAGTTAAGTAAAAGACAGCATGCCATATATGATATATTAATAAGTGCACTTGCAGTTGTGACAGTGATTTTGCTTGTTGTTGATTTCTATAGTGGTGTGCACGGGTGGCAGTTGATTGCATATCGTTTTGTTTTGGCTATTTTTTTGATTGATTATATTTTACGTTTGAAGAAGGCACCCGATAAGAAAAAATTTATACGAAATAATATATGCGATTTAATTGTTTTATTACCGTTACAGACGATGCTTGGTTGGTTGCCAATCTTACAGTATCATAATTTGTATCGATTGTTATGTATTCCGAGATTGGTTGCATTTTTATATCGACCAATTCGTAAAATGAAACGTTTTTTTGATACCAATGGATTTAAATATATGGTGTTTATTACCTGTATTATGGTTTTAGTTGGTGGTGTATTGATTCATTTTGCGGAAGGGATGAGTATCTCGGATGGTATTTGGTGGGCGTTTGTTACGGCATCTACGGTTGGCTATGGTGACATTTCGCCGCAAACATTTTATGGACGAGTCATTGCGATGTTTTTGATGTTGGTTGGAATTGGCTTGATTGGTAGTTTGACCAGTACATTGACATCGTATTTTATGAGGACCTCTAAGATTGAAAAAAAGAATCAAACCATTCGGATGATACAGGAACAGTTGGATCGATTTGATGAGTTATCAGAAGAAGAGGTTGAGGATTTATGCGTTATTTTACGAGCACTGAAAAACAAGCAGAATCCTTGAAAATAGAGGCATTAGACATGGTTGTCTAAATGAAAAAATGGCATTTTCTTGCTTTGTGTCGTGTAATCATTAGACAAATAATTATACTCTGCAAATGAAGGGAGGTTCTATTATGGATCAAAAAAAGGTTGGAAGTTTTTTAAAGGAACTTCGTAAAGAAAAAGGAATCACACAGGAAAAATTTGCAGAGGAACTTGCTGTATCTGGAAGAACCGTATCTCGTTGGGAGACAGGTAGTAATTTGCCTGATATTTCGCTTCTTGTTCATATTGCAGATTTAGATTCTGGATTTATGATATTTCCTGATGATACCGATGAGATGTTGGAGGTGGAATATACATCTAATCTGAAAACGGGAATGTTTGATACCGATGGATGTATTATATTAAAATCGAAATATTCCAAAGAAAATTATGATAAAGAAATAAAGCGTTTAAGTGAGATTACTTGCGAAATAAAATATCAGAATGAATCGGTAAAAAATGAGGTGCGCTATGATGAAAATATGTATCATTATCCTGCGTATATTACCAGTGATGGCTTTGATTATGTGTATGAATATGCATTGCTTGATGAGGCAAACGATACGATTATTTATGTGTTGTTGAGTTATCCCAATGCTACAGATTTGGTGAAATATAAAGAGTATTTAAAGAAAAATGTTGGTGCATATATATTGGATCATAAGAATGTCCTAGAAGAGTTTACAATATATGTACATAAATTTGGTGATATTTATTATGAGTATACGGATATGCAGTAGAGAAACGCAGGCTAAAGCAAATATGGTTGTATCCCTTATTAAGGCTAGGATGAAAAAAGGTCATGATTTATAAACAAAATTGTAGAGAACAGAGAACAACTGAAGAATTAATAAACACAATGAAAGAGATCAGGGAGGCAAAACAATCCGATGTACAGCTTGCGATAAATGAACCGGAAACAATGGACCATATTCAAGTTTGGATGGAGCGTTATGAAGTTGTGTTGCCGCAGGAATATATTGATTTTTTATTGCTTTGCGATGGATTTTCTTTGGGGGATAACGGAATGTATCCCCTTCTTGAAGTTGAAAAGTATCCCGTTGAAGCGATGGACAACGCGGTGATGTTTGTATTAGGTGTGTGTAGTGATGGCAGATTATTATGTACAAAGGATGGGAAGTTGTATTATGAAAAATTAGGGAAATATGTGTATGAATGTTACTTGCGTGATTTTTTGAGTGATTATATTACTTATATAGAAGAGGACTGGAGTTATTCTGATGAAATGTATATAGAGATGAAACATGCACAAAGGTATCTTTTGAGGAAAAAAGAGAAAACAGCAATAAGTGAAAGCTTAAGTTCGTTTTGGCCTTTAACTGTATTTCTCGCACTTATATTAGGAATATGGCATATAATGACGAGTAATTATGAAGGTGAACAGGGATTAATGCACTACTATTTGTATGCAATTTCCACAGTGTGTTGGTGTTTTTCCTTTTTGCTTGGAATACTAAGTATTCGTATGACGAGAAAGAGTAAATTTTTTGTAGGTGCATTACTTGTAATGATTTCGTTTATGCTACTGTACATTTTGATTGATTCAATCTATATTGATGTAAAAAATCCACCAGTGGAAATATGTGTGAGTGAACCGCGTTTGTATGAAAGAGAATTTCATTTTCGTGGGCGTTCTCAGCATCAGGATCATTCGAAATATGCGTTGTCGGTCGGTGGAGAATCCTTCGATATTAATAAATCGACTTATTTTGAGTTGGTAAATAAGGATATAAAAGAGATGAAAATAATGGTATATCCAGAGTCACGTGTGTTACAATCTTATTCTATTTTGGAGGAAGGAAATACGTCAGGGGAGTAGTAAAGTAAGGAGAGAAAATGAGATATCAGATTAGAAATGCAATCGTACAATTTGGGGCGGACACGATTTTGGAATGTGTGAATTTTGAGATTCATGATAATGAGAAAATTGCGATTGTTGGAAGAAATGGTTGTGGTAAGACAACACTATTAAAGTTAATAAATGGCGATATTGAGATGAGTAATATCGATAGTGACGAGGAATGTGGCATTACGATGAGCGGAAAGCAACGCATAGGTTATCTTCGTCAGGTCAGTTTTGAAGATGGTGAGATTACTGTTGAGGAAGAGATTAAGAAAGCGTTTGCACCTGTATTTGCCTGCGAACAGCGGATGAAAGAGATTGAGGATGCGCTAAAAGTAAATGATAACAAGGCGCTTTTGGCTGAATATGATCGATTGCAAAAGAAGATGGAAGCGCTACGTGGATATTACTGGAAGAAGGATATGGAGACCATGTTCCAAAAGTTTGGATTTGCGTTAGAGGATTTACAGCGACCAATCGGAACCTTTTCTGGTGGACAACAGACTAAGGTTGCATTTATTCAAATGTTGTTGACCAGACCAGACATTTTGTTGCTTGATGAACCGACGAACCATTTGGACATCAGTACGATTGAGTGGTTAGAAGGATTTCTAAAGAGTTATGAAAACGCAGTTGTAATTGTATCCCATGATCGTATGTTTTTGGATCGTGTGATTGATGTGACATATGAGATAGAGTATAAGCAAATCAAGCGATATGTGGGAAACTATTCTGCGTTTATGAAGCGAAAGGAAGAGGATTTAATCAAGCAAGAAAAGGACTATGAGGAGCAGCAAAAGGAGATTGCAAGACTAACTGCCTGGATTGAAAAATGGAAGAATACGCCGACAAAGGTGGCGGCAACGAGATCGAAACGTATGGCGATTGAACATATGGTTAAGATTGAAAAGCCGAGACGATTTGATACGAAAGCGTTTAAGGCAATGTTTACGCCAGCATGCGAAAGCTATAATGATGTGATTGTGGTGCAAAAGCTTCAGATTGGTTATGATCAGATGCTCAGTGAGGTCACATTTACGTTAAAGAAACGTGAGCGTTTGGCGGTGCTTGGAGAAAATGGTAAGGGTAAATCTACCTTGTTAAAAACCATTGTTGGATTGATTCCAGAACTTGGTGGAAGTTGTACACTTGGAACGAATGTAGAGTATGCATATTTTGATCAGCAAAAGGCTGTAAATAATGACGCAGATCCTGAACAGACAGTGATTGATAACTTTTGGGCTATGTATCCGGATTTACTTCGAAATGATGTGCGTAGTGCACTTGGTGCGTTCCTTTTTTCTGGCGAAGATGTGGAGAAGAAAATGGGACAATTATCGGGTGGCGAGAAGGTGCGTCTGGAACTGTGTAAGATTTTTTATACAAAGCCAAATCTTTTGATTTTGGATGAGCCGACGAATCATATGGATTTGATTGGTAAGGAAGCGTTAGAACACATGTTGAAGGAATATGAGGGAACAGTTTTGTTTGTTTCGCATGACCGATATTTTATCAATCAGGTTGCAACGGGTGTGTTAGAGTTTGGTAAGGATGAAGTGCGTCAGTACTATGGCAACTATCAGGAGTATCTTGAGGAAAAAGAAAAAATCGAAGCTGGAATCATAAAGACTTCGAGTAATCAAAAGGAAAATGCTTCTACAGCAAAGCAGCAAAATACACCAACCCTTGAAGATGTATTTATTAAGAAGAATTACTATAACCCGGGTAAAATCATTTCAAGATTGCGCAATCAGTTAGAAAAGTATGAAAGACAGCTTGCTGAGAGTGAGGAGAAAACCTCAGAACTTCAGATTCAGATGATGGATCCTGAACTTGCCTCCGACTTTGAGAAACTGATGGAACTACAGACTGCGCTAGATGAGGAGAATCATCAGCAGGAAACATTGCTAGAACGTATGCTCGAGACAGAGTTGGAGTTGCAGGAAATGCTGAATGAGTAGAATAGAGGATGAAAAAATACCCCCATGCACTCAATTTATATGAGTGCATGGGGATTGCTGTTTGCTGAAATTACATATTATGCAATAGATTTCTCTTTGTTCCAACGATATAAAGTAAGAATTAAAAGTGCAAATACAGAAGTGATTGCTGTTAACAAATAAATGTCTGAAAAACCTTTGTTCAATGTGCTCTGGAAACATTCTTCTATTGCATCGCTGTTATGATCAATTTCTGCAATATAGTCATTGAGTGCAGTATCAAAGGCGCCAGGAATGGCATCACGCATTTCTCCCATATGGCTGGATAAGGTTTCCATTTCCTTAATGGAAGCATCCATGCCATCTACGGCTGCTTTCATTTCGTCTAATTTCTGTGTCATAGCAGACATATCCGTAGGCATCTCAGACATATCGCTCATACCAGC
>JAUNJF010000043.1 GCA_030533405.1 Eubacteriales bacterium
TTGTTACATTAAAATTATCTGCAATTTCAAATTTGCCATTGGTAAAAGTTTGATTGCGAATGCCTGCTAGTGTAGATCCATTTAAGGAACTAAATAATTTACCTCCGTTATAGAGTTTTAACCATTCTCTATAATAGTGTGGTAAATTGATATTATATAAATCTTCAAATTTTGTAATTTCTTCTTCTGAAATTCCAACATTTAAAGCATGTACGCCTTGTTTATATTTTGATAATTCTTTTAAAAATCTTTTATAATATTTTTCGACTTTTTTCATGTTATGCATCTCCTCATATAATATGTAAGTGGTGAGGTATTCCCTCTTTAAAAGTCAAGTGATTCCATATATATTTGTTGAAAATTTGATAAATTAGCAAGTTCATAGCATGTTGTACGATTAAGTATGTCTTGATAATCAGAAAAAATGTTTTGTGTGGCAACGGTATATGTATGATTGCTATTACACATATATTTTGCTAAATTCGTTGCACCCTCAAGAGAACTATTTCCAACAACAACTAATTTATTTCGAAAACTATCTGGAAACATTTTTAAAATAAATGCATCCTTTTGATCAAGATAAAATCCGAGTCCGCCACTAAGATACACAGTTGCTATGGATTCTTCTGTGATGTTTGCACATTGCATTAAGCATTGAATGCCTGCTAAAATAGCTCCTTTTGCTAATTGAAAATTACGAACATTTTGTTGTGTAATAATAATATGTTTATCAATGGATATGCCAGATTCAAAGAATGGTTCGGCAATGGTTCCGAATGTATCAATTAAATTGTGCTTAACACACCTTGCAATGGCATGAATACATTCACTACCATATTTTGCACCAGATATTGCATGATCAAATACAGGTCCACATGCTGTTGAGGTGGCAAAACCGTTTTCCTTGTTGATTAAAAGCATTTCACCATTGGTTCCTAAATCAATAAGTAATTCATAAGGTTCTTGATGTCCCATTTTTAAAGCCTGAGCACCAACTAAGATATCAGCACCAACAAAAGCAGAAAAACCTGGTGGATAAATGAATGGTTGCTCTATTGCATACGATAAATCCACTGGTTGAAATGGCGCAACAGAAAGTCCTTTTACAGAGAGTCCTCTTAGTATATGTTGCATTGTTGTATTTCCACTTATAACAATGTTGGATATGAAATGATATTTTTCACCTAAATGCATTTTTAATTGACAAGTCAATTCGTCTAGTACGATTTTTTTTAGGTGGTCTTGCATAGCATTATTATCTATACAATGTTTGATTCGGGTGATAATATCTGCACCATAACGATATTGTGGATTTGGAAAAGAAAACGTGGTATTTTCATTCCTGTTTGCGTACAGGATGCGAACTGCAATCGTTGTTGAACCTAAATCCACAGCGACAAATATTGAATCTGTTATCGTATGCTCGATGTCTGCAGACATATTTATTTCCCCTTACTACTTAATAAATGCTCTTTGGATTTTTCTCTAATGGAGAATATCCTTTTTCTGATAACGCATGAATAATTTGTTCTTTGTGTTCTGGACCAAAAGCTTCCATGGTGATAATGAGTTCAGTCTGAGCACTTCGATTGACGCTTACAAACTGATTATGCTCTAATTTTATAATGTTACCACGCATTTCTGCGATGACAGAACTAACATTCATTAACTCTCCTGGCTTATCAGGAAGCAAAACGGATACTGTGAAAATACGGCTTCTGGCAATTAATCCATGTTGAACAACAGAAGCAAATGTAATCACATCCATGTTACCACCACTTAAAATACTAACTACTTTTTTATCTTTTACAGATAATTGCTTTACTGCAGCAGCTGTTAATAATCCTGAATTTTCTACTAACATTTTATGATTTTCAAGCATATCAAGAAATGCAACAATTAATTCGCTATCTTCTACCGTAATAATTTCGTCAATATTATTCTGGATGTATGGAAAAATATTACTTCCAGGTGTTTTAACAGCGGTACCATCTGCAATGGTATCGACAACAGGAAGGGTTGTTACTTTTCCGTTTTTGATAGACGCCTGCATACATGCTGCACCGGCGGGTTCTACTCCGATGACCTTTATATTTGGATTCAACATTTTAGCCAGTGTAGATACACCAGTTGCTAATCCGCCACCCCCAATTGGTACTAAGATGTAATCAACCGTTGGTAATTCTTTAATGATTTCCATTGCGATAGAACCCTGACCACATGCGACATCTAAATCATCGAATGGGTGAACAAAGGTGTATCCTTTATCTTCTGCTAGTTCTAAAGCATACTGGCATGCTTCATCATATACATCACCATATAAAATTACTTCTGCGCCATATGATTTGGTACGATTAACTTTAATGAGTGGTGTTGTGGTTGGCATCACGATGGTTGCTTTTACACCATATGCTTTTGCAGCAAAAGCGACACCTTGTGCGTGATTTCCGGCAGATGCAGTTATTAACCCTTTTTCGCGTTCTTCATCTGTTAATGTTGAAATCTTATAATAGGCTCCACGGATTTTGTAAGCACCAGTAACCTGTAAATTTTCTGGTTTGAAATAAATCTTATTGCCACTCAACTCGCTAAAATAATCACTGTAAATTAAATTTGTAGGTTTTACGACCTTTTGTACTGTGTTGTATGCTTCTTCAAATTTGTCTAATGTTAACATATTTATCCTCCATCCTACGTTGTAGGGAAATAATTACGAATTTGCATCATTTTCATTATCTGGAATTAAAATTTCAATGTCTGAACGTGTGTCCATGTCTGCAAAGAGCGCATCAACATACGACTGTGGATCAAATTTTTGTAAGTCCTCAATATGTTCACCAACACCGATGTATTTCACTGGAACATTTAATTCTGATTGAATTGCAATTGCGATACCGCCTTTTGCTGTACCATCTAATTTGGTTAAAATAATACCATCAATATTGGTTACAGTACTAAATTGTCTAGCTTGTTCTAACGCGTTTTGACCTGTAGAACCATCTAATACAATCAATGTTTCCAAATGTGCATCGCCATACTCGCGTTCAATGATTCGTTTCATTTTTGCAAGCTCATCCATGAGATTCTTTTTATTATGAAGACGTCCAGCAGTATCGACAAGTAAAATGTCTACATCACGAGCAGCAGCCGCTTTTACTGCATCAAACGTAACCGCTGCAGGATCAGAGCCTTCTTGTTGTGCGATGATTTCAACACCCGCACGATTGGACCAGGTTTTAAGCTGATCAATTGCTGCAGCACGAAATGTATCAGCCGCACACATCATAACTCGTTTTCCCTGATTTTTATATTGTGCGGCAAGTTTGCCTATTGATGTTGTTTTTCCAACACCATTTACGCCAATAATCAGCATGACAGTCTTCTGATTTTCGAAATCATAAGCACTATCTTCTACCAACATCTGATCACGAATAATATTAATGACAACTTCACGACATTGTTCTACTTCCTTGATATGCCCTTTTTTGACAGCTGCCTTTAATTCATCGATGATTCTTTCTGTTGTATCAAGACCAAGGTCTGCCATAATCAAAGTTTCTTCTAATTCATCATAAAAATCATCATCGATTGATGAAAAACCGCTAAATAGAGCATTGAAACTATCATTTATACTATTACGTGTTTTAGAAAGCCCTTCTTTTAATCTTGCAAAGAAGCCTTTTTTCTCAACAGGTTGTTCTTCTTCGGCAGATAATTCGTCATCTTCTGTATCTGTAATATCGTCAATGTCCGTGTTATCTTCAGCATCTGCAATATCGTTCATATTTGAGTCATCTTTTGAATCTGCAATGTTTTCGTTATTTGAGTCAGCATCTGTATTTACAATATCATCAGTGCTTGCGATATCTTCTGAATCTGTATGATTTGTTACATCAGTGTTATCTTCTGATTCCGCGTAATCTGTTTGTGCTTGTGTTGTTTCTACAAAATCTGATTCTTCCTCTATTTCGGCAGTAACTTCTGGTGCTTCAGACTCATTTAAAATTGGTTCCTCCGTTGTTACTTCTTGTTCTTTATTCTTTTTTCTCTTAAAAAAATCAAACATATAAAATTCCTTTCAGTTATTAGTCGTCTAACTCGTTTTCAATCATGTTAACAGATACTAATGTTGATACACCTTTTTCCTGCATGGTAATACCATAGAGAACATCTGCGGCCTCCATGGTACCTTTTCTATGCGTAATAACAATAAACTGTGTATCTTTTGTAAGCTTATTTAAGTATTTTGCGTATCTGGTAACATTGGAGTCGTCTAAAGCTGCTTCAATCTCGTCCAAAAGACAAAATGGAGATGGCTTTAAACTTTGAATTGCAAATAATAATGCAATTGCTGATAATGATTTTTCACCACCGGACATCTGCATCATATTTTGTAATTTCTTTCCTGGTGGTTGTGCGACAATTCGTATGCCGGCTTCTAGCACATCCTCACTGTCGACTAATTCTAAAGAACCTTTTCCACCACCAAATAATTCACGAAATACCTTGTCAAACATAATCTGTATTTCGTGGAATTTCTCTTCAAACTGTGTTCGCATTGCGGTATCTAACTCTTCAATAATTCTTAAAAGATTTTCTTCTGCCTTTACAATATCATCGTGCTGTCCCTTTAAGAATTCATATCGTTCTGATACAAGCTTATAGTCTTCAATGGCATTAACATTAACATCACCTAACGCCTTAATTTTGGATTTTACTGCAGAAACTTCGCGTTTTAATGCATCTAAATCGTTTAGTGAATCATCTTTTAATTCTTCAGCACTATGGTAGGTGAGTTCGTATTCTTCCCACATGTATTTACTTAAGTTTGCAGATTGCTCTGTTATTTTTTCTAACTGTGATTGTAATTTAAATGCAGATTTATCAAGCCTTGTGATTTCCTCATTTAAACTTTCTCGCTTCGCAAAAAATTCTTTATGTTTTGCATTGAGTGCTTCTTTGTCAGCAATATCTTTATCTAATTGGGTTTGTAGACTTTCAATTTTGCGTTTATCCGTATCAATTAAAAGTTTAAAATGATTAATTTGTGCTACCAAATCTTCAATTGCCTTACCAGAATCACTCATCTGTGAACGATAAAGCTGTAATTCGTCTTTTAACTTGTTTTCTTCTACACGAATTCTTCGTAAATTTTCAATTAAGAAATCGTCCTGTTGTTTCATTGTGTTAAAGGTAAGCATTAATTCAGATACCTTTTCGTTTGCTTTCTTTAATTCTTCTTTTTTTGAAACAACTTGTGCCTCTAAGCCTTCTATACGCTCTTCTAATGCTTTTTTTGCTGTTTCAGCCTGTTTGTGATTTTCAAAAAGCTCATTTTTATTTTGGTTGATTTCTTCAATTTGTGATTCTAATTCTTTGTTTTCTCGATTAACAGATGCAAAGGCATTTGCGGTTTCAGCAAGATTTTTAGAAACCTGTTCAATACTCATTGTTACTGTATTTTTTTGAAGATATAATTCCTGAAGTTGTAAATTCATATCTTCTTTTTCTGTTTTTAATTGTTCACGGATGCTTCGTAATTCAGTTTCTTCTTTGGTTGCATTGACAATTTCATTATTAATTTCAGAAAGAGTTTTTGTTAATCCATCTAACTCTCTTTTTCTTCCTAATAAATTAGATGAATTTTTAAATGCACCACCAGTCATTGCACCACCTGGTGTTAATAATTCACCTTCTTTGGTAACAATACGAAGACTTTGATTAAATTTCTTGTTAACAGCAATTGCATGATCAATTGTATCAACAACTAAAATACGACCAAGTAAATGATTGGTTACAGCATTATATTTATCATGAACACGAACAAGATCTTTTGCAAGTCCAATGACTCCAGGTTCTTTTAATGCTTCTTTCTGAGAAAATTCATTGTTTCGACCACCAATTGTTGTAAGTGGTAAAAAGGTTGCTCTACCAAAACGATTTTTCTTTAAAAACTGAATGAGGCGTTTTGCTGTGTTTTCATTATCTGTTACAATGTTTTGGATGCTTCCACCAAGTGCAGTTTCTACTGCGATTTCGTATTCCTGATTTACCTTGATAATATCAGCTACAACACCAATGATACCAGGGGTACTATCTTTTTGTTCCATGACTCGTTTAATAGAATTACCATATCCATCATATCGTTCTGTAATGTTACGAAGTGCTTCCAACTTTGATTTCACACTGCTATACTCGTTGTTTGCTTCAAATAAACGTTTTTTGTTTTCATTTGTAGCAATTGTATTTGTATCAAGTGCATGATCTGTTACAGATAGTTTTTCCAATAATGTTTGTACCGTTTTTTCGATTTCTTCCAGAGATGTATTTTGTTTTTCGTATTCCTCTTTATCTTTTTCTTCGTCAGATTTAAATTGTAGGAAGCGTTGGTTTAGCTGTGTTTTACGATAATTAATGTTTTCGAGCATTGTATCATATCGTCCAACTTTCGCTTTTAAATTTGCATCATCGTTTAAATATTCAATAATATCTGTTTTGCTTTTCTCAATCTCGTCTTGTAATGATTCAATCTCTTCCTCAATTTTTTCACTGATATCACGTGCTTCTTCGACTACATCATCAGCGCTATCCATTTTTTCGTCCAAGGCAGCTTTCTTTTCCTGAAACTCTTTCTTTTCTTTTTCCTGAGCGGCAAGGGATTGATTGATTCGGTCGATTTGCTCACTCATATGTATGTCGGTCGATTTAGCACCTTCAATTTTTTGATTTAATACATTCACTTCACCTTCGTTTCGTTCTGTTTGAATTTTTAATTCATTTACACGGTTACGATTTTCGTCAATGGATGCATTACACTGTTCTAATACAGTTTCAATACGCTCATATTCATTCTTTGTTTGTGTGAATTCATTGGTAAGACGCTCCTTGTCTTCTTCAACAATATGAAGACGTTCTTCGTTTTCTTTTAATTGTGTATTGATTTTTTCGTTTTCCATTAAGAAAACGTTGACATCAAAACGTTTTAATTCACCTTTATATAAAAGATACTTCTTGGCCACTTCTGATTGTTTAGCCAATGGTCCAACTTGTTTTTCAAGTTCGGATAAAATATCATTTACACGACTTAGATTCTCTCTTTCTGCAGCTAATGATTTTTCGGTTGCAGCCTTATTTTTCTTATATTTTACAATACCAGCAGCTTCATCAAATAATTCACGTCTCTCTTCTGGTTTTCCAGATAGTATTTTTTCAACCTGACCCTGTCCGATAATAGAATAGCCTTCCTTACCAATACCGGTGTCAAAGAATAAAGAATGCACATCTTTTAGTCGACTGACTGTTCCGTTGATTAAATATTCACTTTCTCCTGAACGATATACACGACGAGCTACCGTAACTTCTTCAAAATCAATCGGAAGAGAATGATCGCTATTATCTAATGTAATGGCAACATATGCAGAACCATGAGGCTTTCGCAACTGTGTTCCTGCAAAAATAACATCTTCCATTTTTGCGCCACGGAGCTGTTTAGCACTTTGTTCTCCTAAAACCCAGCGCACAGCATCTCCGACATTACTTTTTCCACTACCGTTTGGACCAACAATTCCTGTAATTCCTTTATTAAATTCAAAAACGATACGATTGGCAAAGGATTTAAATCCATATACCTCTATACTTTTTAAATACATAAAATTCTCCTACTTATTTTGTTGCTTCAATGTTAGAATTGCCTGATATGCTGCCATTTGTTCAGCATTCTTTTTTGAACTGCCTTCGCCCTTGGCAAGCATTATGCCATCTACAGATACACCTGTTATAAAACATTTATTATGATCAGGTCCTTTTTCTTCTAATAATTCATAAGAAACAACACCTGTTGTACCTTTTTGCACCATTTCCTGTAGTGTTGTTTTGGCATCATAAAACAATTGTTTGTTTTCAATATCTGTTAATAAAAATTTGTGAACGTATGTTTTCGCTGGAGACATACCGCCATCGAGATAAATAGCACCTAATACGGATTCAAATAAATCACATAAAATGGAATTGCGATTTCGTCCACCTGTTAATGCTTCTCCTTTCGATAACAATACAAAGTCTCCATACTGAAGTTTTTTTGCAACATCAGAAAGTGTATATTCACATACAATGGAAGCACGAAGTTTGGTTAATTTACCTTCCGGCATATTTTTGTATTGTTCAAATAAAAATTCACTACTGATTAATTCGAGAACAGCGTCACCTAAAAATTCAAGTCGTTCATAGTTTTCGTAGCCTTTGATTTTGATTTCATTCACGTACGAACTATGACTCATTGCCTGTCTTAATAAATCTTTATTTTGAAAGGTATATTGTATGTTTTTTTCTATTAATTCTGGGTTAAACTGATTCATTCTGCATTCTCCACCAAATGTTCTCTGATTTTTGCGTTAATATCTTGTTTCTTAAATGTTTCAACCTGAAAAATTGCATTTTTTACTTCTTTATTTGTAGCATTTCCGTGGATTTTTACAACTAGATGATTCAAACCAAGTAAAGGAGCGCCACCATGTTCCGTTGCGTCAAAAGTTTTTAGTGTTTTTTTCAATTGTGGTTTCACAATTGCTGCTCCAATTGTTGAAATTGGTGTAGCTGTCATACCTTCTTTTACTTTTTTTATCAATGCTGAGGCAAGACCTTCTGTGGTCTTTAACATGACATTTCCAACAAATGCTTCTGTTACAGCGACATCCGCTGCACCATAAGGAAAATCTCTTGCTTCTAAACTTCCAATAAAATTAATATCATGACATTCCTTTAATAAAGGAAAAGTTTCCTTTACTAATGCATTCCCCTTTTCTTCTTCCGCTCCGATATTGACAAGTCCAACACGAGGATTTTTTACACCAACGACATGCTCCATATAAATGGATCCCATTTTTGCAAATTGTACTAAATGAGACGCACGTGCATCTACGTTTGCCCCACAATCAATTAACAGGCATACACCATTTATGGTAGGTACAATTGGTGCTAGTGGAGCGCGTTCAATTCCTTTCATACGACCAACAATTACCTGTCCACCAACTAATAAAGCACCAGAATTACCTGCAGATATAAAACCATCTGCTTTTCCTTCTTTTAACATTCGAAGACCTACAACCATGGAAGATTCTTTTTTTTGTTTGATTGCAACAACAGGTGCATCATGGCAAGTAATCTCGTCGTTCGCTGGTACGATTTCGATTTGCTCTTTTGGATAAGTGTATTGTGAAAGGGCTTCTGTAATTGCGTTTTCTTTTCCGACAATATAAATAAATAAATCTTCTTTTTCTTTTACTGCGTTCACAGCTCCAAGTACCATTTCACCAGGTGAATGATCACCCCCCATAGCATCTAAGATTACTTTCGTTATTTCTGACATGTGAAATCCTCCATTTTTGTCAAATATGATATAAAAATCTATTTTTATTTCTTTTGCGCATAAAAATACATAGTTACTATATCACAAAATATTTGAAATGACAATTTTTCATTCTATTTTATAAAGTATTGACTTTATCTTGCGAAAAATTACTTTTAATGATATTATTTTAAAGGTTTATTAGGCGAAAGATTTGAGAAAATACTTGCGCAAAACATATTATACGAATAAGAAAAGAGGTAAAAAAATGATTAATACGCCAAATGAGATTATTAAAGGAAATATAAATGGTGCTGTAACCAAAGGTAATTTAAAGTTTTCCAAAATGTTTGCTTTAGGAATTGCTGCAGGTATGTTTATTGCGCTCGGAGGTGCAACAAGTAGTACTGCTGTCCATGCAATTGCTAATGTTGGACTGGCAAGAACATTAGCCGGAGTTATCTTCCCAGTAGGACTTTTGATGATTGTATTAGTTGGTGGTGAATTATTTACAGGAAACTGTTTGATGATTATGGCAACTATGGATAAGAAAATTTCGGTGTTACAATTGATTCGTAATCTTGTCATCGTATTTATTTCTAATTTAATTGGATCGTTAATTATTGATTTTCTGATTTTTTATAGTGGAAATCTTGATTATAGCGGAGGTGGATTAGGTGCATACACAATTAAGGTTGCTATTGGTAAGGTTGCACTCTCTCCTACTAAATGTGTTTCCTCTGGAATACTTTGTAATATTTTAGTTTGTATTGCTATTTTGATGGGCGCTTCCTCTAAAGATATTGCTGGAAAAGTACTTGCTATCTGGTTTCCAATTTTTGCTTTTGTTATAGGTGGATTTGAGCATATTGTTGCTAACATGTTTTATATTCCAATGGGAATGATTGCCGCAACAAATTCAGATTATGTTGCAAAGGCAGAAGAATTATACGGTATTACTTCTGAACAAGTAGCTACATTAAATTTTGGTGGTTTGATACATAATTTTATTCCGGTGACGATTGGTAATATCTTAGGTGGTATGGTATTTATTGGTTGCATTATGTACTATATTCAAATTCAGTGCGAAAAAAATAATTAACATGTTATTGAAAAAATAGAATATACTTAACAAATATGGAATTTTAAGAAGGAATAGGTGATTTGAATGATGAGACAACCAAAAGATATGATGGGGTTGCCTGCAGATCAGCATGCGAATTTTAATGAATTAGTAAAGTATTGTATGATTTCGGGTGAAATCGATTTAGATTTATATTCGGAATATGATGTAAAAAGAGGCTTAAGAGATAGTAATGGTAAAGGTGTTTTAACAGGTTTAACTGAAATTGCGGATGTTGTTGCTACTACAACAATAGAAGGAAAGAAAGTACCTGCAGATGGTAAATTGTATTATCAGGGTTATAATGTCGAGGAGATTATTAATGGTGAAGAAAATCGACGTTATGCATTTGAAGAAGCAACCTATCTTCTATTGTTTGGTGAACTTCCAAATGAAAAGCAGTTAGAACAATTTATTGGTATTTTATCGAATTTAAGTGAATTAACAAATGAATTTGTTCGTGATGTCATTATGAAAAAACCATCAGCGAATGTTATGAATGCATTACAGAAATGTGTATTGACACTTTATTCATACGATGAAAATCCAGATGATATTTCTGTTCCAAACGTTTTGATGCAATCTTTACAGTTAATTGCAAAAATGCCATTGATTTCTGTGTATGCATATCATGCACATAGACATTTTAATTTAAATGAATCCTTGGTAATTCGTAATCCGGATCCAAAGTTATCTATTGCTGAAAATATTTTGCAGATGTTGCGTCCAAATGGGGAATATACACCATTAGAAGCAAAGGTGTTAGATGTTTGTTTGGTGTTACATGCAGAACATGGTGGTGGTAATAATTCAACATTTACGAATCATGTTGTTACTTCATCTGGAACCGATACTTATTCTGCTACTGCTGCGTCTATAGCTTCATTAAAAGGACCAAGACACGGTGGTGCCAACTTAAAAGTACAGGAAATGTTTGATGATATTAAAATAAATGTAAAGAATTGGGAAGATACCAATGAAATCAGTCAATATCTTGAACGTATTTTGAATAAAGAAGTATTTGATCATGCTGGACTTATTTATGGTATGGGGCATGCTGTATATACAGATTCTGACCCTAGAGAAGTGATTTTGAAAAAATATGCGATGCATTTAAGTGAAGCAAAAGGTATGACAAAAGAGTTTAATTTTTATTGTACTGTAGAAGAAATAGCTGCAAGATTGATTGCTCAAAAACGTCGTTTATTTAAACCAGTTTGTGCAAATGTTGATTTTTATAGTGGATTTGTGTATACAATGTTAGGTATACCAAAAGAACTCTACACTCCTATCTTTGCTATTTCCAGAATTTCAGGCTGGAGTGCTCATAGATTGGAAGAACTTGTAAATCATGGTAAAATCATTCGCCCAGCTTACAAATTTGTAGGTGTTCATAAGGAGTTTATTCCTTTTGATGAGCGTAATGTAGAAGAATAATTTAATATGGTTGAAATGCACATAATGAAATTA
>JAUNJF010000078.1 GCA_030533405.1 Eubacteriales bacterium
AGGTGCCGGGAGAATACAAGTTGAACACCACTTTGCGCATCTTTGCTCTCATCAGGCTTGGTATTGAGGATAGTTCGAAGATTGCCAAGTTCCTGCATTATTCCGTAAACACGATCTACAACTATAGGGCTCGTGTCAAGAGTATTGCTGTCACTCATAGGGATGATTTTGAAGTGAGAGTGAAACAGATAGGTATGTAAAAAAGGAAATTTGGTGTACTTATACAAACAATATAAGTACACCAAATAATGTTATTATTACTTTTTATTAATGTTTTCAAGAGCCTTCTTGAGGTTTTCTATAGCTGTTTTCATATCAGCAGTGCTGGCATTAGCACTAATGGATTTAGCTCTTTTGATTTCAGGCGCTCCCGCGAGCTCAGGATGCAGTTTCTCCATAAAATATACAATTTGGCCTATTGAAGTCATTAACTGTTCGTTGACAGTGGCTTGCTGTTCGTTGAGTGCATCTTGTGCTTCCATAAAAGCAACGATAGAGTTTATTGCATCGGCGTAGTCAGCGAATCTTCCATCTACGAAATTTAAGAGTTGGTTAATATATTCATTTGCAACTTCAAAAATCTTGTCATCAAGTGATTTTGTCACTCCTGCCAAGCTGTCGATGGTATTCACCATATTTCCTGATATAGCAATCTCGCCGTCGTTGAAGGTGATCTCCTTGATGTCGTTATGACCAAGGGTAACGGTGGTGCCGTTGTTGAGGGTTATCACCATGTTGTATTCTTTCTGTGCCAATGCGTTTACAGCAGTCATCAGCATCATCACCATAACAAGTAAAATATTCTTTTTCATAATTCTTTAGTTTTAATAAATTGTTATTGATTACTTTTGAATTTTAATTGAGCCCTTTTCTGTTTTGACAACATAGACTCCCTTGGGCATCTTGCTGAAGTCTATTTCCGCATTTCCGTCTTCTCCCACTGTTGTTTTCTGAATGGTCTTGCCATCGGCAGTGAACACGCTCACACTCGAGCCAGCCTTTAGGCCTGACATCTTTGAACCGAATTTGCCGCCAATCTCCACTCCGTCAATTGCAGTGTCGCTGGATGAGTAGAACTTGAACGTCTTCACATCTGCTGCATCTACAGAAACGGAAAGATTCTTCTCGTTCTGGATAACCAGCAAGTTGTCTTGATAGGTAATCCGTGGGTTGTCTGCAATGAAGAACTCATACAATGACCCTGTAGTTGTTTCTACCACAACCTTTGGTTCGGCAGTAGCAAAACTTAAGAGCGGTGACATCATCAGCCCGCTCGCCAACAATAGTTTGAGTAATTCTTTTTTCCTTAATTTCATTACACAAATATTTATCATGCCTATCGACTCCCCAAAAATTGGCAGTTGGTAATAAATGTTAGCGTCTATAAACAAAAAAGCGTGGAGAGTCTTACCAGTCACTCGTTCCACCCTTGAGGCTCTGGCATTTGCCCATCCAGTCAAGAACGAGCAACGCACAGAAACCCACGCCGATCTTTATCGAATATACATACGATAATCCCCAATCCCCATATAATATGAGGATAGAGTTGACTTATAGTACAAACCATAGATCACCCATGAACATCTACCGTTGCCTTGTTCTATGACTGAATTTTGAAACTGCCAGATTTCAAGCGGTCAAGAATCAAAGCGCATGATAAACGCTTTCCCATAAATAGAGGAATCCATCAACTTACCCACAATCTGACCCCCATGTCCATTGCTTGACTCGCAAGCCGTCGGAGACTGTTCGGCGCAGGTGTCATTACCCTATTATTTTGTGATTCTGTTAATTTGCAACAGTCACTTTATGTGGTTTATGACTAATGGAAACCTCTGCAAAATTAACTAAGTTATCAATGAAATCAAAATTAATTAAGCGGATTTAACAATTTTATATCTTTTGTAACTATAATAATTCCGCTTATCACAAAAAAACTTAATATTATTACCAAATATGGTGGAATTATAGAAATATAATGTAACTTTGCACGAAATATAGAATAAGGTAACAACAACAACCAATAAAAGAAATATGAAAAAGAAACTCACAAAGGTGCTCG
>JAUNJF010000079.1 GCA_030533405.1 Eubacteriales bacterium
CCGCAATGTAAAAATCAGCATAATGTATATAAGTGTCGGGCGAAAAAGGAGGATTTCGAATGATCAGTGAGAAAGATGAGATAGTTTTATTTGAAAATGGAGAATTGGCATTGGAAGTAAATGTATCTCCTCAACTGGAAACCGTATGGCTGTCTTCAAACCAAATGGCACTTCTTTATGGCAGAGATGAAAAAACCATTCGAAAGCATGTTAATAAAATTTTTGCCGATGGAGAACTGGATCGAGAGAGCAACACGCAAAAAATGCGTGTTGCTGGTGTCACTCAGCCGGTTGCTTTCTACAACCTCGATGTCATCATATCCGTCGGTTATCGTGTCAATTCAAAGCAGGGCATCGCTTTTCGTAAATGGGCAAACTCCATCCTGAAGCAGTACATAATTCAGGGATATGCTGTGAATGCTAACCGTATGAACCAACTCGGTGAGGTGATACGGATTATGAAACGGACAGAAAACAGTCTGGATGCAAAGCAGGTGCTTTCGGTAATTGAAAAATACAGTCTTGCCTTGGACTTGCTGGATGATTATGACCACCAGACAATGAAACGACCGGACGGAAACAAGGCAGTCTATATATTATCATACGAAGAGTGCAGACAAGTCATTGACAGTATGAAATTTTCGTCTGATTCCGATTTATTTGGAAATGAAAAGGATGATTCCTTTAAGGGCAGCATTGGTAATATATACCAGAGCTTTGCAGGTCAGGATATTTACCCGACACTGGAAGAAAAGGCTGCAAATCTTTTGTATTTTATAACAAAGAATCACAGCTTTTCCGATGGCAACAAACGAATCGCAGCAACAATGTTTCTGTATTTCCTTGATAAAAATGGCATCCTGTTTGCTGATGGAAACAAGCTGATTGACGATCATACACTTGTAGCACTGACGATTATGATTGCAGAATCAAAACCAGATGAAAAAGAAATGATGATAAGCGTAATTATGAATTGTATTTGTGGATAGGCAAGATTTTGGCAGCTGATGCATTCATTTATAGCTTAATGGTTGTGGATAATGTACTGCGAAGTATTTGAGATAGAGGAAGTAAGAACACAATGATTTATTTAAGTAGTTTTATGTTGAGTAACAAACAAGTAAAAAATCCGAATATATATCCCTATAATGTTTTTCGTGGAAAATATATTGAACCATTTGTATTTTCACCTATTACAGTTTTTTACGGGAATAATGGTTCAGGAAAATCTACATTATTGAACATAATTGCAAACAAACTTCAACTAAAAGGTAAAGAATATGCTACGAGTAATTCTTTTGGAATCGTAGATTATTGTAACGCATTTTCAAATGAGTGTTCGTATAGTCTGGGTGAAGACGATTTTGGATTTGTTATAAAGAATCTCCCAAGAAATAGCCGGTATATTAAGAGCGAAGATATTTTGTACGAAATTAAAAAGATTCAGCAAAAGCAAGTATTGTCGGATGGGATGGAATACGATTATGTGCAGAAAGGTATGACAATACAGGAAGCAAAAGACTTTTTATCTTCGAAAGAAGGAAGAAAACAAGAAGAATATATTAAATTTGCACAGGAAAAGTATTCGAACGGAGAAACTTCAATGCAATACTTTGAAGAATATTTACAACCAAATGCGCTATATCTTCTTGACGAACCAGAGGTTTCGCTTTCACCCTCTAATCAGGTGCTTTTAGCAAATGAAATTAACAAGTTGGCAAGGTTACTGGAATGTCAATTTATTATTGCAACACACTCCCCATTTATGCTTGGTACACTAAATGCCAAAATATATAACATAGATACAAAAGAATATGATGTAGTAAAATGGAATGAATTAGAAAATGTTCAATATTTTTACAATTTTTTCAAAAAGCACGAACAGGAATTTTTATAAGTTATCATAGCTGTGTCAAAATAACAACCTTCCGTTCTCGTAAACAGTTACATATTATTAACAAAACAGTTCCGTTTATCCCCTCGAATTTCTCCTATAAGTGAAGGAACAATTTCTGACTTTATGACAGGGTTACATGCC
>JAUNJF010000025.1 GCA_030533405.1 Eubacteriales bacterium
CAATAATCGCTCCATCTTCGAATTCAACCATAGAATGAATAATACTTTGCGGTTGTACTACTACTTCAATTTGTTCTGGTTCAACATTAAATAACCATTTTGCTTCAATGACTTCGAGTCCTTTATTTACCATAGATGCAGAATCAATTGTGATTTTTTTTCCCATAGCCCAATTAGGGTGTTTTAATGCCATTTCTAATGTTACATTTGCAAGCGCCTTACGATTCATACCTCTAAAAGGACCACCTGATGCGGTCAGTAAAATCTTATGAAGTTTATTTTCATGTTCGCCATTTAAACATTGAAAAATAGCCGAATGCTCACTATCTACTGGTAAAATAGAAACACCCTTTTCTTTTGCTAGTGGCATAATAATATGGCCTGCTGTAACCAATGTTTCCTTGTTAGCCAGACCAATATCCTTACCAGATTCAATTGCTGCAATTGTTGGCTTGATACCAATCATTCCAACGACTGCCGTAATCAATATATCAGATTCAGCAATTGTAGCAACTTCAATTAATCCATCCATTCCAGAGACAACTTTACAGATTGGAGTGACATCTGAAATACAATTTCTTAATGTGTTTGCATCCTTTTCGTCCCAAACAGCAACTAATGACGGATGAAATTCTCTAATTTGTTCTTCTAACAACGAAATGTTGTGTCCTGCAGAAATTGCTACAACTTGTAAGTCATTTTTATTTTGACGAACGACATCTAAGGTTTGGGTCCCAATAGAACCAGTTGAACCTAATATCGCTACTTTTTTTACCATGGTATCCTCCTTGTATAATATGTAGGCAATTATGTATTATGAAAACAATAAAACTAAATAATATATGATTGGAGCTGTAAAAATAACACTATCATAACGATCTAAAATACCGCCATGACCAGGAATCAATTTACCGTAATCTTTGATCTCATTATTTCTTTTGATTGCAGAAGCTGCTAAGTCTCCTATCACTGAAGGGATAGAGCCTAGAGCTGCAATCATTGCGCAAAATACAATAGAAATATCAATAGAATTTCTCATAAAAAATGCATAAATGGCTCCTACAAATGCAGCACCAATGATTCCGCCTACAAAACCTTCAACACTTTTTTTAGGACTGACTTTTGGTGATAATTTATGTTTTCCAATGGTACTTCCTACCAAATAAGCAAATACATCATTTCCCCAACTGGAAATCAAAATAAAAAATGAAAGGAAAAGCCCCTGCTTTAATGTTCGTACACGATAAACATACGATAATAACACTGCTACATACATAAAGCCAATATATGCACGAAATACATCCGTATCTTTATATTTAGGAAATGCAAATACATATATAGCTAAAAACAACATTAATAGTCCTACAACAGCAGGCATAATAAATGATGTTTTGTCTAAATATAATAATGCATAATAAAAAAATGTATATAGATACGATATAACAGCAAAAATTGAACGTTCAATCTGAAACACTCTGTAAAATTCAAATACACCAATTAATGATAATGCTCCTAATATGGATGCAGAAACAACCCCTCCAGGAAGTAACATAATCAAAACAGTTATGATTACAATTACTCCACCTATAATTCTATCTTTCATATAACATTATACACCGCCAAAACGACGTTCCCTTCCATTATAATATCGAATTGCTGTAAGCAAATCTTCTTTTGTGAAATCTGGCCAAAGAACATCTGTAAAATAAAACTCTGTATATGCCAACTGCCATGGTAGATAATTGGATAAACGTTCTTCACCACTTGTTCGAATGAGTAAATCTGGATCAGGCAATCCAGCTGTATCTAGATAGTCATTGATTAAGTCCTCTGTTATTTCTTCAGGTTCTATATGTTTTGCTTCTACTTCTTTTGCAATTTTTTTGACAGCACGTCGAATTTCATCTCGACCACCATAATTAATGGCAATTGTAAATTTTAAACCAGAAGCGGATTGTGTTATTTTTTCAAGTTCTTCGATTTTTGCAACGATTTTAGAATCTAATCCACTCTTATCTCCAATAATACGTACCTGCATATTATTTTTAGTTGAACGTTCAATACAATCGATTAAATAATTTTGCAATAATTTCATCAAAGCACTTACTTCATCTTCGGAACGTTTCCAATTTTCAGTCGAAAATGCATAAACAGTAATATACTCAATGCCCATTTTATAACCGTCTTCAATTATTTGTTCAACGGTTTTTGCACCTTGAATATGTCCATATTTACGCGGCATATTTCTTTTTTTTGCCCAACGACCATTACCGTCCATAATGATTGCTACGTGCTTAGGAATATTCAGTTTTTCTTCTTTGATTGCAGTTAATATATGTTCCAAGTTTAGCCTCCAACTTCACAATAACGATATGGATTTATACAGTCATAATATCTTTTGATTTATTTTCTACTGCAGAATCAATCTTATCGACATACTTATCTGTCAACTTCTGTACTTTATCTTCGTAATCTTTTTCCTCATCCTCAGAAATTTCATTTGCTTTTAATTGTTTTTTAAGAAAATCATTTGCGTCACGACGTACATTTCTAACTGCTACTTTAGCATTTTCACCTTTTTTCTTGATATCTTTTGCTAATTCTTTACGTCTCTCTTCAGTGAGTTCTGGGAAGTTTAATATAACAGATTTACCGTCATTGTTAGGATTTAATCCTAAATCAGAACAAATAATAGCTTTTTCAATTTCTTTTAGTAAGGATGCTTCCCATGGTGTGATTACAATTGTTCTAGCTTCTGGAACACTTACATTTCCTACCTGCTGTAAAGGTGTTGGAACTCCATAGTAATCTACCTTGATTTTATTTAAAATATTAGGGTTAGCTCGTCCAGCACGAATATTTGTGAATTCCCCCTCTAAGCTTTCTAATGATTTCTCCATTTTTTCTTCAAATTGTTTTAACATCAATATGTCCTCCTATTAATTATATTTCATTATTGTTTAAATTATCACTATAAATGAATCGTTATGCTTTAATAAATGTACCCCTGAATTTGCCTGTTAATGCTTTTACAATAGCATCCTCTTCGTTTAATCCAAATAACATCATCGGCATGTGATTTTCCATTGCTAATACAGCGGATGCCAAATCAATAACACCTAATTGCTGATCTACAATATCTTTCATTTCCATAGTGTCATATTTTTTCGCATTTGGATTAACCTTTGGATCACTATCATATACACCATCAATTGATTTTCCTGATAAAATAACATCTGCATTGATTTCAATTGCCATTAAAACGGTTGCCATATCTGTCGAAAAATATGGATGTCCAATTCCACCTGCAAAAAATACAACTTCTGAATTTTCAAGTGCTTGTAAAGCAGTGTCTTTATTAAATAATTCTGTAACATTTGCACATATAAATGGTGTCATAATTCTTGTTTTTAATCCAACTGTTCGAAACATATCTGCTGCATAAATACAGTTCATTACGGTTGCAAGCATACCAATTTGATCCGCTTTCACGCGATCCATATTTTCAGAAGTTCTACCTCTCCAAAAATTGCCGCCACCAATTACAATACCAACTTGTTTTCCTGCATCAACAACCTTCTTTACCTGATTTGCAACCTCTAAAACTGTTTTTTCATCAAAGCCATGATGCTTATCACCTGCTAATGCTTCACCACTTAGTTTTAATAAAATACGATTTGTATCCATTTTTTTTCTCCTTGTTATATTGTTTCGTTATTTATGCAAAAAAACTCTTTACATCAATATCAGAGTAGCTCTGTGAACAGAAACCTTCAATCACAGCACCATTGTTAATCTGAACAGAACGTGATTTGATATTACCCATAATTACGGCTGTGGAATCAACAATCACAGGCCCCTTTACATCTAAATCTCCATTTACAGCACCTGCAATAACAGCTGACTCGCTTTCAATATTACCAATTATGATGGAACCTACTCCAACTTTAACGCTACCGTATGATTTTACACCACCTTCAATTCTTGCATTATTAGCATATAATTCTCCAGCAGTTACATCACCGAGTACTTGACCTCCAACAACAATTTTTCCTTGACAAATAACACTTCCTTCTACTTTACCAATGATATCAATGGAACCATCGGTCTCAATATTACCTTTGATGGTTGTGCCCTTGGTAATGTAAGTAGTCTCCGTATCAGCTGTATCGACATTAAATGTTCTTTCTTGTGTACTTGCTACTGGAGTACTATCTTTAGCGATGTTGTCTTGTTCAGACTTATTATTTTCAACAGAATTAATGGAAATAACATCCTTTTCGTCGTTCATACTTGTCTCCTCTTCAACAGATTCATTAATTGTATTGTCTAAAGTATCTAAATCATCTTCTAACAGAGTCGTTAAGTCATCTTTTTCGTTGATATTTTCATTTATGTTTTCATCAACTACTGTAGAAATATCTGGTTTTACTTCACTATAATCAACCTCTGTGCCGTTGTCTTGTTCTTCATAATCTTTGGAGTCATCAATTGGCAATTCTGGTTGTAATGCTTCCGTTTCATGTTCTGCAGGAATGTCGCTATTTGGTGCCATAGAGTGAATTAATTCCTCTAATGCCTGCTCTTCATTCATATCTTCTATCTGGTTTGCAAATTCTTTCTGATCAGAAAGAACTGCTTCGTCAGATGCTGACTTGATTTCTTCTGTTTCTTTTGTTTCTTCTACTGAATCATCTATTAAGTTCTCTAATGCATTAACATCAGCAGTTGCATTTTCTAATTCATTTAGCAAATCGTCAATTGATAATTGTTCTGTTTCTTCATCTTGTGATATTGCTGTTTCAGCAATATCTTCTGCTTCATCTTGAGAATTAGCTGTTTCGGTAATATTATCTGCTTCATCTTGAGAATCAGCTATTTCAGCAATATTATCTGCTTCAGCAATGTCTGTTGGTTCTGTTATATCAGTCAGTTCTTCTACTGATTCTGCATTTGTATTTGATGAAACATTCTTTTCTTCTATATTTTGTAACTCATCTTGTTCGGATAATTGATTTAGCAAATCTTGTACAGACATATCCATTGTATTCACTTCTAAATCGTCTGGTAATGTCTGTTCTTGAACACCATATAATTCTTGATCTAATATATCATCAATTTGATCCAGTAAATCTTCTGGTGCAATGTCATCTAAGTCGAGAAGATCATCTTGATTTTCTGATGCATTCTGTTTTGGAACATTCGTTTCCATAACGAAATCCTGCTTTTTATTTGTTTCCTTTTTAACTTTTTTCTGAGCTACTTTGCTTTTATCTTTTTTCTGACCTGCTGTTTTTTTGGATTTTATAGGTTTGCTTTGTTGTTCAATGTCATCTTCTAACAAATCAAGTTCCAAATCAATATCGTCATATACCTCATTATTGTCAGGCATTAATTCATTCATTGCTTGAGAAAAATCTTCTTTAAAATCTTTAAAAAAACTCATGTTAACCTCCAAATCCGTTAAAGCATTCTATTGCATTCTATTGGATATTCTAAGACAGAATATAAACAATCAACCTGTTTTTGAAGATGAAATACTTTGATTACAAGTATAAAATTAAGAATGACAGAAAGAAATAACAATAAAATAGCAAAAAATAAAATAATAGATTTTATACGTTTCACTCTTTTTTGACGTCGTATCATATTATTATTTTCTAAATTCGTTGACATGATGCATTCCTTTCTGTTTAAACACAATATAAATCTTCACATGGTTATCAATTATTATAGCATATATTTAAGTAAAAGAAAAGCCCTTGAACCTACGAAACAAAGTAGATTCAAGGGCTATATTACATAATTATACTATTTGAAATTATGCATTCATCTGCGCTGCAACTTCAGCTGCAAAATCTTCGTTCTTCTTCTCCATACCTTCACCAACTTCGAAACGAACGAAAGTAGCGATTGTAAGATCCTTGCTTACAGACTCAAGATATTTAGCAACTGACTGCTTTCCGTCCTCAGCTTTAACATATACTTGATCAAGAAGACAAATATCTTTAAGCTGCTTAGAAACACGTCCATCTACCAAACCAACGAAAATCTTGTTAGCAGAAATATTCTCTTTATCAGCAACAGCTAACTCAGCTAACTGAGCTTTCGCTTCAGCAGATAAGAAGTTTGGCAAATAATTCATATTTGACTTATGCTCTTCATATGCAGCAACATCATCTGCACTCCATACAGAACCATCTGTAGCCTTCTCTAATAAACCATTTAAAATTGGCTTTGGAAGTGAGAATGGATCATTTAAAGCACTCTCAAGTGTAATCTCTCTTAATTTAGCAACTTCTGCCTCAGACATATCTGATCTGCTAACATAAGTTGGGTTCATAGCAGCAACTTGCATTGCGATATTTGAAAGTGCTTCTTTCGCAGCATCTGAAGAATCTCCGTTACCTGCTACTAAAACACCAATTCTTCCACCACCGTGGATATATGATACAACAACATCGCCTGAAATCTTCTGGAATCTTCTGATTGAAAGCTTCTCTCCGATTGTAGCAGTCTTTTCAACTAAAACATCCTTCATGCCAAGAATATCAGCAACATCTTCTCCGTCTCCAGCTTTTTCAACTGAACATGCAAGTGCCTTGTCAGCAACTTCCTGTACAAAAGCCTGGAATACTTCGTTCTTAGCAACAAAGTCTGTCTCAGAGTTAACCTCTACTACAACAGCTTTATTGTTATCAACTGCAACCTTTGCAATACCCTCAGCTGCGATTCTGCTTGCCTTCTTTTCAGCCTTTGCAGCACCACTTTTACGTAATGCTTCAACAGCAGCTTCCATATTACCATCACATTCTGCAAGTGCCTTCTTACAATCCATCATTCCAGCACCTGTCATCTCTCTTAATTCTTTTACCATACTTGCTGTAATAGCCATTATATTATTCCTCCTCTGCTGCAACTTCTTCAACAGACTCAGCATCTACACCCTGATTAGCCTCGATTACTGCATCTGCCATCTTAGCAACGATTAATTTAACTGCACGAATTGCATCATCATTACCAGGAATTACATAATCTAATTCTTCTGGATCACAGTTAGTATCAGCAATACCAACCAAAGGAATACCTAATGAATGTGCTTCCTGAATACAAATTCTCTCCTTACGTGGATCAACAACAAAAATCATATCTGGAGCTCCGCCCATCTCTTTGATACCACCTAAGTTCTTCTGAAGCTTATCCATTTCTTTCTTAATGTTAATAACTTCTTTCTTAGGAAGAACCTCAAATGTTCCATCTTCTTCCATCTTCTCATATTTCTTAAGAGTTGCGATACGAGTCTCGATAGTCTTCCAGTTTGTAAGCATACCACCTAACCATCTCTCGTTTACATAGTACATACCACATCTCTCAGCCTCTGATTTAACAGAATCCTGAGCCTGCTTCTTAGTACCAACAAATAAAATCTTTCCACCCTCTGCAGCACACTTCTTAATTGCATCGTATGCTTCGTCTACTTTACCAACAGACTTCTGTAAGTCGATAATGTAGATACCATTACGCTCAGTATAAATGTACTCAGCCATCTTAGGGTTCCATCTTCTTGTCTGGTGTCCAAAATGTACACCTGCTTCAAGCAACTGCTTCATTGAAATAACGCTCATAATTTACCTCCTTGGTTTTCCATCCAACGACTTCTACTTTAAAATAACAAATCTGTAACACGCGTTCTTGATTACAAATTCGCACCAATTTTAAAATCCATCGTTGTGTATTATTTTTACCGAATGGTATTATAGCATAGCAATATATATATATCAAGTGTATTTTTTAATATTTATATATAAATGCTATAATACTTTTTTTGCAAAGAAAAAAGAGCTTCCATAATAGGAAGCTCAATGATTGAGTACAAATTATGCCTCAACGATTTCTTTCTTGTTATAGCTGCCACAGCTCTTGCAAACTCTATGTGGAACCATTAACTCTCCACACTTAGAACACTTTACTAAAGTAGGAGCGCTCATCTTCCAGTTTGCTCTTCTCTTATCTCTTCTTCCTTTTGAAGATTTGTTCTTTGGACAGATAGACATTATTCACACCTCCTTAAATTGATTGAAGATATCATTAAAAACTGCCATTCTTGGATCTGGAACCGTCTGGTCACAATTGCATGCGCTCTTATTCAGATTGGTTCCACATACCTTACAAATTCCTTTACAATCCTCTTTGCAGAGAACGTTCATAGGAAGTATAGTATATAACTCATCCAAAATGAGCATGTCTACATCCAGAGTACAGTCTTCGATATAACTTATTGATTCACATTCTTCTTTATTATCTGTGTAAGCTTCCTGCTTGTCTAAATCGATGTATCGCTTGATATCAACCTGATACGCGTTAGAAACATCCTCCAAGCATCTGCCACATGACGAAACCACACAAACATTTGCAGAACATTCTACACAAACGATACTCTTTTCTGTATGTGTACAGTGCACATCGAAAGTGTCAGTTCCTTTTACAAGAATATCTTCACCAAAAAATGAAACGGTTTGTTCTTGTAAATCTGCTTTAGTTGTTTTTGTCAGTCCGACAACAGATAAAGTTTCATATAAGTTTATTAACATAGATTTATCTCCTAAACTCACACGTCAGATATTATACAAACTATTTTTCGTTATGTCAACAATTATTTCAACTTTTTCTAATCAAAACCCCTATATCTTGTTTTTTTATTAGATTAATGCAACAGTTTCTCTTGCAATTGCTAATTCTTCATTTGTAGGAATCACATATACAGAAACATTAGAGTCTTCTGTTGATATACAAGCCTCTTCTCCACGTACATTGTTCTTATTATCATCTATACAAATTCCCAAATATCCAAGATATTCACATATCTTCTTACGCATAGAAATATTATTTTCACCAATTCCAGCGGTAAATGCGATGGCATCCACACCATTCATTACAGCAACATAACTACCGATAAATTGTGCACAACGATATGCAAACATATCAAGTGCAATGGTTGCACGCTTATTTCCTTCGTTACTTGCTTTTTCCAAATCACGGAAATCGCTTGAAACACCAGAAATGCCTTCTACACCAGATTTTTTATTTAAAATAGTAAGTACATCATCCAAGCTGCAATCTAATTTAGCAGCAAGAAATTGAACAACAGCTGGATCAATACTACCACTTCTGGTACCCATTAATAATCCATCTAATGGTGTAAATCCCATACTTGTATCTACTGACTCACCGTTTTTTACAGCTGTAATAGAGGAGCCATTTCCTAAATGACAGATAATAACCTTTGACTCTTCGTTTTCTTTTCCAATGATATTAAGTAATCTCTTTGATACAAAGCTGTGTGATGTACCATGGAATCCGTATTTTCTTACTTTGTACTGCTCATAATATTCAAATGGAACACCGTATAAGTAAGCTTCTCTTGGCATCGTCTGATGGAACGCTGTATCAAATACTGCAACCATAGGAATATTTGGCATTAATGCCTGACAGGCTGTGATACCAATTAAATTTGCAGGATTATGAAGAGGTGCCAAATCATTACATTCTTCAATTGCTTTCATAACTTCATCTGTAATCACGACTGATTTTGCAAATTTTTCACCGCCATGTACAATTCGATGACCAACAGCATCAATTTCAGATAAATCCTTTATTACACCACATTCTGTATCAGATAATGCCTCTAAAACAAATGAAACTGCTGCCTTGTGATCTGGCATAGCGACTTCTTTTACTACTTCATCTTTTCCTGTAGGCTTGTGTGTGAGTCTTCCGTCAATTCCGATTCTTTCACAAAGTCCTTTTGCAATTACTTTTTCCGACTCAGAATCAATTAACTGATACTTTAACGACGAACTACCACAATTCACAACAAATACTAACATTTTCATCCTCCTAAATTAAAAAACATATTATTTATCCCAATAAAGTTCAATGTTGGCGCCTTGATGCAATGGGCTAAAATGCTCTGCGTCATTGCCGTCGATTCTTTGAACAAGTATTGTTCCATGTACTTTGGTTAAATCAAATTCATATTTATCGAATATATCTACAAATACATAATTGCTTTTGCCTGACAATGTAATTGATTTACCATTTACTGTAACATGCATATCCTGAATTTCTTTATTTTCAACAGTTTCTGCAGATGTTTCCAAAATAGAATCACCATCTGATGCATTTATTGAGTCTGTCTTGGAACGATCAGATTCTGCTTGTTTCTGTGTTTCATTATCCACTAACAGTTCCATTTCTGCATCCTGTTCTTTTTGTTTTTTTTCTTCTAACATTTTTTGCGCTTTATATATTTCTTCCTGTTCAATCCATGCAACTTTGAAATTTTCGTATATTTTTGTATCTGCACCAGCACGAGCACCATTTACATATACTTCGTGAGGTGTTTCAATATCCATAAATTGCATAAGCTGTGATAATGTATAATAGTTTAATATTTCTACATTATCATTTTCTTCAATCTGATAAAATTCTGATGCCAAATTACCATTTACGCTTGCATAACGAGGACAACTAATCATTCTTTCATTAACCTCAAATTGAATCGTTGCACCAAAATCAGATAAATTACCCAATACAACAGTTGCATTATCGCCAGCTGTGGATGGTGTAATTTGAATTTGATCACCTGCAGCAATGAGATGATTCATTCCAACCTCTGTTCCATTTAATAGAATTTTGGCAGATTCTCCAGCTACACCACGTACAAATTTCGCTTTACCATTTAATTTGTAATTTAAATCGTTTCCTCTTCTTGGAAAAATCTCATCATTGGATAATCCATATGCAATTGCTGCATCAAAAACAGTTAAATTGTCATTATTATATAATTTGACGCGTTCCCCATTTACTTGTAAGAAAATAAAATGATTCTTTTGTTCATAAAAATTCAAACAAATACCAATTGGCGTAACCAAAAGAGGGTCTTTTTTAACGCCATCGACTAAAATATCCACAAAACCAAGCACTTCCTGACCACGAAGTGCAACACGCTCAGCTGGCAATTCTAGGTGTTTGGCTAATTTTTCTACATAACCTTTGATTTTTCCACCACCGCCAACAACAAATACAGCAGATACCGTTTTCCCACCGTTTAATTCTTTGATTTTTTCTGCAGTTTTCTTTGTGATGTCTTCTAAAACACTATCCACTTGCTCATATACTTCGGCTGGTGATATTTTGTGTGTAATGCCTATAATATCTTTATAGGATAACGTTTTTTTACCAGGTGCAATCATTTTGATTTTTTCTGCGGTAGCAAAATCAACCAAATGGCGTTGCACTAAACATTCTGTAATTTCATCACCAGCATTTGGAAGCATACCATATCCGATCACAGAGCCGGATTTGGTAATACAAATATCAGATGTTCCGGCACCAACATCAACCAAGGCGATATTTAACATACGATAGCTTTCTGGAATTGCAACCTGAATCGCGGCAATTGGCTCGAGTGTCATATTTGCAATTTCTAAATCGGCAATAGATACAGCAGCATATAAACCATCCACAACCTCTTCTGGTAAAAAGGTAGCTAAAACGTCTGCGCTGATTGTTCTTGCTTTATGTCCCTCTAAGTTACCAATTTCTTCTCCGTTTAGATAGTATTTAATAACGGAATAACCAACACAAAAGAATTTAACATCTGTATCATTTTCTTCCTGCATCTGTTCATGCGCTTTTTCTACACCAAGCATTTCTAAAGAATGAATATATTCCTGATTTACTGGTGTTGTTTCTGGAAACTCATAATAACTATTTCCAACTGCAGTTTTTAACACACGTCCAGCAGCAGCGATACATACTTCTTTTAATTTTCTACCAGAAAGTTGTTTTTCCAGCTCTTCTTTTACATAAATAATCTCTTCTCCGACTTTGCCAATATCATGTATTTGTCCGTCTAACATGGCTCTTGTGTCATGGAATTTTACACATTGTGCAACGATACGAAATTGTTTTCCCTCGCGATATCCTACGGTTCCAACAATACTTCTTGTACCAATATCCAAACCAAAAACTAAAGATTCTGGGTATTTTGTTAATGCTGCCATTTTTCTCTCCTCTTATTTGTTCCTACAAAGTTCCGAACACATATAATGAATCATTATAGCATTTTATGTATTTTTATACAATAATTGTTCGATTTGCGATTCGATATTTTTTATATCTCCCATATTTTCTATGATGCAGTTAGAATTTTCTCGATAATATGTATCTGATGATTGACTGGCAATGATTGATTCCCATTTTTGTCTTGTCCCACCACGTCCAGACATTAATCGTTTTATTCGTTCTTCTTTTTCAACATGAACACACCATATTTCATCACAAATTTGGTGATATCCATCTTCAATTAATAATGCCGCTTCGATTATATAATAAGAAACAGTATGTGAATTTTTTTGTTTTTCAATATCTTGCAGAATATACTGTTTTACTGCTGGATGAACAATTGCATTTAGTTGTGCTAATTTTTCTTGGTTTTGAAAAACAATTGCACCAAGCTTGGTACGATTAATACATTTATCATCTGTCAATATATCTTCACCAAAACATTTTACAATTTCAGTATAAGCCGCCTCTCCTGGTAACATAAGGTGATGTGCCAATTTATCTGTTTCTATAATATATGCATGATGTTTTTCCTTTAATATATTAAGAATTGTACTTTTTCCGGTGCCAATACCACCAGTTATACCAATGATTTTCATAATTTGCTCCTTTATTATTTGGCATCATACCAGGTTTCTCCGACACTGACACCAATATTCAAAGAAACACTTAATTTTGCTGCATTTGTCATTTCTTCTTCTAAAATAGTTTTGACAATGTCTATCTCATCTTTGTGTGTTTCAATTAATAATTCATCATGAATTTGCAAAATAAGCGATGATTTTCTGTTTTCTTTTTTCAAACGTGAATATACCCTTATCATTGCAATCTTAATAATATCGGCTGCTGTTCCCTGAATTGGTGCATTCATGGCAATTCGTTCTCCAAAGCTACGCTGCATGAAGTTCGAAGAAGATAATTCTGGAATTTGTCGGATTCTTCCGAATAAAGTTCTTGAAATACCACTTGCTTTTGCATCTTCTACGGATTGATCTAAAAATGCTTTCACATTTGGGTATGTGTTAAAATAACTATCAATATATTCAGCCGCCTCTTTTTTAGTAATATTTAAATCTTCAGATAATCCGTATGCACTAATTCCATATACAATGCCAAAGTTAACAGCTTTTGCATTTCGCCTCATTAAAGAATCAACTTCATCGATAGAAACCCCGAACACCTGGGATGCTGTCAATGCATGAATATCTGCTTCTTGGTTGTATGCAGTGATTAGTTTTTGATCTTCCGAAAAATGTGCCAATACTCTTAATTCAATTTGCGAATAATCAGCATCTACAAATACATACTCATCACGCGGAATGAAAACTTTACGTATACTGCGTCCCAGTTCTGTACGCATAGGAATATTTTGTAAATTCGGTTCTGTAGAACTGATTCGTCCTGTTGCCGTTATGGTTTGATTAAATGTTCCATGGATTCTTTCATCTGCTGAAATAAAGGATGTCAAACCATCTGCGTATGTGGACTTTAATTTTGTTAATTGACGATATTCTAAAACGTGATCCACAATTGGCGCATCATTTTTTAAACGATTTAATACATCTACGTTGGTGGAATAACCTGTTTTTGTTTTTTTACCACCAGGAAGGCCTAAACGTTCAAATAATATTTCTCCAAGCTGCTTTGGTGAATTGATATTAAATGTTATACCTGCTTCTTCGTATATGACCATTTCTAATTGTGATATTTTTTCTCCTAACATGGAACCATACTGTTGTAATGCAATACGGTCAACACGAATCCCCTCTTTTTCCATATGATTTAGAACATAAACTGTCGGAAGTTCTATTTCTGTGTATAATGTATCCATTTTCCATTCAATCAGTTGATCCCAAATGTTTTCCCACGCTAAAAATGGTACACAGGTTTCATATGCTATATATTTTGCAATCTTTTCTTCTTGTAAATTAAAGGTGTTAAGTTCTGTTTTTTCTAAAAGTTCTTTTTGGGAAGGTAGTGTAACATCCAGATAATCTCTGGCAATATCATCATACTGATAACCATCTTTGTTAGGATTTAATAAATAAGCACCAATTGACACATCCTGAATAGATGCCCCTAACGCAAGCGGCAATAATTTTAATAATTGTTTTAAATCATTTGTGATGATCAGTAAATCCTTGTTCTTATTAAGAATGTCTAACATTCGATTAATAATCAATTCTTCTGTTATAAACATAGAACAAACAATAAAATCAGTTTTTCCTGATTCTTTAGATATTCCCAAGCCAAGAAATTCTTTGTTTTGGTATAATGGAACCACTGCTAATTTTGATACAGTGTATAATGTAGTAAAATATTGTTCTACTTCAGATAAATCCATTAAAATATTGGTTGTAAAGTCTATTTCTACTTGATCTTCCGGTACTTCAAAATACTTTAATAAACTTTTCAATTCTAATGATTTTACATAGTGATATGCTTGTGCTGTAAAGAGTTGCTCAATTTTTAAATCAGTAACACAAACTTCTAATGGAATATCCAGCTTTATGGTTGCAAGAACTTTGCTCATGATTGCTTGATCATAGAATTCTTGTAAATTCTCCATTGCTTTTTTCGGTTTAATTTCTTCGATGTGCTGATAGGCATTTTCGATACTATGATAGGCGCTAATAATTTTTGCAGCGGTTTTTTCACCAATTCCAGGTACACCTGGAATATTATCAGAGTTATCTCCCATTAACCCTTTCATATCTATAAATTCAGTAGGTGTTACGCCATATTCATTTATAATATCTTCTGCATAATAGTTATATATTGTTGTTTTTCCGGCTTTTGTTTTTGGGATTTTAATCAATATTGTATCAGTAGCTAATTGCAGTAAATCCCTATCTCCTGATAACACAGATACAAGCATTCCGTTTTTTTCACCCAAACGTGACATTGTACCAATAATATCATCTGCTTCGTAACCAGGTGCTTCTATAACTGTTACATTCATTTGCTGTAATAACTCTTTCATAATTGGAACCTGCTGGCGTAACTCGTCAGGCATAGCACTTCTTGTTCCTTTGTATGCATCAAACATTTTGTGACGAAAAGTTTTTTCGTGAACATCAAATGCCACCGCAATATGTGTTGGTTTTTCTTCTTCCATTATTTTTAATACAATATTTATAAACCCTAAAACAGCATTTGTTGGAATCCCCTTTGAATTTGTCAGCATTGGTAAGCCGTAAAATGCTCTATTTAAAATACTATGTCCATCCACTAATAATAACTTTTCCATGTTTGTTCCTTCCTAATTACTTATTATCTAAAATGAATACGAACTATTCATTTATCATCTTATACTCGCGAACCTTCAAAAAAAGGTCTATCTGAGATTCTGGTTCCTTCGATTCAATATTGATATTAATATAATGGGATTGTTCTCGAAACATTACATCATCAAAAAAATTACTGTAATAATATTCCCCTTGCGCATTCTTTAATTGTTCCTGCTCATCTTGTTGCAGTAATTTTAAGAAATTAACATATGCAAATAAAGAAAATGTAATAATACCTACTAATGCAAAAAGAATAGAAGAACGAAGAATGCCAGTTTTTTGTTTGTTGATTTTTAATTCCTTATCCATGCGATTCTGTAATTCTAATGAAAAATCTTTTGAAAATGATATATTTTCATCTAATTGGCGCATTCCGACAATCATCGTATAATAAATCTCCAATTCTTCTCTACAATTATCACAGCATTTGATATGCTTTAAAAATGCAATTTTTTCTTCTTTTTCCAGTTTGTGATCAATATATGCAATTATATTTGATTGAGCTTCTAAACAAGTCATTTAATCCTCCGTCTTTTCTAAAAAAACACGAAATGCAGTCGGCAATGCAAATTCTGATAGTAAACGTTTTTTGGAAATCCAAAGCAAATCATCTGTCTGACGTGCACACGAAACATAGTATGCTACCATATGCCATTCGACATGTGTAAAAATATGTGTATATGGGATTTCTTTTTCAATATGAATGGGCTCATATCCTTGTTTGGTAATATAATCAAGCGCCTGTTGTGGTGCCAGGTGTTCTTCGACATGATAAAATTCCCATAAATTTGCAAGTAATCCAGAACTATTTCGTTTTCGAACACCAAAATGATCTTTTGTATGAAGAACAAATACTGTCATATTAATTATTTTTCTTTTCTTCTTTTTGTTCCTTACTGGCAATAGCTGGTATGTTTTTTGATGATAAGCTTTACACTGATTAGCAATTGGACACTGTAAACATTTAGGCTCGCCGTTTGGAATACAAATCGTTGCACCCAATTCCATAAAAGCTTGTGTTAATAGCGCACAATCGCCTGTTTCATACATGGATATCAATTCTTTTCTTACATTGCGCTTGGTTTTAATATCATCAATATTATCATTACAGTTTAATACCCGCATCACAACACGCAAAACATTTCCATCTACAGCAGGGGTACATGCATCAAAACAAATGGAACAGATTGCGCCTGCGGTATATTCACCAATCCCTGGTAATTTTATTACCTCGTCAAATTGTTTCGGAAACTCACCATTATATTGATTTATAATCATTTGCGCTGCTTTTTTTAAGTTTTTGGCTCGATTATAATATCCAAGACCTTCCCAAAGCTTTAACAGTTGTTCATCTGAAACACTTGCTAGTGCTTCAATATTGGGTATACTGTCTAAAAATCTTATATAATAACCTTTTACTGATTCCACCCTTGTTTGTTGTAACATAATTTCTGAAATCCAAACATGATAAGGTGTAATCTCATCACGCCAGGGTAATTGACGATGATTTATTTGATACCAATTTAATAAAGGTGTTTTGCATTCATTCCAATTAAACTCCATACTTTCCCCTTTGATTTTTATCATATATAATATACCATTTCTTTTTCTGAATTACAATTTATCAAATATAAAAAAAAACTGTTGACAAAAATAAAAATGTCCATTATAATAACATTCGTTGGTTACAAGCCGATGTGGCGGAATTGGCAGACGCACCAGACTCAAAATCTGGCGGTGGCAACATCGTGTGGGTTCAAGTCCCACCGTCGGCACTAAAAAAAACTCTTGAATTGTCAAGAGTTTTTTTATGTATAAAATAAATGTATTTTTAACGATACTGTTCGATATTAAACTCTTTAACAACTCGTAATACAACTCCTTTTGGAGTATATTCTGAAAATCGATATGATGGAATTCGCTCTCCAAATCCATTTAATGCTTCTAAATGCGTTTCAAAATATTTTCGTAAAAACAATCTTCCACTGTGATCAAAATATAATACAATATCATTGATTTCTGGTTTTCTTTTACAAGAACATAATAAGATGTCATTTAAATAATAAATAGGTTCAAAACAATTGGTTAAAACTTTTATACCAAAATCAACATCCTCTTTCAAAGTTCCTGGATACTCTGTGATATCTAATTGTTCAATATTGTGGTTTCCGCAATACATACCTTCTTTCATATTACCAATTGGTACAAAGATTGGTATAATTTCTTTTCCCTGTATAGAATGTTTTAATTCTAAATCTTCTTGATATTTTGTAAAATAATCAATTGATTTTATAGATGATTGAGAAAAACGATGTATTCGACTATGTATTTCTCGTTCTAAATCAGAATAATAAGCTCTGCCAACCAAATCATCTATTGTACAATCTAATACATCAGCTATTTTAATCACAGTTGATAATTTAATATCATGAGATTTACCATAAATAACAGAACGAAGCGTATCTTCAGATAAATCTGATTGCAAAGCAAGCATATTTAATGTGATTTTCTTCTCTTGAAGAGTTCTTTTTAAGTTTTTACGAAAAAAATCAATATTCATTATTTTGTCTCCGATTCTATTTTTTTAGCAACAACTGCAAATCTTCCATCTTCAACATGATATGCACAAGTTGATAATGTAAGTAAATGGTCACCATATTGAACATCCACACCAGTATTGATAATTGACATTTTTTTAATTTCTTGTATAAAGTTCAAAAATTCTTCTTCGTTTGCAGCATTTACAAATTGATAGTATTTAAATCTTGTATCATTTATATCATAAATCTCACCATAAAACATTGCAACCACTTCATATTCAGCGTCTTCATAGATAGAATCAAAATGAAATTTTTTGTGAGATTCATAAAAATCTTTATTTTCATATTTAATAATATCATGAAACATTGTTCCTGAATTCATATTATGACCATATATGATAACATTGTCAGTGGGATTTTTTACTCTGCAATTTTTGTCAACAAAAGGTAAGCCGGCAGCTGAATAATTCTTATCAAAATCCCGATGGATATAAAATTCTCCGTGTTCAGAATCATTAGGTGTAAACATCACTGGATAATCAATGTGTGTATCTTCAATTGTGAGCCATCCTAAAAAATCTCGATTCATTCGATAAATAGACGAAAATTTATTTTGAACAAATACGCCATCCACATTTACCAAATTGGGCTCAGATTTCGTATCAGCAGAATCTAAATTTGTTATTGGTTTTTCATCACTTTTCTTCGTTTCAGTTGTTTTTATAATCATATTCGAAAGCTCTGAAACTGCTTTTTCACTTTTTGCACTTTTGTAATAATAAATACCTAAATATAGTGCACATCCAACTGCAACGCATAAACATAAAATGGCCAAAATGTTTGTTATTTTTTTCTTCATATTATTCACCTGTCCTTTTTTGTAAAAGAAAAAAGAAGTCAAACAGTTGCGACTTCTTCTCTCCTTTTAAAAATACTTTTTAGAACCCCAGAGATTACTCTGTTTTAAATCTTGATATTCACTATATGCTTGTTCAAGTATTTGCTTCTCATTCGGAAATTTCAATAAATGATATGCTTCATGAAACTTATAATATCCAGAATCCATAAAGTATTCTTCTCTTTGAGGTTTGCTGTAATAGCTGTCAGCCATCATCAGATACCAATGCACATCTTTGTTCACGACATCGTATGCGGTATTAAAAGTGTAATTACTTTTATTCACATATTTGATAATATGCGCATCCACTCCTGATTCTTCTTTTACTTCTCGGAGTGCTGTTTCCTTGTACTCCTCACCTTCCTCTACCGTCCCTTTTGGTAGAACCCAGCCTTCGTACTTGTTCTTGTAATTCTTGTATAATAACAAGATTTTACCTCTGAAGATTACCACACCACCACAGCTAGTTGCTTCTATCATAGCTGTTCCTCCTATTTCTGTAAAACATCATGTTCTACGCATCTTTGTTTGGTGTGTTGCCCAATTAAATTAAGTATAGCAATATATAATAGAAAACGCAAGGCAAACTTAAAAAAGTTATTTATAATATACATCAAATATTTGTCTTGCAACAGCACTAGCCTTTACTCCATTTACATCTGATTGCTCCACCACAACACTAACCACAACATCAGGATGTTTTAAGTTAGAAAAGCCTACAAACCATGATAAATCGTGTTCACCATTTGCATATTCTGCAGTACCTGTCTTTCCTGCCACCTCGTATGATGCACCATCAAAATATGCGGTTGCTGTACCATTTGTTACAACTTTTCTCATATATTCTGTTAAAACATTTACTTCTTTTTCTGACATTAAAGTATCATAGGAAGATGGAGAAAACTTTTTGATTCGCTTCCCTTTTGAATTTTCTACATAATCAATTAAATAGGGTTTCATCATCATACCACCATTGGCAATCGTCGAAACAATTAAAGCATTATGCAATGGTGTAATCAATGTATCACCCTGTCCAAAAGCTGTTTGTGGTACAAAACCCGAATTAGATTTTCCGTCTAAATAAAATCTACTGTCAGCGCTTGCATCTGCATATGGTAAAGATTGATTAAACAAAAATGTTTCTAACATATCTCTCCATTTATCGACATCTAATTTAGTTCCCATATCTGCATACGCCTGATTACATGAATTTGCAAGAGCGGTTGCAAGATCTTCTTCGCCATGTGTTTTTCTACCATAACAATGTACAGATACACTATTAAATACTGCTTCCTCAGAAGTACAATGATATTGATATTGATTATAGTCAGATGGAAACTGACGCATATATGCAAGTGTAGTTAACACTTTAAATGTTGAACCAGGGGCATATAATCCTTGTGAAGCACGATTTAATAAAACAGAACTTGTAGAACCCTCTTTGTTTGCTTCTTCCCATACTGCATCAATATCATTTGGATTAAAATCAGGTTTTGAAACCATTGCCAATATTTTACCAGTATCCGGTTCCATAACAACAATTGCACCATCTGCATTTCCTAATGCATCATATGCTGTTTTTTGTAAATCATAATTCAGTGTAGAAACAATGGTATCACCCGTGTTTTTTTCATCACGAAGTGTATGGAAAAGACGCTCTAATACATTTCCATGACTACTTGTTAAATGATAGTTTCCAATTCTCTCAATTCCTGCTTTTGTGTATTTAGAATATCCTACGACATGTGCAAATAAATTATTATAAGGGTATTCTCTTTGATTGGTATCACCTGTAGCAACAACTTTTCCGTCATTTGTTTTGATTTCACCTCGATAGATATTTTCTGCATAACTATTTAAACGAGGATTTGCAGAATTTGCAATCACTTCATCGCGATCTACAATCATAAAACGTAAGATATATGCAATTAGCATAATCATAACAAAAGCACATATATATGTTGCACCAATAATCGGACGATTCATACGTTCGTTCATTTTGTCAATTTTCTCTTCTTTTTCCAAAAATGTCTGTTGCTCCTGCGTTAAAAGCGCTGGATTTAATTTTCTATTTTTATTGTTCTTTGATTTTTTTAAGCGCTTGTTTGGCGCTTTCTTCAATGTCTCTTCTTTCTTTTTCAATTTTTTTCGCCTCTTTATTTTCAATTGTACTAATACCTTGCATAATTGCAAACATAACAACGGAACTCAACACCGAACTACCACCATAACTAACGAGTGGGATTGTAACACCTGTGGATGGTATAAACTTTGTCACACCACCAATTGATAAAAATGATTGGAAAATATAACAAATTGCAAATCCAAATGCCATTGTTTTATAAAAGCGATTGCGTACTCTCATAGAAATCCCAATAAAGCTAATAAAACAACTAAAACATACTAAGATTAGAGCAAGTCCGAATATAACACCAAACTCTTCGGAAATAGCCGCAAAAATAAAATCACTTTCACATACAGGAACCATTCTAGGTGTTCCTTTAGTGAGTCCTGAACCAAAATATCCACCACTTCCTATCGCAAAAAGAGAATGTGCAATCTGATAGCCTTGATGATCAATATCTGCCCATGGATTTTTCCAAGCATTAATTCTTACAAGCACATGACCAAACAATCTTTCCTTAAATAATAATATTGCAATTCCTGCCATAAGAGCACCGCCACTTATAAACAATAGCAAATAACGTAATTTTCCGGTTCCAACATATATCATACTAATAAAAATGATAAAGAAAATCACAGCTCCACCTAAGTCTTTTTCCAATACAAGTACTCCCATATGTGCACATGCAAAAGCAGTTGTAATCATTACCTGTTTAAATTCTCTACTTTGAGATAGCATACTTGCAATAAAAAATACAAATAATATTTTAACAAATTCCATTGGTTGTACACTAATACCACCAATCTGAATCCAGTTTAAGGAACCATATTGTTCTTTTCCTAAAACAAATACAGTAGATAACGAAAGAATACCTAATATACCATAAATAGTTCCATATTTTCTCAGATTCTTATAGCGATCCATAATATAAGGAATTGCTGAAACAAGAATAATTGAAGCTGTAGCAATCAAAAATTGTTTCTTTGCAAAGGAAATATCCAATCTCGTCAACATTGTGTAACCAATCAAAAGTAAGCAATTCATGTTATTTGTTATCACTCTGGATGAATACGGATAAAAATAATGATATAAATACATATACATTGTTGCTACTAAAATCTGTAATCCATAAAAAATAACAATTTCTTTCACTTCATCTGGTCGTGTTACTGCAATCGTTAAATAACTGAGAAAGTGCATAATGAAAACATAAATGATTTGTTTATTTAATTTTTCCTCTTTTTCATTTTCGTTCTCCTGTTTAAAAATATCATAACAGGATTTTGTATAAAGAATCATCATCAAAATAATAATATATTTTGATGCATTTATTATAATTGTTGCCATTTATTCTACTCCACGTTTGTAATGTCCTCTTGTGATTTCGCAATCCAAGGATTTTTTTTGATAATAACATTCTAAAATCTTCTGCATCTGTTCCGTACTTTCATTTACAAAATGTAAACGCTTCGGAACTGACTGTAGCAATTTGGGTAATTCCAAATCAAATAAAACAGTCGGAATTCCATTGTATATAATATTATAGCAATATTGACATATCGCTTGTATCATAAAAGATTTTTGATATCGATCCTTTAATTCAAATTTGCTATTTGCCTTATTACACATTAACAGATTATTTTGAATACATTGTGCACTAACCATAAGTTGTTGATGTCCGTATACAATGAATGAACAATGTGCTGTATTAGGAATCAATTGTGTAATCTGTCTTTCGTTTAACTCGACAGGAATTGTGATAATCATATCTTTAACAAATGACTTTAATGATTGATATGCATAACGATTCATACAATATAAACTGTAATCCGCAATAATAACACCTGTATATGGAAGTTTAACTAATAATGCCAATTCATCAATATTTCGGACAATGATTCCTGGTATTATACTTTTCTTTTCGTTACAAATCTGAATAATATCTTTTATTTTATCTAAATTTTGTTTTCTTAATATAGATGGTAACATAATAAATGGTTGTATGGTACAATCTTTCAAAAAATCAGTTAAGTCATCATACGAAAAATATTGAGAATCAATCACAACGGAACTGTCTGATGCATATTGCTTTGCAATCTCAAGCTGATTGATATTTGAAACGACAATCATTGTTTCGGGTAATGAACCAATGAAGCTTTTGTTTTCTATAAATGTATCTTCTATTTTAATATTATTATGTTTATGATACGAATGAATAATAGATGTTTCCAACATTGAAATCGCTTCGCGTCGAAGGTATTTCAATGCTTTCATAGAATAAAAAATATCATCGGAAATTTCTATATTTAATGCAGAAAACTCATATCTTGTACCACCAGTTGCTTTGATTTTTGCTTCTACAATGTCATGCGTCAATGGATTAGATTTTGCTTTTTCTACTTGTTCACCCATACATGTAATTTCATATTGTATATTTTTTATATTCGCAGAAAGTACAAAACGTGCCCTTTGTCCATATAATAATTGCAAATGACCTGCTATTTTTATACTAGGCTCATCTTCTATATACGGTTGTATTCGTTTCATTAATTGTGCATTTTGCATACGTGATACTTTATCACCAATTTTTATTTCATTTGTATGAGAAGCATTTAATATAATCGTATCCTTTTTCATTCCTGTAGTATTACAGGTAAGGTTGATTTCATGTTGCGTTCCACGAATCATAAACAAATCACCTGGAGAAACAGTTTCCTCTAATGTAATCCATATTTTATTTTTTTGAATCTTTTGAATAGAGCCAATCACAACACCAATATTTCCAGGTGTTTCCATTGTCATCATGTCCGGACCGTTTTGTATTTGATAATAGCCTTTTGTAAAACCTCCACGATTAAACACTTCAGCCATTTCCTGTTTTTTCTGATTTATAAGATCAGGCGTTAATTTACCATCAAAATATGCATCCACACAAGTCCGATAAGCATCCACACATACCGCAACATATTCTGGTTTTTTCATACGTCCTTCTATTTTAAACGAATCAACACCTGCATGAATTAAATCTGGAATATGTTCTAATCCACATAAATCCTTAGGGCTTAAAACATGTGCTTTATGAATAGGATGTCCCTGTTCATCAAATATCTGATATGGTAATCTGCAGGTTTGTGCACATCTACCTCGATTTCCACTTCTTCCGCCCAAAAAAGAACTCATTAAGCATTGTCCAGAATAACAATAACATAAAGCTCCTTGTACAAAAACTTCTGTTTCAGGTATAAAATCTTTATTCGTTTTCAAAGCTGCAATTTCATCAATTGATAATTCTCTTGCAGGAACAATTCGAGTCACACCATAATCTTTTAATAATGTGTATGCATATGGGGTTGTTATGGTCATTTGAGTAGAAGCATGAATTGCTAAGTCCGGAAAATGATCATGCACAAACTTCATAACACCTAAATCCTGTACAATTACAGCATCTAATCCTATTTTATATGCCTCTAACAAATAATCATATAATTCATCTATTTCTGCATCACGAAATAAGGTGTTAATAGTTAGATAAACTTTAACACCATAAATATGTGCATATTGAATTGCTTGTATTAGCGCATCTCCTTCAAAATTATCCGCATAGGCCCTGGCTCCAAAACGATTTCCTCCTAAATAAATAGCATCTGCACCTGCATAGACAGCTGCTTTTAACGCTTCCATAGAACCTGCTGGCGCTAAAATCTCAGGTTTTACACGTGTTGTTTTATTATTCATACACAATTTTCTCTCTCATCTTATGATTCGATTCTAGTTCTTTCTGCTTCCATTTGAATGATTTTACGTTGTAATGCATTCACTTGTTCCTTATATTCTTCCACCAATCTCATTGAAGATTCATATTTAATCTGTGTTTCGATTACTTCATGTCGCAAATCATATATTTGTTTTTCTTTCTCATTATCCTGTGCTGATAACACACCTGTTTCGTTTTTGATTTTAAAGTAATCATCTGCAATATTAATTGCCAACAAGATATTTTGATATTCTGGATTTAAACGACGAAAACCATCTGATGCTTTACATTCAGAAATTTTAGCATTCATATAATTTGCAACTTCCTGAAGATAATCAGTATTTTCATACCCACTTAAGTTATAGATTCTTCCATTAATAACTACTGAAATATCATTTTTATCTGCCATATTTGTATAATCTCCTTTTCTAAACCAATAAATGTTCTAATCCAAAATGTTTGTAGGCTGTTTCTGTAGCCATTCTTCCTCGCGGAGTTCTTGTTATTAATCCATTCTGGATTAAATATGGTTCATAAACATCTTCAATGGTTCCTGAATCTTCGCCAATTGCAGCTGCCAATGTTTCTAATCCAACAGGTTTTCCTGCAAATTTATCAATCATGGTTAAAATAATATTACGATCAATTTGATCCAAACCTAATGCATCTACTTCAAGTTTATCTAATGCTTCTTTTGCTACATTCTGACTGATGTGACCATCGTGACCGACTTGCGCAAAATCTCTAACGCGTTTCAATAAACGATTGGCTAGTCTAGGAGTGCCACGCGATCTTCTTGCAATTTCTAATGCTCCCTTTTCATCAATGGTTACATCTAAAACATCTGCCGAGCGAATAACAATTTGCTTTAATTCTTCTTTTGTATAGAATTCAAGACGATTGACAACACCAAAACGATCCCTAAGTGGTGCTGTTAGCATACCTGCTCTAGTTGTTGCCCCAACCAATGTAAAGTGTGGTAAATCCAATCTGATGCTTCTTGCGCCTTGACCTTTCCCAATAATAATATCAATTGCAAAGTCTTCCATTGCAGGATATAATACTTCTTCTACTTGTCGGTTTAATCTATGAATCTCATCAATAAAAAGAACATCATTTTCATTTAAACCATTTAATATAGCAGCTAATTCTCCAGGCTTTTCAATCGCAGGACCAGAAGTGATTTTTAAATTACTTTCCATCTCATTTGCAATAATTGAAGCCATTGTTGTTTTTCCTAATCCAGGTGGCCCATATAATAAAACATGATCCAGTGATTCATTTCTTTTTTTGGCTGCTTCTATAAAAATTTTCAAATTATTTTTTGTCTTTTCCTGCCCAATGTAATCAGCAAGCATTGTTGGACGAAGATTATTTTCAATCTTGACATCCTCTGGCTTGATTTGGGTACTTATCATTCTATCCAATATCATTCTCCATTTATCTAAAACATTTTCTTAAGCGCTTGTTTCAATAAGTCCTCTGGATTCATTTCTTCTGCACCAGCTATCTGTTTTACAGCACGAAATGCTTCTGTTTCAGAATATCCAAGACTTACTAACGCTAATATTGTATCCTGTACAGTATTGGAGTTTATCATCTCTGAGGTTTGATGTGCAGGCACAACATCTTGATCAAACATATCATCTAACGATAACTTATCTTTTAATTCCATAATAATTCGATTGGCACCTTTTGCACCTACACCATTGGCTTTTGTAATTGCTTTGGTATCACCTGCCATAATCGCAACAGCTAAATCATTTACAGATAAAACACTTAATATTGCAAGTGCTGCCTTAGGTCCTACTCCACTAACAGTTAATAACAGTTTAAATGTGTCTAATTCTCTTTTGGTTAAGAATCCAAACAATGCTATACCTTCTTCACGTACATGTAAGTATGTAAAAATCTGCACTGTTTGATGTAGGTTTGCAATTTGATTTAATACCATAGCAGATGTAAAAATTTGATAACCAATTCCATTATTTTCAAGTAATATATAATCTTGTTCTAATGCTTCGACTGTTCCTTTTATATATCCAATCATATTTTTATCAATCCTAATCCTTTATCTGTGTTTTTTTCTCAAAAGCCGCATTCATTATAGCACATTTTTTTACATTATGCTATGATAGAATTCTTAATATATAATGAATGTTCAAGATAGAACAAAGAGGTTATTTATGAAAATCACAAATGAATCACAAACTATAGATTCAGCAACAAAGGAATCTTTACAATGTCTTTATCATTCGTATCCTAATGAAAAGTTATTATTTTTTGATATTGAAACAACAGGATTTGTTGCCAAACATTCGACATTATATTTGATTGGATGTTTATGGATCTCGGAAGAACAAATTCATATTCAACAATGGTTTAATGAATCTGGAAAAGAAGAATGCGAAATTCTAGCTGCATTTATAGAATTTTATAAAAACTTTACTTGTTGTATTCACTTTAATGGTGCCAATTTTGATATTCCATATCTAAGACAAAAAGCCGAAATTTATCATTTGGATTTTGAATTAGATACACAATTATATCAAATTGACATTTTAAAAGAGATTCGCCCGCTTAAACAGATTTTGCATTTAGACAACTTAAAACAAATTATGATAGAAAAGTTTCTCAAAATCACACGTGAGGATTTGTATTCCGGTGGTGATTTAATTAAGGTATATCAACACTTTGTTTCCGCAAAAAATTACGATGATGAGAAACGTTTATTACTTCATAATCATGATGATATGCTTGGAATGTTACAAATTCTTCCAATATTACGCTATAAATTGTTATTCGATGGAATGCATACGAATGATATAAAGATTACTGATTTAAGGATTGACCAGACTAGAGACACTCTTTCGATCTTTTTTTCTGTTCCGTCATTTGTTTCTATACCACAAAGATTATCTTTTACAAAAAAAAATACTTATATAACTGCATTAGAAACAAGTGTAACGATTACAATACCGATCATTTCAGGATGCTTTAAACATTACTTTAATGACTACAAAAATTATTACTATCTTCCAAACGAAGATACAGCAATTCATAAAAGCGTGGCTATGTATGTTGATTCTTGCAATCGAATCAAAGCAACAAAAAATAATTGTTATACTAAAATGGAAGGTCAATTTATTCCTTGTTATGATAAATCTTTTTTGGAACAATTTAAAGAGAATGCACAAGATAAAGAGTGCTATCAGTTATTAGATACGATAAAAAACCAAAAAGAAACTGCAACAAAAGAATATGTCATATGCGTTCTAAAAGAATTTATAAAAAAGGGCTGACAGTATTGTCAGCCTTTGTCTGTTAGATTTTCTTATAAAAAAAATAATCAATCGGTGAAAAACCTATTTCAGATGACCGAATAATTTGTTCTGTACTTCCAATAAATAACATACCATGCGCATCAAGTGCTTGATGAAACGAAGTATATACCTTATCCTTAGCAACATCTGTAAAATAGATAACAACATTTCTACATACAATTAAATGCATTCCTGTTGGATATGCATCTTCTAATAAATTGTGTTTTTTAAATTCTACACAATTTTTTATTTCAGAACAAATCTGATATCCATTTCCATTCTCAATAAAATATTTGTTCAAAAATTCTTTTGGTAATCTTTCTACGCTTCTTTTGTTATAATAGCCTTCTTTTGCAAATGCCATAACATTTTCGTCAATATCTGTTGCCAAAATATGAATTTTATTAAGTGGAACATATTTTGCCAAAATCATAGCAATTGTATACGGTTCATCACCTGTAGAACAGGCAGCGCTCCAAATATGAAGATCTTGCCCATAATGTTTAAATAACTCAGGTAACATTTTTGTTTCAAAGCGTTCCCATTGTTCTGGATTTCGATAGAATTCCGATACATTTATTGTTAAATAATTAACAAAGGTATCCAATAATTTTTTGTCACTTTTGAGTGCACAATAATAAGAATAAAAATCTTTAAAACCATTACGCATCATTAATGACTCTATTCTACGTTTCATTTGTTTTTCTTTGTATAATGTTAAATTGATTTGAATAAGATGATAAATATCTTCTTTAAACGCTTCGTAATCGTAATTCATCATTTTCTCCTAAAAAAACCTCGCCTTAGCTATTCTAAAGCGAGGTTTTAGATTCAAAATTATTCTTCTACAGATTCAGCTGCTGTATCCTCGGCAACTTCATCCTCTGGAAGCAATGCTTTCATGCTAAGGCTAATTTTCTTATCCTCGGCTTTGAAATCTACTACTTTTGCCTCAATCTCCTGTCCAACTGTCAAAACACTTGAAGGTTTTTCGATATGCTCTTTTGCAATCTGCGAAACATGCAATAAAGCATCAACGCCTGGCTCTAACTCAACAAACGCACCAAAGTCAGTCATTCTTGCAACCTTACCAGTTACAACGTTACCAATTGCATATTTTTCATCTGCATTTAACCATGGATTTGTTTCATCAAATTTAAGGCTTAATGCAATCTTCTCACCCTGAATATCTTTGATGATAGCTTTCACTGCATCACCAACATTAAATAATTTTTTAGGATTCTCTACTCTACCCCATGACATTTCAGAGATATGAAGCAATCCGTCTGCTCCACCTAAATCAATGAATGCACCAAAGTCAGTAACGTTCTTAACAGTTCCTTCTACCTTATCACCAACATTAATCTTTGCAAATAATGCTTCTTTAGCAACCTTCTTAGTAGCCTCAATTAACATCTTACGATTACCAATAATTCTTCTCTTACGAGGATTAAACTCAGTAATCTTGAACTCAATTTCCTGATCTTTGTATTTTGATAAATCCTTTTCGTATGTGTCAGAAACAAGACTTGCTGGAATAAATACTCTTGCTTCTTCAACGATTACACTTAAACCACCGTCTAATACCTGATTAACAACACCCTTCAATACCTCTTCGTTATTGAAAGCTTCTTCTAATTTCTCATTTGCCTTCTCAGCAGCAACACGCTTTACAGATAATAATACCTGTCCATCACCATCGTTAGTCTTAACAACCTTAGCCTCAATTGTTTCACCAACCTGTACCTTATCCTTTAATGAGATATTCATATCATTTGAATACTCATTCTTTGGGATAATACCATCAGCTTTGTAATTAATGTTAAGAATGATTTCATCCTCTTTTACATCAATAACTTCACCTTTTACAATCTTGCCTGCACTGATTCTGCTCTCCTCAGCCAAGCTTTCTTCAAACATTTTTCCAAAATCTTCTGCCATGCTACCATGAACCTCCTTAATAATTTGATTAGGGGTAGATGCCCCTGCAGTAATACCTACCCTACTAACGGATTCAAAAGTAGCTAAATCCAAATCAACGAGTGTCTGTATATAGTAAGTATTCGCACATTCTTTTTTGCTAATATCATATAGCTTTTGTGTATTAGAACTGTTCTTTCCACCAATCACAATCATTGCATCTACCTGCTTCGCAATAGAAGCTGTTTCTTTCTGTCTTTCTTCTGTTGCATTGCATATGGTGTTATAAACGGTTATATTATAACCTTTTTTTTCGAAAATTTCAACCATCTTATTGAATTTATTATGATTAAATGTTGTTTGAGATACCAAAACAACACCTTTTTCACAAGAAATAATGGTATTTTCAGCATCTTCCTCTGTTTCAACAACAACTGGTGTATGAAAACACCAACCACAAATCCCCTGTACTTCTGGATGTCTTGCATTCCCTATGATAACAATCTGCTTTCCTTCGCTACTTTCTTTTTCTACTATTTTATGGATTTTTTTAACAAACGGACAGGTTGCATCAACCAATTTTAATCCCTTTGATTGAATTAGGTCATATACATGTTTATCCACTCCGTGAGAACGTATCACAATCGTTCCTTGCTGAATTTGTTCCAATTCATCAATGGTATCTATTACAGATACACCTTTTTCTTCTAAATCTCGGATTACTTCTTCATTATGAATAATCGGACCATACGTATATACATTACCTTTTCCTACTTCTTGATATACCGTATCAACAGCTCTTTTGACGCCAAAACAAAATCCAGCTGTTTTCGCTAACAACACTTCCATCTTTTATCTCCTGTTTTTATAAATTATCTTTTACAACAGAAAGTATCGTATTAACCACTTCATCAATACTCATATCAGAACTATCTATGAAAATGGCATCTTCAGCCTGCTTTAGCGGAGCAATTTCTCGATTCATATCACGCGTATCACGTTCAATAATATCCGCTTCAATTTTATTTAAGTCTGCCTGCTCACCTTTTTCAATTAATTCCTTATAGCGACGTTTAGCTCTTTCGTTTGATGATGCTGTAAGATAAATCTTAACCTCTGCATTTGGTAATACATTGGTTCCTATATCTCTACCATCCATAACAACATTATAGTTTTTCGCCATATTTCTTTGTAAATCCAATAGTGCAGCACGAACAGGTGCTTTTGCAGATGACTTTGATGCCATATTACCGGTTTCTTCTGTTCGTAAAAACGGTGTAACGTTCTCCTGATTTAAAATCACCTGCTGCGCATCATTTTCATAACAGATTTGGATATGAATCTGATCACATGCTGCCTTTAACGCTGTATCATTTTCAATATTAATGTTATGATTTAACAAATAATACGCAATCGCTCTATACATTGCACCAGTATCAACGTATATATAATTTAGTTTTTTTGCGACCATTTTTGCAATTGTACTTTTTCCTGCACCAGCTGGTCCATCAATCGCTATACTTGCCATCTTTAACCCTCCAATAAAATTACTAACTTTTTATATTATACTATCATACTCGCTATATTGGCAAGTTTCTCATCATATTTCAAGAGGTTCAACAGCTAACGCCAGCCAAATAACCAGTCGACCATGCAATTTGCAAATTAAATCCTCCTGTTAATGCATCCAAATCTAATACTTCGCCAGCAAAATATAAGCCTGCAGTCAACTTAGACTCCATTGTTGCAGGGTCGATTTCTTTCACTTTAATGCCACCTTTTGTAACAATCGCCTCATCCCATCCACGAAGACCGGTTACCGAAAATGATAAGTTTTTTATCGTATATCCAAGTTTTTTTCGTTCTTCTTTTGTAAGTTCATTTATTTTCTTTTCTCCGTCTAATCCACTTTTTTCTATTACAATTGGAATTAGCGAACGAAGCAACAACTTATCCAGGCTGTTTTTTAACTGTTTGTTTTGAAATAATTGAAAATCTTTTAATATACGTTCATCCAACACTTTTTCATCTAAAGCTGGTTTTAAATCAATTACCAATTTTAGTTTTTTATCTAAGTATTTATGAATATATGCACTAGCTTTAATAATAATCGGACCACTAACACCAAAATGCGTAAAAAGCATTTCACCAAAATCAGAATATACTTTTTTATTATCTGCATAAATTGTAGCAGAAACATTTTTTAATGAAATACCCATTAATTCTTTACAACATGCATCTTCTAACACAAACGGTACTAAAGAAGGTTGTACAGAAATAATATTGTGTCCTGACTGTTTTGCAAATTCATAACCATCCTTGCATGCTCCGGTACGCGGATAAGAAACACCCCCTGTTGCTACAATCACGCTATCAGCATACATTTTTTTATGATTTACGATTTCAATTCCTTTACATATGTTATTTTCGATAATTAAAGATTTTACTTTTGTATTCAAGAGAATTGTAGCATTTAATCTTTTCAGCTCTTTTTCAAGTGCTTTGATCACATCAGACGAATGATCTGATGTAGGAAACACTCGATTTCCCCTTTCTATTTTATAGGACATCCCTAATTCCTCAAAAAAATCCATAACCATATCATTAGAAAATGTATAAAAAGCGCTATATAAAAATTTAGGATTTGATACAACGCTTTGAAAAAGATCTTCTATATCACATGCATTGGTAAAATTGCATCTACCCTTTCCTGTAATAAATAATTTCTTTCCCAATTTTTCATTTTGCTCTATTAAAGTTACTTTTCGTCCGTTTTTTGCTGCTTGAATTGCAGCCATCATTCCTGCGGCACCACCGCCAATTATAATTACATGATTCATATTCAAAAAATTCCTTTTATTATAAGTAGCAAAAGAAGATGCTCATAAGAGCATCTTCTTCAACTTTTCATGAATTAAACTGGATATACTCCGTTTTCTGTATCAGCAATAGATAAATCCACTTTTGACTGCTGTGCTTCTCTATACTTAAAGAAATCAGTAGCTACCTGTGGGAATAATGCATATGAAAGTACATCCTCATCCTGTTGTTTATACTGTGCACACTCTTTTTCCATCTGTTTAAGCTGTGGCTTAATATCATCAGCTGGACGATAAGTAATAGGTTTTTTCATACCTAAACTATCAAGTGCTTTTTTCTGAACAGCTTTATCAACTGGCTTTGTTGTCTGACCATATTTACCAACTAATAAATCTTTAGATTCTTTTGTTAAATTCTTGTAACGCTCACCTAATACGACATTTAATACAGCCTGTGTACCAACGATTTGTGAAGAAGGTGTAACCAAAGGAATCTCACCAAAATCTTTACGTACTCTTGGAATTTCCTCTAATACTTCATCGTATTTATCTTCTGCATGCATTTCCTTTAACTGTGAAACCATGTTTGATAACATACCACCTGGTACCTGATACAATAAAGTCTTAATGTTAACACCCATTACCTTTGGACTAAGAAGTCCTGATTCCAACCACTCCTCGCGCATTGGACGGAAGTAATCAGCAATCTCTGCTAACAAGTTCTGATCAAATCCTGGATCATAAGGTGAACCCTCAAACGATTTTGCCATAACCTCAGTTGCAGGCTGTGATGTTCCCATAGCAAGTGGTGACATTGCAGTATCAATTACATCACATCCAGCTTCTACTGCCTTCATATATGTCATTGCTGCAACACCTGATGTATAATGTGTATGCAATTGAATTGGAAGTTTAGAACCTTCCTTTAATGCCTGAACAAGCTCTGATGCTGCATTTGGAACCAAAAGACCAGCCATATCTTTAATACAAATAGAATCTGCACCCATATCTTCGATTCTCTTAGCGATATCTCTCCAATACTCTAATGTATAAGCATCTCCTAATGTATAAGAAAGTGCAACCTGAGCATGTCCTTTTTCTTTATTTGCTGCTTTTACAGCTGTCTTTAAATTACGTAAATCATTCAAACAATCGAAAATACGAATAATATCAATACCATTTGCAATTGATTTCTGAACAAAATATTCAACTACATCATCTGCATAAGGTGCATATCCTAAAATATTCTGACCTCTAAATAACATCTGCAATTTTGTGTTTTTAAATCCATCTCTTAACTTTCTAAGTCTCTCCCATGGATCTTCCTTTAAGAATCGAAGAGATGCATCAAATGTCGCACCACCCCAACATTCTACTGAGTGATATCCGACTTTATCCATTTTATCAATAATCGGGAGCATTTGTTCTGTTGTCATACGAGTCGCAATCAATGACTGATGCGCATCACGTAATACTGTTTCAGTAATTCCTACTGGCTTTGCTACCTGTTTTGCCATATCTTATTCCTCCATATTCAATATATAAGTCTCTTACATTACACCAAAAATCGCCATAAAAGTTCCTGCAGCTACGGCTGTACCAATAACACCAGCAACATTTGGTCCCATTGCGTGCATTAATAAGAAGTTTGTAGGATCGGCTTCCGCACCAACTTTCTGTGATACACGAGCTGCCATAGGAACAGCAGATACACCAGCAGAACCAATCAATGGATTAACCTTACCCTTTGTTGCCCAACACATTAATTTACCAAATAATACACCAGCACAAGTACCGATAATAAATGCAATTAATCCTAAAGCAACAATCTTTAACGTATCAAGTTTCAAGAATGACTGTGCTGTTGTTGTTGCACCAACAGAAGTACCAAGCAAAATAACAACAATGTACATAAGTGCATTTGATGCAGTCTCAGATAACTGTTTTACAACACCACATTCTCTAAATAAATTACCAAGCATCAACATACCTACAAGTGGAGCTGTTGTTGGTAAAATTAAAACAACTACAATCGTTACAACAACTGGGAATAAAATCTTCTCAAGTTTTGAAACAGGTCTTAACTGCTCCATTTTAATCTTACGTTCTTTTTCTGTTGTTAATAACTTCATAAAAGGTGGCTGAATAACAGGAACCAACGCCATATAAGAATATGCCGCTACAGCAATTGGACCCATCAATGTACCACCCATACCTAACTTACCAGCAAGGAAAATCGATGTAGGACCATCAGCTCCTCCGATAATCGAAATTGCTGCTGCTGCCTTATCACTAAATCCCATAAGAATTGCAAAAAAGTATGCGGAATAAATACCAAACTGTGCTGCCGCACCTAACAAAAAGCTCTTCGGATTTGCAATTAACGGACCGAAGTCTGTCATCGCACCAACCCCCAAGAAAATCAAAGATGGTAAAATACTCCACTCATCTAACAAATAAAAATAATGAAATAGTCCTCCATCTGCAATGATACCTGGAAACATATTCGCAAGTAACATACCGAAGGAAATCGGAACTAATAATAATGGTTCAAAACCAAATTTTATTGCAAGAACAAGGAACACACAGGCAACTAAAATCATAACGAAATTGCCCCAGTAAAGACTTGCAAATGCAGTCTGTCCACCTAAGTTCTGCAACGTATTCCATACGTAATCCATCTAAATTGCCTCCTGTAAAATAATATACAATAAACTAATTAGTTAAGGGAAGCGAGTGTATCACCTGATTCTACATTATCACCAGCTGCTACATTAATGCTTGCAACTGTACCAGCCTCTGGAGCTGTAATTTCATTCTCCATTTTCATAGCCTCAAGAATCATAATAACATCGCCCTTTTTAACTGCCTGTCCAACATTTGCTTTAATTGTTAAAATTTTACCTGGCATAGGAGCTGCTACTTTAACTGCACCCTCTGAACCGCTTGCTGCTGGAGCCGCTGGAGCTGCTGCTACTTCTTCAACTGCTACATCATATGCCATACCATTTACTGTAATTCTATAATTCTTCATTATTCAATCCTCCTAATTATCTCTTTGCTTTTCTAATTGAACGTACAATTAATCCGTCACTGCCAGCAGTACCATTTTCACTCTGCATAGCCATAATTGCTGCTGTAATAACAGCAACCAATTGGGAATCATTCATTAAATCGCCTGAAGCGACTGGTGCAACAGGTGATTCAGAAACTGCTGTTTCCTCTTCCTCAATGTTGCTCTTTTTCTTAGCTCTGTTCGCTTTAATTTCTGCAATTACATTCGCAATCGCAGTTGATACTTTCATAATAATATTTGATAACTTCTCAAACTGACCAATAATCAATGCAATAAAGATAAGAATTACAAATACAGTACCCATACCCATAAGAGTATTCATTGCAGCCTTACCCATTTTCTCACCAAGTGAATATTGTGGAGAAATTGTCAACTCTGAAAGCTGAAATGGTGTTGTAACCTTATTTGTTGTCTGATCAACAGTAGTTTGTGCAGGATCGCTTATATATACGAAACAAGCTTCTGCATCTCTATCTTCAAATGCAATTTGAAGTGTTGCTTTCACCGTTGCACCATCTTCTTCTACGCTAGAAGAAAGATTTAAAAGAATATTCTCAAGGAAATTTTCGTCTTCGCTTGCCTTTTGTTGAATCTCTTCAAAAGTAACAACAGTATTATCTTTTGTTATAAATCCTTTAAACTTACCACATTCGTTATCTGCTGCTTCGAAATTTGATAAAGCTGTCTGATAAACTTCCTGACCTTCAGTATTATTAATTACAACTTTTGTCGCTTCATCTACTGTAATAAGGTTTAATGTCAAAAACATACTAGTACTAAGTATATTCATGTCAGTATAATCAAAATCAACTTCAGCTTGTCCACTACTACATGCAGTCATCGAAAACGCAAACACAAATACTGTAAGAAGTAATAAGAGTCTTTTAATTTTCATTTGATAACCACCTCTCTACATTGCGCCATGTTTTTTGATTGGTCTATCTTCACGCTTTGTATAAAGCATCTCAAATGCAGCAATCAAACGCTTTCTTGTTGCAGCACCGTCAATAATATCATCAACGAATCCTCGTTTTGCAGCAGAAATCGCACTTGACATTGTCTCTACATACGCTTCTTTTGCAGCATCGACTTTCTTCTTATCTCCTGATTTCTTAGAAAGCTCATCTGCATACATAATTTTAACAGCCTGATCAGCATCCATCGTGCCGATTTTAGCAGTTTTCCATGCATATTCAATATCTGCGCCAATTGATTTTGAGTTCATAGTTAAGTATGCACTTCCATATGCATCACCCATTACAAGATTAACCTTAGGTGAAGTTGCATTTGCAAATGCATAAGTAAGTTTTGCTACAGCTTTTGCAATATTCTTTTCTTCACCAATTGTAGCTTTATATCCTTTTACATTTGTTAATGTAAGAATTGGAATGTTAAATGCATCCAAGAAATTAACAAACTCTGCTGCAATATAAGCACCATTTGTTGAAAGAACATCTCCGCCATCCTGAACTTGATTTGCGATACAACCAACTGTTGTTCCACCAAGCTTCATTAAACCGATAATCATATCTTTAGCATACTCTTTTTTAAACTCGACAAAAATATTATTATCTGCAATATGTGTAAGTACTGTTCTAGCATCACCACTTAATCCCTCTAAATTTGGAATTTCACGGTTCAAATCATCTGCACATTCAGCATAATTTGCATCATCTTCATTATTAGATGGAAGCATTGCAACAACCTGACGAATTCTTCCAAGTAAAGTCGCTTCATCTTCTAATACTTCATCAACTAATGCCGAATTTGCCTCTTGATAATCAGCCGATGATGTATCTAATTTTTCTTTATAATTACCATCCAATGTATTTGGACTATTCACAAATAATTGTGCATTATCTTTTACCATAAACGTAATATCTGAAAGTCCAGGAATGACAGCAGCACCACCACCACAGACACCAAATACACCTGTAATTTGTGGAACAACACCAGAAGCCATTGTTTGTTTTAAATAAATGCTACCGAATGCATTTAACGAATCGGTTGCTTCTTGTAATCTTAAACCAGCACAATCAACTAATCCGATTACAGGTGCTCCCATTTTAAGTGCCATATCATAAATTTTGGCAATCTTAGCTGCATGCATCTCACCAATCGAACCGCCTAAAACAGTTGCGTCTTGGCTATATACATACACCAATCTTCCGTCGATAGTACCGTAGCCTGTCACGACACCATCAGCCGGTGTTTCATAATCTTTGGTGTTAAAATCAGTACATCTTGCTGTAACATATGAACCAATTTCAACAAAACTTGAGTCATCAAGTAATGCTCTAACTCGATCACTTGCTGACAACGTAAGTTTATTGCTCATTTCTTACCCTCCATTATATTTATTATAAGGCTTATTTATAAGCCAAATTTTATCCAATTATATTGTATAACTTTTGTTTGATTATTTCAAGCAAAAGTTATCGTTTTTTGTATCATTTTACCAATTATTTATGACAAAAAATATACAAAGAAAAAGCCCATACAAAAACTTGATATCGCTAATGCAATACCAAGTTTTTAATAAGTAATTACTTCTATTGTGCATATGTTTATTTATTACTTTCACTTAATACACCTTTGTTATGCGCTAAGTAATCAATCATTGAAACAATGGTTAAAATCAAAGCAATATATATCAAAGTATTCTCAAACATATGAATAGCACTAGCATACTCTGTAAACAAACTACCAAAATCAGCAATTAAAATACAAATCATCACCATCTGCTCTGCTGTTTTCATTTTCCCCCAGATTCCTGCTGCAATAACAATCCCATTATCCGCAGCAACAGTACGGAATCCACTAATAATAAATTCTCTTGCAATAATAATAATGACGATCCATGCAGAAATACGCTCAAGTTCAATAAAAGCAATCAAAGCCGAAGTAACCAACAACTTGTCAGCCAAAGGATCCATAAACTTACCAAAGTTGGTAACTAAATTATATTTTCTGGCAATTTTTCCATCTAACATATCAGTCAAAGAAGCAATAATAAAAATAAATAACGCAATCCAGTTCCCATAAGGTACAGACTGCCATAATAATACAACTAAAAAAAACGGAATCAATAGTGTTCGTAATATTGTAAGTTTATTCGGTAAATTCATTGATACACTCTCCTATCAAATCGTATTCATTATAATCTGTAATGATTACATCGATAAAATCACCTGATACAAGTTCTTCATCTGATGCAACAAATACACAACCGTCAATCTCAGGCGCATCCTTATATGAACGACATAAATACATATTTTCTTTATAAAGATATCCTTCGACAATAACTTTTAATCGTTTTCCAATCATTTCAGAATTTAAATCATAAGATATCTCCTGTTGTAGCTCCATAATTTCATCGCGCCATTTTTGTTTAACATTTTCTTCTACCTGATTTTCGAATTCTGCAGCAGGTGTTCCTTCTTCTGGTGAATACGTAAATACACCCAAACGATTAAACTCTATTTCATTAATAAATTCCATTAAATTTTCATGATCATTCTCTGTCTCACCAGGGAATCCGGTAATCAGAGATGTTCGTAAAACAATATCAGGAATTTGCGAACGAATAGAATTAATTTTTTGTTTAATTTCTTCTTTCGTTGTTCTTCTTCCCATTCGTTTCAAAATTCGGTCTTCACAATGTTGTAATGGCATATCAATATAATGACAAACTTTTGGATTATTTTTTATTTCAAAAATCAATTCATCTGTAATTTCTTCCGGATAACAGTATAACAAACGAATCCACTGAATATCATCAATTTCCGATAATCTTCTCAATAATTCAGGAAGTGATTTTTTTCCATATAAATCTATACCATAAATAGTTGTTTCCTGTGCGACAATACAAAGCTCTGTAATTCCATTTTTCGCTAAATAGTTTGCCTGAGCAACCAAATCCTCCATCGGAACACTTCGATAGTTTCCTCTAATTTGCGGAATGATACAGTATGTACATCTTTTATTACAGCCTTCTGCAATTTTTAAATATCCCATATAGGTTCCAGATGTAATAACTCTTTCCTCATGACTTGGTGGCAAAAAATCAAGATCCGTAAAACACGTAAACTGCTTTCCAATCATTACCTGTTCTACAGCCTCAATAATCGACTCTGTACTTGAAGTTCCAACGATTGCATCCACTTCAGGGAGTTCTTTTAATATCTCATCCTGATAGCGTTGTGCAAGGCATCCGGTAACAATGAGACCTTTTAATTTTGCAGTTTTTTTCAATGAACCTAATTCTATTATATTTTCAATACTCTCTTCTTTGGCATCGTGAATAAAACAACATGTATTCACAATTGCTACATCCGCCTCTTTTTCATCGTTTGTAATGGAATATCCACGTTCCTGCAACATTCCAAGCATAACTTCACTGTCTACAAGATTTTTATCACAGCCAAGAGATACAAATAATATTCGAACCATATTTTCTCCTAATACATATGTTAAACTTAAATTATGTTTTGCTGATTATTCAAACATCGTTGCAGCTTCCACACAGTTATTCATCAACATAGCTATTGTCATCGGACCAACACCACCTGGAACAGGTGTAATCGCTGAAGCAATTGGTTCCACACTTTCAAAATCTACATCTCCACAAAGTTTATTATTTTCATTACGATGAATACCTACATCAATAACAACAGCGCCCTCTTTCACATACGACGCATCAATCATCTTAGGACGCCCAATCGCTACAACTAAAATGTCTGCTCTTTTGCAAACTTCTTTCAAATCTTTCGTTCTTGAATGTGTTATTGTTACAGTTCCATTTTCACGAAGCAATAGTAACGCCATCGGTTTTCCGACAATATTACTTCTACCAATCACAACACATTCCTTTCCCTCAATGTCGATATTACTTCGTTTTAATAACTGAATAATACCCGCAGGGGTACAAGATACAAATCCTTTTTGACCAATCGAAAGTGCACCTACACTTTGAGGATGAAATCCATCTACATCTTTCTTTGGGGATATCGCTTGAATAATCGTATCTTCATCGATATGTTTTGGTACCGGAAGCTGTACTAAGATTCCATGAATCTTTTCATCATTGTTTAATTTTTCAATCAAAGCAATCAATTCCTCTTGTGTTGTTTCTTCTGGCAATTCATATGCTTCTGATCGAATTCCAATATACTCACAAGCTTTCTTTTTATTCCCTACATACACAGAGGATGCAGGATCATTTCCAACCTGAATAACTGCCATTCCGATTTCTTTTCCCTGTGTTTTTAGTGTTGCCACTTTCTCTTTTAATTCGTCTTTGATTTCCTGACTAATTCTTTTACCATCAATTAATCTTGCCATATTTGTTTCCTCTTTTCTATTCATTAGAATAATCCCGTAATCTTATCATCTATTACATCAATTGCTTCTGCAGCAGGAACTTTCGGAAGTCCTGGCATGGTCATAATCGCACCTGTGATTGCAACAACGAATCCTGCACCTGCATTAACATAAACTTCACGAATGTTAATATCAAAATCAGTTGGTCGACCAAGTTTTGTTTGATCATCCGATAATGAATATTGTGTTTTTGCCATACATACAGGCAAATTACCATATCCTAATTCTGTAATTTTATCCAACTGTTTCTTTGCTGCTGGTGTATAATTGACGCCATTCGCTCCATAGATTCTTGTTGCAATTGTTGAAATTTTATCCTGAAGCGACAAATCATCTTCATATAACATCTTAAAGTTAGCTGGTTTATTTTCTAAAACTTCTATTACTTTTTTTGCCAAAGCCACTCCGCCTTCGCCACCTTTTTCCCATACCTGAGCAAGTTCAAAATCACAACCCTTATTTTCAACAAACTCCTGAACAAATGCAAGTTCAGCATCAGTATCTGTAATAAACTGATTTAATGTTACAACAATCGGAACACCATACTGCTGTAAATTTTCAATATGTTTTTCAAGATTTACAATACCTTTCTTTAATGCCTCGACATTTTCAGCATTTAAATCTGCCTTTGCTACTCCACCATTATATTTTAATGCTCGAATCGTTGCTACCAATACAATTGCATCTGGGGAAATACCAGCTTTACGACATTTAATATCCAAAAACTTCTCTGCACCTAAATCCGCACCAAATCCTGCTTCTGTTACAACGATATCTGAAAGCTTCAATGCTAATTTTGTAGCACGAACAGAATTACAACCATGTGCAATATTCGCAAACGGTCCTCCATGCACAAATGCAGGTGTATGTTCTAATGTTTGAATCATATTTGGCTTAATAGCATCCTTTAATAATGCTGCCATTGCCCCTACTGCTTTTAAATCCGAAGCTGTAACAGGTTTTCCGTCAACAGAATATGCAACAATGATTTTACCTAATTTATCCTTTAAATCCTCCATGTCATTTGCAAGACATAAGATTGCCATGATTTCTGATGCAACAGAAATAACAAAATGATCTTCGCGAACAAATCCATCCATCTTACTTCCCAAACCAACAACAATATTTCGGAGACTACGATCATTCATATCTAAACAACGTTTCCAAACAACCTGTCTTGTGTCAATATTCAACGCATTACCTTGCTGAATGTGATTATCTAATAATGCTGCTAAGAGATTATTGGCTGATGTGATTGCATGAAAATCACCTGTAAAATGCAAATTCAAATCCTCCATTGGTACCACCTGAGCATATCCACCTCCAGCAGCACCACCTTTGATTCCAAAACAAGGTCCTAAAGAAGGCTCGCGCAATGCGATAGATGCCTTTTTATTTAACTTTCCAAGTGCCTGTCCTAATCCAACTGTAACAGTTGTTTTTCCTTCTCCAGCTGGAGTTGGATTAATTGCAGTTACTAAAACCAATTTTCCCTCTTTGTTGTTTTCGATTCGTTTAATTAATTCATCAGATAGTTTTGCTTTATACTTTCCGTATAAATCCAATTCCTCCTCAGTAATATCTAATTTCTTTGCAACTTCCTTAATATGTACCATATTTGCTTCCTGCGCAATCTGAATATCTGTTTTCATATCATTCTCCTTTTCATAAATAAATTTAAAATAAGTTATATTTCTTAATGTTTGTTCAAAAATTAAAAGTATTCATCAATATATTCATCAAACTGCTCTTCTGACATCAATACTTGTCTTGGTTTTGTTCCTTCTTCAGGTCCAACCACACCAGCCTCACATAATTGATCCATGATACGAGCTGCACGATTAAACCCAATTTTAAACATACGTTGGAGCATACCAATTGAAGCTTTGTTTTTGTCTATAATAAATTTTCCAGCTTGAACAAAATATTCATCTCTATCATTCTCTGACCCACTACCAATTTGTGTTGCACCAGTGTTCGTTCCAGCTGATGTTATTTGATTTGTGAGTTCTTCGCTATATGTAATATTTTCATTTTGCTCTTTCAAAAAATCTACCACTTTTAATACTTCTTCATCCGAAATATATGCACCTTGTACACGCAAAGGTTGTGGATACATTGTAGGATAAAATAACATATCTCCGTTACCTAATAATTTTTCTGCGCCTACCGTATCAATAATTGTTCGAGAATCAATTCCAGACGATACTGAAAGTGCAATTCTTGATGGTACATTTGCTTTAATTAAACCTGTAACAACATCTACGGAAGGTCTTTGTGTTGCAATTACCAAATGAATACCAGCCGCTCTTGCAAGCTGCGCAAGACGAACAATCGCTTCTTCCACTTCTGATTTTGCAACCATCATTAAATCTGCCAACTCGTCTACAATAATTACGATTTGTGGCATTTTCTCTAATGTTTGCTCTTCTTCTGGAATCTTTCCAGATTCTTGCATTTCCTTTACTTTTGTATTATATCCCTGAATGTTTCGCACATTAAATTCTGAAAAAATCTGATATCGCTTTGTCATTTCAGCAACAGCCCAATTTAAAGCACCGGCTGCTTTTTTTGGATCCGTCACAACAGGCGTTAATAAATGCGGAATTCCATTATAAACCTTTAACTCTACCTGCTTTGGATCAATCAATATCAATTTTACTTCATCAGGCTGTGCTTTATACAAAATACTCATGATTAAAGTATTGGTACAAACAGATTTACCAGAACCTGTCGCACCAGCAATTAATAAATGAGGCATTTTTGCAATATCCTCAACAACAACATTACCTTCAATATCTTTACCACAAGCAAATGCTATCTTAGATGGATGCTTAATGAATTTTTCTGTATCAATCAATTCTCTAAAACCAACTCCTGTACGAGTCCCATTTGGTATTTCTATTCCAACAGCAGACTTTCCTGGAATTGGTGCTTCAATACGAATGCTTTGTGCAGCTAAATTCATCATAATATCATCTGCAAGACCTGTAATTTTGCTAACCTTAACACCTTGTTCCGGTACCATTTCATAACGTGTAACAGATGGCCCACAACTATAATTTGTCATTGTAACATTTACACCAAAGCTTTTTAGAACCTCTTGTAATTTCAAAGCATTTTGTTGAATACTCTCTTCTTTTGTTGCAGAAGCTGCCTTTCCTTTTTTTAATAAATCAATAGGTGGAAATTGATATCCGGATTCACTTGTTGCCGCTACCTTTGCAGATGCAACCTTTACTTCTGGTGCTGTTTTGTTTTCCATTTTTTGAATATCTTCAGGTACAACACTGTTTTTAGGTTCTTCAATCTTTTCTGATTGCTTTATTTCCATCGATTCAACTGGAATCACCTTAGGAATATCATTTTTATTCCTTGAGCGCTTCTTTTGTTCTGTTTTCACTTCTTCTTTTGGAACTTCCGATACATCAAAAGCATCCATATTTTCCCCTGGTAAATTGAAAACATAATCCATTTTTATTTCATGAACTTCTTCATGTTCTGGTAATTTATCCACTTTTTTAGATGGTAATATTCCTTTATCTGTATCTGCAGGTAATACAGAAATTGATTCTAACATAGAACGTTTTGGTGTATCACTTTTTTCATGGTAATTCGGAAAATCTTCAACAACAATATCACGAGATTGTTTTGTACGTTTTTTAGTCGTTTTTCTACGTTCCTCTTCGAATTCATCCTCTTCTTCATAATCTTCATCATCTGCAAGAAATGATTTAATCCATTCAATCACAGATACTTCTGCAAACAATACGATACATAAAATTAATACCAACAATATTATAATATATGTACCAACCGAACCAACACCTTTGTGTAGTAGATATGCTATGCTTCCACATATAACACCACCACCCATTTTGTTATCATATCCATCATTGTAAACATTAATGATACTAAATTGTTCCATTCCCGTTACCAGTTGTCCCAGCATTCCTATGCATACCAATACACAGGATCCAAATATTACTTTGTGAACTGCTCTTTTTTTATATTCATTTACATGCAAAAAGAATGCTGCAAAAGCGACAACAAGCGGAAGTACATATTCTATAATTCCAAATATACCAAACAAAAACTGACTTATATAATTAATAAAACCACATAATCCAAAATTACCCAATTCAATAATGAGCATAATTGCAGCAACTACCCATACCATTATTTCAGGAGTATAAGACACTTCCTGCTCAACCGTTTGGTTCGTTTTCTTATTATTTTCTGCTACTTTTTTGTTTTGATTATTCGACTTACGATTATTTGAACTACTCTTTTTATTCTGATTGTTACTACCAGCCAAGCTGATACCCTCCTCTATTATCTTTATAAACACATTACCTTATATACTACTATTTTTTTTCTCATTTATCAAGCTATATAAACAGTAAAATGCGTCCTTAATTCCACCAACTTCGTTAATTAATCCTTTCTCCACAGCTTCTTTTCCTACCAAAACACTCCCAACATCTTTTGCCAATTCCGAAGTATTAAACATAAGTGCTTTAAAAGCATCTTCTTTTATTCCTGATTGTCGACAAGTAAATGAAATAATTCTATCTTGCATTCGATCAATATACTCATAATTATGTTTAACCCCTAATATTGTTCCATTCATTCGAATTGGATGAATCAACATTGTCGCAGTCGGGACAATAAATGAATGATTTCCCGAAACACATAATGGTACCCCAATAGAATGACTACCACCTAAAACCAATGTAACAACTGGTATCGAAAGAGATGCTATCATTTCTGCAATTGCTAATCCTGCCTCAACATCTCCACCCACTGTATTTAGTAATACCAACATCCCATCAATCGTCTTATCATCTTCTACTTTCGCAAGTTCTGGTAAAATATGTTCATATTTTGTTGTTTTTGTCATAGAACCCAGACACTGATGTCCCTCGATTTCTCCAATAATATTTAACAAATGAATTTTATATCCATATCTGTTTGTTACTAAATCAATTTGTCCATTATTATTAATTTGTTCCTGTTCATTTTTTTCCATTACATCATCTCCATAAAAAAAGAGGAAGATTTCTCTTCCTCTTTCGTTCCTTTATAGGAAATCCCTCGAATTTCCTATTGGTCTCGATGCAAGCATCAAGACAATATACGAACATATGCCGCTTTGCGGCTAGCGTGCGAAGCACACTTTGTTCTATAGATAGTATTACAAAAAAATCCATATTTATACTAAACAACTTTACAAACAAAATATCCTATAATAATACCTATAAAAATACC
>JAUNJF010000080.1 GCA_030533405.1 Eubacteriales bacterium
GTGTTATATTCTGCGGAGTCCTTTTTCTGGATTGGCTTATTCAGTATTTAGAAATCTGCGAATCGACAAATTGGAGAAGGCTGATTACCGGAATATTATGTGGTTATGGATTATTAAATATTTACATTAGCGTGATTCTTGTTACAATAAAAGAGATTGGAAGTTTTAGGATTCATTCATGATAATGACAAGGAGGAGATCATATGTTTTGTTCAGACTATAGAAAAAAATTAAGGAACCGTTGGGTAACGTGCTCAAATTGGGAAGCAAAAAAACTCAGGATAATAAGAAGAATTAGAACGCGAATCTGTTTTGCCATCGCAGTAACACTTGTATGCTTGGGAAATACTGTAACGAATAGCAGCATCAAAGAAATCATGGCAGCGAATAATTCTGATGGTTTTCAATCCACAATGGTAAACCCACCGTCTGAAATCAATGGCTATACGGGAATATGGCTGACAGAACCAATCGGACAGGAAGACTATCCTATTCAAGCAGGCGGCTTGTGGATCAAGGAAATATCTGGTGACAGGATTGAATTTCAAACAGCTTTTTTTGAAGGTACACCAACAGAGGGAAACCATGCCGGAAACTATGAATGGTCTATTCTCAGGGAAACCTCCGGCACATCAGAAATAAGTATTTCTGATATAGAAGGACTGCGTTGTTTTGTCGCCGATGACGAAACAATTTATTTATCCAGTGATCACGAAGTTTATCTTGGAAAATATAAAGAAAGCTTACGCATGACGAAAACAAATTTCTCTTCTTTTGATGAATGTGTTACCTATTACAATATCGATTATGGTTATTGCTATAACAAAAAGGGCGGTGCCACATTAGCGAAACACGGCATTAATCTGGATTATCTTTCAGATGAACTGTGGTATAATCGTTACAGACGCTATAGCAATGACCGGGTCTTGTTTTTAGATGTGGCATATAGCAGAATTTGGGAAGACGGGTATGGTATGACTATAGCCATCCAACCATATTACAGTGAAGAAAGCAGGGGAGCTATTATGTTTTTCCCGATCCATTATGATGTAAAAGGAGAAAATGGTGAATTAATTTACTATTCCCTAGATTCACATATGGAAGAGTATGCGTATATGCTGACATATTATCCAGATGACCATCACATCTTTATCAATACAGAAAACGATCAAGTGTATGGTGAATATTATGCCGAAGACGCGTACGACATTGCTGCAACAGATCAAAGTCAACCGCAGGCGGAAATCCAAGATTCAGAATATTCATTTGACAGCATTACAGAACCCGATGAATATGACAACAGTACAGCAGCAACGGATACCTCTATTACTACCGATAATGATGATAGCAATATTTGGTTTGTTTATTATAATCAGTTCCAAAAGCTGGGAGGCAGTGAAAGCCTGGGAGTTTTTCCAATGACGGACGCGCTGATGTCGGTTCATTGGATGTCAGGAATGGACAGCGTTGAATGGCAATTTGGCTTGGAACCGGCAGAAATTGGCAGTGACGGTCAAATGATCTACTACTACGGAAAAGATATTGTCATGAGCTATCATCCGGATGATCATCACATTTCGATCCAGTCTTCCGACGAAAACTTTAATGGAGAGTATATTTGCCTTTTTGATTTTAACGGAGGATGGGCGGACTCTAACAGCGGGCGCTGCTACATGGAAATCACATCCCAAAATGACAGGTATTATGAAATCATGATCGATTGGGCCAGCAGTTCATCGGAAAATACCCATTGGGAGTTTCTTGCAGAATATGACACTAACCAAGGCTGCCTTGTTTATCAGGATGGACAGCGTACAGAGCAGTATTTCCCCGATGGCGGAGGCGCCATGCAGAAAAACGTCGTCTATACAGATGGCACAGGATCCATTTATGCAGAGAATGGAAAGCTCTACTGGAAGGATGAAAAAGAAAATGCTGGGAATAATTGTGTTTTTGAACGATAAAAAACTGATTCCCAAATATGAATAACAATCAAGAC
>JAUNJF010000081.1 GCA_030533405.1 Eubacteriales bacterium
CTCCTTTGCAAGATATTCTTGTCAAAAAAAAGTTCTTTTGCTATATTTAATTTGTGAGAATAAATATGTCAAAGAACTTTTTCTTTGACTCACTGCCAAGTCGAGTGCTTGGCAGTTTTTCTATATAAAGAACTTCCTCTATACATATTTCTGCTGATTCAGTAGATACTCTGAAAAGGTATTTGCAGGTAACTTACGCTTCTTTACCAACATTTTATTCCAAATGTTGTTTCCATCAGCCTCAGTAATTAATCCTTTATTCAATGCTTCTACCAAAATTTGTCCGGTATCAATATGCTTCAAATTATACTTTTCAATATATGGGGCAATATCTTTGTAATTGTTACTTGCAAGAATTCCATTATAAGTTTTAGCCAATGCAATTCCTCCAGCTTCACCACGACCAATACTCTTCTGCCCCTTTTTTCCACGCACAAGTTCTACATATAAGTCATACTCTTCCGTGCCAGTATAAATTGTTTTCACAGACGCATCATTACTACTAATCATTGCATCTGCACGTTGCTTTATATGTGGAATGTTTGGACTCGACAGTTCCTGATAAACTGGTTCCGGCAAAACAATCTTTCCTCCATATAGTTCATGCAATATGTTAGTATCATTAATCCACAAAAATGCAGACAAACAATCTGTGTCAAAAAATAAATCATCAGTCATTCAGATTAGCTTCCTCCTCGTCAAAATTGTATACTATATCTGCTCTATACGCATCCAACAAAAGTTCTTCTCTTTTTCCTTCTGAAATAAGATCTTTCTCTGCCATCTTTTCGACTTTTCGAATATATTCACCAGTTGTGAAATACTGTTTGTTTTTATCTGTTGGGAAATATAATTCTTTTCCATACCCCAACCTGGCAGCCTCTGTGGACACTGTAATAGATTTATATTCATCAGCAACTTCATTGCTGAGCAGATTATCACATACTAATCGATGGAGCATCGCCTGATGACTTACTTGAAAAAACTGTTCTGCATCGATCACTTTTTCGAGATTCCATTTTGTTTTATCATGCTCATACTCTAACAATGCATCATATGGCATTAATAAATAACTTGCAAATTGATCTGCTTCTTTTTCTGATTCTGCTTTGTCACCATTCATACTCATATCACAGATTACTCGCTGCATATTTTTTTCATATAACACGTGGTATAATTCATGTGCCAGCGTAAATCTTTGTCTACCATAAGAGGTTGTCGAGTTTATGCAGATAATAATATCTTTATCTTCCTTTGTGCACATACCACTTATTCGTGATGACATCGGATATCTGACTATCGTAATTTTTTTGTCTTTCCATCCGTTAACAATAGCAAAAATGTCAATTGGAGAATATCCATCTTCATTCCACATTCTTCGTGTTCTTAATGCTAACGAATTTAACTCCTGAGCTGTTCTCATAAATATTAATCTCCTATCATTTCATTCATATAGCGAATGTTCATTACAATTTTATTGACCACAGCTATACTCTCTAAATCTTCTGTCTGGATTCCATTAGAGCGAAACGCAAAATTCAAAGGGATATAAGCATCATCTTCTCCCATCAAATAAGCATCTGTACATCCAAACAAGTTACAAATTTTTTCAATTACCGTTATATTCAGACTCCTTGTTCCATTTTCCAATTTTGTAATCATTGTCTGATCAACATCCAAATATTTTGCTAATTGCTCCTGGGTTATTTTACTTTCTTTTCTAAGTTGTTTTAAACGAATATTTTTTTTGTTGGCCTCCATTTTATATTCTCCTTTCAAAGAACACTCTCAGTGTTCATTTATATTATATGATAGCTTTGTCATATTTTCAAGTTATTTTTATTTATTTTTTATGACAAATCATTCCCTCTCACCTTCCCCACTACCGCTTTCTCCTTTTCATACACAAAATGCGTATACACATACATGGTCATTGCCACTTCCGAATACCCCATCAAATACTACACAAAAGCAACACCTCCTCA
>JAUNJF010000026.1 GCA_030533405.1 Eubacteriales bacterium
TTAGGTTTATCTGCTATTTTCCCCAACTTGACATCTTTTATTTCATCTATTCTTTCAGTAACTCTAGCAACGTCACTTATTACATCGACACCTTTGGCGGCATCTGATACATTATCGGCTACTTTGCTAGCATCACTTACGTTGTCAACATTTTTGGCAGCATCACTCACATCATCAGCAATTTTCGAAACATCCGAAACAGAGTCTGCTATTTTACCTGTTTTCTTTGCATACTTAATATATTTTACAGTTCCAACCACTGGCAAAAGTGCAACCGTATCGACAGCAAGCCACACCAGCCAATCATCCTCTTCTCCAATATGTTGAACATCGTATGAAAGGTCTCTTATATCCAATGGAACATCAACACCAATTATTGATAATAATCCACTTCCTGTTACAGAAAGCAAACTCACATCTTTTTTCGAATAATCGCCTAATATTATCTTTTCGCCACTTCTATATATGTATGCCACTCCACCTTCTTGCTTAACATTAGTCACATCTTTTTTGAAATAATCAATTATTGATTTTGTCTTATCCACAACAGTGGTTTTAAATCTATACCACGGACTGCTAATTGTTTTCACATGGTCATGAAGAGTATCTAAGTCTTCACAAGAATACACATTTTGAGCTTCTTCAATCAAAGAAAGCGCTTCCTTGTATTCCTTATTTTCTAAATATTTGTTTACACTTTCGCCAACGTAAAATATCAAATAGCTTTGACAATCTTCCAACGCCAAGGACAAATGTTTTTCATTTGGATAATCCTTTGTAGGATTATTTAAAACTTTCACTGCATTGATAAAATCACCTTTATCAATATATGATTCCGCATCTTCGATATATCCTACTACATTTTTAAAATCAACAAGTTCATTTTCCAGTTCTTTTTTTCTATCAACAAGCTGTTTATCTGAGCATATTGCAATGCATTCATCAGATAATGAAATATACTTTTCATATTCTTCAACCGAATTTGGATTACTTATTGAATATAACACTTCAGATATACAATCATTTTTAAGTTCATCAACAGAGTCGGTCAGTGAAAAGTCGTCTGAAATATCTGTTATTATTTTTAAGCATTCAACATATTTTTCCTTTTGATACTCTGTTTCAGCCTCAATTAGTTTTATTCTTCCCTTATATTCTTTATCAACCAATTCACGTAAATCCATAGCTAATTGGGAAATATATTGGTTTTTAATCGAGCTTAAAACTACAAGTTTATCAATAGTATTATTATATTTGTTATCATAATCATTCAAAAAATTCTCCTCTGACAAATCATCATCTACAAAGAAATCTGTATTGATATTATTAATCTGTTCGTTAAACAATTGTTCACATTCATCATTCCAAAGGCCACGATAAATCTGATTATTATAAATCAATACTGCCATATCATAATTGCCAGATATAATAAAGTGTTTTATTATCCATTTTGAACTAACTGTATATGTAACACATAGCAGCAAAAGAATAGCAAGAACTATCCCCAGTCTCTTTAGTATTTTTCTCATTATTGAATCCTATCTCATTTATTTATAACTGCTTTCACGATTTCCCTTTATACATTCTCCGTGTATCTACAATCAGGAAATCCTAAACATCCCCAAAACTCACCATATATAGAACTCACCTTCCTCTTTTGTTGCATTTACTGCAAATTCTTTAAGGCAGTATTCATATACATAACCTATTAAATCTTTTTCCTCACCAATAAATCAAAAAAACAACGTCGGCATCATATCTCTTTTTTCAAAAAAATCCCGAATTTCGTGCTGCTCGTAAATAATCACGACAATTAAACAATATATTATCTATGTTCAATTTCTTTTCTTCTTTTTGCTTTTTAGCCATATTTTCCCTCCGTACACTAATTGTTCAAATAGTTTCTAAGCAACTCATCCATCTCCTCAACCACACTCTCCGGACCAACAATCTTCACTCCGCCAATCCCGATTATCCAACCAAGGAAATTTCCGCTTACTGCAACCTCAACCTTTACTTCAAAATGTTCATCATCTACAGGTCGCATATGAACATTCTTTCCAAAACGATCCACAATGACATTTGCCATGTGGTTCTCACATCGTAATGTTACGATTTCTTCTTTTCCATCATACATTCCAAATAACTTCTTAGAATATACTGCCTTATCCTTATTCTTAAATGCAGTAGAACCTTTTCTTGTTTGTTCTACAACACAAATATCCTGCATCTTATCAACACGGTACGTTTTCAGACGCTTTTCCTCTGCATCGTATGCCTCAAGGTAATAATTCTCATCATCATAAACCAATGCCCAAGGACTCACTTGGTATAACTTTCCATCATGCTTTAGCTCAGCTTCACCATTCAAGTTCCAACTGAAATAATGAAATGATATCTGTTGGTTATTGCTAATTGCTGTATGAATACTATCCACACTATAAAGAATAGTTTCATTCATGCTCTTAATACGATCAGCAACATATACCTCTCGTTTTAGTAGTTTTCCATCATAATTACTCACCAATGAAATCAATTTTTCAATAAGCTTTTTGCTCTTTTTCTCTGTTACAAACTTTGAGCTTTGAACCATATCCACCAAGAACTTCAGCTCAGCAATCTCAAAATCACGATTGCCAGCATAATAATACATTTTATTACCAACCTGTTCTTTGAGAATCTCTATTCCAAAATCATTTAATGCATCCAAATCATCATATAAGCTCTTACGTTGTGCTTCTATTCCATAAGCATCTAAACGCTCTATTAATTGTGGCATTGTAAGTCGATGTAAATCATCGGTTTCTTCTTGCATAATCTTTGCCAAATATAACAATTTGAGTTTTTGATTCTTACCTCTTGCCATTACGTCCTCCATATAAACAGACATTGAGTTCTAGGTACACAAACCCAAATTTAATTATACCACAAATATCTGTATCTATAAAGGGACAGTTTAATTTTGCTTTTACATATTTTACACCGCTTCATCCACGATATCTTCTAGCTCTTCAATTTCCTCTTCGCTCACCTCTTCGAACTCTTCATTTTCGGTTACTTCTAAGATTTCCTCAATATCTTTCACTGCATAATATGCCTGATCCGAAACCGTTCCAATAGAAAGACCATTTGTGAGCGCACTGATACAATCGTATTCTTTTTGTTTCTCTTTCTTAAGATTACGCAACTCCTTTAACTGCTTAAACACCTTATAGCCCTGTGTCACATTAAAGTTGGCATCCTCAATCATAATCATGGTATCTTCAATTTGAGCATCAATCTCATCCATATCAATCTGAAGATTAATCATATACTGCTTTGCATTGTCATAGAATTCACTCTGCTGCTTTGCAAATGCAAGCCAATCGTGTTCTCTTCCATCTAATACTGTTTCTTTTCTTACATACTCCATAACTTCTTCCTCCTCGCATGTATTAAGCTCTTCGACCATACCCTTTTGTCTATGAAAATATTCTCTATTATTTGTCTCTCTACCTTTCATGCCATCAAAGATATCATCAATCTGTCTTGGATGATAAACACGATGGTCAAGTTTTCTCATCTGACCAATAACAGAATTAGCCTTAATCACATTTGCATTAGTTGCAAATTCTTTTTTGAACCATTCAACTTTGGTATATTCATCCTTAATCACTCTTCTACGAAGGCGTGTATCCTTAATGCGTTCTGTTACATCGATCATCTCCTCTTCGGATAAATCATAAAGCTCAATATAATGGAGCAAATCACACATTTCTTTATCAACATCAGAAAGCTTTGAACTTAGCTTTTCGATATAATCAGTTGATGATTTTGCGAGAAAAGTAAAATGCTGCATATAAGATAACCAATCAATATTTTCAATGTCATATTCGCTAATATTCTTATTGTCATCATATGAAACCATTGGTATCTCGACCTCCTTTTTCTCTGGATGAATAGAAACAATTGTTGCACTTTTTTCTGTAACAGCATCCTCCAAATTGTCCTCTATCTCCGCAGCACCACTAAGCATTTCACTTTCTGTTTTCTCCATATCATCCACTGGAATCGTATAATAAAATCTAGCTTTCTTTCCTGTTCCGATACGCTCATTAGCAGTTCGCAAATCAAACCACTCAGCTTCATCACGTTCTCCAGCAGCTACCAACTGATTCTTATCATTGATCCTGTAATAATTACCATTGCCATCCATAATATAGTACATATCTGTATTCATCTTCATCGCAAGCACCCCCTACTCAATATGATCCCCATCATTTCTACACTCTTTATAAAAGTTACAAAACAAACAACACTTATTGCATCGTCTTTTCTTATATCGTTCTCGCCTTTTCAACCAAAACAACAATCTATTCATCTCAACACCCACTTTCTGTTTTTCAAATTTAAAGTCCTTATTTTTCCTTACCTAAAGTCTATCAAAAAGAGTGTGTCATAAAAATGCCAGTTCACAAATAAAAAGAACGCCTTGCAAATCATTGATTTACAAGACGCTATATTTGTTATTCTTATTTATTGTTCATAAATACTTGTTGCATTTTCAACTAGCCACTCATAGCCTTTTCGTCTTAATGCTTGATTTCTCCATATAGCTTCAGGACCAGTTGTACGCTCCAGGTCAATTCCAAAGCTACCATCTATCGCCTTAACAACCTGAGCAGTTTTATTCTTTCCTGTTTGGTAGCATTTATTATAATTAGCTGACTCCAAGATAACTGCACAATAATTTTCCATAGCTCTTACCTTTAGCACAACCGATAATTTTTCTTCAAAATATTGTTTATCAATCTCTCCCTCATGCTTATTGATAATAACATACTTTCGATTACCATACTTTTTCAGTTCCTTGGCATAAAGAAGCTTTTGCACTATCTCTGGTTTCATGATGTCCATGCCATCAACACACAAAAACATGACATTATATTTATCAACCTTTTTAAGATAAATGCAATCCGCAATCTGCTCTGAACCTGCCAAAACTTCATCTACTCCGCCAATAGGAATACTCAAATGACTATATTTGTTTTCCGTTTCAAATGGGTTGCTCTTATCTGCTTCTCCAATTCCATCCTCTTTGCTAACTTCATAAAGATAAAGACAACCTGGCTCGTTTAATTGCTCTGTCTTTCCATTCAAATTTTTAGGAAGAATGATTCCACCATTTTTATTAAATCCATATACATAATTTGGTCCATTTACAATTCTTCCATCGCCACCCATGGTTACAAGAGTGTAACAATTGTTTTCAATGGCTCTTGCCTTATTATACTTGAACCACTTATCGTATTTCACATTTCCACCAGTGCTATTGATAATCAAATCAATTCCATAGTAGCCATACATTCTGCTAAACAAAGCATGATTACAGTCATAGCATATGGTTAATCCAATGAGAAATCCTTTATATACAATCGGATCAAAATTATCTGCAACAAACTGATCATAAAAATCAAATTCAAGGCAGGAACGACCTGTCATAGTATGCTTAATATACATTGTTGTTTGTGTCTCATTTTCACTCGCAAATGCATTGGCATATACGCTAAAAATAGTCTCATAAGAATCACATGAACTTACTACAACAGCTTTTCCCAATTCCTTACTAAAATCTAAGCATAATTCTTGCACTTTATTCACATCATCAATATATGCCAAGTCAAGTTTTGTCATATCTCTAACAAATGGGACATAGCAAAACTCTGGAAAAACGATAATATCTGCATCCGATTCCTTCATAATAGTTAAAATTCTGTCAAAAGACTTTTTATTTTTCTTTTCATCTGTTTGAAGATACATTCCAACTTTGATTGTATCTTTTTCCATAGATTTTTTATTAGTCTCTTGCTCAATATATTTTCTTAACTGTTCTGCAGCATCAGGATTTTCAAAATCAATTTGACCATGCATAATACGAATGAGCTTATAACCATTTTCATAGCACGCAATATCTCTCGTACTATCATAATAAGCTCGTACCTCATCACGATTAGCTGGAGCATTATCTTTTGCACCAATATCTTTACATGCCTTTATCCAAAGTTCTCTATCGAACATTACTGGAATATCTCTATAAGATTCAAGTGATACTCTTCTCGCTTCTGAAAAATGTTGTCTTTCATCATACTCAATAATAAGCTTTTGTCCTTCACAAACAAAATCACATCTGAGTGTAACATTCTTTTTAGCAAAGGTTGTATCGCCTCGATATGCTGAAAGTGCATCATATAATTTCTTATATGGTCCTGTAATATCGTTTGGTGTCTTTAGCCACTCATATGTTTTTTCACATACAATGTCTCCGTCAAACATTCGATTCAAGATAAGTTGCAATGCGTTCTTTTGCTCGATTACCTTTTTTGAAGGAATAACAATTTTTTCCTTCAAGACTTCTTTCTCACAAACTTCGATTTTTGGCTTAGTAACCTCAACCATTTTTTCAACTACTAGTTCTTTCTTTTCAATTGGTTCTTGTTTTTTCTCGACTTTCTTTGGTTCTGATTTCTTTATGGTCGTAGCTCCATGATATTCCATATCAAATCCCAAGCGTTCAAAAAATCGAACCGTTTCGCTTCCACCGCCAAATTCACTTTTCGCAATCTCAACACCATAATGCTCTTGATACGCCATTCCACGAATATGTTTCGCAGGTAACTTTTTCCCTTCATATACCAAAAATGTTGAACGTGGCTCTGGATACTCTGGATTATCATTTAAGAAATTTTCAATAGCCATCACAACATCATCTTTTGTAATTTCAACCCAATTAAGTTTTGCCATTTGTATTCCCCCAATTGTTCTACACTTCAAATTAAAATTATTATAACATAGCTATTTCCCATAATAAAGTTTAGCATTTCTCCTATCAGTAAAATAAAAAAGGGGAATGCCAAACCAAAAAGACATCCCCCTGTAGCAAAGAAACGGACAAATTTATAGAACATACTCAGACAACATTCTTCCAATCTTTCCGATATCCGTTGCACCCTTAAATTCAAACTTTGCTGTAAAGCCATTGCTAAACATAATAAATAACTCTGAATCAGGGAACAACTCTAAAAAACCTGGTGTCTGAATTGCGAAATACTGTACTTTTGAATAAGGCATTGACATAAACTTATACAGGTTTTATCGGAGGTTGATTGTACATTTTTTGAGCGTGATTTTTGTACATTTTATCACCGTGATTAACAGCAAGATATGGTGGATTAAGACGAGTAAATAATTCAATGGGCATATATACAAATGACTTACACAAACATATTAAATCGTTAGATTCAGGTACAAAACCTTCCTATCCATCAAATTACATTACAACATTAAGATCAATTGATAGAGATGCTCAGAATTGGAAATTCCAATATAATGAAGCTGTCAAGAACTATAAGATTTTGAAAGAAGCTTACTTCCTATCTCTCCATAAAGAAGACGGAACATTTGAAATAACAAAATGGTTATAATATAACATAAAGGAGCTTCCCCTATAAGGGAAACTCCTTTATATCTACTCACTCATAACGCTTTTAATAATTTCAATAATATCCTCACCATAGAGTGATATTTGCGCTTCATCCAAACATCTAAGTTCAGTAAGTTCTTCTACAGTCTCTGGTGCAAACTTAGCTATTCTATCAGCTGCGACATTTTTGAATACTTCATATGCTTTAACACGATTTAGCTTATATGCCTTTGTCCTGTATTCAATAAGTGCCTCTTTGATTTCTGCAACCTTCTCATCCGGAATACTTGATTCAGCATTTAGATCAACAAAAACTACATTAACATACTTATCTAAAAGCATTCGATCTCTATCTATTTCCTCTGTTGATGCCTGGTAGAACACCGAATCAAGAAACTCCTTATCCGTTCCGCTTATTCCATTTCTGAATTCAAAAGCTATTTGCTTAAACACATATGATGCATAGTTACTATTCACTTTTGTAAAATTTGAGTAATTGTTATATTTCTCTTTGAATGTTTTTAGGAACTCATATCCCTGTCTATAGAATCTTACATAGCAAAATTCAAATAACTCAAATATTTTTTTCTTTTCATCCATTTCTGGATTTAGAAAGCCATGATCAATGTCATGTTGAGATATTATTTCCATCTTCTGTTCAGTCATCACTGAATTAGCAATACTTTTAGCATAATCTTCATGATAATAAATCTTACATACAGCACCTATGATAGATGTCATATAGAGCATACCATTATTAATTAACCCCATACGGTATGGATCGCTAGCATCATCATTTTTCTTTTCCTGATTTAGCCAAAGTTTATAGTATGCTTTTATCTTAAGTAAATCCCTCAGAAAAGCACTATCATACTTTTTTCCATACAGCAGAGTATATCTCTCCTTATTACCACATATTGATGCCTTATTACTTCTTGCCGTACCTGGCTTCTGATACACATAAGAAAGCAAAAACTGTCCTAGTTCTTCATTTGTCGTATTCTGCCATGGCATAGGATATAACTTTTTATTAACTTTTTCGCCTCGCTTTATCTGGCAATATATACCTGCGTCCGCTAACTGCTTCTTGAGAAGTCTTTGTTCAGTTTTGTTGGCAATCAAATCTTTGTCTTTTATTGGTTTCTGTGTATTACTTGCCTCCGCAACTGCAGCAATAAAATCTAGTCGTTCTTCTTGCTCGACATATTTATTCTTAACTAATTTACATTGAACATAAAAATCTGTATCAAAATCTGTCTCACCTATTAGCTTTGTTGTCTGACCACCATTAATAATAGAAAATTTCTTTATTCTTAATTCTTGTCCATCAAAATCGTATGCATCACATATGATAATTATGCCATTATTGTAATACCAGAAATTATCCGGTTTTTCCTGCATTGATAAAATTATATTATCATCTACCTTTGCATTTTTAACATAGTATCTAAGATTTTGTGAAAACAGTCCTCTATAGCTATACAGCTCATAAAGAGCCTTCACCGATTTTGCAGATACATTCACAATAATGGATTTTTCATCCCCATATGTAAGGACATTTCCTGGTGAATCAATTGCCAACATCCCATCTTCTACATATTCCCTCGGATTCTCAACCTCAAGTATTTCGTGCTCAATATCATATCCAAATACGATAGAATATGACAGGTTTTCTCTTTCCGGTTTTAATGCCGTAAATGCATTCAGAATCGATCTCTTATTGGCAGCACTTTTAGGATTATAGTCCGTAATAAGTACAATCTTAATCTTCCTTGTAGATGTAATTTTATATTCGTCCTCTGAAATGATGTCTTTAATTTTTTGCCTTGGAATGATTTTGGAATCTACATAACTATTCACGATGTTTTCGGCATCTTTTATCTTCTTTAATTCTTTTGCCAATTCAAAGTTTCCATCTTCGCAACCTACCGCAACAACAAAATCAAGATCAAGATTATCCGAATCAGTATCAATATAAACACCAGAAATACAATCCGATGCTTCTGTATCAGCTACAATTCCTCTAATCACCTCATCTGTTTTACTTACATCCGCAAAATAATAATGATAATAAGCATATAAAGATGTCATTATCGCTTCTTTCGAAAATCCTTCTGGTACTTCATATGAGTTATTTGCAAACTCAATTGACATGTTTTCAACATATTTTTCTAATTCCCTCATATGCTTCCACTCCATTCAGTAAATTTATCTATAAAACTCTTAAAGGGGATTTTTACGCTTTCCCATTCGCCACTTTCCTTATTTTCAGGCATATGTGAACTCATCTCTTTTGGCTTGACTATTGCCAATTTTTTCTTGCCTCCGCACAAATTCCACAAGTAAAAGGCATACTCCGTCACATGCGTTGCTACACGCCATTCATTTGACGAAATATGAAAATATGCATGCTCCATATCATCAGCAGAAGTCTTCACCTCAATAAGTAATGGCGTATTATCTGTTTGGGATGCTACAGACATTATGTCATATCCAAGCATATTACTATCTATAGACCTCCACAAAGGTTTCTTATCAACTCTTTCAGTTTCAAACGCAATTGTGCATTTTTCTCCACTTCTACCAGTTTCGTTTTTCAATGCATCCACACGCTTTCTAATGATCTCTGATAGATTATCCCACCATAAAACCACTCCATAATCAGGATATTCATCTAACAATCCTGCTTCATAAAAACATGACTTTTCATCCTTGGTCATGAATGTAGTAGCTTCGCATCTACCATATGGGATTCTTTTCGACCATATTGGTTCAGTATGTAGAACATATTCCCTTAAGATAACTCGAATACCTTTATCATAATTATCACTTGCATCAAGCAATACCTTTGTCCCAGTATCAGATAATATTAAATTTTCACTATGCTTAACAATTAGTCGGCAAACTGTAAGCATCTCTAATAGATCATCTACATCAATATCAGATATCCTATATAGCGAGTGAACTTCCGCATAAGGAGTTTCATCTTCTGATCCAACTATTCTTAACAATGATAATGATGCAGAAATAACATTCATTGATAGTCTGATCATTCTTCACTATAGCCAAAGAAATAATCTATTATTGCCTTAGCATCTCCTTCGGAAATATTTTCATCATCTTCGTTTTCATCATCATATTCATATTCAGCTGGATTTACGCGTAATGATGAATCGTTAAGTGCATCTGCCATTATATTGACTTTATATGCTAAGCGTTCTCTTATTACCTGGTCAATGCTGTTTTCACATTCAACATACTCTACAACAGGTTTAGCGTCTGGAGCCAATCCTAATCTATGGATTCTATCTTCTGATTGTAGATAATGCGCTGCATTAAACGATCTATCAAGATAGATTGCATTCTGACACACTTTGTGTAAACTAATTCCTTCAGAACAAGCAGCAGGATTAGCAACCATAATCATACAGTTTGGATCATCATGAAATTTTTTTATTTTGCCTTCACGAGTATCTTCCTCATTCTCATCACCAGCATCAACTTTTCCATGTATGTAAACTGCCCCCAAATCACTCAGTCTTAGCGCTATCAGCTCAACATTCTGTACAAAAGAAGACCATATCAACACCTTCTTCCCTTCATACGCTAATTCTCTAGCTCTTTTACATACATATTCTATTTTAGGTCCATCTGATTCAAGTAATGCTTCTCCAACTCTACGATCAAAAGCATAATCCATATCAAACGCCAACAAAGAAGGATTCGAAACAAACTGCATAACCTTCATTATGCATTTGCCTATTCTTCTTAACTCATATCGTGATGAATCAGTAAGCATAGGATTCATCTGTCTCTTAGCTTCTGACTTTAATGTATTATATATATTTCTTTGAAGCTCTGTCATTTTAACAGTAACTACTTTATGAGTAATCTCTGGTATACCCAATTGTCCTTTGGTTGTTCTTACATATAACGGCTGAATCAGATCAATTACTGTATTTTCGTCCACATCCTTAGCTGGATATAAAAATCTAAACTGTGGCACCAAATCTTTCGGACTTTGAGGCATAGGAGTACCACTCATTATTAATTTTCTTTGTGGTAAATGTGCTATTTCTAATACTGCTTCTGCTCTTGTCTTTCCACCTTTAATTCGATGACTTTCATCCAGGAAAACAAAGTAGTTCCCCGATGTAAGCATCTCAACAATAGTAGCCTTTACGCGAGGAAGTTGATCGTATGTAATAATAGAAAATCGTGGTCTTTTCTCTACTAAGCTTTTAATTGCAGCTTCGCCACCTCTTAATCTTACTATTTCATCAGAACAATTAGGTTCACATACTTCAAGCTGTTCATCCCATGCACCAAACGCATTTTTAGGAGCAACTATTAATAATCTATCCTCAGGCTTTGCATTTATGAAGAAATATGCTAGAGCCTCCGTTGTTTTTCCGGCTCCTGGTACAGAGAATGTTGCAGCACCTGGCAATTGCGAAATCTTCATTAAATTATTGACCTGGTTGTTTGTAAGCTTTCTTTCAAATCCGCTATCAATGAGCGTATTCTCTATCTCGAATTCGGTTCGTCCAGATAACTTAATTGCAGAAGCATACGAAGTTTCATTATTTGCTGTTATCATTCTTTTTGCAGCATCTGTTAACTCCATTTTAATTTCGCTTCTGTGAGACTTTACAAAGGAAACGATATATCCTTTTATTCTGATAAAATAGCCCCAAGACAGACTCATGCTAATATCAGAATATTCAATAATACTCTGTGGAACATAATCACACATAACTGTATACATAGAACGCCACAGCTTATTATTATCACCACTATTTGAAATGTACGCTTTTTCACTATAGCAAATATAGTCTATCTTAATGTCCATACTTTACTTAATCCAATCCTTCAAAACTACCAAAGCAGCTTCGATATTTTCAATCTGTCGAGCTACACCTTCTTTATTCATATCATCGCTTAAGTTTGATACTGCATTATTAAGTGCTGTAGCTGATTTTACTACTTGTTCAAAAATGAAGCCTTTTTTCTTCTTTTCCTTTTCCATCTCATCTTTGGATTCGATCACAATTCTAACCGTATCGACTACCTTTGCAGGATCTTCAGCAGTACGTATTTTTTCTGCGATCCTTGCATTTTTCATATCGATATCACTTTGATCTCCTCCACCTAAGATGTCCAAATCATCTTCCACTTCAGTCTCGGCTTCAATATCTATTCCAAATACCTCTGTAAGTTTTGGAGATATGTCCCCCAAATTTGCAACAATTTTAGGAATTTGATTATAGAGTCGATCTCCCTTTGCTGGAGTCTGCAATATAGATTTTGATATCTCCTGAAACAGCTCTTTATCTCCAGGGTTTTTCAGGTTTTTTCTTCCCTTAACAATCTCTCTAAATGCATAAAATTGTTTATCTACTAATGACCATTCATCCGGATGTCCTATTGATTCAAGGTATTCCGAAGCATAATCATAACACTCAATCAGTGTACCTATTTCATTCGGAGATTTACCAGATTTCTTTGCAATGATATCAATGCCCGTTCCTGACTCTGAACGTTCTTTTGCATCTGCTGCAGTAGAATGCCAATCATATTCTGCCTTCATGGGTGATTGTATCTGTAGCTCGTATTCTAAATCTGCCATTCCGACTTTATCGTGATTAGGCAAGACAGCAACTCTTATCATTTCAAAATGCTTATATTTCTCTTTATCTGAATAGTAAAGTTCTCTCCATGCGCAGAGTCTTCTATTACCATTTACTACTATCCCATTATCTGAACAAATAATAGGATCCTTTTGTTGCATACCCTCTTTCTTACCGTCTTTTTTGAAAGCGGATAAGAGATTTTCCTTATCTACAACTTTTTTAAGCAGCTCATGCTGTGTCTCTTGAGCTTCAATAGAAAATGGATCTCTCGTAAATAAATCTTTCGCACATTCCGGATGTCTTGCAAGCCATTCTTTCTGTATATTCTTTGTTCGAATATTTTCCATTCTATATACAAGAGCTTCGATTCTTATCTCAATGACAGGTAACGGTCTATATTTACCTTGATAATTTTCATAATGGTTTTCTTTTGAAGAACTTAAAGCTTCTTCAATTGCCATTTTTCTTTTTGTCTCTGGATATCCAAATTGATACTGTTCTATCATCATTTATCCCCCTCAGCAAATCCAACTACTACAAGTGGCATAGTAATAACTTGTTCAAATATAGGCAATTCCTTTACTACCCTTTCAAAATTAGCACTATTTGATCCGAACACAGTAACCATGCTTTTCATGGGAACAATCAATACCCCTGCAATAATGTTTCCCTTCACAAATAATGTTTGAAGTTTTAATAAATCGGCATACACTCGTCCAACATTTCCAGTTTGAAAACAGAGCCCGATATTTTGTTGAAATGATGTAATGGTAATCTTAGAATCTACGTCTAACCTATATTCGTCTGACCAACCTTCATGCATTAATTTCTCTTTTAAGTCAGGCTTTACTATAGCAACATTACTCTTTTGCACCTTATTTTGATAGTCGGCGAACACCGAAATAGTCTTCTCTAGAACATCATGAGGAACAACCTTACTTCCACATCTATGATCATATTTTTCAATTATCATTAGTTATCTCCCTCCTTTGTCCTTTTAGGTGCTATTGCATTCTTATCCTTTGCAGAAGGCTTATATATCTCTTGATAAATTGGTCTTGTTTGCAAGGTTCCTTCTTTTAATCTCTTGATTCTATCTTCACCTATTTTTACATATTTTTTCTCTAATTCAGTTCCATATGCTATTCGGTTATTTTTCAACGCTGCTATTATTGAGCTACCGACTCCACAAAAAGGATCATAAACTATATCACCTTCATCTGTTAGTGCTAGAACGCACCTCTCAACCAGCTCAACTGGGTACTGACATGGATGTTCAACCTTTTCGACATGATTTGACTTAACATTGGGAATATCCCATATCATTGCGTCCCAATCATCAATTAAGCGTTCCTGTGTCATTTCCCACACATCTTCTGGATTTTTCCCTAACGAATTGCATGAGTACTGTCCCTTTTTCTCACCTTTATAATATTTCTTTCCCGGATACTTTGCAGGAACTCTTACTGAATCAAGATTAAAAGTATAATCACTACTTTTCGTAAACCAAAGGATCGTTTCATACCTACCACTAAATCTATTCTTACAGTGCAATCCATGTCCAAAGTGCCATATAATTCTATTCCTCAGTTTCAATCCAAGTTCCTTAAAAATGGGATAAAAATACATATCCAGTGGATACACTTCACCATCATCTATATAATTTCCTGTTTGCCAGCATAAACTCCCACCATCAGCAAGAATTCTTACAAGTTCAGAAAGAATTGGTTTCAAGTTATTAAGGTATTCTTCTATGCTTTTTTTTGATTCGTACTCTTTACCAATATTGTAAGGTGGTGATGTTATAACCAGCTTGACCGTCCCATCTGGTATCTTTTTCATAAATTTTAATGCATCTTGGCATTTATACTTATATTCCATTAACTCCATTGTTATTCTCAGCCTTCTTTCTACCTCTTTTTTGACAGATAGGTTTTTCTGCATTATCAGGAATAAGCCATGTATTACCCTTTAACACAGCTCCTTCTATCCTTCCTTCATTGCATAAGGTTGTAATTCTACGAGTAGAAATGTCCCATTTTTCAGATATTTCTGATGTTGTTAATAATTCCATTTCATAATCCTCCAAGAATAATTATATTCTTTTTGCGGAACAAATTCAATCATTATATGCATAAATCTGACAAAAAAGACCAATAGCAAATAATACTATTGGTCAAAAAGTCAACTTTCTGTCAGTTTTTAATTATTGGGTTTAATTTGGGTTTATAATCCCTCTTTGTATTGCCCACAACCCTAGTAAAATCAACATTTTATTTGTCTAATGACTTCATCGTTGGGAACAACAATACATCTCAACGACTATTCGGTAAAACTTACAATATTCAAGCCTTTTTTGTCTATATTTACCTTGTTCTTAGGTACATTTAGTACCACAGAAACTATGCAATTGTGTTAGTGCTGTGTTACCACAACATTGTTTGTGTTAGTAATCAGAAAGCTCATACCTGGGACTCTTCCTCGATTTATAAAAAATTAATCTTCTTGGATAAATCTTCCATTGCAGCTTTCTTCTTTGCGAAGTTGACTTCAGTATAAATATCAAGTGTAGTCTCAACATTCGCATGACCCATAACTTCCTGGATCACTTTAATATTTGTCTCATTCTCACACAACCTACTGCAGAACGTGTGTCTTAAATGGTGGCATGAAAAATGAGGAATAATAACAGGTTCCCTATGCTCTCTCTTTGCATCTATAACTTCCTTGGCATTGTAAGTTTCACTGATTCTCTCAATTGCCTTATTGATGCAGTGTGGATTATGAAGTGTTCCATTTCTATTACTGAAAATAAATCCACTTAATCCTTCAAGTTCATATGTGCAGAACCCATCTCTCTTCTGGCGCTCATACTCTTTTTCTAAAACATCATGCACAGCATCCATCATTGGAATCTGACGAACACCTGCTTCAGTTTTGGGAAGCGATACACCAAAAGAACTCTTGCGATTTTCTCTTACATAATAGGATACGCTATGATTAACACTAATACTTCTTTCCTTCAGATCAATATCAGACCATCTAAGTCCAACCACTTCTCCTACTCGACATCCGGTTCCTAATAAACAGGTAAATAATGGAAGCCAGTGTTCAAATTCTGGAAACGCTGTAATTGCATTCATAAACGCGCCCTGCTGTTCCACTGTAAGAGCATGTCTGATGCCCTTATTCTTCCATCCTGATTTTTTGATTTCTGCCATAACTCCATCCGTTGGATTCTTTCGAATCACATCATCACGAACTGCCATAGCAAATGTCGGATGCAACACTGTATGCACAGTGTCCAATGTGTTAATCTGTAATCCTTTGTCATTCAACAGACTGTAATAAAATGTCTTGATATCAGAATACTTTATATCAGCAATTCTTCTTGGTCCGATATCTTTTCTTACAAACTGGTCATACATATAAGTGTAATTTGACCTTGTTGATTGACGCAGATTATACTTTGTGGACATATATCTATCGAATGTCATATTTAATGTAGCATTGCCGGCGGCATATACATCAAGCCCATCCAGCTGGTCCTTCATCAGTTGCTTCTCTTTGACTCTAAGTTCAGTGAGATCTCCTGCATATACGGACTGCCACTTTCCTAAAATATCACGGTAACGATATACATATACTCCATCGCAGCTTCTTTGATATTCTCCCTTTTGTAAGACTCTGCCTTTGTCATCTTTGCGTGACTTTTTTGCCATCTCTCATTCCTTTCTACGAGGATGAGATCTGTACCGATTGTCTACTGATTTCCGTCCTTCTCATATAGAAGACTCAGAGCATCAGAAACAACCTGTGTTATGGTCTGATCATGTTTATCTGTGTAAGCCATGAGTTCCTCACGCTCTTCTTTTGTTAATCTGATTGTGATTTTCTGATCCCTCGGATTTTCTTCCTTAGGTCTTCCTGCACGGCCCATGTGAACACCTCCTTACATGACCTAAAACCATTATAATTGTTGTCTTACATAATTGCAAGCAATTTTTGTCTGACAACATTAAGATCTCGTTTCCCCATGCTATCTGATTTCAAATAGCTCCAAATATTCTTCAAAAATTTTTGCATCAACAAGAACCATCTGCTTAGGTTTAAACAAACATGGCTTAAAGTGTTCATGACAATCCTTAGCAAGTCTTTCAAACTCTTTTTGGCTCATTTCATATAAAAAAGCACCCGTCTTATAACGGATGAATCTCTTCGGCCAACCTGTCTGATTTTCCAGATTAAGAATATCAAGATATCTGCCCATAACGCTGTACCCCTTTCTATAATAATTGGCTTATCTGCCGATGACAAAGCAGCTGCTACTGCACTCTCATCGTAAGATAAACCTGGGGATCTTTTATTAAAAAAAGTACACACAAGTGGCTGGCTCATTACACCGCCCACATCGGTCTTGCACCGTCTCTTCCTATTGGACCGGATTACTCCGGAAGTATCATTATCACAAACACAGATCTTCGCCCCTGCTAATTCACAATTTCGGTTAATGTCTACCGCTCCTAACCTTAACTTCAATATGACTAATTCATATTCCTTCGCATTCACTTCTACATATATAAAAGCAGATTCATCTTCGCGCATCACCAATCAGGCTCCCTGCATTCTCACGTTCCTGCATGTACAAACCAATATTCAATTTTCAAGGTACACTTTCTGATTTCTCAGACATTGGATAAAATAATGTGACTCACCTAAATCGTCAGTCAGTAAAATGCACAACACAAACTGTTAAAGAGTTATGCACTTTATTTGAATGACGATCTATTTTTGTAATGACATCATTAGTTCCTGCAATCCCTGTTGAATTTCAATCATATAATCAATTCTTTCTTCTTCCGGAATGATTAATAACTCTCTCATCTGTTTGGAAATACTTGCAGCACAATTTCGGATCATTTTCTCCTGCGTTGGCGTATCGTCCCAAAAGATTCCATTTTCTTCATTTCCATAGAATATATAGTCCATGCGGAGATTCCATTTTCTACAAAGTTTTATCAAATACTCCTCTGCTATTGGTCTTCGTCCATGCACCATATCACGATATGAAGAAACCTCCACACCTAAAATAGATGCAACATCTTTATCTATATATCCCAGCATTCTTTGGGCACATCTTATTCGTAATCCAATTTCTTCATAATCGTGTTTATCCATATTCTTCATCACCTCCTTGATTGTACCAACAAACACGCTCATATCTGGTCTGTCAGCTACCTCTTAAAAGTGTGGTTATTTCACTTATTACCCTTAAAGGGAATAGCAAAAAAATAGAGTACCCAGATGTTATTCCTGGATACTCTATCATTACTTCTATCATTATTCTTATAACTACCTTAATAGTAAACACCACCCTATTTTATATAATAAAAAAGCCAACCAAGTATGGAAATTTCCATACCTAGTTGGCTCTGCGTCATTGCGTCTGGCTCTGCAATATAAAAGTGGACAACCCAAAATGCTGCCCACTGGTTCTGCGTCTATGATGAAAATCCATCTGCGTCTGACTCTCTTTATATCTATATTCATTATATGTTCTGACACCAGATATCGCAATTCCACAATAAGGGAACACCTTGACGATACCTCTCTTTTTCCATAATATAATCTTGGATAAAATAAACTGCTCAGAAAACTGTTATAGGACAATTTATGTCTTATAGCAGCTTTTTTTATTTGGTCCTGAAAAGGACATAAGCATTCAAAGATGCTCACCTAAGTTCGCTGAATGCGCAAATCTACCGAAGTAGATTTGCAAAGGAATAGCAAGCACTGCCTGTGGTCCCCCACAGGCTAGATTTCGCAGCTATATATAATAAGAAGAAACTGCTTCAATCTGCTTGCTGGGGATATCCCCCGACCCCTTATAAAAAAACGTGCCAGATATGGCAATTTTAATCATTACACTAATCTAAATCATTAGAACAGGAGTGATATTTTATGAAAAAAAACAGAACCAGAACCATAGAATTTAAGTTAAGACTTTCCGAAGATGAATCAATTATTTTAACAGAAAAATGGAAAAGATCTGGAATGAAAAGTAGAAATGCTTTTTTGCGACACCTGATAATTTATGGCTTTGTTTTTGACGTTGATTACTCAGAGCTACGAGAATATAATTCACAGCTCGCTCATATTGGAAACAACCTGAATCAGATTGCAAAACGAGCAAATGAAAATGGTTTAGCTACTAATTCTGACCTAAAAGAAGCAAAGGAGTTGATGGATAAAATATGGCATACACAAAAATCCATGCTATCAAAGCAACCATTAATAAAGCAGTAGCATATATATGTAATCCAGACAAAACTGATGAAAAAATCCTCATAGATTCATTTGGTACAGGACCAGAAACTGCTTCCTTTGACTTTAAAGCCACATTATCAAAAACGAGTGCATCCGACCCCAATCTAGGATTTCATTTAATACAATCATTTGCTCCAGGAGAGGTATCCTATGATGAAGCTCACGCAATCGGAATTGAACTTGCAGATAGACTTCTTGAAAATAAATATTCCTATGTGATTGCAACACATATTGATCATGATCATATACATAATCACATCATTTTTTGTGCTGCAGATAACATTGAGCATAAAAAATATCATGATTGTAAGTCTAGTTATTACCATATTCGTCAGCTATCGGACCAACTTTGTTCTGAACATAATCTCTCTGTTATTCAGCCTTCAAATAAAAGAGGTATGAAATATAACGAATGGGCCGAGAATAAAAATAACAACTCGCTGAAATCACAGTTAAAACGAGATATTGACGAATGTATAAAACTATCCCAAAGCTACAACACTTTCCTTGAACTAATCATTGCAAAAGGTTATGAAATAAAAGGTTCCGAAACTGGTTTAGATGCTCCAAAATATATCGCATTCCGACCACCTGAAAGCAAACAATTCATACGTGGTTCTGAGCGTTCTCTTGGACAAGAATATACCAAAGAAAATATACAAAAAAGGATTAAGGAACAACTTGAAAATAGTAAAAAGAAAGTCCCATTTCCTAAAAAAGATATTCTTAGTTCAGAAATAAAAACGCCTGAAGAACTATTAAAAAGAAAGCCAAAAGATCCTTTACGTGGTACTCGAAAAACACTAATTGATACAACAAAAGATGATATACAAGGTTCTACTGGATTACTAAGATGGGCCAATATTCAAAACCTAAAGATTGCCGCTCACGCATATGCTGTTGCTGAAGATATCAGTACTATAGAAAATCAACTAGCAGAAAAAGAAGCTGTTGCCAAAACTGCCCGCCATTCGCTTGTAGCCCTTGAAAAAAAGATGAAGCCGTCTGCTGAAATTTTACATTATGCAGAGATTTATACTACAAATCTTAGGTACCATAATGCTATGCTGCGTTCAAAAGACCCTGACAGATATTATAGAGAACATGCTACTGAAATAAATCTATTTAATGCTGCAGAGCATGTGCTTAACTCGACTTATAATATTAATCCTAATAATATGAATTTACACCATATGCAGGATTCATTTTCGCTTATGGAAGAGAAAAAGAAATACCTCTCTTCAACTTACAAAACTGCTGAAAAAGAGGTTACTGAGCTCCGCTTACAACTATCAAATCTCCAAAAATATCTAAAAAATAGCAACATTGAGTCCGCCCAATATCATAATCAAGAAGAACATCGTGACACAGAACCCGAACCAGAATCTCTCAACCAAGCTAATTTCAAAAATAAACCTCATATATAAAAACAAGGACAGTTAACATACTGTCCTTACCTTTTAGATAGATTTTCAAATATTAATATTATTTAGTCTCTTTTTTATTTCTGTCAGTTTAGCTTGCACCCTATTTTTATCATTCTCGTCTAAGGCAAGATTCATTATTTGCGAAAACATAAAGTTCCATAAATCTATCATCACAGCAGTAATATTATGAACTCGATAGACATCCACCCCATAAACATTTTTTGAAGACTTTATATTATTACTATTTGAACATAACTTTTCCGTAATTACGCTAGCTGTTTCTAGGTAATGCACTGACTCTAAAAAATACAATGTTTTCTCATCACCATTGGTAGTTGACCCAAACATATTTTTGTATTCTATAGAAACAATTATACTATCGCAAGCAATGTTATCAAATTCCTTTATATAATCTATAGTATCAATACCCTCAGGACCTCTATTTCTTTTCCTTCTTTTTATACTAATCAATATTTTATTTATCTGCACCGATATAACCAGCAATATAATAAAACTTAAAATAGCTGCTATAATACTAAGCACAGAAGCAGATAACGATTTTTGAAAAATGCTATGATATAGAAATTGAAGAAAATCTTTCAATGATTCAAAAGTTGCCTGAGTGAAAAACAAAGCTGCAAGTGAAGACGCAACAGCCGAAAAACATTCGTCAAAAAACATGATTCGTTGTTCATCAGTATTTTCTTTTATATCTGCACAAATCATCAATAAATCTTTATTGATTCTGTATCTTAATCTCTCGATATTTTTATATGAATCAATCATTTTAAACCCGCTTTCCTAAAGTACAATCTTCTGAACATAAATCATTAAGTAAGTCTCTTCTAATGTCGCGCAAATCCTCTCTATCATTTAATAAATTATGAGTATATTTATATTCATACTGACTACTTTGTATACCGTAAAATACATCTCGTCTGACTTGACCATATATATTCATAATCTCAGGTGGAATAGATACTACCGGATTATTTCTATAGCCATCAAATATTTCAAAAATTGCTCTAAAAATATAATCACTCGCATAAGGAATCTTTATACTAGATGCATATTCTCCTCCTTTCGCTCTAATAAGTGCAGCTACTTGTCTCTTAGAAATAATATATTTCCTACTTCCAGCAAAAGTTCTTGCTTTTTTCAAAATAGCACGAAAGGCATTTCCATCATTGTTTGAACAATTACCCGGTGAATTCCTACCAATGAATTCATATAAGCATTTTAAATTAGCTAGCATCGGACCTGAAAGTATACCTTCATCCAATGCTAAATCTACATATCTCTCATTAAATGGAATTTCTTTAATTTTAACATGTGACATACTTTTTATCTCCTTTGTAACTTTATTTATGTACATAATTGTATCCTACATCCAGAATATCTTATATCTATACATATGTAGAGAAACTAATGTAATATTTATCAGTTCTATCACATTCTGACACATTTACATTTAAATAACCACATCATGTCATTGCTATGAAAAAACTAATACAGCATCTGCTACATTACCATATCCACTATGCTTTACAAAACGAAAAATTGTCATTTAATTATTTCTTACTCATGTCTGCAATTGCTCTTGCATATCCCAAAACAGAGGCTCTCTGTTCCGAATTTAGCGTTCTCTGAATTTCTATTAGTTCTCGTTCTTGTGTTGTATATTCAACATGTGGTTCAAATTCTTTTTCTGGCGAAAAAAAATCCTTTACGGATATTCCAAATCCATCACATATCATTTGTAAAATATCAACTCCCGGAACAGATTCACCTGCTATTGTCTTGTATAATGTAGTCTTTGCTACCCCACTTTGCTTCATTAATTCGTAGCGGCTCCAGTCCTTTTGTACCATCAACTGCTTGATTCTCTCTGGTATATCTGCAGTAGTCATCACAACATACCTCCCTTCTAAGGGAACATTTCGTATGTCATAATTGTAAAATATACCATAATTTGGCAAAACGACTTATTTAGGTAACATAAACTATTCCATTATTCGGTAATATCATTTATTTCCAGTTTACCTTTTTTTACATTTATAACGGTCTCTCTTTTACATTTTGGGCAGAACAAAGGCAGTTTTAAAATCTCTGTATCTGAATAAATCTTAATTCTTGTTTTGTTATTACAAACCGGACACAAAATCCAATCTGCAGAATTATTTCCTTCTCTCATGTAACATGATAGTAGAATTATGACATTAGCATTTTTGCAAATACTTACTAAATTTTGAATTTTTCTACTATATCCTCCTCTTTTTCATAGTAGTATCGAAAATAATAACCACTTATACAACAATACTTAGGAAAAAGAAATGAGCAGCAACAACGGTGCTATTTTACCAATGCAGCTGCTCATCTTTTGCGACGCTTTTTCCATATTAATTTTGCTTTATTAGAAACCTCTACTAATTTTGAAATCATTATTGCAGTAAATGTATATACACAAATATTCTGTATTGTCTTACTACTGATGAAATAAGCTATAACAGAAGCAATTCCCCAGAAAGATAATACTATATAGGCTCCCTTGTTGCTTTCACGTATCTCAGGTTCTAGACAATTGCAAAATCTGTTATCCAGTAAACACAGGTACCCAATCACAGTGATTACAATTATGCCCAACACTATAGTACTTTTACCATCGATAATAGTACATTTACTCAACAACAATACGATCATATAAACCAAGTAAGATACAGTAAAACAATTACCATACTTTTTTAGATGGACTCCGCCAACATAAGATCTCGTTGTTATGAATATAGCCATAAATATTAACGCTTCCTTAACAAGATTCATGCATACTGCGGTCAACATGCTTACCAAAAACCATAATGTCATTTCGAACCCAGAAATCAAGCCATATTTATATATATCGTATTCTTCTTTTGATAGTTCCTTCTCTTTACCAATAAAGCGTATTATATGCTGTACAAGGTTTTCCATTTACTTCTTCTTTAATTTTTTTAATGCTTCTGGTTTATCTAAGTCATGATAAATACACATGCATCTAGAATTCGCAGCTACTACACTGAACATCAATGCATAAGAACATATGATTTTTACCAAATTTGTCTTTAGAAAATTCTTCATAGTCTTTTCTCCCCTCATTTTTTATTTAAGTGTACCGCTTAATATCAGTATTTCATTCACTATGTAATAATTACGAGGTTATTCGTATTTTTTACCTTTGAATGTCCATGAGAAACATTTTCAAAATAAATTCCTTATCATTATTGTCTATTATCATCGTTCCTTTATACTTTGAAACTATATTATTAATTGAATTGATTCCAAATCCATGTGCATCCTTGTTTTCTTTTCTTGAAATAAGTTTTCCATTTTTATCTTTTGTCAAAATACCATCATACGAATTGATTACCGTAATAATCAGAATATTTTTATCGTAATTCATATAAATCTTTACGTATTTATCTGTAATATCGGCATAGTTTGCTTCAATAGCATTATCTAGTACATTTCCGATTAATACACTTAAGTCCGTTGCATCAATATTCATCTCAAACGGAATATGAATTTCTGAAAAACATTCAATTCCCGCTTGTTTCATAACATAGTATTTTGTATTTATAATAGAATCAATAATTACATTTCCTGTTTTTGAAAAAGAGCTCTTTTCCAAATGATAATTTAATAGTTCCGCCAAATAGTCATCTGCCATTTTATATTCCTCTTTGCTAATCATTCCACGAAGAGATATATAATGCTGCTTTAAATCATGCTTCATATTTCTAATTTCTTCGATATTTAATTCTTTTTCGTGCAGGGCTTTGCTATATATTTGTAATTGTTGTTCATATACTGCATTGTCTCGACTCTTAACCAGTTCATTCGCCAATAGTAAATATAATCTGAAGACCAATAAATTAACAAACAGCATTATAAGCAAGCAAAAAAGAGATTCCTTGATTACAAAATCTCTTTTCAAAGCACAGCTGTATTCAAAAATTTTATATATTATAAACAAACTTCCAATCGGTAAAAATAACATCATAACATAATGTTTCACAGGAAGATTCTTCATATTTTCCAGTTTGAAGAAATTATTAATACAAATTACAAATGCCAAAATTAGCATCTCAGAAATCAAGGCACCTAAAGCTTTAGGAATCGTATAATCAATTCCCAGTGTCATAAAAACTGAACCAACAAAAAATTCTGAAATAGTCCATAAAGCACTCAACATAGCTGCTAATGCAATTTTAAGCCACATATTTCCCTTAAAACACACTCCACCCAATATACAATTTAATACAAAACTTATCACCAAATTAATATATATCGGCCAAGATCCGTCTAAAAGCAAAAACATTTGCCATATTCCATATATAGAAAATATAATAATATTTGCCCAACATTTCTTTTTTTCAAAGAAGCTTTGGAAAAAAATAAACAAAATACCTATACATATAACAGTAGTTAAGATATATAAAAAGAAATTGTCCATATACTCAAATAACAATTGATTCTCCTTTTAATTGACAAAATAGTTCGCTGACATTTTTTCTACGATTTTCACTGATACTTAATATAGTTCCATCCTGAAGACGCATTGTGTCATACATATACATGTCAACATACTTGGGATTTACTAGAAACGATTGATGAGTTCTGTAAAAAAATATACCTTTACTCTGCAAAGTTTTTTCTATCGAATTCAGTTTTTCATAACATTTACGCATGTCATTACACATATTTATATATGTGAGCCTTTTATCACTTTGGAAATAAATGATATCATCTATTGAAATTCGATATTGCACTTTATTGAATTGATAATGGAAATACTTTGGTGTGCTTTTAATTTCATTAATTGCTGAACAGAAATACTTTTCAAACAAATTCTCATCTACTGGCTTTGTTAAGAATCTATATGCAGAGACTTCAAAAACCTCTTTTGCAAAGCATTCATAATTTGTTACGTATATTAATAACACATTCTTGTCAAATTTTCTTATATCCCTAGCTGTATCAACTCCATTTTGTCCTTCCATCTCTATATCAATATAAATAATGTCATACAAAATGTTTTGATTAATCATGTACTCTACAAATGTTTTACCATCAAAAAAAACATCTACTTCAACACTTACATTTAATTTCGTACTAACAGAATAAATCTTCTCTTCAATTTCAGATGTCACATTCTTTTCATCGTCACAAACTGCAATCTTTAGCATTCATATCAGCCCTTACTTATTATCCTCATTATTGTCTTTTACCAATTTCGTTGCATACCTAATTAATTGTTCTAAATCGTATCTTTTACCAATAGGACATTCAATTAATATTTGATCCATCGATAATGCATTATTCTCGATTCCTGTAATCAAATAAGTTATATCTATACCAAGCTTGTCATGTAGAATCTTTAACCTTTTTATTGATAGCGAATTAATACCCCTTTCTATCTTTCCATAATAGGCAGGGCTTATTCCCAGAATCTCCGCCATTTTCTCCTGTGTATAATCCTTTTCTCTACGAAATTTACGTAATCGAAGTCCCATTTGTATATACAATTCAGTAGACTGTTCCTCTTCTACATCATATTGGCTAAACTTATCTATTATTCTTTTAGGCATCTATACAACTCCTTTCAGTATGTATATATAGATAATACAATCTTCATACTATCTTTTTAATACATATATATTGCCTAAAACGAGTTCTTTTTATGCACTTTTTATATAATACACTCAATACAAGGTCAAAATAAAAAGCAAAATAACAAAGTAGCAAGAATATAATCTGTATGGTTGAATCAAAATTCAAAAAACATAAAGTATAAGGTAAATAACTCGCCTTACATCAAAAATATCGCCACCCCATAGGAGTGGCGGTTAAAAACCACTATTTTGTTTTCTTTCGATAATTATCCGGTAAACTTTTTGACCATGGAAGGGCGGACTCTAATACATCCTCTGGAATTTTTCCTCTTGGATATTCTTTAACTACGGTCAGATAATGGCAGAAATAATTGTATGGAGCCAAACCGTTTGCTTTCAGAGTCTCAGCTATGGAATAAAGCATAGCGCTTGCTTTTGCACCCTTAACTAAATCGATGATGTGCCAGCTATGTTTGCCCACGCAAAATTTCTTGATGCTGCGTTCACTTAGTTATCCTTATATTAGAATAACTAAGTGAAATAAATATAAAGAGCTACTGCGTAGCTAAACACGCCTGGCATATCAAAGATACTGCTGAAGGTGCTACTAATGATGCCATAATGCATAGCATAATAGAAACACTAAAATCTAATCATATCAACTGTTTTGAATATATAAAATGTTATATAACGAAGTGTCATGAACAGGGAGAAGATAATCTTCTAACTACAGAATTCATAGAAAGTGTCTCCCCATGGTCAAAGTTGTTGCCAGCAAACTGTTATATAAATAAATGAAAAAATGATGTCGCCCATAGGGGTGGCTAAAATTATGTCGTCAAGGCACAGATGTTTTACCTCATACAAAACTTCTGACTGATTGTGGACAAAACCGACCGTTAACAACAATCTTCATTCAGAGAAGATGATTATAGTTTCTGAGGTTGTTAAACAAATCAACCCACATGTGGATGTGGAACAATTAACAAATACTCACAAGAACTACCACATTCTCTTTTGTTTCTGTAATCCTTTAATTTTGTGGTTACAATAAATTCTTAAAATCTCCTATCAAGAAAAGTATACTCACTTTTTTATGTGAAGTATCCTTTTTGCCCTATCAACACATTGTGAACAACAATGATGCAGCTCTAATCGTGGATTGTACAACAATAATTATTCTTGATTAGCTGTCCACAAAACATCTTAATTAATCCCTTCATCTTCCATTTTCTTTACTTATTTCTTCTACTAATTCGAAGTCTCACCCTGATACCACTTGCGCATTTATTTATACAACAATACTGAATTTGTTTTATAAATGCCTATATCATGATCAAGATATTCAAATGTTTTTTTTGGCACTGTAATAGAGTAAAATGTACTTCTATCTTCTACTATTTCTGCATCTAAATAAAAGTCTATTACACATACTTGGTTCTCTCGAGTTACATGCTGTACAGACATTTCAGAATTCACTTTGATAGGCTCATGATCAATAAAAAAAGTAGTCTCATACTCTACACCTGGTTTCCCAAAAAATTCGTGCGTAATATGAATTTGATCTTCCAATATATTATAGTTGTCGTACACCAACATTTCATCAATATATGATGCAAAGTATACTCCTTCCGTCGTAAAATTTTCATTTGCAATTTCATCAATCCCAAAATTATTTAATTCAATATCCGAAATTGGTTTATAAGAGCATACACTTGAAATCGATGCTTGACTATTAGATTTTTCTACATAATCAGTTTCTTTTGTCTGACAGATGATACTATAATTACTTGCCAAGGCAGAGTGACAAATTCCGTATGACTCATCTTTCATCATATCCGGCTCATAAGATGGATAATAAATAGATACTATATCCAAACTGTATTCTTTTCCATCATCTAAATAAAGGCAATTATACAGAAATTTCTGACTTTTCCTATTCATTCCTCGTTCCTTCTATCTTCTTATAATTGTTATTTCCTCCCCATTCTCTTTCAGCACCACTTTGAGATTTTCTCCTGAAATCTTGACTGCCAGTACGGGTTTTTTATAAATTGGCTGTATGTTATTGCCTTCCCAATCACAACTATAGACAAAATAAGAATCTGTTCTTGAAACATAATAGATACCTTTCTCATGGATACAAAAATCACTAGCAATCAATTCTTCATATACAGATATTTCCCCACTTAACGTATTATACTTTGTCAAGACAGATTTCTCATTGATATAAAAAATGTTTTCTCCATCAAAGGAAAGACTTCCGCTGGTTGGAATCGTAAGGATTTTCAAATCCTTTGTAAGACGGTTCACTTCCATAATTCCATTGTTACCCACAAAAAAGATACTTTCCTCATTCAAAAAGAATTCCTTATGATACTGCAAAAACTCCCACTGATCCCCTGTGTCATACTTGATTCCCAAAAGAGTCCTTTCGGAATCCGATACCTGCTCGAATATAACCTTTTCCTCCATAGTCTCCAGATTCAGTTCCATAACGGATACCTTTGTTGAACTCTCGCTATATCTTCCAACTCGGTCAATATAATTTTCAGTGTCCAGCGTACTGTAATAAAGAAAAGGACTATTATAAAAATAGTTTCGCACCATCTCTTCTTCTGAAAAAACCCCAAACAATGGAGAACGTGATACTGCTATCAATTCTCCTGTACTTTTCTCCTTTAAGTAAAGCTTTTGTGTTACTTCATCCCGTATCACCTCATACTCCAAACACACCTCGTCACCTTCTGAATTATAGACAACAGACTCTTTCTGCCTCTGATTGGCACAACCAGTCAAACTAATCACTACAACAATAAACAGAATCGTATGGAAAAAATGTTTTTTTCCTAACAGTTTCTGTCTCCTCCTCATATTCCACTGATTGGAACTGCATCGTAAAATCCATACAAGCGCTAACATACATAGAACAACCGATATCACAACCATAACCGCAATTGAGTAAACGTCTACTTCTTCAAATAGTATCATTTTTTCTCCGGTCAGGCTTCCATTCCTAGTAACTGTTCCTGTCAGAAAATCCGTTCCCAATAAAAAAGGAAGTGGTATGGGCAACCGATAGATGACTGTTTTTTCCAGTCCTATGTAGGGAATCAAAATTGACACCGCCCCCACTAATACTGTCAGGGCATACCTTTTGACCATTACAGAAACAAGCAGTATCAATACTGAAAGAAAGATTCCACCAAAACAGCGAAATATCGTAACCGCTACATATCCCTGAAAAAGTGTCAAATTTTTCGTACTTTGAGCAAAGTAATGAATACTTTGTATAGGGAAATCCCCATCTGGCAATCCATATCTGATACTGTAAAATCCATATTCCATCAAGGACGTTCCCAGACATAAAAGTGCCACAGTCAAAAGGAGCAAAAGTATCTTATACTGGGAGCTTTTTCTTCCCTCTTTTGATGTCAGGATTAAAACATCCATCTGACAAATATACTCCGAACAGAATCCAGGTGTTACAAAAAGCAGAATACCTAGAAAAAGGAAAATGTGAAGCGTACCACTGCCAAACAATCCTGCCCACCCATTTGTCTGTAAAAAATAACGGTTTTCCATATTTTCACAAATAAAGAGATACTGCTGGTAAATTACTTCAAAGCCTTTCTGATGCTCTAAAATTCTGTTATTTTCTGTGACAGCTTTTTCATACACCTCCTCTGATAATCTTCCATCATAATAATCCTCTAAAAGACGCAGCTGGTTTTCCTTGGCATCCGTGATTTTTTGTGCTTCCTGTTCCAGAAAGAGAGAACTCTCCTCCGTGCATTTTCCACTTAGTTGTTCCAAGTACCACTCATATTCATATCTATACTGTTCCATTGCACTATTTTCCGGCTTATTGTCCACAACAAGCCAAAATGCACTAAATAAAAAAACAATGGCTACAAAAATTGCTCCTCTATGATACAGCATCATTTTTTTTAATTCGTATGTAAAAACAGACATTTTTCCTCCCATTCCCGATAGCATGGCAGTAAACATTCTTTGCTGAAAGAAACACAATCACCATCATAATAGCCCCCCCTGCAAGAACTGCAAAAAATACTGCCCCTATGTAGCTTAAAACCGGATACCCTGCCACATTAATAAACTCCGTTCTTCCAAACAAAATACGGTTTGTCAAGAGGGAATAAGGATTGATCACCTTCATCCACACATTGCTTAGGGAACTGCAAGAGGCTCCTGCAAGAATAATACATAAGCCTAATCCAAATCCAGACACGAAAGGAATTAGGGCATTACGCCAAAACATGGAAATCAGCAAAAGCAACATTCCCATATACCACGCTCCCAATGCCCGTACCAGTGCTGAAACAGTCGTATGCCAACACAGACTCCACGAAACAGATGAAGTGCAAAAATTTTGTATTGCGTATATTGGCAGATTATACCCTTCTGTAGTTCCAAAGAACAGGGTAAATCCTATATAGTCTAGTACGGAAAACCACAAGGATACTGCCACCACAAACAGGCTTGCAGCAATGATTTTGGAAAACACTGTCTTCTTCCCACCCTTTGGATTTGACAAAATCAGCATATCCATCTGCGTTTCCTTTTCACTGACAAAAGTTCCCACAATCCCATACATACAGAGAAGTAGGATTAAAACCGTAGAAAAATCATAATTCAAATAATAGTTATACATCTCCCTGTAGGAAAAGGAAGAAATCTCCCGTCCAGAATAAAGATTATAAATAACACTGTTTTTACGTACCTCATATTCCTGTCCCTTTTCCTCATAAATAGAAACATTTTCCCTTGCTTTTTCAGCCACTTCTCTTGCAAGAGATTCATAATTATAAAACTGTTCCATCGGTTCTACATAGTATTTATCCAGCAGGTTTCTGTCACTGTATATATTTCCGGTCATGGTATCTGGGTTATCCATAGCGGTGTTTGCTGTCATATCTACAGTAGCTTCCTTTAGTGGCTGATAAAGGGCTAGCAGCTTATCTATCTTCTCCATAGTAATCTCACCGCTGTATTCCTCATAAAGTTTCCAATACACACTGCTCCAGCTCTTATTCTCTCCATTGTCTGCCAGATAGGAATAAGACTTGAATTCATTCTGTATCTTGAACAGATTTATCACACTAAATACAAGCAGGACAACAAAAATTGACCGCTTACAGAATAACTTGTAAAATTCAAACCATATTAAGCGTATCATTGTTTTCTCCAAAATAATACAGGAACACATCCTCCAAATTCGGTAGTATTCTTTTTGCTTCCTTCATTGGCTGCGTGTCACTTACGATACGCAAAAGATAAGATTCTTCCTGTTGTTTCATGTTACTGACATAGTAATGATTGCTGATTTTTGCCGCCTCGTTTGCACTGGCGGTAACTTCCCACACTTTTCCATAAATACTCTGTTCTAGGCTGTCCGTAGTTCCCCGTGCAATCAAAATACCCTCTTTTAAAATTATAATCTCTTTAGCAATACACTCCACATCGGAAACTATATGGGTAGCAAGCAAAATTGTTCGTCCTTGTGCAAACTGTGAAATGAGGTTTCGGAATCGTATGCGTTCACCGGGATCAAGCCCTGCTGTGGGCTCATCCAAAATCAGGATTTTAGGATTTCCAAGCATTGCCTGAACGATTCCTACTCTCTGACGCATACCCCCTGAAAGGGCACCTATCTTTTTATCCTTTGCATCTAGAAGATTTACAATTTTCAAAAGTTCTAGTGCTCGCTTTTTACCTTCTCCTGCCGGTATACCTTTTAACGCACTCATATACATTAAAAAGTCAATTACCGTAAAATCCCTGTAAAAAATAGGATATTGTGGCATATATCCAATCTGCGAAAGAAAATCACTCCCCAGTTCTTTTGCATCCTTTCCATCAATCAGCACCCTTCCTCCATCACTTGGAAGAATTCCTACAAACAGATTAATTAGTGTTGTCTTGCCTGCTCCATTCGCCCCTAAAAGTCCATACACACCTTCCCCAAACTCCGTGGAAAAATCTTTGAGTGCGTACCTACCCTTATACTGCTTAGATAGATTCTGAAATGATACCTTCATACTCCCTACACCTCAAACGTAAAGGAATACATCCATGTACTTACTTCATCCATTCCCCGTCCCATCAGCACAATGCAGGTCTTATACTCATCCAATATCAGAATCTGCGGAATACGATTAAAATATAAATTATTACTGTCCTCTATAGTTTCCGTATGGATTTTTTCCCCAGAAACGGTATTGTAAATATAGATGGTCATGCTCCCATCACCAAGCACTGCTGTGGCAATGTATTTTCCCTTTTCAGAGCAGAATACACCATCCTCTCCCTCACTGTCGCTTTCGAACTCTAACCTTGTTTTGTTACCGGTTTCTGTATCTAGAAACAGACAGGTCCCATCGTTTTTATTCATACTCTGCGTCAGAACAATAATATTGCCGCCTTTTTTAACTTCATCTACAGCATAGGTTGCATTTTTTGTAATACTTAAATTGGAACCATCCACCGCAAATGTTCCATAAATGGAAATCCCATCCTGCCCATCACCTTCGGTGGCAGATACTCCCTGCCCTACATAAAGAAGAGTTTTGTCCTGCTCCAGAAACAGAAGGGAATCCATAGTTAAAATTCTCATATTGTTTGCTGTAGCATTTTCGGAATAATTCAAAACCTGTTTCATCTCGCCCGTTTTCATATCGTACAGATACAGTCCATGCAACCCACCAATGGCAAGCTGTTCCCCATTATCCGAAAGTGCTATACTGGCTGGTGAGAGAGCAAAATCATTGTCTAACAGTTCAGAGAAAAATATGGTTTTTACGATAGAAAAATCTTCATTCAGTACATATCCTGTCATTCCCCCACTATTTTTCGCTGTTAAAAAAGAGCCGGAGCTGCTTCGTATCATCTGACCACATATAAACCATCCCTCAGAAAATGACTGCACATTCATATCGTCCAAAGAAATATCTGCACTTACCCTGATTTCCTCTTTCTGCATATCATAAAGATACAGCTTCTCAGCCGCTACAATCACATTTTGCTTATCTGCATAATAGCAACCTGTCACTTTTCCAGAAAACATGGAACTGCTGATTGTACCAAGTATATCCGTTGCACTCTCAGATGCTTCATTATTTTCCCTTTCAGACACTGAATCCGTTCCTGCTTCTGTATTCTGTTCTCCTTGTTTTTCCTGCTCTGTTGAAAATGATAAGTTCTGCTCTTCCTCCAACTCTTTCTCGCAAGCAGATAAAGAAAATACCATCATTGCTGCAAGTATCATTAATAAAGATTTAGTTTTCATCATTCATTTGTCTCCTTGTATATCAGAATCGATTCTCTCTTATTTACTCCTATGTCATAATTATCACCGGCAGCCACCGCTACCACATAAAAGGTATTTAATTCACCTAATCTTGACGTATCTATAGTTGCTTCCACCACCCAAACATTTCCTTTATGAAGAGTAACATCGTAACTCATTCCATCCTCAAATGCCACAGGCTTATGATTTAAGAAAAAGGATATTTTATAATCCACACCAGCCATCCCGCATAATGAATATCGAACAGTAAGGGTATCTTTATCTGTAATATTAACATTATCATAGACCAGTTCCCCATCATAGAGAAGTGTGGAATAGATAGCATCATCCAAATTTTCCATGCTGACGTTCCCGCATCCGTCTTTTCCAAGCTCGCTTTCCAGATAGTCTGAAGTCACCTTTTCTTCCTCTACACTGACTTTTGAAAAAATAGTTTCCACAGCAGGATAAATACTGTCATCACTTATGGTATCTTCATTAAAATGCAGTTCCAGCATACGTTCAAGATGTTTGTGATACCAGCCATAGCTTGAAGTTTCTTTCATATCCGGTTGAAACTTCGGATTGGTAATACTGACAATGGTCAGATTTAAGGTATCTCCTTTGTTTCCCGTATGCGGAGTAAAAAGAAATTTAATCGTTTCCTCTTTTCCATCTTCCGTTTCAAAATAGTGACAGTATTCATATTCTGCATCTGTGCTGTTTACTTTGTACGCCTGTGGCTCCCCGTCTAAAAATAGTAAAAAACCCACATTATCCAAGTTTCCTTCTGTCAGAAAATAATACTCGAATGAAAACTCTCCGCCATTATACTCATAAGGAAGTACATTCTGGTTCTCATCCCTGTTCGGATTACTTTCTCCATGTCTGAGTGTCGCCAGAGAACCTTCCTCTTTCTCCTCAAACGGATTCTCCATTGATACAGATTGTGCATTGGAATTGTCATCTTCTATGACATAGTTCCCGCAGCCTGCCATGGAAATCAGCAATGCACAGGTAAGTGACAACAATTTTATTCTTTTTTTCATTATGGTCAGCCTCCTACTTAAATCTTAAACTAAGTATAAAATAGAAAAGTCAAAATATAGTCAATAAATCAAAAATGCATTGCCAATTATTTTGACAACGCACTTTATCCTCCTTTATTCTGTTAAAACCAATAATTTAATTACTACACAAGCTCCATTTGGTACAGCATTGGACAATTCTATGCTTCCTCCATGCTTCTGGCTAAGAATCCGGCTGGTAGCCAGTCCCAGTCCCAAATGCTGTTCTGTTGTATCTTCTGAATAGAAAAGTGTATCCTGTTTACGAAGCATTTTTTTGGAAAATCCTTTTCCATCATCCTTAATACAAACGGATAACACTTTATCTGCCAACGAAAATTCAAAAGACACCTGACTTTTTGCATATCTTAATGCATTGGAAAAAATATTCTCAATTATGCGATAAAAAATTTCTTCGTCCAACTTAATCTGGCACTCTGGGATATCAGCAACATATACCACCTGACAATGATGCTGTTCTGCCATTACATCCAAGCTGTCTGTTGCGTTTTTTAAAAAATCTGGCAATTTGACAGAAGAATAATTCATATCCGTTTCCTCAATAGTGCTTAAGTCTCTGATATAATCTGTATATCGTTCCATCCGCTTTGCTGTTATGGCAAGCGTGGACAAAATGTGTTCCAGCTTCTCTCTGTCAAGATTTCCATTATTAAGACTCTGCTGTAAATATTCTACATATCCCGCAATAATTGAAATGGGATTTCTTAGGTCATGTGCAACTGAAGCCTGTAATATTCTGCGTTCCTCCATCATATTCCAAATTCTGCGGTTATTATCATAAAGAGTCCGCCGCATTTTTTCAAATGCTACACAAAGCTGCCCAAGCTCATCCTCATTATGACAGTCGACTATAAAATCAAGGTTTTGTTCACTGATATAGTTTGTTGCATCCGACAAAATCCGAATCGGAGGCAGAAGTTTTTTTCGATAAAACCACCAGGCACATATCCCAATTCCAAAAACAGAGTAGAACAAAGGAAGTGCAAACATGCATACGCTCACTGAGCGATATAGTACCTTCTTTTTCGGTGTCAGCGTGGAAAAACTGGATTCTATTTTCTCAATTGTATACTGTGTTTCCGAAGATACCGAAGTATCTTCCTTTCCTGCTGGGACAAGCATTGCCATTTGTGCTGGTTCGTCAAGAACAAATCTCTGCTTTGCTTCTGATACTGTTCCATCAGGCTTAGTTGTCTGTATATGCAGCCATATTTCCTGGGAATCTGGAAGTATAAGTTTCTGAGTATAATAACAACCTAACACTGTAATGGCAGCGATTAAGAAAACAATCAGCATTGTAACAGAAACTCCCATGATAAAGCTCTGCCTAATTGAATGTGACTTCTTCATTTTTTCCATCGGTATCCCATCCCCCAGACTGTTTCTATGTATTCTTTTCCCGTAATTTCTGCTAGTTTGTTTCTGATTTTACGGATATGTTCTTTGATTACCCCACTATCTCCTTCTGCATCAAACCCCCATACAGCTTCATATATCCGCTCTCTGTCAAATATCTGGTTTGCATTACCTACCAAATATTCTACGATGTCAAATTCCCTGTTGGACAGACGAATCTCGTTTTCTCCATAAAATATTTTTCTTTCCGCACAGTTCACAATCAAACCTTGCGTAGCCATAATCCTCGGCACAGCCTTACTTCTTTCCTCTCTTCTCAAATGAGCTTCCACCCTTGCAGTTAGTTCCTGTAAACTGAATGGTTTAGTAATATAATCATCTCCTCCTGCCTGCAATCCGTTGATTTTATCCTGTTCTGTAATTCTTGCTGTTAAAAACAAAATTGGGCATGCTACATTATGGCGGATCATTTTACACAACTCCAAACCATCCATTTCTGGCATATTAATATCAAGTAAAATCAAATCCGGGTATGTGTTCAGCATGGCTATCGCCTGTTCTCCATCATCAGCTATAAAGGTTGTATATCCACAATCTTGCAGGTGGACTGATAATAATTCTGTAAGGGCTACTTCGTCGTCAATTATCAGTATTTTATAAGCCATTGCATATTCCTCCTTCTAAAATATTATAAAATACAAAAATCAAAAATTGGTCAATTTGCTGATTTTGTTTCCGATTACTAACAAAATATTTGCTCCTCTTTGTTATATCCTCAATCTGTTTTCCTTCCGTTTCCTTGCTTTTAAAATATTCTTTGCCTACTCACTTATTAACGGTATCTTCCAAACATGCTATACCTTTTTGCTTCATTTGATTAATCTTTTAATCACCGACCGCTGTGTAAACTTAATCTCAATAGCAAACTGTCCTCCCACCACTCAACATATATAGGTGGTCTTGCTTCACTGAAACGAACAAAAAATCTACTATTCGTTCATTTACATCCTCCATAATAATAGTCTCTTCCTGCAATATTAGCCTCGTTAACACAAAATGAAATTATTTAATCCACACCTCTGATATATATCATTAATTATTTCTTTAAAATCTTTTTTCTACTTCCCATGATTTCTCAATCACAAGTTACTTTAAAGTACATTTCCAATTTCTGAAGTATTTTACTGAAATAATCTCTCTCCCCTATAAAATGTAAATTGCCAATGGCACCATGCTTGTTTAGTAAATACAAAAAGCATTTTCTATTCTCGTCCAAATCGTTCTCAAGTAAATCATTGATTACACTTTGAACCTTCTGTCTCTCATATTTATACGAAGCCAAAAACATCTCTAAATCCGAGATTGTAAGTATATATGCATCTTTATCTTTTTCAAATATCTCTGGCAATGAAGACATCATAATCTGCGTATTATTTGTAAACTCATACAACAAAAAGATCTTTATGATCCGCTTTCCCTTCGTCTGATAAACCTTTTCCGACGCTTTTAATTGCTCATATGCTTCCCTTATGTTCCTTGAATAAAACTTTTCAATCAGTTCCAACTCTGGAACCTGTTGTTTTGCACCTATACCCATGGTGCCAGACTTTAATTCAAATAGAAATATCACATCTTCAAATTCTATATAAAAATCCGCACTCTTTTCTTTTCCTTCTGGAATTTTATGCCACATATCCTGCTGCAAATACAATTGCGCCAATTCCTTAAAATACTCCTCAAACATATTACCAAATGCATTTAAAAATTTCTGTCCTTTGTGTTTATCTAAATAATAATCTCTCTCTAGCCAATATAATCCATCCGCAAAAGACATTTGCAAAAGATGCATACTTGCCAACAAAGTCTGCTTATTCTTTTTTGTTTTCACAAATGGTTTTGAATAAAATATTTGCTTTTTTATTTTGCAATTGCGGATCTGCTCATAGTCAACAGAATAATACTCTATAATTTTTTCGATTTTCGCTCTTGTTACACTTTGTGAAACTTTTCCTTGATACATATATTCTGGTGCCGTCAACGGATCAGAATGTTGACCACACAACCATAATATAATCAATTCAGTCATTAACAATTCATCGAGTCCAAATCCAAATTGTTCCCTAACGATTGCATTGATGTCAATAATCTCTTTTCTGCAAATTTTATCAGATGCAACCAGGATATGATAATTTCTATTGAAATTTTGCAAAGTCCAAGCTAAATTCTGAAACTCAAACTGCTCATATGTCATTCCCATAAGATAAGTAAAAACTCCAGCTAACGATGCTTTCTCCAAATAATGTATCTTAGATTTATCGTTTTCAAATCCTCTATACAGATTTGTCACATAGCCTGCCATATCTTCTGTCATATGTCCGTTCCGGTAATCATTACTTTCACAAATTGATGTATATATCATGTCCGGAATATCCCACGCCGAGAGCATTACCTCTACATTTCGTTGAAGAAATCCATATTGGTGTATTTTTAAAGGGAAATTAATCGTTGCCTTTATTTCATTTTCATCAGCACTTTTTAACTGCTTCTGATATATTTTGATAGACATTTCTCCCCAAAATTTAATAAATTCTTCTGTTGAAGTATTTTTTACAAATGAAATAAAATCCTTCACTTTCCGTTCTCCTATACACTTCGAACTTTACCTGTTTCCTAATCCAGACTAAAGAACTACTGTGCATCTTCTTTTTTTACTATATTATCAAATTCTTCAAGAACATTTTGGCTATATACTCCCTTATATGCTCCGTCTCTTCCCATCAGTACTTGCAAATTATTTCAGCCATGCTATCACTTCATCAAAATCATTTGCAAACAACTTTTCAAAACTCTTTCCATTTTCGTCAGCCAAGAAATCAAGAAATTCTCCCATATCTTTACGAAATATCTGTCCCATTATTTTTAAATCTTCCGAAGCTTTACTGACCGCCTCAAAATCATTAATTTCCCTCATTTTCTTTTCCAAATTTTCATATTGTCGCTTCCAATAGTCAACATATTCCAGACGTTCTCCAGCACCTTTGTATATATCTGGACCTATCTTTTCAGGTGCTGCCGCACCATAATACTTACGTTCCTTTTCACTAAGTACAACAAATAACAACCTGTCTTTATAGTGGTGATTCTTAATAATCTCTCCAACCTCATACATACATGCCTGACGTCTCAAATATGTATCACTCACAACAGTCAATACAAAATCATGGTCCTGTATTGTATTCATAAAGGCTTTGAAACTATCCTTATACTGCAATTGAATATATCTGGATATCTTTATTCTGTCTTTCAGTCTTTCCTTTATCTTTTCTTCAATAATATCAACAATTGTTGTATCACATTCCGTATAGGAAATGAATAGTGTCATAGGTTCATCGTTCTTATTCACAACCTTTTCCACCACATCATTATTTTCATATACAAAATACTTTCCATCCAACCATATCTTTTTATCACTCTGAGGGACTTCAATAACAAATATATCCACACCAACCACCGATACAAATCCATACCCCATGGGTATTTCATCATCTAACTGAACCTTTACCATATCCATTACGCCATTCAAATTAAATGTTTTTTGGCAACCTAATTTCTTCATGTGCCCATTTTGTTTTTCAACACCCAAAAATATGTATCCGCCAATGCTATTTGTTAAACCACAAATATATTTCGCAATTTCTGTTGGACGAAGCTCCAAAGCTCTACATATTACATTATCCAATACATTATTCTCAATTATATAGGTCACTTTATCTTTATTAACACCCATATTTATCACATTCCTTTCAAAGGTATTCTATTAAGACCAGTTAATTTAATCATTTTACCGAAAGTAATCTTTTGTGGTTCTCTTTTTCCATCTTCCACCCAAAGTTCCCAATCCATGGAATAATCTAAAATATCCATTTCTGTTCGATAATAAATTCTCACTTCTCCGCCATCAGATGGTCTTGCTAACACATATATCTGTTTTCCATTTTTTCTAACAACAAATATAGTGTCTGCTATCCTTTGTTTATCTGAAAGATCATATTCGTCCTGCTCATCTAGGAATGAGAGTACATTTTTCTGTGCTCTCTCTAGAATTTGTTTTACATACTCATATGTGCTTATTTCATGCTTAGATTCCCTAATGAATTGGCTTGCAAAATCTAAATTAGAAAATGCCATATCTAATGCTTCTTTCGAATCAATACCATACTGCAAAAGAATTTCCTCTGTGACTGCTTCCTTTGGCAAAGTCGTGTCAATCGCACTACCTCTTGTTCCTTGCCGAATAATTGCTTCTAATTGTTCAGGGGAACCTATATCATACTTACTCATTATATTTGTAAAGGTTTCTGCTTGCCTAATATTATTGGCAATATCGTCATCATCATACAAATAGTGTTTATTCGCATAAAGAATTGGCAAAATATCTTCTGCCTCACTTTGATTATCCTTTATCCATAGCAAAAGTTTATTAAAAGCATTTCGGATTTCTGTTTCCTTCGTATTTCTATTATCTTGCACAAACTCAGTAATATAGCCTGCAATATCTTTATTTGTTTTCTGACGATTCTCTGGAAGTTCCAAATATACTTCTTTCATCAGCAATTCTTCTCTAATATCATGCCCTGCAATACAAACTATCTCCTTTAAAGTTTCATCCATTTCATTATCAAGAAAAATATTTTCTTTAATAGTAAAATTACCATTCTGATTTGGAAGTATTGGTTTCGTGATCTTATTAATTAGGTTATCCCATCCCTGCTTGACTACAAATTCTATAAAATCAGCTAAATACTCAGTTGCCTCTTCTTTGGTGGTTTCCAAATGTTCAGCTAGTCCTTCCAGAGATCTACATTCGCTTATTCTATCTGCAACCATTGTTGTCATATATTTTAAAGATTCCCGTAACAACTTCTCTGATATCGCTTTAACCTCATGCAGCTCCAACCCTAATTCCAATACACTATTCACATACTGACATATCTTTTTCTGCGAATCTATATCATCAAAAGAATCTATACACATAAACGTTATTTTTTGATAAACAGTTTCTTTTTCTTCTTTTTCTGCCTGTTCTAACTGCTTTTCAATCATTTCTAGGATTTGCCCATTATTAATCTTCTCGCAACAAAACCATTCACTACGTTCAAAATCCAAATGTAATAAACTTGCTTTAATATCATTTCCTAAATCCGTTAGAATCTCTTTATATTCTTCCATAATGTCAATGTCATAATACAGACTATCTACACAGCAGAATTCTCCTCTTTGATTTGGTAAGATATTCAGCAGATTATGTTTTACAAATGTCTGCCATTTTTCGTTTTCATCTATAATTTCATAATATTCATTTAGCCAGTCCCTCCAGTCAATCTGATCCAACTTGGCATCTAACGTATCTACAGTTACAAAACTGTTTACTTTTTCCGATAACCTTTCAAATGTATAACTGTTGCAACCAGACCATAAAGAATGATACCATTCATGCAAATCTTCTACCTGTGGAATCATGTCTGGAGTCATGTGACTTAATAACGTCCATATTTTTTCACGTATAGCTGCATTTCTATCGGAAATAATATACAACTGTTCATCATCCCAATCATCTAACAATGCTTTCATATCTCCACATGCGTTGCGAACAATCGGCGTATGCAATATCACATCTTTACACTTGGCAATTATTTCTTCCAACCATTCTTCGTCGTACCATTCTTTCTTACCATAAGCATTCACTTTGGTAATATTATAAATGCCATCCCACTTTTTCTTTGCTACATATTCCAACAGTTGTTCATATAATCCACATGCCTTTTCTATAATACTTCGATTGACTTCTATTTCTTCATCAATTCTCGCCGTATTTTTACATGTCAAAAACACTCCATCCCTTGGTTCCGTTGGATTAAAATTTGGAGAACTAATTAATACAGGAAATGGGAAATCCTCCGTCCCAATCAAAGGAAAATCGCAAAACAATTTGGATTGATTTTGAGAAAATGGGATTATCTTCATATTATCATCCATACGTTCCAATGCTATATAAATAGAAACATTGTCCTCTGTCATTCCCAATACATATTTCTTACAAGGATGAGGATGACCTAACTGCTCCACTTCAATTTCAGATACAGTTGCATTTTCTAATCCACATTTCACTTCTCTCTTATACCGAAACTTCTCTCCTGTATTTTCAACAGTAATCTCCTCAATGTCAGAAAGCATAGCAAGAACAAATGGTGCTGATACTCTCAAATTCTCCAAGCCAGCTCGTGCTGTCCTCATCCCATAGTCATCTAGCTCATATTCGAATACAGTATTATATTCATCTTCATCAAAATCTAAGAAATCAATAGATGTACAACTTCTCAAATCACTAACAGCCTTATCCATAGCTGCTATAATTTCATTTCTTTCTTTTCCTGTTCGGTCTAAAGAAATACTAAACCTGGAATATTCGTCGTTAGCTTCTAGAAGTCCGGAAATACTAACTACTTCTGATAACAGATGTGTAGTAATAAATCCCGTTCCAAACTTTCCGCTTTTTCTCTCACTACCATCGCTACGATCTTTAGAAGATGACTGATTGATAAGCGATAATATATTTTCCATTGAAAAAGCCTTACCATTGTGTCGAAAAAACACTTTTCTTTGCATTTCATCATAATTAATACTTATTTTTACTTTTCCTGTAGAGTTACAGACATCTTTTGCATTCTGACATAACTCCCATATCCATCTTTTCGCACTATTCTCATTATTACTGTAGCGAAGTTTCTGTAAGAGTTGTACAATTCTGTTTGCAGCACCGATTCTCAAAGAATTATTATCTGCTGCTTGTATATCCATATCAAATTGTTGCTTATTCATCCGTATCCTCTCCCCTCGTTTTTTTAGAAATTCTTTCTGTGATTATGTCGGTATATTAACATGTGTTTTTATATAATCAGCAACATCGTCTATTTCCGGGTAAATCTTTGCCTTATTTATACCCAAATTTTCCAACTCATTTAGTAACTCGATTTTTTTATCAATAATACAGATTGTGGTCTTTTTATTATCCTGCTTTAATCGCATATTTGATAATGTATTATATTTTTTATCACCATATATTTCCTCAAGTAGTCCACAAACAATAAATGCACCTTCTTGATTTTCAATTCTTCTGTTCTTTCTTGCTGGAATACAAACAACAGCGTCTCGTATATCCTCTGCTCTTATTTCTGATTTGAAACCCGGGCGTTCCATTCTCACCTCATGAACAAGTCGTTCAACCTTATCATTAAAATCTTCCCCTTGTGGAGACTTCATAAAACTTGACTGATAAAATTGCAATTGCTCACCTTTAGTAAACAACGGTAGTGATGCCAACATTGCAACAGTATCGCTTTGAAAATACTTTATAGAATCCAAATTTTGCGAAAATATAATTATTTCGCCATAGTATGAATACTGGGATTCACAAGCAAAATAGAGAGCAACTAGCGGATTCTGCGTAACATCTAACAATCTTGTTGGCAATCCATAGTGTTGCATTTCTGCCAGTTTTTCTATATGTGATTCTAACCGTTCAAATTCATAAGGACATTTCGACATTAACTCTAAATACATTTTTCTTTCATTTGATAACCACTCTTCTTTACGAAATAAAGATGGTTTCAAATCATAAGAAACTTTGCTATGTCCCCGAAAAAACAGTTTACTATCTTTTTTCCTTATTTGTCCTAAGAAGTCCACATACTGATTGATTGAAGATATAAAGTTTACCTCAACCGTAGCATAATCAAAAACAATTCCGTTAGACATTCTAATATCATACTCACATTCATGCTCATTCCAGGTTCTGTATAATTCTTTTGCACAATCCAGTTTCTTATCAACAGATTTGTACATTTGAAAAATATAATATACAATTGCGAAATAAATGTATTCATCGAAAGTATTTATCTTTTCTGATGTTTTTTCTTCCATTTCTTTTAAAACTGGTAGCATTATCTCTTCTAGTTCTTCCGTATTTGTAGCATACTTTCCAGCAAACACCTTAGCCAATGGAGAGTTTAATTTCTTTAAATTATTCTCTATTTCAGATTTGGAAGTTCTTGGTCGTCCTATTAATGGATTAATATCGCAATATCCTTCCGATTGCAATTTTTCGAACATCATCTTTTCAAAAGCCATTTTAACGATGGCATTGTACTCCAAATCTCCAATTTCACTATAAATAAAGAAAAACATTTTCCATTCCTCCTTTGTATTTTCTATATAAACACAAAAGCAGGTCTCACGACCTGCTTCTTCTAAGTAGGGAAACTTCTCCCATAAAATCCTTTGTTAGAGCATATCGCTCCTTTCCCAATTAAATACTACCATAATTAATTAATAATCACAATAAAAACTATACTTCATAATAAAAAATCTATATAATCATATCCAAATTATGACTTGCAATATCTCTTTTGTTTTGGAAATCAACAAAAAAATCTTGAAATTCTGTCTTTTCCATTTCTCCATCACCAACATACTCATATATCGATTTCAAAAGACTCACCGAAAAAGTGCAAGCTAATGAAAAAATCGAGCCTCCACCGACTGGATTTCTAATAGGTTTTAATGCCATTCCACCCTCATTAAAATGAATATCCATTGTTGAATTATATGCGTGTGCTTCATACGAAAGCCCTCCATAAATGCTATCATAGTACTTTTCGTAACCATTTTCCTTCATCATGCCTTTAAACGATGTCACATTGCTGCAAACTTCATACCATTTTATATACTTTTTATTTTCTCTTTTTCTATTCATTTTTCTTTTTCGTTCTCTATCAATTTCCTGAAATACTGGCTTAGATTTAACAATTCGTTCAAATGCTTCTTTCTTTTTCAGGAACATATTCATATCATCATCAAAAGACTCATGACCTTTGTGTGCAATAATTTGCTTTCTAAGGTCAGATTCAGTTCCAAATAGTCTCTCTCCCAGCTCTATTTCTTCATAATGATGTTCTAGCCAATATGCTGCTGCTCTTTTTTCTGTATCTTCTTTCAATATAAACTGCAAACTAACAATATTCTCCACTAAAGATCTCAGAATAATTTGAGTTTGAGCAAATGAACCTATTGAAAATAATATATTAATTGCATCAATTTGTTCCATAACCTTTCTGATAAATAAACACAATACTGTATCAACGAAATCATCTTTTCTTGAAGTTCCAAAACACAATTCATTCTCTAATTCACCAAACTTTATTATTAATGATGCCAACACATGGCTCGCTTGTTCTATTGTATTTTTAACATCGCTATTGCTATTAATATCATAGAAAAGGTTATCAAAGATTTTTAAGTAACTATCATTCATATGTAGTGCTCCTTATCTCACAAATATTTATCTATAATATACTCCGTCAGCATATATTATAAAATCCCCAAACTATTGTTTTGTTAAAATAGCCCGTCAAAAAAATAACAATTATATATTATATAAGTTATATGTCAAAATATACAATAATTTGCAATTTCTCTAAAAATAGAGATGGTCAATACGACCATCTCCAATTCCAAAAATCTAATTTATTCTTTTATTAATAATCTCCTTTATCACTTTACCTGGAACATTATCAACTTGATAATCAGTTGCATCAATCCCTGCTACAATCCCTTTTAATTTTCCAATATGTTCTACACTAATTGGAACATCTGAATACTTCTCTTTTAATACCTTG
>JAUNJF010000082.1 GCA_030533405.1 Eubacteriales bacterium
GGGGAAATTGTCAATATAGAACAATACATTTTTATTTAAAAAGGGCAGATTTTTATTTCTGCCCTCAAAAAACACCTTTTACTTGTCAGTTACTACTCGTTAGCCACCTTCAGTGTTTCACCATTAAGTTCCAAAATCTCCCTACATTGCTCTAATTCATTTCTAAATTTGAAACAGATGGTTATGCTCTTATCTTCATGAACCAGTATTTTATCAACCAACTCTAAAAGCATTTCTCTAGATAGGCTTTCAACATTTCTGTACTTAATGAAAGAATCTACAAAATCGTTATGTTTCAACTCTATCAATTCAGCATATTTCTTTTTTTCTTCTTCCATTTTTTCAATATCTTTATTCAGTTTTTCAATTTTCTCCTTGTACCGTTGCTTGTACCTTATATATTCTTCCTTTGTCAATACATTTGTTTTCCAGTCATCATACAAACCTTCCTGCAAAACAATATATTTTTCAATCTCTGTTTTCTTTTTATCAATAATCTTCTGATACTTATCCTCATTCGTCTTGATTGTATTCTTTGATTTTTTCAGTTCTCCAATTACCTCATCAACATTTACAGCGATTTGCACCTGCTTCTGGATTGCCTCCAATAGCGCCTGCTCCACATAATCCGAGCGGATAGAGTGCCTTGTGCATATTGCTTTCGACACTTTCTTATAAGTAGAACACACATAATAATGATAATCTCCATAAGAGTGGATATTTCTATGCCGATTCATTGCCCTTCCACAATCTGCACATTTCATAAAGCCGGCAAGCAAAGTCAACTGTCCTTTGCCAGGAGAAACCCTTGTATCGCTAGCAAATATTTCTTGAACTCTTTGATACTTTTCTCTTGAAATAATTGCTTCGTGTGCATTTTCCTTAACAAACCACTCTTCTTCAGGCATGCGTTGTAATTTTTTCACCTTATAAGAAGTTGTCTTCATAATACCCTGAATCACATCTCCGCAATATACTCGATGTTTCAAGATTCGCTTAACTGAACTGTACCCCCAAAGTTTAGGACCTGCTATTTCTGAACTTGGATTGCGATAATTCAATCCTTGTTGCCTCTTGTATTCTGCAGGACTAGGGATTCCTAAGTCATTTAATTTCTTTGCAATAGAAATCACACCATATCCCTCGATAAACCAATCATATATGTCTCTTATAATAGGCGCAACTTCTTCGTCTACAATAAGTTTGTTTTTATCCTGTGGGTCTTTCAAATAACCATAACTAGCGAAAGAACCTACAAATTTCCCCTCTTTTCTTTTGTTATTTAAAGTTTTTCTTACGTTGTTGGAAACATTACGACAATACTCATCATTGATAAGGTTCTTAAATGGAACCATTATCGTATTCATTTCATTGGGATTCTTGAAACTATCCAAATTATCATTGACTGCAATAAATCGAATTCCCAAAAAAGGAAAAATCTGCTCAATATAATTGCCTGCTTCAATATAATTCCTGCCAAATCTAGACAAATCCTTGACAATGACACAATTTACCAAACCACTTCTGACATCTGCCATCATTCGAATAAATTCCGGTCGTTCAAAATTTGTTCCAGACCAGCCATCGTCAATATAGTAATCATTGATGCAAACATCATCCTGTTCATCTACATAGGAAGTAAGTAAACTCCGTTGGTTAACCACACTGTCACTCTCAATCTTGTCTCCATCTTCTCTAGACAGACGAATGTAAAGTGCTGCTTTCCACATTTTAATTCCAGAATTCGATTCTGCTGTAGAATATTTACTTTTTCTAGCCATATCAATCTCTCCTATCCTTATTGAATATAAAGAGAAAGTTGACTCTACTGTTCAAGCAGATTATATCACAATTTCTATCCATTTGCTACTACCTCTTTTTGACAGTTTGTGTCAAGTAAACGTTGGCAACTTTTCTTTTGTTTTTCTTTCAAAT
>JAUNJF010000083.1 GCA_030533405.1 Eubacteriales bacterium
GGGATTTGTTGTTGCCTTTGTAACATTAAAATTACAATTTTTTCTTCATATTACACTTTTCTTATCATCATAAATGATTTAACTGTAAAAAACAGAATTATGCCCCATATTCCTGCACTTGTCCACATTGTTAATTGCATCATAGATGCCATCTCATTTCCGTTTGCAATAATAAGCGCATTTTGAAGAGTTAAAACCGACACTAATGTATCTTGCATATTTATTGTTCTAATCACTCTGATAAAATGGTTTTCATTTCTCTTTGATTTCAAATAATGAATAATGCTCATCGTCATTCGATAGGTTGTATAGGCAGCCATAGCAATTGCCGGTATCATTCCGAATGTATAATTTCTTGCTCCAATTACCATTAATGCGATTGGAACAACCAATGCCACATCGATAAGAATCAAAATAATGTGCGTAACAGCATATGTTTTCTTAATTATTTCTTTGTCTTGGTTCTTATCTCTGGTTTTTATTTGCGAACGAACAACAATCCTTCTCACAACCGCAAGAAGGACATAGTATATACATATTGAAATATTCCACACTGACCGATACAAGATACCTATCACACCGTTAAATATAGTAAATCCGAAGGTTATCAATGCTGAAATCCTTGCTGTGTAAACTGTTCGAAAATGATAGTCTTCTCTTAAGGAACGCAAAAAATCTTTTAGTCTGTCTTTCATATTTTTCGCTCACCCATAACGCAGGTCTCAATAATTTTTATGATATTATCTATAGAATCCGAACAATCTCCCTTAAGCCAATGAAGAATAATCCCTTCAATACCATTTAGGAAAAAAAGCATATGGTATTGTCTTTCATTAACCGGAACCCCGAATCTTTCCAAAATAGGGCTGAAAATATTTTGAAACATAATTTGATAGGTTTTATCTGCTTGAAATATCTGTGGATGCTTCAGTGCTACTCTATACAATTTCTGGTTATCCTTTATGAATGTAAGGTATGGCTTTAAGTATTCGGGAGTAATTAACATCAGCTCATCTTTGGTACAATTACCAATGTCCGGAAAGCTTTTTGCCTTATCAGAAAATGTATCAATAAATTTTTGTTGCATATATTGAATACTTTCTTCCAACAAATCAGCAACAGTTTCATAATGTAGATAAAAGGTGGAACGATTCACCCCGGCTTTGCTGCATATCTCTTTCACAGTAATGTACTCAAAGTCCTTAACTTCAATCAAAGACAGGAAGGCTTCATCCATTTTGGTTGCTGTATTAAAATATTTACTTTCAGATTTGTTCATTGGACTCAGCCTCCATTCATTATCCGTTATTCCTGTTCGCTTATTTCCTTAGCAAGCTCCATAATTTCAAAAGCATATTTCTTTTTTCCATTCGCAAGCATTCTCTTATAAATCGGATAGTTAACTCCCATTCCAATCATTCCAATAACTCCGATGATGATGCCAAACACCAGAGAGCTGGTTGTTCCGCTACCGATTTCACCCATAGTTAGGCACATTCCTACTCCAAGCACAAGGGCTGAAATAATACCAAACGAATAAGTAAAGATTGTTGCAGGCATTTTCGCTTTGGAATCCAACTTCTTTAACTTAACTACCTTTGAAGTGTCCTTTGGTGCATACTCATTGGCAATCTGTTCTGCGTAAAATTTGTCTGTGTTCATATTAATTAAACCTCCGTAATTGTATTATCAATGAAACAGTGCGCATCTGTTTCAACTGATGACTTAATTATAAGAGGTCTTGTTAATTATCGGAACAACACGATTAATTATAAATGTCGATTTGTGAAATTTTTAAAGCTTACTCGAAAGAAAAAACAGAAAGTTAACAATCTGCAACTTCAATTTTGTCGATACATTATTTTCTTATTATACACCAAAATTATGAATATTTCTACCCGCCGTCTA
>JAUNJF010000084.1 GCA_030533405.1 Eubacteriales bacterium
ATGGACAGATGGTTATGGACTTTACGAATCCAATCAAGGTTTCCATCGGGCAGTTTTATGGAATTGAAATCAATGATTTTGCTGTGACTGTTGCGAAGACCGCACTGTGGATTGCGGAAAGCCAGATGATGAAGCAGACGGAAGACATTGTTCATATGAACTTGGATTTCCTGCCGCTGAAATCTTATGCGAATATTGTCGAAGGCAATGCGCTAAGTATGGATTGGGAGAATGTTATCTCAAAAAGAGAATTGAATTATATCATGGGAAATCCGCCGTTTGTAGGTGCGAGATTTATGAACAAAGAACAGAAAAATGACTTATTATCTGTTTTTGGTGCAAAATGGAAAAATGCTGGAAATCTGGATTATGTTTCATGCTGGTATAAAAAGGCCGCTGACATGATGAGCGGAACGCAAATACAAGCAGCATTAGTTTCTACAAATTCTGTTTGTCAAGGAGAGAGTGTAGCGATTTTGTGGAAACCGTTATTTGAATCAGGTATCCATATAGACTATGCGTATCGGACATTCCGCTGGGATAGCGAAGCAAAAATAAAAGCTCATGTGCATTGTGTAATAGTAGGTTTTAGTAGCTATGCTAATCCTGATAAACCTACAATTTATGTTGTTTCAGAAGCTAAAAATGAGGATGGCATAAAATATTCAATTATAAGAAAACAAGTTGCATCCAATATCAATGGCTATCTGTTAGATGGTGACAATATTGCAGTCGAGAGTAGAAACAAACCTCTCTGTGATGTGCCAGAAATAGGAATTGGAAACAAGCCTATAGACGGAGGCTTTTATCTTTTCGATGAAGCGGAAATGAATGATTTTATTAAAAAAGAACCTGCATCCAAACATTATTTTCATCCCTGGTATGGGGCTAAGGAATTTATAAACCGTTGTCCACGCTACTGCTTATATTTGGCAGATTGCCCACCAAATGAGCTGAGAAAGATGCCTGAATCATTGAAGCGGATAGAGGCTGTGAGGGAATATCGCCTTAAAAGCCCCAGTGCTGGAACGAGAAAAATAGCAGATACCCCAACAAGATTTCATGTAACGAACTTGCCACAAGGTTCCTATATTGTTATACCGCAGGTATCATCTGAAAAGCGTAGATATATCCCAATAGGATATATGGATGATGGAGTATTGTGTAGTGATAAAGTCCGTATTCTGCCTAATGGTAGCCTTTATCATTTTGGAGTTTTGACATCCAATGTCCATATGTCATGGATGAGAACAATTTGTTGCCGCTTAAAAAGTGATTACAGCTACACTGTGAAGGATGTATACAATAACTTCCCATGGCCATCTCCTACGCCAGATCAGAAAACTAAAATTGAGCAAACGGCGCAGGCAATTCTTGATGCAAGGGCAAAATATCCTGACAACAGCCTCGCTGATCTTTATGACGAATTAACTATGCCATCGGAATTACGCAAAGCTCATCAGCAAAATGATAAAGCAGTTATGCAGGCATATGGATTTTCTATCCGAGAGACCACTGAAGCGAGTTGTGTTGCGGAATTGATGAAAATGTATCAGTTGCTCGTTGCTGGAGAAGGCAGAGCCTGATATAATCTGACTTTGATAAAAAATAGATTGGCAGTAAAAACAAAAATGAGAAGATTGCAAGAGGGAAGAATGTCGATGGAATGGGAAATTATCTATACAAAAAAATATGATTTGATGGATTTTGAAGATGACGAGTGCGAAGAGGAAATTCCACTTGAACATACGGCAGAAGAATTCATTGAAGGGATTCAGAATATGAAGTATGAACCTATACCGGGTGCAGAAGAATACTGCCAGAAATATATTCGTCTTGCTAAAGAGATGTCGGAAGCTTACCAAA
>JAUNJF010000085.1 GCA_030533405.1 Eubacteriales bacterium
TCAAAACCAAAGCGTACAGTTACGCCTTTTATGTATATGTGTCTTGCCCGCCTCTACCCACTTGTGGGCTTTCAGCAAGCTTTGACATTGCAAAGATAAAGAAAATAATCGGGAGTTATATATGTTTGAAATAGTTTTAACACGAATTTAACAATAATGGAAGATTGTTCAGACACTGAACTGATATTCATATCCATTATAATCACTACTTTTCATCGTGACTATATATTACAAAAAAGTTCATCCTGTGCTGTGAGTTTTTTCTAGTCTTGTTTTGATATTAATGGAAATGCAGAAAACAACTCAAGAGCTGATGATGTCTCATCTATAAGTTTGTTTCTGACAAAGGCTTTGGTCTTCGAGTCATTAAGAACTTCACCAAGTCCTTGCATCAAGAGTTTAGGACTTGACTCATGCACGAGCTCAGCGCAACGTGCAGCATATTCTCTTACGCTCATTCCTGTTCTCATCAAAACTATATCCTCGTTAATCTCTGTATGATTCTGTAAGAAAAAACACACGTCGAAAATGTCACGTGGAGAGAGACGTTCGCCCATAGCACACAATTTGTGAGCAAACATATCAGGCATCGTCATCACGCGAACCATCGTTCCTGCCAATGAACGCATCTCATAATGGTTAGGAAACTGACGAGTGGAGATTTCAACCTTCAGCATCCGCTCGCCTTTGCCATAATTAAGCACAAGAACTGGGCCATACTGCTTCTTAGCTTCATCATCAATAGTACCAAAACGTGTTAGTATAGCTCTAACTCTATCGTATAACATGTCGAGTTTATCTGGAACGAGGAGGTTGAAATCCAAGTCAGTTGAGAAGCGATTAAGATTATGGAAAAACATCAATGCAGTTCCGCCTTTGAATGCCATAACGTTGCAGATATCCTTGTCCTTGAAGATAAAGCTAAGAATCTGAGCCATATAGAGTTTATGCTTATTCTTGTCCATAATTATTTTAGATTTAGTAATTTTGTGACCCTCTGCTTCAAAACCTTTGAAATATAGAGTGGCAGGAGTTGCTTGACCTTTGCCTTGTTAAGCGGGTGTAGATTATCAAAATAACAGTTGCCTGCACTAAGATATACCATATCGAGAAATGCACGCTCAGGACTGGCTATCAGTATGTTGTCATGCTGTTCAATACCATCCATGCCAATCCACAATTCAGGATTAATGATACGATACTGATAGGTCTTGTCGTCAATTTCCACAGTTCTATTCAGATAACTTACACACGTTATTGTGTCATCATATTGAAACACGACTCCCGAACGCTGAAGCACATACTCCAGCGAAATGTAGGCAGGACGGAAAAGACCGCAAGCCATTTCCTTCTCGTCGTATGTGGCTTTGGTATAGATACCACGGCGAGGATTACGTATCTTTCCTTCCTTGACATAATAGTGAAGTGATTTTGTCAGTTTCTGACTGTCTTTGCTCTCTGCGAGCATCCTCAATGATTGAACATTGAACACAGTACGGCTACTTCTCAAAATAACTTCAAGTATATTAATCTGCGAACTCATAATCCTATATATTCGTATTATTGGTTTGCAAAATTAGCTAATATAATTCATTTTTCCCAATAAAAGACCATTAGATTTGATGTATTTATACTATTTTAGTTTTTTCTAACACCACATTGGCATTGTCAATAACCCTTCACTGTAATATATAACTTTGCATCACCTCAAAATGGTAAAGTTGGAATATGGCATAGTTGATATAGTGTGGCCTTTTTATCTGTTTTTTATGGTCGTACGACCAAGGGTGCTGTGGACGT
>JAUNJF010000044.1 GCA_030533405.1 Eubacteriales bacterium
CATCTTGTCAGTCAGCTTGTAAGACATCTTGTACTGTTGGTAACCAGACTTGTGAGAACAAATAAGCAAATCTGAAAAGAATAAGAAATAAGAGGCTGCCGCACGAATTGTGTTTTGGTGCGACAGCCCCTTCGTTGTGTATTGCTCAATATTTATGATTGAGGATGCAACGTAGTAAGGAGATATCGTGGTACACCAGTATAAAAATAATGGATATAACATTGTATTAGATGTATGTAGTGGATCTGTCCATGTAGTGGATGATTTGGTATATGATGTCATTGCAGTGTATGAACAATTGAATCAAGACGAAATCATTGCAAAATTACCACAGTATCCAGCGGAAGAGATTCGTGAAGCATGTGAAGAGATTGAAATGCTCAAAGAGGCTGGGCAGCTCTTTACAGAGGATACTTATAAGGATGCAATTATTGATTTTAAAAAGAGAAAAACAGTAGTGAAAGCGCTTTGTTTACACATTGCTCATGATTGTAATTTGGCTTGCAAATATTGTTTTGCAGAGGAAGGTGAATATCATGGCGGACGCTCATTGATGAGTTATGAGGTTGGTAAGAAAGCGTTAGACTTTTTGATTGCAAATTCGGGAAATCGTGTGAACCTTGAGGTCGATTTCTTTGGAGGCGAACCGCTGATGAATTTCCAGGTGGTAAAGGATTTGGTGGCATATGGCAGAAGTCAGGAAGAAGCACATAATAAAAAGTTCCGTTTTACACTGACGACGAATGGTGTTTTGCTTGATGATGATATTATGGAATTTGCTAATAAAGAAATGGCGAATGTGGTTCTTAGTATAGATGGACGAAAAGAAGTACATGACTTTATGCGTCCTACAAGAAATGGTAAAGGAAGCTATGATATTGTCATCGATAAGTTTAAAAAGATGGCAAAGCTTCGTAATGAAACAAACTACTATGTAAGAGGAACCTTTACACATCATAATTTAGATTTTTCAAAGGACGTTTTACATTTAGCAGATATGGGATTTAAGCAGATTTCTGCAGAGCCGGTTGTTGCACAGGATGATCAGGATTATGCAATAACAGAACAGGATTTGCCAAAGTTGTTTGAAGAATATGATTTGCTTGCAAAAGAGATGGTTAAGAGGGAAAAAGAAGGAAACGGATTTAACTTCTTCCATTTTATGTTAGATATGACCGGTGGCCCTTGTTTGTACAAGCGCCTTTCTGGTTGTGGTTCTGGTACAGAGTATTTGGCAGTCACCCCTTGGGGAGATTTATATCCATGTCACCAGTTTGTTGGAATTGATGAGTTTAAGTTAGGTAATGTCGATTCTGGTATTGAGAAAACAGATTTGGTAGATGAGTTTAAACTTTGCAATGTATATGCAAAGGATAAATGTAAGGAATGTTTTGCAAGATTCTATTGTAGTGGAGGCTGTGCTGCAAATTCCTATAATTTCCATGGCAATCTATTAGATGCCTATGATATAGGATGTGAGTTAGAGCGGAAACGAGTGGAATGTGCAATTATGATAAAAGCTGCATTAGCAGAAGAAGGAGAGTAAAAAGATGAAGAAAGCAAAGAGAAACAGTGTGCTGACTATTCTTATATTTATTGTAGCGTTGGCACTCGGAACGTTCACTACCGTTTCAGGTCTTGGAAAGCATCACATTGGTGCTGCAGAGAATATTATCCTTGGACTTGACTTAGCTGGTGGTGTTAGTATCACTTATGAGATTGAGGAAGAAGATGCTTCGGCACAGGATATTTCTGATACCATTACACGTTTACAGCGTCGTGTGGACACATATTCGACAGAAGGTAATGTATATCAGACTGGCTCTAATCGTATTAGTATTGAGATTCCTGGTGTTTCAGATGCTGGTAAGATTTTAGCTGAGCTTGGTAAACCAGGTGCGTTAGAGTTTGTTGATTTAAATAACTATCAGAGATTTGCAGGCGGAGACGAGTATGAAGCTTGTGTAAGTGGTTCTGATGTAAAAAATGCAGTGGCAGCAATTGATAGCTCAGGAACAGTGAAAGAGAATGTTGTTCAGCTTGCATTTAATGAAGAAGGTACAAAGAAATTTGCAGAAGCAACTGCTGCAAATGTTGGAAAGCAGATTTTCATTCTTTATGATGGTGAAGTAGTTTCTGCACCAACTGTTCAGACTGCAATTAATGGTGGTAATGCAATCATCAATGGTATGCAGGATCGTGAAGAGGCTGAGAAGTTAGCTGAGACAATCCGAATCGGTGCATTGCCTGTTACATTGAAGGAGTTGAGTTCCAATGAAGTTGGTGCGACTCTTGGTAAGGATGCTTTAAGTACAACACTCAAGGCTGGTGCAATTGGTTTGGCAATCGTAGCAATCATCATGATTGTTCTTTACAAGCTTCCAGGTTTCATTTCTGCAGTGGCATTGGTTGCTTATGTTGTATTAACATTACTTTGCTTAAATGGTTTCAACGCAAGTTTGACACTTCCTGGTCTTGCAGGTATCGTACTTACAATTGGTATGGCGGTAGATGCGAACGTTATTATCTTTACACGTATTCAGGAAGAACTTGGTAAGGGCGCAACGGTTAAGGCAGCGATTGATTCAGGTTTTAACAAAGCGTTATCATCTATCTTAGATAGTAATATTACAACTTTAATTGCAGCTGTTGTTCTTTATATCATGGGTATCGGTACAATTAAGGGATTCGCACTTACATTAGGAATTGGTATTGTGCTTTCTATGTTTACAGCATTGGTTGTAACTAAGTCATTATTAAAGGCAGCTTATGCATTGGGTGCAAAGGATGCTAAGTTATATGGTAAGAAGAAAGAGGCTAAGGTTAGCGGATATGTTAAATTTAGTCGTGTAGCTTATATTATTTCGTTTGTTGTAATTGCAGCAGGTATTATTGCTCTTCCGGTATTTAAGAGCAAGACAGATTCTATGCTTAACTTCAGTATGGAGTTCACAGGTGGTACATCTATGACTGTTGATTTTGGTGAGCACTATGATTTAGAACGTGCTGAGGATGAATTATTACCAGTTGTAGCAGATGCTGCTGGTGTATCAAAGTCTGAGCTTCAGGTACAGAATGTAAAGGATAGTAACAAAATTGTATTTAAGTCATCTGGTTTAGATAATGATCAGAGAGATAAGGTAGAAGATGCATTAAAGAGCTCATTTGATGTAAAAGAGTTTGAGATGGAAAACATCAGTGCAACCATTGGTAGTGAGATGCAGAGAAATGCGATTGTATCCGTTATTATCGCTACTGTTTTAATGCTTTGCTACATTGCAATTCGATTCAGTGATGTGAAGTTTGGTGCTGCGGCAGTTATCGCATTATTACATGACGTATTGGTTGTATTTACAGTATACTCAATTGGAAGACTTTCAGTTGGTAACACATTTATTGCATGTATGTTAACGATTGTTGGTTACTCAATCAACGCAACCATTATTATCTTCGACCGTATTCGTGAGAATATGAATGTAATGACAGGTAAGAATGAGACATATGAGAACATTGTAAATACATCAATTTCGCAGACATTTACAAGAACAATTTACACTTCTTTGACAACCTTTGTCATGGTACTTGTATTATATATCTTAGGTGTTACTTCAATTAAGGAGTTCGCGCTTACATTAATGTGTGGTATTGTTTGCGGTGCTTACTCATCTGTATGTGTAACAGGACCATTATGGTATATGTTTAAGACCAAAGGTGGAAAAAATGAAAAGAATTCCGGAAGCAAAAAAGGTGGCAAGAAACAAATTACAGAAAATGTGTAATGAAATGTTGTAGAATTAGGGACATGGCGAACACCATGTCCCTTTGATGCTTATTACTCGAAGATATAGGAGAGAAATATGGCAGGACAAAACTGGGTCATAAGAACAAAGAGAGCAGATTTTGATGCTCTTTCGGAAAAATTTCATATTGATCCTGTTGTAGCAAGAATTCTTGTGAACAGGGATATTGAAGAGGATAAATTCGAACAATTTTTAAAACCGGATGTGACGACAATGTATGATCCGTTTTTAATGGAGGATATGGGTCAGGCAGTCCGTATTATTATTCATGATATGGAAGAAGGACATAAGATTCGAATTGTATCCGATTATGACGTGGATGGCATTATGTCAAATGTAATCTTATATAAAGCTTTGAAGCGTTTAGGACTTGATGTAGATTATGTGGTGCCACATCGTGTGAAGGATGGTTATGGTATCAATGAAGAAATTGTACTTACTGCAGCGGAGGATGGTGTGCATACACTTCTTACATGTGACAATGGGATTGCAGCAACGGAAGTTTTGGCAAAGGCAAAAGAGCTTGGTATGACAGTGATTGTGACAGATCATCATCAGGTACCGTTTTATATGTTGGATGGACAGAAGCAGTATGTGTTACCACCAGCAGATGCGATTTTGAATCCGAAAAAAGCCACTTGTAATTATCCTTTTGATGATTTGTGTGGTGCTGGGGTTGCATATAAGTTGGTTGAAGCACTTTATTCCAAACGAGAGATTCCGAAGGAAGAGCTTTATGCGATGTTGGAAATGGTTGCAATTGCGACAATCTGTGATGTGGTTTCGTTGGTGGATGAGAATCGTGTGTTTGTTGTGAATGGTTTAGATCAGCTGAATCATACGAGAAATAGTGGATTGCGTGCGTTGATTAGCGTCAATGAATTGTCGGATATAAAGGTAACCTCGTATCATGTAGGATTTAAATTGGGACCATGTCTGAATGCATCGGGAAGATTAGAAAGTGCACAGAATTCTATTAAACTTCTGTTGGAAGAGAATACAGAACAAGCGATTATTCAGGCAACCAATATTAAGAATATTAATGAAGAACGTAAGAAACTAACAATGGAAGGCGTAGAACTGGCAGAAACATATCTGCAGGAAATGCCAGAAATGAGAGTTTATGTAATATATCTTCCGGATTGCCATGAAAGTTTGGCGGGTATCATTGCTGGCAGAATCAAAGAACAGTATCATCATCCTGTTATGGTTGTTGTGGATGGTGAGCAACCAGGGACATTGAAGGGATCTGGACGTTCTATAGAACAGTATCATATGTTTGAAGCATTACAGTCTTGCGATGAGTTATTGCTAAAATATGGTGGACATGCGATGGCAGCTGGATTTACGTTGGAAAAAGATAATCTAGAAGAATTTACCAATCGCTTAAATGAAACCTGTGGCTTGGAGGAATCTGATTTTTCTCCAAAGGTTTGTATTGATGTTGCAATGCCAATATCGTATGTGACAGAGGATTTGATTCATCAGATTGAGTCCTTAGCGCCGTTTGGAAAAGGAAATGAAAAGCCTGTATTTGCTCGAAAGGATGTTAACTTACTATCTGCAAAGATTATGGGAAAAGAGAGAAATGTAGTTAAGGTTACGATGGAAGATGCAGATGGCAATGTTGGCGAGGGAATCTATTTTGATGCAAATGATTTTACCAATAATATGGTGGAATGGTTTGGACAGGAAGAATACGATAAGCTCTTACATGGTTGGTTGAATAATATTATTTTGAATATTGTATATTATCCAACGATAAATGAGTATAATGGTAATAAAACGATACAGTTTCAGATTAATCGCTATGCGATGGCAACTGTACGAGAAGTTTTGTAGCGTTATTTGACGAAGGAAAAGAGGGTGAGAATATGGCAGGAATCATGAATAAAGACAGAGATTTAAGCACTCCAAAGGATTTTACGCCACCGGAGGAATTATATAAGACATTGATAGAAAAGGTGCTAGAATATCGTCCGAATACGGATATTTCCATGATTGAAAAAGCGTATCATATTGCAGATGAGGCGCATAAGGGACAATTCCGTAAATCTGGAGAGCCATATATCATGCATCCGCTTTGTGTTGCCATTATTTTGGCAGAGTTGGAGTTGGATAAGGAAACGATTGTAGCCGGCATTTTGCACGATGTGATTGAAGATACCATTATGTCGGATGAAGAAATAGAAAAAGAATTCTCACCAGAGATTTTGTTGTTGGTAGATGGTGTTACCAAATTAACACAGTTGAATTTTTCGCAGGATAAATTGGAATTGCAGGCGGAAAATTTGCGTAAAATGTTTTTGGCGATGGCAAAAGATATCCGTGTAATATTGATTAAGTTGGCGGATCGTTTGCATAACTTAAGAACCTTACAATATCAGTCACCAGCAAAGCAAATTGAAAAGTCAAGAGAGACGATGGACATTTACTCACCGATTGCACATCGTCTTGGTATTAGTAAGATAAAGGTTGAGTTAGATGATATTTCGTTAAGCTACTTAGAGCCTGAAAAATTTAAAGAATTAAAAGCAGAGATTGATGAGCGATTAGAGGAACGCGAAACCTTTATTGCAGATATTGTTCATGATGTTTCTGAATGTATAGAAGAAGCAGATATTCAGGCGGAAATTAGTGGTCGTGTAAAACATTTCTTTAGTATTTATAAGAAAATGGTCAACCAGAATAAAACGCTCGACCAGATTTATGATATTTTTGCCGTGCGAATTATTGTGGACAGCGTGAGAGACTGTTATGCAGCACTTGGTATTATCCATGAGAAATATAAGCCAATCCCAGGTCGATTTAAGGATTATATTGCAATGCCAAAATCCAACATGTATCAGTCATTGCACACGACTTTGATTGGAAAGAATGGTCAGCCATTCGAGATTCAGATTCGTACGTATGATATGCATCGTACTGCAGAATATGGTATTGCTGCTCATTGGAAATATAAAGAGAATTTGAACGGAAGTGCGAAGGATAAGGAGGAAGAAAAGCTTTCTTGGCTTCGTCAGATTTTGGAATGGCAGCGCGATACAGACGATAACAAAGAATTTATGAGTGCTGTAAAGACGGACTTGGATATCTTTACAGAGCAGGTATATTGTTTTACGCCAAATGGTGATGTAAAGAATTTGCCAGCAGGTTCGACACCAATTGATTTTGCATATGCCATTCATTCGGCAGTTGGTAACAAAATGGTTGGCGCAAGAGTAAATGGTCGTCAGGTACCAGTGACATATGAGTTACAAAATGGTGACCAGATTGAGATAGTAACATCTGGTAACTCGAAGGGACCAAGCCGTGACTGGCTTTCCATTGTAAAATCTGCACAGGCGAGAAATAAAATTAATCAGTGGTTTAAGCAGGAATTTAAGGAAGATAACATTATCCGCGGAAAGGAATTGTTAAATCAGTATTGCAAGGCAAAGGGATACAATTTTGCGGATTATAATAAACCATCTATTCAAAAAGCAGTCATTAAGAAATATAACTTCCAGGATTGGGATTCCGTTTTGGCAGCAATTGGACATGGTGCGTTAAAAGAGGGCCAGGTTATCAATAAGATGATAGAGGTTCTTAACAGAGAAGAAAAAGCCAAGATGACGGAAGAAGATTTGTTAGAACAGATTAATCAAAATGGAGATCATCATCGTTTGAACAAATCAAAAGGCGGTATCACGGTACGTGGTATTGATGATGTTGCAGTGCATTTTTCAAAATGTTGTTCACCAGTTCCTGGAGATGAAATTGTTGGATTTGTAACACGTGGAAGGGGTATTTCTATTCATCGTACAGATTGTGTCAATATTGTAGGAATGGGAGATATCGAGCGCGGTCGATTGATTGAAGCAGAGTGGCAGGAAGATGCAGTAAAAGGAAATTCTGCTACGTATTCATCAGAGATTCGTATTTTCTCATCTGATCGTACAGGTATGTTGTTTGATGTATCGAAGGTATTTACAGAAGAAAATATTAATGTAACTGCTTTGAATAGTAAGAGTAATCACAAAAATGAAAAAGCTACCTTTACAGTTTCATTTGATATTAAGTCAGTTGAACAGTTGAATCATGTGATTGCGAAGCTTCGTATGATTCCAGGAGTGATTGATGTAGAACGTAGTGTGGGATGATAGAATAGGGAAGGCAAATAGATGGCAGATTTGGAAATATTTAGAAAAACATTAGGTTCTCTTGGAACGAACTGTTATATATTAGTGAACCATGATACTGGAGAGTGTGTGGTATTTGACCCAGCTGATCAGGCGCATGAGCTGAAGGAGATTTTTGATACCCCTTCATTTCAGTTAAAAGCAATCTTTTTGACACATGGTCATATTGATCATATTGGTGCAGTAAAGGATTTAAAAGATATGTATGGTGTTCCTGTATATGCTTCAAAGGAAGAAAATGAGCAGGTGTTAGGCAAATTAGAGGCGAATTTATCTGCGATGTTTGGCAATCCAATGACATTGCAGGCGGATGAAATTCTTCACGATGAAGAAGAGGTTTCTATTTTGGGAACTACAATAAAATGCATTTTGACACCAGGTCATACAGCTGGTGGTATGTGCTATTACATTGAGGAGTTGGAGTCGTTGATTGCGGGAGATACCCTGTTTTGTGGTAGTGTTGGAAGAACAGATTTTCCAACAGGAAATGGAGCAGTGTTGGAGAATTCCATTCGAGAGAAGTTATTTACATTACCTGAGAATACAAAGGTGTTCCCAGGTCATATGGATGGCACAACCATAGGATATGAAATAAAATATAATATGGCTGTTGGGCAATCATTTTAACGAAAAAAGTCAGTCAAGCTGACACGCATTCCACAGCAAAAACGCATGGAGTGTTTTTGATTTTGTGGTCTAAGTGATAATAAGAAACAGATAGGAAATTGGAATGATTTATCTTGAGCAAAATCTAGAAATATATAATAATGATATACGCGCGATGCTTCAGGCTTTTTTTGATAATGAAAAGGTGGTACTTGAGGAAGAGGGTACCCGAATTGGTCTAAAAGCTATTTATACAGCGGACCAGGATGTGGAGACTGCTGTGGAAACGGGTGCGTATGTAACATATACCCTATGGGACGAGGATGGATTTGAAGAGAGTAGGACGGTTGTAGTTGATTATTTAAATAAGAAGCTTGCAAGAAATCCGTTGAAAGCAGGGCTTTATCAGTTGCTTTCTGAATATACAGGGAAAACCTTGCCATGGGGAAGTATGACGGGAGTACGTCCAACGAAGGTGGCGACAGAAGCGTTGGAGCGCGGTGAGTCAGAAGAATGTATTCATAAATTGTATACGGGTACTTATTTAACAATGGAGCAGAAGGCGGATATTTGTATAGAGGTGGCAAAGAGAGAGCAGGAGCTTTTACAGCCGTTTCAGTATGAAGAGGAATATTGCTTGTATGTGGGAATTCCGTTTTGCCCGACAAGATGTTTGTATTGTTCATTTACCTCGTATCCAATTGGCATTTATGCGGATAAAGTAGATACATATTTGGATGCGGTCATCAAAGAGATGGAATTTGTGGCAAATGCACCGCAGTATCATGCCAAGAGACTGGTTGCAATTTATGTTGGTGGTGGTACCCCAAGTGCATTGTCAGCGGACCAGTTGGAACGCTTGGTTAAGGCTATTCAGACAACTTTTGATATGCAATATGTACGAGAGTTCTGTGTTGAGTGTGGAAGACCAGATAGTATTACGATGGATAAGCTAACGGTTTTAAGGCAACTTGGAATTGAACGTATTAGTATCAATCCGCAAACGATGTCGGATGACACCCTACAATTAATTGGAAGGGCGCATAGTGTTGCGCAGACAAAGGAAGCATTTATGCTTGCGAGGGAAGCAGGCTTTGAAAATATTAATATGGATATGATTGTAGGTCTTCCAGGCGAAGATATTGAAGATGTGCATCATACGCTTGCAGAGATTGAACAGATGGCACCAGATAGTCTTACAGTGCATTCGCTTGCCATCAAACGTGCAGCGAATCTGAATGTGGAAATGGAACGCTACCGTAGTCTGATTAAGGGAAGCACCAATGAAATGTTGTTGGCGGTTGATGCATGTGCCAGACGCTTGGGACAGAATCCGTATTATTTATATCGTCAGAAGAATATTCCGGGTAAGCTTGAAAACATTGGTTATGCTGTTCCAGGAAAAGAATGTTTATATAACATTTTGATTATGGAAGA
>JAUNJF010000027.1 GCA_030533405.1 Eubacteriales bacterium
TGGTACATAAGGTCACAAAGTACGTGACCTAAGTACCAACATACATAAATATCCCAACTTAGATAGTTGTTTATATTGTACAACTTTAATTTACAAATCGGGAGTTTCGCAATTACCTAAGTATATAAGGATAAGGGAGGATTTGACCGTGATTGAAGTCAAGAATATTGTAAAACAATATGGAGATCATTTGGCAGTGGATCACCTGTCATTTCATGTGGAAAAAGGACAGATTTATGGTTTTTTGGGACCGAATGGTGCAGGAAAATCAACGACCATGAATATGATTACTGGATATCTTGCCTCAAATGAGGGAACTGTGGTAATTAATGGACATGATATTTTGGAAGAGCCGGAGGAGGCAAAGAAATGTATTGGATATTTGCCGGAGATACCGCCTCTTTATGTGGATATGACGGTTATGGAGTATTTAAATTTTGTAGCTGGACTAAAAAATGTACCCAAAGCAGAAAAAGAGAGTGTGCTTTTGGATGTGATAGAAAAAACATATCTGGATTCGGTGAAAGATCGTTTGATTAAGAATTTATCAAAAGGATATAAGCAGCGTGTGGGACTTGCACAGGCGTTGATTGGAAATCCAGAGGTACTGATTTTGGATGAGCCGACGGTTGGTCTTGATCCAAAACAGATTATTGAGATTCGTGAGCTGGTAAAGGAATTGGCTAAGGATCATACAATTATTTTGAGTTCTCATATTTTATCAGAGGTAAGTGCACTTTGTGACCAGATTATGATTATATCGCATGGAAAATTGGTTGCGTGTGACACACCAGAGAATCTGAGTCGTAGCGTAACAGGAAAAACAACATTAAAGATAAAAGTGTTGGATAAAGATCAGAAGGTTGCCAGCCTTTTGGAAAATCATTTCGCAAATCGTGCTGTGATTACTGCAGATGCTTTAGATACAGAGGATATGAAGGAGAATATGTGGAGTGGAAGCATCGAAACAGATGGAAATGTGGATATTCGAGAAGAATTATTTTATTTGTTGTCGGATGCAAAATGTCCTGTGATGCAAATGATTCCTTCAAAGTTATCATTGGAAGATATTTTCTTAGAGTTAACAGACGATACGCAGTCTGAACAGGAAATGGAAGATTTGGAAGAGTCTGCTCAGGATATGCAAGAGGAGGTAGCACATGAAAGCGATATATAAAAGAGAATTAGCGAGTTATTTCAAGTCGATGATAGGATATGTATTCATGTTTTTTGTTTTTTTCATCGTGGGTGTTTATTTTAGAGCTTACAACCTCGCGTATGCGTATCCAACGATTGCAGCGACGTTAAGTAGTATTACGTTTTTGTTTTTGGTTGCGATTCCGATTCTTACGATGCGTGTGCTTTCAGAGGAACGAAAACAAAAGACAGATCAGCTTTTATTAACAGCGCCTGTTTCGGTTCGTAAGATTGTTTGTGGAAAGTATTTTGCACTTGGAACAGTATATGCCATCCCGATGGCGGTCATTTCCTTGTATCCTTTGATTTTGCGTTCGTTTGGTAAAATATCATATGCGCAAAATTATACTGCGATTTTGGGATTCTTTTTGCTTGGCTTGACGAATATCGCAATTGGAATGTTCATTTCCTCTTTGACAGAGAATCAGATTGTTGCTGCAGTGTTGACATTTATTGCAATGTTTGTGTGTTATATGATTACTGCGTTGGAGAGCTTGTTCACAGATACAGCAAAGGCTTCCTTTGGTGTGACAGTTGTTTTGTGTTTGATATTTGCAGCATTTTTGTATTTTATGACCAAAAGCTATGTGGTTGCTGGCTTGGTCGGTGTTGTTCTTGAAATTGTAGCGATTTTAGTATATGTAATCAAAGCTTCCTTATATGAAGGGTTTGTTACAAGCATTATGGAGATGTTTAATTTAGATGGAAGATTTCAGTCGTTTGTCGGTGGAACAATTGATTTAAAGGCGATTTTTTATTTTCTTTCTGTAATCTTTGTGTTTGTATTTTTGACCATCCAGTCTGTGAATAAGAGACGTTGGAGTTAAGGAGGTGCGAAAAATGGCGAAAAAAGAACGAAAAGCATTGCGAAATGGAAGCTACAGCGTTGTGCTTTCTATTGTAGTGATTGCAATTGTGATTCTATTGAATAAAATGGTGGATCAGATTCCTGTAAAATATACACAGTTTGATATTAGTACAGGTAAGCTGTTTACAATTGGTCAGGAAACAAAGGATATACTTGGAAAGCTTGATCAGAATATTACGATTTATTATATTACACAAAATGGAAATGAAGACAGCAATATTGAAAAGCTGTTGGAACAGTACAAAGCAAATTCAAAGCATATCAAAGTAGAGAAAAAGGATCCGATTGTGAATCCAAGTTTTACAAAAAAATATGCGGAGGAAGGTGTTGCAGAAAACAGTTTGATTGTAGAGTGCGGAGAGCGTAATAAAATCATTTCTTATGAAAACATTTATGCATCGTCGATTGATTATACGACGTATCAACAGTCTGTGACAGGATTTGATGGGGAAGGTCAGATTACGAGTGCTATCTCCTATGTTACATCAGACTCGTTGCCTAAGGTATATTATGTGGAAGGCCATAATGAGGTTGCACTTCCAACGGCTGTGAAAGAGCGTATTGAGAAGACAAATGTGGAACTGGTGTCTCTTAGTTTGCTGACTTCAGATGGTATTCCAGAAGATGCCTCAGGTCTTTTGTTAAATGCACCAAGCAATGATTATTCCAATGATGAAGTGCAAAAAATTATGGATTATCTAAATGAAGGTGGTAGAGTCATGGTCTTATCTGACTATGTGGATCGTGATTTACCAAATTATCATAGTATTTTAGACCATTTTGGCATCGAAGTGGTGGATGGTGTTGTCGTTGAGGCGGATCAGAAGCATTATGTGGAGAAACCATACCTCCTTGTCCCAAATATCGAGTATAGTGATGTGACAGCAGATATGACAAATGGTTCACAATATGTGTTGATTTCGGGTAGTGAAGGATATCGTGTAAAAGATGAAGTTGGGGAATCCATTCAGACAAAGGAAGTACTCACAACATCGGATCGTGCGATTGTAAAAACCAATCCGAAGGAAATGAAGTCATATGAAAAAGAAGATGGTGATCAGGAGGGACCATTTGCAGTGGCAGTGACAGCAACAGAAACACTTGCAGGAGATGATCAATCGTCATCGAAGGAGGCAAGAGTGGTTGCAATCGCTTCTTCTACGATTTTAGAGGAGTCATTAAACAATTCTGTAGCAGATGGTAATTTTACATTATATGTCAATGCACTGAATTGGTTAGTGGATCAGCCGGATGCACAGGCGGTATCGATTCCAAGCAAATCATTAGAAATACAATTTTTAACAGTAACTGCTGCAAAAGGAATTTTAGTTTCTTTGATTGTGTGCTTCGTGTTGCCATTTGCATGCCTGATTGTGGGCGGAGTCATTTGTTTGCGCAGAAGAAGAAAGTAGGGCTTGGAAGGAGCGTAGAATGACATGAAAAAAGGAAAAACATTGATTCTATTAATTGTGGTGATGATTGCGTTTGTGTTGATTTATTTTAAAATGGCACAAAAGAATGTAGCTTCAGATGAGGTGGAAGAAACTGCAACACAGGAAGCGGTTTTGCAGATAAAACAGGCGGATGTAACGGCGGTATGCTTTTCGCTAGAGGGAAAGCCAGTAACCTTTAAAAAGGTAGAGAATACCTGGGTAGTAGATGGGGATGAGAACTTTGAGGTAAATCAAAGCGAGCTCAATAGTAAACTATCTACTCTGCTTGAAATGACATCTGCAAGAACGTTGGAAAATGTAGAAAGCTTAGATGAATATGGATTGAAGCAGCCGATGCAGACGGTGGAGATTACTTTGCAGGATGGAACGATGGAAACAGTGTATTTTGGTGACATCAACGATTCAACTGCAAACAGCTATGTTTATCTTGAAAGCGACCCTACAAAGGTGTACACTGTAATCTATAGTGTGGAACGCGCTTTTGAGGGTGAGTTAGAAGCGTATCGTGCCACGACGGAAACAGAAGAATAATACCTAAATAATTATAAGGTGGAGAGGAGATAGCACATGCCAGATTATATGACGACTTATGGAGGAACTCATTTTTATCCGACAAAACCGGTGATGGAGGACATTCATATTCGGGATATAGCGCATGCGCTATCTCTTCTTTGTCGTGGAAATGGTCAGGTGACACATTTCTTTTCTGTGGGACAGCATTGCATCAATTGCTGTCGTGAGGCAAAGGCGAGAGGCTATTCCAATCGACTTGTGTTAGCATGTCTTTTGCATGATGCGAGCGAAGCGTATATGGCGGATTTGATTCGTCCGCTCAAAAAGGATATGCCGGAGTATATTAGACACGAAGAACATTTACTTCAGGTAATTTATGAAAAATACTTAGGAAGTCCTTTGTCAGAGGAAGAACAGCGACTTGTGAAGATTGTGGATGATGACATGTTGTATTTTGATATGTTGAATTTATTAAAGGAGCCGCAAAACAGACCAGAGCCTGTGATGAAAAGCGATTTTTCGCAGGAATTTGTTCCGTTTGAACAGGTGGAACAGCAATATTTGGAGCTGTTTCATCAATATTATAATTAATTATGTAATTTATTTTTTTAAAAAGAGTAGATGAGATGGGTTGCATCTACTCTATATATAGAAGAAACATTTCTTATTAGCCCAATATCTATACATCAAAAAAATATTCATGAAATTCTTGAAAATTCTGGTTGACATTGGAAAATCCGAATGCTACAATATTAAAATGTCATTATTGTGGGTAATAGTCTGCAATTTTACAAGCCGACGCTGAAAAGCGTTGAAAATACTAAATTCAAGGGGTGAATACGTCGATGGAAAAGAGCAGAATTAGTCCTGTGAAAGCGGGTAAAGGAATCCGAATGAGTTATTCCAGACAAAAGGAAGTACTCGAGATGCCAAATTTGATCGAAGTACAAAAGGACTCATACAATTGGTTCTTGGAAGCAGGACTTAAAGAAGTGTTCGAAGACATTTCTCCAATCACAGATTATAGTGGTCAGTTAAGCTTGGAATTTATTGATTTCCAGCTATGTGAGGAGGATGTTAAGTACTCAATTGAGGAATGCAAGGAAAGAGATGCAACATATGCTGCACCTCTCAAAGTGAATGTACGTCTTCATAATAAGGAAACCGATGAAATCAATCAACATGATATTTTTATGGGTGATTTGCCTTTGATGACAGAGACTGGTACTTTTGTAATTAATGGTGCTGAGCGTGTTATCGTAAGTCAGTTGGTTCGTTCGCCGGGTATTTACTATGCAATCGGACATGATAAGTTAGGAAAAACATTGTATTCATGTACAGTTATTCCAAATCGTGGTGCATGGTTAGAGTATGAAACAGATTCCAATGACGTATTTTACGTTCGTGTAGATAGAACAAGAAAGGTACCTATTACGGTATTGATTCGTTCATTAGGTATTGGAACGAATGAAGAAATCAAAGATTTATTTGGTGACGAGCCAAAGATTATTGCAAGTTTAGAGAAGGATCCATCTACCAATTATGAAGAGGGTCTTTTGGAGTTATACAAGAAGATTCGTCCGGGTGAGCCTTTGGCTGTGGAAAGTGCAGAGAGCTTGATCAACGCAATGTTCTTTGATCCAAGAAGATATGATCTTGCAAAGGTTGGACGTTATAAGTTCAATAAGAAGTTAGCACTTAAGAACCGTATTGCTGGTCATGTGCTTGCTGAGGATGTTGTTAGCCCAGTTACAGGTGAGATTCTTGCAAAGGCAGGAGATAAGGTAACAAGAGATTTGGCTACTGAGATCCAGAATGCTGCAGTACCATTTGTTATGATTCAGACAGAGACTCGTAACGTGAAGGTATTGTCTAACTTAATGGTTGACATGAAAGAGTATGTTGACTTTGATGTAGAAGAATTAGGTGTAACAGAGGATGTATTCTATCCAGTGTTAGCACAGATGTTAGAGGAATATACAGATGTTGAGGAATTGAAGAGAGCAATCAAGAGAGACATTCATGATTTGATTCCAAAGCATATTACAAAAGAGGATATTTTGGCCTCTATTAGTTATAATATCCATTTAGAGTATGGCGTTGGTAACGATGATGACATTGACCACTTAGGTAATCGTCGTATCCGTGCCGTTGGTGAACTTTTACAGAACCAGTATCGTATCGGTCTTTCAAGATTAGAGAGAGTGGTTCGTGAGAGAATGTCAACACAGGATATTGATACAATTTCACCACAGTCCTTGATTAATATTAAGCCAGTAACTGCAGCTGTGAAGGAGTTCTTTGGTAGTTCTCAGTTATCACAGTTCATGGATCAGAATAATCCGCTTTCTGAGTTGACTCATAAGAGACGTTTATCAGCACTTGGTCCTGGTGGTTTGTCAAGAGATAGAGCCGGATTCGAGGTTCGAGATGTTCACTATACACACTATGGTAGAATGTGTCCAATCGAGACTCCTGAAGGTCCTAACATCGGTTTGATTAACTCTTTGGCTACTTATGCAAGAATTAATGAGTACGGATTTGTTGAGGCTCCTTATCGTAAGCTTGATAAGAGTGATCCAAGCAATCCGGTTGTAACCGATGAGGTTGTATATTTAACTGCAGATGAAGAAGATAATTATGTAGTTGCACAGGCGAACGAGGCAATTAATCCAGATGGAACATTTAAGAGAACTCGTATCGCAGGTCGTTATAGAGAAGAGACTGCTGAGTTTGATCGTACCAGAGTAGATTTGATGGACGTATCTCCTAAGATGGTATTCTCAGTAGCTACATCCATGATTCCATTCTTACAGAATGATGATGCGAACCGTGCCCTCATGGGTTCCAACATGCAGCGTCAGGCCGTTCCACTTCTTAGAACAGAGTCTTGTGTTGTTGGTACTGGTATGGAAGCGAAAGCTGCCGTAGACTCAGGTGTTTGTATCGTTGCAAAGAGAGATGGTGTTGTAGAGAAGTCTACAAGTAAGGAAATCATTGTAAAATGTGATGATGGAACAAAGGATACTTACCATGTAATTAAGTTTGCACGTAGTAACCAGGGTAACTGTATGAATCAGAGACCTATCGTTGTAAAGGGTGATCGTGTTAAAGCTGGTGAAGTAATCGCTGATGGTGCATCTACTGCAGGCGGTGAGATTGCACTTGGACAGAATCCATTGATCGGATTTATGACTTGGGAAGGTTATAACTACGAGGATGCTGTATTATTAAGTGAAAGATTAGTACAAGAGGATGTATATACATCTGTTCATATTGAAGAGTATGAAGCAGAAGCACGTGATACAAAGTTAGGACCAGAAGAGATTACAAGAGATCTTGCAGGTCTTGGTCCAGATGTATTAAAGGATTTGGACGAGAATGGTATCATTCGTATTGGTGCAGAGGTTCGTGCTGGTGATATCTTAGTTGGTAAGGTTACTCCAAAGGGAGAGACAGAGCTTACTGCAGAAGAGAGACTTCTTCGTGCAATCTTTGGTGAGAAGGCAAGAGAGGTTCGTGATACATCTCTTCGTGTTCCACATGGTGCATTTGGTATCGTAATGGATACAAAGGTATTTACAAGAGAAGCAGGCGATGAGCTTCCACCAGGAGTAAACAAGTCTGTTCGTGTATACATTGCACAGAAGAGAAAGATTAGCGTTGGTGATAAGATGGCTGGTCGTCATGGTAACAAGGGTGTAATTTCTCGTATTCTTCCAGTAGAAGATATGCCTTTCCTTCCAAATGGTCGTCCGCTTGATATCGTATTGAATCCTTTGGGTGTGCCTTCGCGTATGAACATCGGACAGGTGCTTGAGATTCACTTAGGTCTTGCTGCTAAGGCATTAGGTATTAAGATTGCAACTCCTGTATTCGATGGTGCGAACGAGGAAGATATCATGGAGACACTCGAGATGGCAAATGATTACGTTAATACAGAGTGGGAAGACTTCGATAAGAAGTGGCGCTCACAGGTATCTGATGAAGTAATGGATTATTTATATGAGAACCGTGACCATAGAGAAGAGTGGAAGGGTGTTCCAATTAACAGCACTGGTAAGGTAACACTTCGTGATGGTAGAACAGGTGAAGAATTTGATTCTCCAGTAACAATCGGATACATGCATTACTTGAAACTCCATCACTTGGTTGATGATAAGATTCATGCTCGTTCAACTGGTCCATACTCATTGGTTACACAGCAGCCATTGGGTGGTAAGGCACAGTTCGGTGGACAGCGTTTCGGTGAGATGGAGGTTTGGGCTCTTGAGGCATATGGAGCTTCGTACACCTTACAGGAGATTCTTACTGTGAAGTCCGATGACGTAGTAGGACGTGTGAAGACTTATGAAGCAATCATTAAGGGTGACAATATTCCTGAACCAGGAATTCCAGAGTCATTCAAGGTATTGCTTAAAGAGTTCCAGTCACTTGCATTGGATGTCAGAGTGCTTAGAGAAGATAACACAGAAGTTGAAATCAGCGAGAGTATTGATTATGGTAACGATGATATTCGTAACTTCGGTGATATGGATTATGATAAAGAAGAGTCAGAAATGCGTGAGCATGGTTATAGTGGCGTAGATGAGAATGACGAAGGCTTTGAACTTGAACAGGGTGAAGATTCTTACGAAGATGATAACTACGATAGCTATGATGATGACTATGAGGAATAATGGAAGGAGAGCAAACATAAATGTCAGCAATTAATAATCAGGAAACTGAACAACAAATGAATTTTGATGCGATTAAGATTGGTCTTGCTTCTCCGGAGAAGATTAGAGATTGGTCTAGAGGTGAAGTAAAAAAACCTGAGACAATTAACTATAGAACATTGAAGCCTGAGAAGGACGGATTGTTCTGTGAGAGAATTTTTGGACCAAGCAAGGATTGGGAATGTCATTGTGGTAAGTACAAGAAAATTCGTTATAAAGGTGTAATCTGTGACCGTTGTGGTGTAGAGGTTACAAAGGCAAATGTTAGACGTGAGAGAATGGGACATATCGAGCTTGCAGCTCCAGTTTCTCATATTTGGTACTTCAAGGGTATCCCAAGTAGAATGGGATTAATTCTTGATATTTCTCCAAGAACATTAGAGAAAGTACTTTATTTTGCGTCATATGTTGTATTAGATCCAGGTGAGACAAATCTTGCATATAAGCAGGTTCTTACAGAGAAAGAGTTCCGTGATGCAGAAGAGCAGTACGGATATGGTAAGTTCCGTGTAGGAATGGGTGCCGAGGCAGTTAAGGAATTATTGCAGGACATCGATTTAGAGAAAGAGTCTGTAGAGCTTAGTGCAGGTCTTAAGGATGCAACAGGCCAGAAGAGAGCAAAAATCATTAAGAGATTAGAGGTTGTGGAAGCATTCCGTGGTTCTGACAATAAGCCAGAATGGATGATTTTGGATGCGGTTCCAGTTATCCCACCTGATATTCGTCCAATGGTACAGTTGGATGGTGGACGTTTCGCTACATCTGATTTGAATGATTTGTATAGAAGAATTATTAACCGTAACAATCGTTTGAACCGTTTGTTAGAGCTTGGTGCTCCAGACATTATTGTTCGTAACGAGAAGCGTATGCTTCAGGAAGCAGTAGATGCGTTGATTGATAATGGTCGTCGTGGACGTCCAGTAACAGGTCCTGGTAACAGAGCACTTAAGTCTTTATCAGATATGTTAAAGGGTAAGCAGGGTCGTTTCCGTCAGAACTTGTTAGGTAAGCGTGTTGACTACTCAGGACGTTCGGTTATCGTTGTTGGACCAGAACTTAAGATTTATCAGTGTGGTCTTCCAAAAGAGATGGCTATCGAGTTGTTCAAGCCTTTTGTTATGAAAGAGCTTGTATCTCGTAAGTTAGCTCACAATGTGAAGTCTGCTAAGAAGATGGTTGAGAAGTTAGAGACAGAGGTTTGGGATGTACTTGAGGATGTTATCAAAGAACATCCAGTTATGTTGAACCGTGCTCCTACACTTCATAGATTAGGTATTCAGGCGTTTGAGCCAATTCTTGTAGAAGGTAAAGCAATTAAGCTTCATCCATTGGTATGTACAGCGTTTAACGCCGACTTCGATGGAGACCAGATGGCTGTCCATCTTCCACTTTCTGTAGAGGCTCAGGCTGAGTGTAGATTTTTACTTCTTTCACCAAACAACTTGTTGAAGCCATCAGATGGTGCTCCAGTTGCCGTTCCTTCACAGGATATGGTCCTTGGTATTTACTATTTGACAATCGACAAGCCAAATGATAAGGGTGAAGGCAAGATTTTCAAATCAAAGAATGAAGCAATTCTTGCTTATGAGAACAAAGAAATTACTTTACATGCAAAGATTAAAGTACGTGTAAATGGTACAATGCCAGATGGAACAGAAGGTACACAGATTATCGAGACTACATTAGGACGTATTCTCTTTAATGAGATTATTCCACAGGATTTAGGTGTGGTTGATCGTACAATTCCTGGTAATGAGCTTGCATTAGAGATTGATTACCTTGTTGGTAAGAAGCAGTTAAAGGGAATTCTTGATAAGTTATTTAACACACATGGTGCAACAAGAACAGCTGAGGTTCTTGATGATATCAAGAGCATCGGATATAAGTATTCTACAAGAGCTGCACTTACAGTTTCTATTTCAGAGATGACAGTGCCAGCAAAGAAGAAACAGATTCTTGAGGATGCACAGCAGACAGTAGATTTAATCTTAGAGAAGTTCAAATATGGATATATTACAGAAGAAGAGCGTTATACAGCAACTGTAAGAACTTGGGAAGCTGCCGATAAGGAGCTTACTAAGGCCTTGTTAGATGGTCTTGATACTTACAATAATATCAAGATGATGGCAGAGTCTGGTGCCCGTGGTTCTAATCAGCAGATTAAGCAGTTAGCTGGTATGCGTGGATTGATGGCTGATACAACTGGTCGTACAATCGAGCTCCCAATCAAGTCAAACTTCCGTGAAGGTCTTGATGTATTGGAGTACTTCATTTCTGCGCATGGTGCTCGTAAGGGTCTTTCTGATACAGCGCTTCGTACAGCCGACTCTGGTTATTTGACAAGACGTTTGGTTGATGTATCTCAGGATTTAATTATCCGTGAGGTTGATTGTTGTGAAGGTAAGGGCTTTATTCCAGGTGCTACAGTAGAAGCATTTATGGAAGGTAAGGAAATGATCGAGAGCTTCCAGGAGCGTATTACAGGTCGTTATGCAGCAGAGTCTGTATTTGATAAAGATGGTAATATGATTGTGAAAGCAAATCATATGATTACACCAAAGCGTGCAGATGCAATTATCAATCGTGGTGTAAACGCAGAAGGAAAAGAGATTACTAAGCTTAAGATTCGTACAATTTTGAATTGTAAATCACATATTGGTGTTTGTGCGAAGTGTTATGGTGCAAACATGGCAACAGGTCTTCCTGTTCAGGTTGGTGAGGCAGTTGGTATTATCGCTGCTCAGTCAATCGGTGAGCCAGGTACACAGCTTACAATGAGAACTTTCCATACTGGTGGTGTAGCCGGTGATGATATCACACAGGGTCTTCCTAGAGTAGAGGAGCTTTTCGAGGCTCGTAAACCAAAGGGACTTGCTATTATTACAGAGTTTGGTGGTAAGGTTCAGATTCGTGATACAAAGAAGAAACGTGAAGTTGTTGTAACAAACGATGAGACAGGCGAGTCAAAAGCATATTTGATTCCTTATGATTCACGTATTAAGGTATTTGATGGTGATGTTGTAGAAGCTGGTGACGAGATTACAATCGGTTCTGTAAATCCACATGATATCCTTAAGATTAAGGGTGTTCGTGCGGTTCAGGATTACATGATCCGTGAGGTTCAGAAAGTATATCGTCTTCAGGGTGTAGATATCAACGATAAGCACATTGAGGTTATCGTTCGTCAGATGCTTAAGAAGATTAAGATTGAAACAAGTGGAGATTCAGAGCATCTTCCAGGAACATTAGTAGATGTATTAGACTTTACAGAGATTAATGAGCAGTTAGAGGCAGAGGGTAAAGAGCCTGCACAGGGTACACAGGTTATGCTTGGTATCACAAAGGCTTCTCTTGCTACGAACTCATTCTTGTCAGCAGCTTCCTTCCAGGAGACAACTAAGGTTCTTACAGAAGCAGCAATCAAAGGTAAGATTGATCCATTGATTGGTTTGAAGGAAAATGTATTGATTGGTAAGTTAATCCCAGCTGGTACAGGTATGAAGCGTTATCGTAACGTAAAATTGGACAGCGAGGTTGAGACAATCAATTTTGATGACGAAGATTTGATGTTTGATGAATTATCAGAAGATGTAGAATCTGAAGAAACTGTTTTGGATGAATTAGAAGAAACAACAGAAGAATAAAAGAAAAGGGGGGTGTCGCACTAAGAAATTAGAGCGGCGCCCCTTTTATGGTTGTAGTGGCATAAAAAAAGTTCTGTAGTTCAGGCACGCTCTCGCTGCTTTCGCCCCGTAGCGGATACTAAATTTGCGCCATGCGCTCATTAAGTACCGACGGACTCAAAGCACCTGAATCTACACGAACTTATTTTTTTGCCTATTCTTTCATTTTTTGGGCGCCGCAATTCATTGTTTTGTACTTTTACATGAATGAAGATTATTCATTTCGTTCTATGAAATCAACCACGGTTTTGTGCATCTACTACACTACCACCAGCATATAATTCACGAAGCTTTGGCTTCTCGATTTTACCTGTTGGATTACGTGGAATATCAGCAAAAATAACCTTCTTTGGACGTTTGTAACGAGGCAACTGCATACATAATTCGTTAATATCATCTTCGGAAATAATATGATTATCCTTTAACTCAATGATGGCAGCTGTGATTTCTCCCAAACGTTTATCAGGAAGACCAATAACAGCTACATCATGAACTGCATTATGTGTTCTAATAAAATCTTCAATCTGTACAGGGTAAATATTCTCACCACCACTGATGATAACATCTTTTTTACGATCTACTAAGAAGATAAATCCATCTTCGTCTTCCTGTGCCATATCACCCGTAAATAACCAGTCGCCTTTGAGTACTTCATTGGTTGCTTTTTTATCACGGTAGTAACAGGTCATAACACCTGGTCCCTTAACGCAAAGCTCGCCAACCTCGCCGCGATTCACTGTTTCGCCACGTTCATCTACGATTTTTACTTCCCAACCAAAACCAGCTTTACCAATGGCACCAACCTTATGGATGTTTTCAACACCTAAGTGAACACAGCCAGGTCCGATGGATTCACTAAGACCATAATTGGTATCATATTGATGATGTGGGAAATATTCTTTCCATTTTTTAATTAAGCTAGGTGGTACAGGCTGTGCACCGATGTGCATTAAGCGCCACTGAGAAAGTTCGTAATCCTCTAATTTCACCTTGCCACTTTCGATTGCTTCTAAAATATCTTGTGCCCAAGGAACAAGAAGCCACACAATGGAACATTTTTCCTTAGAAACAGCATCTAATATATATTCTGGCTTGGTTCCTTTTAAAAGAACTGCTTTTCCCCCTGTTAAGAAGCTACCAAACCAATGCATTTTTGCGCCTGTGTGATAGAGCGGTGGAATGCAGAGAAATACATCGTCCTTTTGCTGTCCGTGATGATTTTGTTCTACCTTACAAGAGTGCATTAAGCTTTCGTGATTATGTAAAATGGCTTTTGGAAAGCCAGTTGTTCCTGATGAGAAATAAATGGCAGCATCGTCTTCATCCGTTAAGCTGATGTTTGGCGAAATCGAAGCACAGTTGATGGTTTGTGAAACGTAATCCTCTGCAAACGATGGACAGTTGTCACCGACAAAGAACAATAAACGGTTTTTGCTGATTTTGTCAGCAATTTCTTCTACACGACCGATGAATTCTGGACCAAATACTAAAATATCTGCTTCGGCCAAATTGAGACAGTACTCGATTTCATCAGATGCATATCGGAAATTCAGAGGAACTGCTAGTGCTCCTGTTTTTAAAATACCAAAGTAAATAGGAAGCCATTCCAGACAGTTCATCAATAAAATAGCAACCTTATCTCCTTTTTTAACACCACGGCTAATTAAAAGATTTGCAAAACGATTTGCTTTCTCATCCATAACGTGCCATGTGATTTCTCTTCTGTAATGTGTCGTTGGATTCGGCTCCATCAACTCGTATTCCTTCCAGGTAACGCGACGTACTTCCTTCACTTCTGGATTAATCTCCACTAAGCAAATATCATTCGCATAATTCTTCGCATTATATTCAAGTATCTCTGTAATTGGCATATCTCTTCTCCTTTATATAGTCTAAAGAAAATTGTATATAATTTACAATAAAAAGTCAAGAAATCGTAAAAGTTTGTAGAATGTTTGAAAAAACGTGTAGAAAAGCAACAAAAAAAGGAAAATCGTTGTTGTTATTTGGAATATTATGTTATACAATAACTGTTTGGAAATATAAAATATAAAAAGAAAAGAGGTAGGAGCAATGTCGTTAGCACAAATTTTGGCGATTGCAATTTTTGCAGTAATGTTCGTTTTAATCGTGCTTGATAAGATTGAAAAGCATGTTGTAACATTGGCTGCAGGACTTCTTACATTAGTATTGGTGTTTGGAGTTGCAATGCACAGTATGGATGCTGTTTGGGAGACATTAAACATTAAGAGTTTAGTTGTCCCAGGTTTTTGGATTGGAGAAGCACCAGAGTCTTCAGGTATTGACTGGGGAACCATCATCTTTTTAGGTGGAATGATGATTATGGTAGAAGGAATGGCAAAGGCTGGTTTCTTCCGTTGGTTATGTATGAGACTTGCAAAGATGGTTAATTATAAGCCAATTCCTTTGTTTGTTACATTCATGATTCTTTCTGCAATTCTTGCAATGTTTATTGATAGTATTACCGTTATTTTGTTCCTTGCAGCAGTTACGGTAGAACTTGCGAAGTTATTGAAGTTTAATCCGGTTCCAATGATTATTTCAGAGATTTTCTGTGCGAATCTTGGAGGATCTGCAACAATGTGTGGTGACCCACCAAATATTATTATTGGTTCTAAACTTGGATATTCTTTTGTGGATTTCCTTACAAATACAGGTTTGATTGCTGCCGTGTCATTAGTGGTTATCGTTATTTATTTCTACTTTGCATACAGAAAACAGATGGTATCAGAGGGCGAAATTGATATTTCTGCAATGCCAGATCCAAAGGAAGCAATTAACAGCAAGAATGGATTTTTTATTAGTATTGGTATTTTCTTATGTGCCGTTGTTATGTTAGTTTCTCATGCAGCAACACACCTTTCTGTTGCATTTATCGGTGTAGTAGCTGCTGTGTTGACAATCATTTTCAATGTAAAGCACTTAAAGGAAATTATGTCTAAGGTAGACTACAAGATTTTATTATTCTTTACAGGATTGTTCGTTGTAGTAGGTGGATTAGAGCAGACAGGAATCCTTGAGATGATTGCAAAATTCATTGAGAATGTTAGTGGTGGTAACTTAAAGGTTATGATTGCCATTATTATTTGGGTATCAGCAATTGCTTCAGCATTTGTTGACAATATTCCATTTGCAGCAACAATGGTTCCAATTATTAAGGGTCTTGCTGGAAATGATCCAGCAATGCTTGCAATTTTAGCCTGGACATTATCAATGTGTACTGATATTGGTGGTGCAGCAACTCCAATTGGTGCTTCTGCAAACGTTGTTGGTACATCTGTTGCAGCGAAGAATGGTCATCCAATCGGATGGGGCAAATACTGTATTACAGCTGCGCCTGCAACAATTATTGTTGTTGTGATTTCGATGTTAATGATTTATGCCCGCTATTGTTAAGATTACATAGCATACGATGGAGGTAAGATAAATGGAAAAACAAATAATTGTTACAGTGAATCGTGAATGTGGTGCCGGCGGTCAGGAAATCGCGATTAAATTAGCAGAACGATTAGGAATTAAAGTCTATGCAAGTAACTTGTTAGAGGAAGTTGCGAAAGAACTCGGTACAAGTGTTGAGGAAATGGAAAAATACGATGAGAAGGCAAGAAATGTTATTTTCGCTGCAAAGGCACATGGTTTTTACAATTCCAATGAAGATATCACAGCTGAGAACCAGTTCGAGTTTTTGAAGGCTCGTGCCAATGCTGGTGAATCCTTCGTAGTGCTTGGACACTGTTCTGATATCATTTTCAGAGATGATGCAAGATTGGTATCTGTTTATGTAACCAGTGAGATTGAAAAACGTATTCCAGTTGTGATGGAACGTGAGAATTTGAATGAAAAAGAAGCAAAGGATCTTATTTTGAAAATGGATAAGAAACGTAGAGCATATCATGACAGTCATACAGAAACATTGGATTGGTGTGATGCGCGTTGCTATGATTTGTGTATTGATGCGTTGAAGATTGGAATTGATAATGCAGTAGATGTTATTGCAGAATATGTAAAGAGATCTTAACAAACGTGTGATAAAGAACAAAGGTTATACCGTATCCAGTTGGATATGGTATAACCTTTTTTGATTTACGTGATTTTCTTGATTGGAAAATTCATTCTAATATGTGTTTGGTTATATTGTGATATTTTATTATTTGAATAAGTAAAAATAAAGCAATACAAGAATACCGAGCACAATACGATACCAGCCAAATACTTTAAAGTCATGCTTTTTAATATATCCCATTAAGAATTTGATAGCAAAGATAGATACGCCAAATGCAACAACCATTCCGATGATGAGAACTGCCAATTCTGCGCCCGTGAAGGCAAGACCAAATTTTAATAATTTGATAAAGCTTGCACCGAACATAACAGGGATTGCAAGGAAAAATGTAAACTCAGCTGCAATCTCTCTGGATGTACCGATTAAGATACCACCAATAATTGTTGAACCAGAACGGGATGTACCTGGAACCAACGATAACACTTGAAACATACCGATTAAAAATGCATCCTTAAATGTTAATTGTCTTAATGAGTTGATTTTTGGTGTACGTTTTTTGTTGTAGTTTTCAATTAAAATAAAGAAGATACCGTATAAGATTAACATCAGTGCAACAACAGTGGCATTGTGAAGATGTTCATCCATCCAATCATCAAATGGAAGTCCGATGACCATGGCAGGAATACATGCAAATACGATTTTAATCCATATAACAGTAGTTGTTGCAAAATTGTTGAAATGTTGCCATAAATCCTTCCGTTGCTTCTTTGGCAAACCAGCTTTTTGCAGGTGCATTTTTCTTTGTATGGAATGGCCAAAGTTTTTCCCAGAAAATGACCACAACTGCAAGGATTGCACCCAACTGTATGACAACATCAAACATTTCCATAAACGCATCGCTTTGTTTGAGTTTAACAAATTCATTTACCAAAATCAGGTGTCCTGTACTACTGATGGGTAACCATTCTGTAATTCCTTCGACAATTCCTAATAAAATAACCTTTAACCATTCAATAAAATTCATAGTGCCTCCAATCTTTTTTCGGTCTGAAATAACAAACCTATTATGACATCATTTTATGTGAAGGGCAACCCTAATATTCAAATGATTATTTTTGTCGTTGGGGTTGAGGTTTTTAGGATTATTGCTTATACTAAAGAATGGAAATTGATTGGATAAGGGAGATACTATGGCCGAGAAGTATATTATGATTCACGATATTATGAGTGAACATAGAGATCGAATGTTAAACTTAAAAAAATATTATCCTTTTTTTGTGTTGTGTGAAAATACCTTTTCTCAATATAAGGAAGGAAAATTTGTCGATTTGGATATGGGATATATTACAATGGCGACATTGCGTTTTTTCATTAACGAGAACAATTTCCATGAGAGTGAGATTACATATGAACAATATGAAGCTTTTTTGACGGAGATTTTGCGCCGTGAATTTTCTCTTTGTGTGGGAGAAGATGAGGAAAAAGAGCTGATTTTATATATTTTTGATAAAATAAAAAATGATGGTCGTGCATTTACATTTTCTTATTTTGACCCTGAGGAGAAAAAGAAAAAAGTTGCGAGAGTAAAATTGATTGACAGTCGTATTGTGGATGGTGTTGTGCTTTATCATGTTACGACAGATGGCATCGAATTTTATTTGGATACGAAGGAAATCAAGGACGAGAGTAATATTTCTGTACAGCAGCTGTTGCTTGAGAAAATGATTCAGAGCGAGAATTTTGCAGGCGGTATCGAAGTGGTGCGTCGAATCAATAATGAAGTGGGTCGTTTGGCGTTGCAGAAAAAGGAAGCACTGGATTTGTTAAGCTATGATGTGTTTGCGGGAGCCAAGGCGAGTGAAGTATATATGGCAACGGTTGCAAAATGGTTTGATGAAGAGAGTAAACTGTTTGAAAAGAACCGCGCCTTGATTGATAAAGCATACAAAAAGGCGAATGTGGCTGGACAGGAGAGTTTGATGAATGGACAGTCCGTTATGTTGCGTGAAATCCACAAGTTGGATACGGAATTAAAGAAGACCATTATTCGTCATGGTGAATTGATTAAAGAGACAATTGAACTGCAAAATATTGCGGATGAGATGATTGCAAGGGCAAAGCTTCGAAAACTGAGACCGGTCTTTCAATTTAGAGATGCGCTGAAGAAAACGATGGATGTCAATGCACCACAAAATATGGGATATTTGGTAGCGCCTTTATTTATGCCGAAACTAAGTAAGACATTTGGGGCAACCTGTATTGATCGTATGCTGGAAAGTCGTTTAGAGAAAGATAGTGATCACGAGAAGATTGAGAAAAAGAAGGTTGATTCGGATTATGTGTTTGAAGATGAAATCGAAGAAACACGAATCAAAGAGAATTTTTCTATGTTGTTTGGAGAACTGTTAGAGCAGATTTGGAAACATAACCAGACAACGCTTGCTGAACTGGTTGCCATTTATGAGATCAAATTCGGAAAAGAGATATATAAAAATGGTGATTTGTATTCATTCCTGGTGCATTTGGCGCAGAAGAATCAATATGATTTGAAAAACATGCAGGACAAGCAGGATACTTTTTTGGAAGGGATGGTCATGGACGGACTAAGTGTGGAGAAACGAGATCGTTTTGGTAAGATGAAGTTTGAGATTACATTTTCTTCCGAGCAGGTATTGCAATTTGGAAAGGAAACAGATGGCAGTTTCACAATCACGGATATGGCGTTTTCGCAGTTATAGGTTGATGGAGATGTACCGTTTTTGTCGGGCGATGAAAAGAGACATTTTGCGCATACTACTGGAAAGTATGTGGTAGGATAGACATTTTAGGAGACAGAGTATGAAGGTTAGAGCGTATTATTTTGAAGCAGATGAAAAATTAGTGGAAAGTCTAAAAAAGAGTTCGGATATGGATCGAATTGATCAGCTCGAAATGATACAGGATTTGCATAAAGTAAAATATTATTCGATGGGAGAATGGTGGGATGCGCTACATTTTGTGTTAACAGGTGTGTCCGCGAGTATGCCGATTGAATATAGTGCGTTAAGTGAGGCGGTTGTGGGAAAACGATTGTTTGATGAAGATGAGAATGCAGCCTTTATTGCATATACCTTGCCAGAAGAGGTGGAAAAGATATTTGCGGCATTGGACTGGTTGAAGGTAAAGGAAGTGATGTCGACATTTTCTTTGGCAGATTTGCAACAGCAGCACATTTATCCAGAGCAATGGGAGGTTGACAAGGAGGATACCTATAAACAGGAGATTGCGACGGCATTTAAGACGCTTCGAAAGTTTTATGAGGTTATGGTGCAAAACAAAAAAGGGGTTGTAATAGGTATTTATTAGTGTTGTGATTAAAATCCATCTGAATAGGGAAAAATACAAAAAAAAATGGAGGAAAGAGATATGGCAGTAGTACAGGTAACAGTAGATACATTTCAGCAGGAAGTATTAGAGGCGGAGCAGGTTGTATTAGTGGATTTCTGGGCAGATTGGTGTGGACCATGTAAGATGTTAGGTCCAATTGTTGACCAGATTGCGGACCAGCATACAGATGTTAAGGTTTGTAAGGTGAATATTGATCAAAACGCTTCCTTGGCAATTGACTATCGTGTTATGAATATTCCGAACTTGATTGTGTTCAAAAATGGAGAACAGGTGGATCAGTTGATTGGTGTACATTCGAAAGATGATATTGAGGCAGTTTTGGCAGCACACAAATAAAGGAGAACTTTATGCAATACCGAGAGAATAAAGCAGGTGAGCCGATATCATTATTGGGATATGGGTGCATGCGATTTACAAAGAATGGTAATAACATTGATATAGACAAAGCAGAAAAAGAGGTTATGGCTGCGATTGCAGCGGGTGTCAATTATTTTGATACTGCGTATTTATACCCAGGAAATGAAGTGGCGGTTGGTGAGATTATTGCCAGAAATCACTGCAGAGAGAAAATCAATATTGCAACAAAATTACCACAATATCTTATCAAAAAAGCAAGTGCGATTGACCGCTATTTTGATGAGGAGTTAAAACGCTTACAGACGGATTATGTGGATTATTATTTGATGCATATGTTGACAGATGTGGCTGCGTGGGAAAAGCTAAAGCGATTGGGTATTGAAGAATGGATTGCAGGTAAGAAGGCGTCGGGACAGATTCGACACATTGGTTTTTCGTTCCATGGCAATACAGAGAAGTTTTTAGAGATTTTGGATGCATACGATTGGGATTTTTGTCAGATTCAGTATAATTATATGGATGAGACAACACAGGCAGGCCGCGTTGGGTTACAGGCTGCAGCAAAAAAAGGAATTCCGGTGATTATTATGGAACCATTGCGTGGAGGCAGATTGGTTGAACTGTTGCCAGAGCGAGCGAAAGAGATGATTGCGCAGCATCCAAAGAAACGCTCTGCTGCGGAATGGGCATTTCGCTGGTTGATGGAACAGCCAGAGGTCACCTGTGTACTATCTGGCATGAATTCGATGGAAATGGTAACAGAAAATGTTCGTATTGCATCTGAGGTATCGGTTGGAGAATTTTCAGATGAAGATCGTGAAATGATTGAGCAGATTAAGGCGGAAATTAATCGGACGATTAAAGTAAATTGTACGGCGTGTCAGTATTGCATGCCTTGTCCAAAGGGTGTTGATATTCCTGGAACCTTTCGCTGTTATAATGAGATTTATACAGAGGGAAGTAAAAAAGCTGCGAGACACGAATATCTGCAGACGACGATTTTGCAAAAAAATCGTAAGGATGCATACCAGTGTGTGGATTGCGGAAAGTGTGAACAGCATTGCCCGCAGCATTTATCCATTCGCAAGCATTTAAAAGAGGCGAGAAAGGAATTATTGCCGTTACATTATCGAATTGGTGTGAAAATTGTTCGATTATTTAAGTTTTGGTAAATTTCATATTTTGTAAAATGGAAGAATAAATGGGCTGTCGCAGATTTCGACAGTCCATTTGTGTTGTGTGTGTATTTACTGCATGTGATTCGTATTTTGGTGTGAATACTTTTCCTTGGTTGCCATACCGCCTCTAATATGGCGTTCCGCTTTGTTTACGTCCAAAACTTCTCGGATTTCTTCGGCTAAAGTTGGATTGATATAAAGAAGACGTTCTGCCACATCCTTGTGAACCGTAGATTTAGAGATGCCAAATGCCTTTGCAGCCTGTCTTACGGTTGCTTTCTTTTCAATAATAAAGTGGGCTACATTGATAGCACGTTCCTCAATATAGTCTTTCAATTGTGCAAACCTCAGAATGCTTGTTTGTACAGTGTATGAAGAAGAAAACATTAAAATTCCTTAAAACAGTGAAAGAATAATTGCACTTCTTATCAAAATCTAATATAATGGATGTATATGCGTAGCGATACCAAATGAAAGAGGTGTAATTATGAAGTTCATACATATGGCGGATGTACATTTAGGAGTACAGCCAGATAAAGGGAGACCTTGGAGTGAAGATAGAGCACGAGAGATAAAAGAAACCTTTGTTAAGGTAGTAGAGACGGCAGAAGAAAAGAAAGTGGATTTGTTGTTGATTGCAGGAGATTTGTTCCACATGCCTCCTTCAGAGGGAATGATTCGCGATGTGGATTATATCCTTTCCAGATTGACACATACAAAGACCATTATGATTGCAGGTAATCATGATTATATGAAGGCTGACAGTCCACTTGCAAATTATAAATTCTCTTCAAAAACAATTTGTTTATCAGCAGATAAGATTAGCAATGTTTATATGAAGGATTTGAATGTTTGTGTAACTGGTTTTTCTTATGCAACCAAAGAGAATGAGGATGATGTATTAGATCACATAAAACCAGCAAAACAGGGTGCATTTAATATTTTATTGGCACATGGTGGAGATGCAAAGCATCTTCCATTTACCAGAAAGAATATTCGTGAGAACAATTTTGACTATGTCGCACTTGGACATATTCATAAGCCAGAGGTTATTAAGGAGAATGCAGTGATTATGGCTGGATCTTTGGAACCGATTGATTTTACAGATACTGGCGCCAGAGGATATGTTTATGGTGAAGTGATTGATGGTATTGTTAAGACAGAATTTGTTCCAATTGCACAGCGTTGTTATATGAATTTGTTGATTAATATTAAGCCTGATCATACACCAGCCATGATTGTAGATTTGGTTGGAAGACAGATTCGTCAGTTGGGAACACAGCACATTTATCGTATTTTAGTGAAGGGACATAACCATAATCGTGATGTGTTTGATTTTTCTTCGCTTACAAAGGAATACAATATTTATGAAGTAGTTTCTGAAGTGGCAGAGGAATATGATTTGAATCAGTTATATGCTGAGAATCAGGGTAACTTAATTGGTAAATTTATTGGTCAGCTTTCGGACCATTACTATAATGATGAGGTTTGCAAAAAAGCAGTGCATTATGGATTAGATGTATTATTAAAGACGGGAGAACAGTAAGATGAGAATTGACAAGTTACATTTACAGGATTTTGGACAATTTCATAATAAAGATATTACATTAGCTCCCGGCATTAATTTGATTTACGGAGCAAATGAAGCAGGTAAAACCACAACAAAAGATTTTATTGTGGATATGATGTACGGTATTGAAAAAGCGCGTGGAACTGCTGCCCGCTTTGATCATTACGAGAAAAAGAAACCAATCAATGGCTCAGCATTTTCTGGTGCGATGGAAGTGACAACAGAACAGGGTAAGTACATGATTGAACGTAACTTCTCTCGTTCTGAGAAAAAGACAACCGTTCGTGACTTGGATTCTGGTCGTGAGGTTGCATTGGCACAGCCAAATGATTTGTTGGGAACATTATTACAGACAGACAAAAATACATATTTGAACACGTTATGTATTGGTCAGTTGGGTGCTGCAACAGATAAAGAGATCGCAGACAGACTCAATAATTATATCGTGAATATGGCATCGACAAGAACTGGTGATATTGATGCGGTAAATGCGATTATGGCATTGAAGAATAAGAAAAAAGAATTCTCAAACAAGGAGTTAGAGCAAAAAGAGCAGGAGCTTACTGCAAAATTATCATTGGATCGTGATTTTGATGCGGAGCTTGCCAGCGTGAAAGAGGAATATGCAAAGGCTGAGGAGCAGATGAAGAATCCGCAGGCACAGCAGTTGCAGTTTTCACCAATTAATGGAACCAAGAAAGAAGTACAGGATCCACCAGATTTGGTGTTGGATGAGATGCTTTCAAAAGAGGAACGCGAGTTGAAAATGTTGAAAAACATGGGACCAAAGAGTGTTTTGGACAATTCGTTTGTCATCTTTGTATTGGGACTTTTGATTATGGCTGTTTTTGTAGCAATTGCGTATGTGATTCCAGGCAATGTACCACAGGTTAAGATGGGTATCATGGGATTCGGTGTTGCATTTGGTTTGCTATTCCTTATGTTTGTATTTTCAAAGAGAGCAAAATTATATCGTATATTAGAAGATCTTGAGATTGAACAGGGATTTGAGGATGCGAAGGCACAGCAGAATCCAGAAGAGGATGCACAGAGACAGATGGTGAATGTGTTATCTGAGCTTAAGGTAAAAGAAGAAAGAATTATCAATGATCGTAACAATCAGGAACAGTACTTGAAAGAGTTGAATGCCATCAAAGAAAAGAAGGCAACAAATGATGTAGAGCTGGCAGCTCTTGATTTGGCAATTGAGACCATTCAGGATTTATCAGAAGAGATTTACGATACATTTGGTAGTGTATTAAATGATAAGGTTTCTGCAATTGTGAATAGAATTACAGATGGCAAGTATACCGATGTTAAGATTGATGATCAGCTTCGTGTTATGGTCAAAAAAGGTAATTCTTATGTGAATATGGAGTATTTGAGTACAGGTACCATTGAGCAGATTTATTTGGCATTACGTCTTACAATTGCAGACATTATTATGCCAGAGCGTTTGCCAGTTGTTATGGATGATATTTTTGTTACTTATGATTATCAGAGATTAAATGGAACATTAAGCTGTTTGGGTGATTACAAGGATCACCAGATTATTATTTTCGCAACAAACAGCGGAATTAAGGATATGTTTGCAAATATGGGAATAGAATGTAATTATATTTCACTTTCGTAAGCAAACGTCATCAGAAATGAGGTTATAAGGTATGGCAGAAAAGGAAAAATCTCCCGAGAAGCTTGAAAAAAAGCGTAAACGAGAAAAACGAAGAGAGAAAAGAAGAAAGAGAAGAACCGCAAGAAGAATTATCTTAGGATATTTGTTCACTATTTTTCTTCTTGTATGTGTAATTGGTGGCTATGTTGTTTACCAAAAATATGCAAAGGATTTGTTGGTTTATCGTGATCAGGCGGTTGAAATTGTTGCAAATTCATCTGCAGATGATTTTCGTCAGGATGAAACTTCTACGGTATATGATTATAAGAGAAAGAAAATCCGTGAGTTGAAGGGTGAAAAAGAAGTTTATTACAAGACTTATGATGAGATACCTGCAACATTCGTGGAAGCGATGGTTTCAGTAGAGGACAAGAGATTTTACGAACATAATGGTGTTGATTATGAAGGTATTATGCGTGCGGCGTATGTGTTGTTCCAAAATGGTGGAGAAAAAACACAGGGTGCGAGTACTATTACCCAGCAGCTTGCGCGTGGTATGTATCTTACCAATGAAAAAAGCTATGAGCGTAAGTTAAAAGAGATTTTTATTGCGTGGGAATTAGAGAAGAAATATACAAAACATCAGATTTTAGAGTTTTACTTGAATAATATTTTCTTTGCAAATGGTTACTATGGAATTGGTGCTGCTGCAAAAGGATATTTTAATAAATCTTTAGATGAAGTTACTGTATCAGAGGCAGCATTTTTATGTGCGATTCCGAATAGTCCGACGTATTATGATCCAAGAGTAAATTATGACCATACAATAGAACGTCGTAATAAGATTTTAAATCATATGCATGAGCAAGGTTGTCTTAATGATTTGGAATATGATCTTGCAATCAACGAGGAAATCGTGTTAGCAGAGCCCAAAAAGGTTACACATGATTATATTGAGACATATGTGAATTTTTGTGCAACAGAAGCTTTGATGGAGGCATCAGGTTTCAAGTTCAAATATAAATTCGATAATATTGATGAGCAGCATGCGTATAATGCGCAGTATAGAGAAGCATATGACAATTGTTATCAGTCGTTGTATACAGGTGGATATCAGATTTATACATCGATTGATCGTTCGAAGCAGAAGATGTTACAGCAGGTTGTAAATGATACCTTGTCAGTGGATGAAGAAAAGAATCCAGAGACAGGTGTATATAACTTGCAGGGTGCTGCGACCTGTATCGATAATTCGACAGGACGTGTTGTTGCTATTGTTGGTGGTAGAACACAACCAGAAATTCAGGGTTATAGCTTGAATCGTGCATATCAAAGTGCACGACAGCCGGGAAGTACAATTAAGCCATTGATTGTATATACACCACAGTTGGAAAGAGGTTATACACCAACAACGGTTGTTGATGATAACAAGTTTGATCAAAAAAATATGCCTGAAAACTCAGGTCGTTCATATTCAGGTATGATTTCATTGGCACAGGCAGTTGCTGCATCGAAAAATGTAGTAGCATTCCGATTGTTTGGCGAGTTGACACCAGAAGTAGGTAGCGATTACCTGTTAAAGATGCATTTTAACTATTTGACCATTGAGGATCGTCAGAACATGGCAGCATGTTTGGGTGGTTTAACCTATGGTGCGACAACGGTGGAGATGGCATCAGGATATGCAACCATTGAAAATGATGGTGAATATCGTAAGCCAACTTGTATTGTAAGTATTACAGATTCTCAGGGAAATGTGATTGTAGACGATAAGATTAAGACCAAAGAAGTATATGATATGAATGCATGTCGTATGATGACATCGATGTTAAGAGGTGTATTTACTGGTGGTACAGCAAGTGGCTTGGGTCTACAGGGTATGTCATGTGCTGGTAAAACAGGAACAACAGATAACAATACAGATGGTTGGTTCTGTGCATTTACACCATATTATACAATGAGTGTGTGGGTAGGATATGATACACCACAGTCAACAAGAGGTCTTTGGGGTTCTACTTATCCTGGTCGTATCTGGCATGACTTTATGGCACAGATTCATGAGGGATTAACAGATATTAAGTTCCCAGATTATGAGTGGGTTCGTTCGACAAAGGATTGGAAGGATACACGATCTAGTTCTGAAACAGAGGAAAAAGAATCTGAGTCAGAAGAGGATGAAAAGGATAAAAAAGATAAGAATAAAAAGAAGACTGAAAAAACAACAAGAGAGAAGAGTGAAAAGAAGACGGAGAAGACAACAGAAACTCCAGTGACAGAGGCTCCAACAACGACAGAAGCGTCAACAACAGAGGCTCCAGTGACAGAAGCGCCTTCTACAGAGCCACCTTCAGAAGAGCCAACAGAGTAATAAAAAGCAAAAAAACAGGCGGTAGGATGAATTTCCTACCGCCTTTTCGTATAGCGATTTATCTTAGTCACAAAACCATTATTACAGATTAATAATTTTGACGAATGGTATGTTTTTCTCTGTATTCATTTACACGATCATGGATACGATCTGTAGGATCTAATATCTTAGAAATAGAAATATCATGATTCAAGTGATCAATCAAAAGAGCAATGTATTTGCTCATATCAGCATTGATATACCAGTCGCGAGAAAGTAATTCAGGTGTCTGGTATGTAAGGTTCGTTGTAATAACCTTTTCAATAATACCATCTTTGTTTGCCTGATCAAATGCATCCAATCCGTTTGTGAACAGACCGAATGTTGACATACAGTAAACGCGTCTTGCATTACGCTTTTTGAGTTGCTGTGCAACATCAATCATACTTTCTCCTGAAGAAATCATATCATCAATAATAATAACGTCTTTGCCATCTACAGAATCACCTAAGAATTCATGTGCAACGATTGGGTTACGTCCATTTACAATGCGAGTGTAATCACGGCGTTTGTAGAACATACCAACATCTACGCCTAAAATATTCGCAAAGTAGATGGCACGGTTCATGGCACCTTCGTCTGGACTGATTACCATTAAGTGCTCTTTATCTAATTCTAAATCATGCTCAGATAATAATAATGCTTTTAAAAACTGATAGGTTGGTCGAATATTCTCAAATCCGTTCAATGGAATTGCATTATTTACTCTTGGATCATGTGCGTCAAAGGTAATAATGTTGTCAACACCCCAACTTACCATTTCCTGTAATGCTAATGCACAGTCCAAAGACTCTCTTCCGTTGCGCTTATGCTGACGTCCTTCATATAAGAAAGGCATAATTACAGTAATTTTACGAGCTTTTCCAGCACATGCAGCAATAATACGTTTTACGTCTGCATAGTGGTCATCAGGAGACATTGGAGAAGGTCTACCGCATACTTTGTATTCGATACTGTAGTTTGTTACATCTACAAGAATATAAAGGTCTTTACCACGAATAGATTCTGCAATGGAACCCTTTGCCTCTCCGGAACCGAAACGAGGACAACATGATTTTACAATGTATGAATCCTTTTCGTATCCGTTGAATGCAATGGTAGATTTTTCTACATTATTGCGGGCTGCACGCCATTTTGAAATATAGGAGTCTACACGAGCACCTAATTCTGTACAGCTTTCCAATGCTACAATACCTAATGTTCCTACTGGAATAGTTGATAATAAATTACTATCTTTTGGCATGATTTTTCCTCCGTTAAATGATTGACTTTTCATTATTTATTGATTGTCTTCTTTTGGCTAGTCGTATATTACTGCCATAGAAGTTGAAAACTTTGTATTCGGCGAAAATGCGAGTGGTAATTCGATCGGAATATCTGTCTGTCAATTCCTGAAGATTTAGGTTCGTGGAAATGATTGTAGACTTTCCAGACCGCATTCGCGTATTCAGTATATCATAAAGTTCTGAGGAAACAAAGGAATTTGTGAATTCTGTTCCCAAATCATCGATAATTAATAGCTCACAATCGTATAAATAGCGATATGTTTGCTGACTTTTTGCTAATTGAGATTTTTTCATAATAACGTCTGCACAGACATCTTCAAACAGGTGAATCGATGATTGATACAGTACGGTATGATGTTCATCAAGCAATGCTTTCGCAATACAATGTGACAAAAATGTCTTACCAAGACCGGTTTCGCCATAGAATAAAAAGTTACCACCATTTACTTTAAAGTCTTGGATAAATTGTTTACATTTATTCATAATGTTACACATATTATCATAAGGTGTATATGGATGTGTACCATCTGACTCCTTTGCATAATATTGTAAATCAAAATGTTCAAAATTTTCTGTTTGTAAAATATGATCCAATTCTGATTGTTTATATAGAAGAGAAATGGTAGCCTGTTTGAAACAACTACAATAACCATTTCCTGTTTTGCCTGTGTCTTTGCAGATTGGACAAGTATATATTGGCTGCAAGTAATCAACAGGATAGCCGTGTTGTTCTAACAATGTATTTTTTTCGGCCAATAACGATTTGTTCTGGGCTTTCACTGCGTCTACCTGATCAACTTGTGTCTTTAACTTGGCACGAACTGCATCAATAGAAGAAAGGGCAATTTCTTTGTCGATTTCTTCAATACGTGGAATGGCAGAATAAATCTCCTGCTTGCGCTGATTGGCAATAGCCTGATTATTTAATTGGTTTTCGTAGTATGTACGCATTAACTCGTCATACTGAGAATCACTAAATGCCATATCTATTGGTTTGTCTCCTGTAAAAATAAATTTTCAAATTCACTGACAACGGTTTCATTCGTAGAGCTTTGATATTGGTTAAATTGATTGTTCATACCATTTCTACCAGAAACCTGTTTTTTCTTTTTCTCAGCCGCCCATTTACGGTCTAATTCTTCAATGTCAGAAAGCTTATGTACATTTTGTTTGTGCCAGCTCTCTAAAATGCCATTCACATAATTAAAGTTCGCTGCATGTGGATTGGCTGTGACAGCTCGTTTGCAAGCTTCTATAATAATGTTCTTATTGAATGAATATGTATTGTACCATGTATCAATAAATGAAGTTTCCGTTGGTGTTGGAACTCTTCTTGGAATACCAAGTTGCTTTAAAACGGTAACATAAATGGAGTTATAGTTTTTAGAGGCAACCTTTGCGTCTTCCGCAGTTGTGATACCAGCTTTGTACCAGTCAATGGCAACTGCTTCGATATATCGGCAGCTCTTTTTGCCAATGGAAACACAATATTCTACCAGATATTCTAATAAATCAGGTGAAAAACATAACTCACTATATATATATAGAAGAGAATTGATATCACTTTGTGTTAATGGCTTGCCAAAATAAATCTCAGTCTGGTATAAAAGATTTCCAAAATCCTCATCCTGCTGCTTGTCCTCGATAAAAGAAGCCTTGTATGTCTTTTTCTTTGGAACGGTAATTGCTTTTTTGATTTCTTCTATTTCCTCATCTGTAGATGCATCAGAAGTCTCGGAAACTGGTAAAGTTGCAGGTGTAACATCAGCCTTTGGCGCTGTTTCGTCGAATACTCCAAGCATAGATAATAGTGTCTGATCTTCTGCGGATGCGTTTTTTGCAGACAAAGGCAATAATGTAATGCCAGTTAAGACTTTGTTCTCTGTGTATTCTAATCGCAACACACCTTGCTTAATCCAGTAGCGAATCGCACGACAGATGTCTTTTTCTGTTAAGTTAAAGTGATCCGCAATCTGCGCAACGGTAACCTGGCGATTGCTATTTAATAAACGAACTAAATATAGATAAACCTTAACAAATTCCCCGTTTGCTTCGGTCATATAATAATCGATAAAGAAGTTAGAAATTGCAGAATAGGTTTCACGATTTTCAGTTGAAATGGTAATGGTTCCCATGTGTAATTTCCCCTCTCTGTAACATTTTTTTGAGGCATTTTTCATCTCAAAATCCCTCAAGCAAATGGATTATAGCACAGTGTTTTTGAAAAGAAAATAGAACGTCTGTTTTGGAGAGGCGCTGGCAAAAAAATGTGGATAATGTGGATAAAGTGGATAACATGTTGACATAAAAAAATATAATTTTTATTCTTTCTTGGATGACAATGTAGAAACATATGAAAGACTATGCTTTTTTTAATTTCTTGTCAGGGAAAATTATAGAAAGAACAATTATTATGTAAATAAAAATATCCACAATCTATCCCTGTCAAGTAGGAAAAAATAGATTGTGGATAATGTGTATAACTATAATCCTAAGAGTGATTCGCCTATTAAATACACGTCTCCAGCACCCATAGTTATCAACAAATCATTTTTTTTGCAATTTTTTAATAAATAATTTTCAACTGCATCGAAGCTGCTGAAATATCTTGCATCTGTACCAGACTCTTTGATGAGTTCGGTTAAGTCTTTTGCATGAACCAATCCAGTATCTGCTTCTCTGGCAGCATAAATATCAACTAATATTACGTGATCAAATCCTTTTAATGCATCTGCAAATTCATGAAGCAATGCATGTGTTCTTGTGTAGGTATGTGGTTGGAATACCACCCATAATTCATTGTGGGGTGTGTCAGTAGCAGTTTTTAATGTAGCTTTAATTTCGGTTGGGTGATGTGCGTAATCATCGATGACAGTTACATTTCCCAAAGTACCTTTGTGTTCGAAACGACGATGTGCGCCACCGAAGCTTGCAAGTCCGAGTAATGCATATTGACGTTCGATTCCAAGTAAATCTGCTACGGCAATTGCAGCTAAGGAATTACATACGTTGTGTGTACCACCGATGTTTAGGTGAACCTGTTCTGCCTCTGTTCCATCTATAACAAGTGTGTAGTTCATGTGTCCCATTTCATCTGCTTCAATGTTGGTTGCAGTATAGCGGTTGTTTGCCTGAAGACCAAATGTGAGAATGTTACATGAAAGGTTTGATGTAACGCGGTCGAGACAATCCATATCTCCATTTACAACTAAAGTTCCCTGATCTGGAAGATTGGTTGCAAATGTGTGGAAGCTGTCGATAATTTCATCAATGCCGCTGAAGAAATCTAAGTGATCAGCATCTACATTTAATATGATACTAATATAAGGATAGAACGCGTGAAAACTGTTTGTGTATTCACAGGCCTCTGTTACAAAGTAATCTGATTTGCCGACACGAATATTACCACCGATGGAATCTAAAATACCGCCTACAGAAATGGTTGGGTCAACATCTGCCTCGATGAATATCTGACTTAACATAGAAGTGGTGGTTGTTTTGCCGTGTGTACCAGATACGGCAACAGAGTATTTGTAGTTATTCATAATCTGACCAAGCAACTGTGCTCTGGTAAGCATTGGCAAATTGCGTTTGATACATTCTGCAAACTCAGGATTATCTTCGTGAATGGCAGCTGTGTACACTACCAAGTCAATATCGTCTGTGATATTGTCTGCTACCTGACCAATATTTACGATGGCTCCCATAGAAATTAAATTGTCTATAATATCAGAACTTTTTGCATCGGAACCACTGATTCGAAAATTCTCTTTTAATAGAATTTCTGCAAGTCCACTCATGCTGATGCCACCGATTCCGATAAAATGAACGTGAATCGGTTTGGAAAAATCGATTTGATACATAATAAAATATCCTTCTTTCTGTTGTTTTTAAGAAATTTTACAATACCTTAAATTATATATTATAAGGAAAGGATTTACAAGAGCGATAAAATCCTATTTTTTTACTTGACTTTTCGAGGCGATTTTGGTATCGTATGGGTTGCGACAGCTTTGTCGTGGCTTTTTTTTGTGTGCAAATTTTCGATTAACGCTTGAGTTTGCAAAACAAAAAAGGAAAATCGACTATTTACAGTCGAATAAAAATGAATATGGAGGTGGAAGTTGTGCGAGTAAAAATTACATTGGCATGTACAGAGTGTAAACAGCGTAATTACAATCTGACTAAGGACAAGAGAGTTCATACAGAGCGTATGGAAACAAAGAAATATTGTCCATTCTGTAGAACACACACATTACACAAGGAGACCAAATAATCAAATATGGTTGAGTAGGTAGCCGATAGGTTATGGAATGCGGAGGTAAATAAGATGGGAAATGAGAATGAATCAACATCTTTTAAAAGAAGCTTTTTTACCGGTTTAAAAGGTGAATTCCGTAAGATTGTTTGGCCTGATAAGAAGCTCCTCGGTAAGCAGTCTGTTGCAGTTATCGTTGCTGCAGTCGTGATCGGATGTTTGATCGCAGCAATTGATTGGGCAATGCAGATTGGTCTTTCATTTATTGTTGGATAGGGTTGGTGATTATATGTCAGAAGCAGTAGAAAATGAAGCAAGATGGTATGTAGTTCACACTTATTCTGGATATGAGAATAAGGTTAAAACTGACATTGAAAAGACAATTGAAAACCGTAATCTTCAGGATCAGATTTTTGAAGTGTTAGTTCCATTGCAGGATGTTGTGGAATTAAAGAATGGTTCGAAGAAGCAGGTTTCGAAGAAGATGTTTCCGGGTTATGTACTTCTTAAGATGATTATGAATGATGCTACATGGTACGTTGTTCGTAATACAAGAGGTGTGACAGGATTCGTTGGTCCTGGATCAAAACCAGTACCGCTTACAGAGTCTGAGATAAAAGGTCTTGGAATTCGAGTTCCAGAAATGGAAATTGATGTTGAAATTGGAGATACCGTAAAGGTTGTAGCTGGTGCTTGGGAAGGCACAGTTGGCGTAATTACGGATATCAACGGTGGAAAGCAGTCCGTTACGATTGAGGTTGATATCTTCGGACGTGCAACATCTGTGGAAATTAGCTTTATGGATGTTACAAAAATTGATTAAAGTAAAGATTTTATGATTTGTTAGTGGGAGGGTATTACCCGATTGACCACATGAACATGGAGGAAATTAAGATGGCTAAGAAAGTAGAAGGTTATATTAAATTACAGATTCCAGCAGGAAAGGCAACTCCTGCACCACCAGTTGGACCAGCTCTTGGTCAGCATGGTGTTAATATTGTTGAATTTACAAAGCAGTTTAATGCACAGACAGCAGATCAGGATGGTATGATCATCCCTGTTGTTATCACAGTATATGCTGATAGAAGTTTTAGTTTTATTACAAAGACTCCTCCAGCTGCAGTTTTATTAAAGAAGGCATGTAAGCTTGATAAGGCTTCTTCAGTTCCTAATAAGACTAAGGTTGCTACAATTTCTAAAGCTGAGGTTCAGAAAATCGCAGAGCTTAAGATGAAGGATTTAAATGCAGGTAGCATTGAAGCAGCAATTAGCATGATTTCAGGAACAGCTCGTTCTATGGGAATCGTTGTTGAGGATTAATAGAGAACTTAGCGAAATCAAGCCGACAGGCGAAGGTTGAGCTTAGTACGAAAGTCCATCCCGATACTTAATGAGAACGAAGAGAGGTTTTAGTTTAGTAGAGTGGATGAGAGAACGTAATGAAATTAATGAAATTAATTTAGTGGGAGGGTCGCTCCCGATAATACCACAGGAGGTTATATTAGATTATGAAAAAAGGTAAAAGATATGTTGAAGCTGCAAAGCTTGTAGACAAGACACAGGTTTATGATATTCCTGAAGCTGTTGCTTTAGTTAAGAAAGCAGCAAGCGCTAAGTTTGATGAGACTGTTGAAGCTCACTTAAGAATGGGACTTGATGGACGTCATGCTGATCAGCAGATTCGTGGTGCCGTTATTCTTCCTCATGGAACAGGTAAGACTGTTAAGGTTTTAGTATTTGCTAAGGGAGATAAGATTGATGAGGCTACAGCAGCAGGTGCTGATTATGTAGGTGGTGAGGAGTTAATTCCAAAGATCCAGAACGATGGATGGTTTGACTTTGACGTGGTTGTAGCAACTCCTGATATGATGGGTGTTGTTGGTCGTCTTGGTCGTGTACTTGGACCAAAGGGCTTAATGCCAAATCCAAAGGCTGGAACAGTTACTCCAGACGTTACAAAGGCTGTTCAGGATATCAAAGCTGGTAAGATTGAATACAGACTTGACAAGAACAACATCGTACACGTGCCAGTTGGAAAAGCTTCTTTCACAGAGGAGCAGTTAGCAGACAACTTCCAAGCGTTAATAGATGAAATTAACAAAGTAAAACCAGCAGCTGCAAAGGGACAGTACATTAAGAGTGCAACAATTGCATCTACAATGGGTCCTGGCGTTAAGTTGAATACGGTTAAATTAGTTTAATATTTTAAAAAAAGCTGTTACTTTGGCTATGGTCGAAGTGGCAGCTTTTTTGGCATTTACAAACCTATAATATCGTGATAAAATCAATCCGACTAATAGGTAATTGTGAAATAAGAAAGAGAGGAATAAAAAATGAGTATAAAAATTGGTATATACGGATATGGTAATCTTGGACGTGGTATTGAGTGTGCAATTAAGCAGAACGAAGATTTGGAGTTAGTTGCAGTATTTACAAGACGTGATCCTGCAAACGTTTCTATTTTGACAAAGAGTGCAACAGTATGTAATGTTGCTGATGTTGAGCAGTGGAAGGACAAGATTGATGTTATGGTAATGTGTGGTGGTAGTGCAACAGATTTACCAGAGCAGACACCAGCCCTTGCAAAGATGTTCAATGTGATTGATAGTTTCGATACACATGCAAGAATTCCAGAGCATTTTGCAAATGTTGATGCAGCTGCAAAGGCAGCAAATAAAGTAGGTATTATTTCAGTAGGATGGGATCCAGGAATGTTCTCGTTGAATCGTATGTATGCAGGTGCCATTTTGCCAGAAGGAAAGGATTATACATTCTGGGGAAAAGGTGTAAGTCAGGGACACTCAGATGCGATTCGTCGTGTGGAAGGTGTAAAGGATGGAAAGCAGTATACAATTCCTGTAGATGCTGCACTTGAGTCAGTTCGTAATGGAGAGAATCCAGAGTTGACAACAAGACAGAAACATATTAGAGAGTGTTTCGTAGTATTAGAAGAGGGTGCAGATGCGGCAAAGGTTGAGAATGAAATTAAGACAATGCCAAATTATTTTGCAGATTATGATACAACAGTTCATTTTATTGATGAGGAAGAACTTAAGAAGAACCATAGTGGTATTCCACATGGTGGTTTTGTAATTCGTTCAGGAAAGACAGGCTGGGATGGCGAAAACAACCATGTAATCGAGTATAGTTTACGTTTGGATTCAAATCCTGAATTTACAGCAAGCGTGATTGTTGCTTATGCAAGAGCAGCTTACCGTATGGCAAAAGAAGGACAGACAGGTTGTAAAACAGTATTTGATGTAGCTCCAGCATATTTGAGTGCAATGAGTGGAGAGCAGTTGCGCGCTAGTTTATTATAGAAAGGATAAGTGTGTGGGTGCATGCAGGATATTACCTTAGTTGTTATGGCGGCAGGAATTGGTTCCCGTTTTGGCGGTGGAATCAAACAGCTGACACCAGTAGGTCCAAATGGAGAGTTAATCATTGATTACTCTATTTATGATGCGTTAGAAGCAGGATTTAATAAGGTTGTATTTATTATTCGTAAGGATATTGAAAAAGAATTTCGCGAGATTATTGGAAATCGCATGGAGAAAAAATGCAAAGTTGCCTATGTATTTCAGGAGTTAGAGGATATTCCAAAGGAATTCCAGGTTCCGCAGGGAAGAGTGAAACCATGGGGAACGGGTCAGGCAATTTTAGCCTGCAAGGGCGTTGTAAATGAGCCATTTGCGATTATCAATGCAGATGATTACTATGGAAAACAGGCATTTGTAAATCTTTATGATTTCTTAAAGGAGCATGCAAACGATACGTATCATTACTGTGCAGCAGGATTTATATTGAAAAATACGTTAAGTGATAATGGTGGTGTAACCAGAGGCATATGTAATGTAAATGCGGACGGGTATTTAGAAGGTGTGGATGAAACGCCTGGTGTTGTGAAAACGAAAAATGGTGTGAAGCTTCTTGATTCTGATCGTGTGATTGATGAGAATGCACATGTTTCGATGAATATGTGGGGTGTTACACCAGAATATATCGATCTCCTGGAAAACGGTTTTTCTAAGTTTTTAGAGCAGATCGATGACAATCCATTAAAAGCAGAGTATCTGCTTCCGATTATTATGGATCAATTGATTCAGGAAAAAAAGGTATCGGTAAAAGTGTTAGAGACACCAGATCGGTGGTTTGGAGTTACGTATGCAGAGGATAAGGATACTGTGATTCAGGCATTTCAATCGTTAGTGGAAAAAGGAGTATACACATCTCCATTATAAAGGGAAAAAGGCTATTTCGAGTGTAGAGAAAACATTTTGAAATAGCCCTTTTTATTGCACTTTTGTGGTGGATATCATATAATAAAATGGAGTATATGTAAGAGAAAATGTATATGTGATAGAGGATGTTAGAAGCGAAGTTGGGAGAGATGTGCGATGGCAAAGGTGATTATGGTGCAGGGAACAATGTCCAATGCGGGAAAAAGTTTTCTGGTAGCGGGATTATGTAGAATTTTTAAGCAGGATGGATATCGTGTGGCACCATTTAAATCACAAAATATGGCATTGAATTCTTTTATTACAGAAGAGGGGCTTGAAATGGGCCGTGCACAGGTTATGCAGGCAGAGGCGGCTGGACTGGCGCCAAAGGTGTGTATGAATCCAATCCTGCTAAAACCAACAAGTGATATGGGCTCTCAGGTAATTGTCAATGGCGAGGTTATTGGCAACATGAAGGCAAGAGATTATTTTGCATATAAAAAGGAACTAATTCCAGACATCAAAAAAGCATTTCGTACATTAGCAGATCAGGTTGATATTATTGTGATAGAGGGTGCCGGAAGCCCAGCAGAGATTAATTTGAAGGAAAATGATATCGTAAACATGGGTATGGCAAAGATGGTAGATGCCCCTGTGTTGTTGGTTGGAGATATTGACCGCGGCGGTGTGTTTGCGCAGCTTTTGGGAACCATTATGCTATTGGACGAAGATGAAAAGGAACGTGTGAAGGGTTTGGTCATTAACAAGTTTCGAGGGGACAAGACCATTTTAGATCCAGGAATTGATATGTTGGAAGAAAAAGGTCTGATTCCTGTGACAGGTGTACTTCCGTATATGGATGTGCGATTAGAAGATGAAGATAGTTTGACAACACGTTTTGATCAAAAACAAATTGCAGATATAGATATTGCTGTTGTACGTTATCCAAGAATTTCGAATTTTACAGATTTAGATGTATTTGAGCAGATGGAGGGGGTATCGGTTCGATATATTACCTCTGTCAGAGAGTTGGGTAAACCAGACATGATTGTGTTGCCAGGCAGTAAGAATACAATTGGCGATTTGTTATGGATGCGCGAAAATGGATTAGAAGCTGCGATTCATAAATTGAAAAAGGATTGTGTTATTTTTGGAATCTGTGGCGGATATCAAATGCTAGGAAAAAAACTTTGTGATCCAATCGGCGTGGAACATGAAGGAGATAATGCATCACGGGAACTGATAGGTCAACAGGAAAAGAAGATATACCGTGGTATGGGATTTTTGAATATGGATACAGTTATTCAGGAAGAGAAACTTCGAAGACAGGTAAAAGGACATTTTCAACATGTTTGTGGTGTTTTGGAGTGCTTGTCGGGAAAAGAATATGAAGGGTATGAGCTGCACATGGGAAAAACGACAGGGCAGCAAGTGCAGTCATTATTGACTGTAGAACAGGATAAAACAACGTATTCGTATGATGGTGCGCAGACGAATCATATATATGGAACGTATGTGCATGGAATATTTGATAAAGGGAACATTGCGAACGAGATTGTAGCAGCATTGGCTTCAAAAAAGGGAATTGATTGGACTGCAAAAGGTAATTCGGATTATAAGACATTTAAGGAAACGCAGTACGATAAGCTTGCAGATATTGTTCGGGCACATATGGATATGGAAGCTGTTTATGAAATGCTTCGGGAGGCAAAGGTATGACATATGAAGAATTGCTGCATATCAAACCAGCATCTGTTGATCAACATATATTTTGTAAAATAAAAGAAAATTGGGATTGTGTAGCAAAGCCACTTAATGGACTTGGTGCATTTGAAGAGATGATTGCCCAAATTGGTGCGATTCAAGGCAGGGAACAGGTTCAGGTAAGCAGGCGTGCAGTCATTGTGATGTGTGCAGATAATGGCGTTGTAGAAGAAAGGGTCAGTCAGTCTGGACAGGATGTAACGGCAGCGGTGACACGATTTATGGGTGTGGGACAAACCTCGGTTGGAAAGATGGGCAAGGTTGCAAAGGCAGATATCATTCCTGTTGATATTGGTGTGAATTGGAGTCAGGAACCGACAGATTTGTGGAAGATGGTGACTTGTGCAAAGGAGTTAGAAGACTGGTTGCAAAATGGAACGGATGGTGCAAGAGGAATTATCAAGCAATCTGTTTGTCGGGGAACCAGGAATTTTGCAAAAGAACCAGCTATGGCGCGCGAAGAGGTATTGCAGGCAATACAGGTTGGTATGGATATGGTGAAGTGGTGTAAAGAGGTTGGATACCATCTTGTAGCAACAGGAGAGATGGGAATTGGCAACACGACAACTTCAGCAGCAATTGCAGCAGCATTAACAGGTACAGAGGTGGAGCTTGTAACAGGCAGAGGTGCAGGCTTGAGTGATCAAGGATTGCGGAGAAAGTGTCAGGTGATTCGGGAGGCACTTAGTAAATATGGCTGGGAAGACAGATGTCAGAGTAGGGAACAGGCATTTGAAATATTACGTACGCTAGGTGGACTTGATATTGCGGGAATGGCAGGTGTGTGCATAGGTGGTGCGTTATATGGTGTTCCTGTTGTGTTGGATGGTGTGATTAGCGTTGTGGCAGCTTTGGTTGCACAAACATTGATGCCAGGTGTTAAGGAGTATTTAATCGCTTCTCATGTGAGTAGAGAATGTGCGGCCAAAATGATGTTGGAAGAACTGTCATTACAGCCTGTGATATATGGTGATTTGGCGTTAGGAGAGGGAACAGGAGCTGTCATGCTGTTTTCTATGTTAGACGTGGCAATGTCGTTATACGAGAGCGAGACGACCTTTCAAACGATGGAAATAGAGCAATATCAACACTGGGAACAGGAAACATAATATGTGGAGAAGGATATGATTTCGTTAATAATTGGAGGAAGCGGAAGCGGGAAATCAGAATTTGCAGAAAATCAGCTTTTGCAGATTACAAATGTACAACGTAAATTTTATATTGCAACGATGATTGCTTATGGAGAAGAAGGCAGAGAGCGTGTGGAACGCCATCGACGATTGCGGGCAGGAAAAGGATTTGCTACAATCGAACAGCCTGTGCAATTGGCCAGTATCGAGCAGATCGATTGTTTGAATGGAAATGCCGCAATGCTTGAATGTGTATCTAATTTGCTGGCAAATGAAATGTTTGCAGAGGATGCAGCGTATCGGCGGTTATGGAAGCAATCAGGGAGTATGGAACCTTTGGCACGACAGATTACAAAGGACATTTTGGAAGTTGCAAAACGATGTCAGGACTTTTTTATTGTTTCGAATAATGTGTTTGAGGATGGCATTGTTTATGATGAAGATACAAGACGTTATCAGGAGTGTTTAGCGCTTGTTAACGCATATTTGACCGAAGCAGTGGATGAAGTGGTAGAGGTCGTAGTTGGAATACCTATTCGATTAAAGGGGGCATAATATGAATCATTTAAAGTTGGAACAGAAACGACAACTTCAAAAAATTAAAATTATTACATGGATAACGTGTGTGATTTCTACGGTAATGGTGTGTATGTCGCTTGATAAAGTTTCTGATTATAAAGGATTTGTTTTGCAAATTCTATTATGTTTGATTGGAACGATTGCTACATTTCATAAGAAGGTATCGGTTAAGAAGGCATCGTATTATTTTTTGATTTGGTTATTTATCAATAATATGACAAGCAGTCTTGTGGAGCGTCAAATATATGCTGTCATTATTGTATTAATATTAAATATTATTCTTTTTGAAGGATTTCAGGATCGGCTACTTGTATTTTTGCATTGTGCGGGATCTGTTTTGTTGATTCTTTACCATTTCTTGTTTGAGAATACATTTAATAAAGATGTGATTATCGACCATATTTTGGTTACTGTGAGTGTGATATCTATTGCGAGTGGAGCCTATTACAGCATGACGCATATTAAGTTAAAGAATAAAATGGAGCGACAGCTTTATGATTCTGTGCAGGATGCAAAAGTTGCGGAACGTGAGAAGACGGCATTTTTGGCAAATATGAGTCATGAAATTAGAACACCGATGAATGCCATTATTGGTATGTGTGAATTAATGCTGAGAGAGCCAGATTGTAGCGACAGTGCAAAGGAATATGGAGCCTATATTCAAAATGCAGGAAGCAATTTGCTTGCGATTGTAAATGATGTTTTGGATTATTCAAAAATTGAATCTGGAAAAATGGAGATTTTGGAAGAAGAATTCAATCTTGCATCGGTTGTAAATGATGTAGTAAATATGATAACAATGCGTATTGGAGGCAAGGACTTAGAGTTAATTGTACACGTGGACCCAGAGATTCCAAACACATTAATGGGAGATGAGATTCGACTTCGTCAGGTCATTATTAATTTGTTGACCAATGCGGTCAAATATACAAGAGAGGGTGCAGTGATTTTAACGATTTCCTTTATGCGTCGAGGCTATGGAATCAATTTAAATGTCAGTGTGAAAGATACAGGAATCGGCATTTCTCCTGAAAATTTAGAAAAGTTATTTTCAAGTTTTCAACAGGTAGATACCAAGCGTAATCGTGCGGTGGAAGGTACAGGATTAGGTCTTGCACTTTCGAAGAAGTTGATTATGCAAATGGGTGGATTTATCAATGTGAGTA
>JAUNJF010000086.1 GCA_030533405.1 Eubacteriales bacterium
CTTATTGAAAAACAACACTGCCTGAGCAATCTTCAGGCGATAATCATAAATACTGTTGTCTGCATACTGTGCGATGCGCAGTTTTTCAGTAAACAGTTTGATACGTTTCCCAAAATTGGGAATGGCTGCAATAGCCTTGTCCAATGTATTATTGGCCATGGTGTTTTGGGGTGGAGGGGATTAATGACGGGGTTGTTAATGGGATTTGTCCCGTCATCTTCCTCCACCTTTTAAAGAAACGTTAAAGATAAGAAAATAGTGTGGTGGAAGGCTATAAGCCGCAGGACTTTAGCTTTTTTCACCGCAGTGAAAAATTAGTGCAACAATATGAAAAAGAGCATTCAAGAAGAAATAGAGGCGTTGAGGGCGGAGACGGCGGCAGCCAATGCCGCCACCGCCGCCTACAACCGTGAGAAAGAAACGTACAGGAGGCAAGCAGACGAGACTGCTGTTGAATTGGCAAAAATGCGTGCAGAACTCATGCGCGCAGAACGTGAAAAAGCTGAATTGCTGCTGAAATACAATGCGTTAAAGAGCGCTGTTTCCGCCATATAGCGATAGGTCGTCGCAACTGGTTGCATACAGGAAGTCATCAGGCTGCTAAGAACATTGCATTCATGTTCGGGTTGCTTGAGACATGTAAGTTGAACGATATTGACTTTGAGATTTACATTGAAGATGTTCTCACCAGGATTATGTATGGAGAGCAAGTCGATGACACATTCCTTCCATGTGGATATGTCCAGAAAACTATAGATCTTGAAAAGAATATAATGCATTATATCAATAAGAATAATCTTGGGCAATTTGACGTGAAATTAAAGAAAATAACTGATTATGGAGATAGTAACTTTTGATTAGTTACGAATATAAGATAAGGTTAAATCATGAAATCAGAATACTATTGGTCATTGGGGATTGATTAATGATTATTCGCAGAAAAATGGGGAAAAGTTTGGTGGAATGGGAAATAATGATTAACTTTGCAGCGGATTTAATAAAGAAAGGAATAATATGAACGTAATAATGCCTTTAGAGAATATATATAATATGCTATCATCATTGAGTGTAGGTAACAAGAAATGGTTGGCAGACCATTTATACGCCGACATTAAGCAAAGTCAAGATGCAAGGACAAAAGAGCAGTTGGTTTTGGATATGGAAATGTCATTGCTTGAAGCTAAAGCTTTCAAGGATGGTCAGAAAACATTAAAATCCGTTGATACGCTCATTGATGAACTGTAATATTGTAGTTTCTTCCGTATTTGAACGCTCAGCAAAGAAATTGGCTAAGCGTTATTCTTCGTTTCGAGATGATTTTATGAAATTCATATCGGAATTGAAGAATGATCCATTTGTTGGTGTAGATTTAGGACATGGATTGAGAAAGGTAAGAATGGCAGTATCGTCAAAAGGTAAAGGAAAAAGAGGAGGAGTAAGGATTATTACTTTTCTTATTGACAAGTCCGATAATTATATCACTATAGAACTACTTGATATTTATGATAAATCAGAGGTTTCAACACTGTCAGACAGTGAAATGAAGCGTCTTCTAAAACGGTGTGGGCTATAATATATGAAATTATGGTCAAGTATTGACCAAAAATCAAAATAAAATTGTATCTTTGCAGCGAAAATGCGATGATTTTGGTTAACACTTAACCAAATCTGGGCAAATTATTGTGGAATGCTTGTAAACCGCCAATACAACGTAAGGTGGGATGAAATAAAATATTACCTTTGCTTCCGATTTCATAATAAAGGG
>JAUNJF010000045.1 GCA_030533405.1 Eubacteriales bacterium
CAATTCATATTAAAGCGTTAATTGATTTAGCAGGTATTGAAGAATAAAAAATTCCGATTTTATGAATCAAGAGGTAAGAAATGGATAATACAAAATGGAATGAAATATTCATTAATTTTTATAAAAATGAGTGTGACAAAGGTGTATTAGTTCAATGGAGAACAAAGGATATAGAAACGGGATATATATGTCCTTGGGAAGGAACATGGACACATTTTGGATGTGAACCCAGAGAATGGGAATATATAGATTATTTACAACTTAGATTAACCCCAGAGAATGAAAAGTTGGTATTAAAAATGTTGAAAGAAATACATGTTCCAGGTGTTGTAGACGACGGTATTGTAACAGTATATGGACACAGGATGGATGTAGATTATATATAAATTACATCAAATTCAAATTTCATGAGCCAAGCGAGGGGATAATGAAGGCAACGTTTTGTTATTTAGATAATTGTATTGAAATTCAAGATTTTAAACATAATGAGTATGATTCATCATATATATTTTTTGATCTAAAGGTTATTTCTGGAATGTGGTCCGGATATGCAACCGGATGTGAAAGCTTATTAAGTGAATGGCAGATATGGATAGATAACCTGAAAAGATTATATTCGTTTGAAATTGCTTCTGTTGACTTTCAAGAAGTTGGATATGGTGGAACAATTCACTTTGAAATGGATGCCACAGGACATATTAAAGTATCAGGAAAGATTTATGGAAGAGCTATGGAACACAGTTTAGAATTTATATTCGCTGCAGACCAGATAGCTCTTGAGAATTTTATAAAACAGCTTGAACAGTTGAAATGAAATTCAAATTTATCTATGAAGTGGGGGCATATGTTTTTATGAAAATGAGTCATATATTGATAGAAGGTTATTGTAATGAAGATTATAAGGATACTGCAAATTGCAGGGGTAAGATGGGAGTAGATTGTTTTGAATGCAAATGCTTTAGCTTTACAGAGTGTCCTAATGAAATTGCTATAACAAATGATGAGAGTATGGCTGAAGAGTTTATCGGATTTGGTGGCGACATGGAATCGACTGCTGAAGATAGAAACGAAAATATTAAAAAGTGGAAGTCTATTTGTAAAAGTAAAATTCATGAAGCATACTCTGATTATATGAAAGAGAAGAAATAAAGTAGGTAAGTTCCTATTTTGTGGAGGTGTGATATGCGTTTAGACGGATTTGGATTATTTGTTGAAGATATGGCTAAAATGATTAAATTTTATAGAGATGTGCTTGGCTTTGAGATTAAAGAAAGCGAAGATACATCAAATGTTTATCTTGTAAAGGATGGAACATTGTTTTTGTTATATGGAAGAAAAGATTTTGAAAATATGACACATAGAAGGTATGAGTATATAAAAGGATTAAATGGTCATAGTGAAATGGCACTTTATGTTGATACTTTTGAGGAGGTTGATGCTGCATATAATAATGCTATAAAAAATGGTGCAACATCTGTATTAGAACCAGAACTTGAACCTTGGGGACAGAGAACTTGCTATATTTCTGATCCAGAAGGTAATTTGATTGAGATTGGGTCTTGGAATAAACCATACGAAGAAAAAGATTTATAAATTCCGATTTCGTTGATGAAAGGAGTTGTTGGAAAAATGCTAATAGAAACAGAAAGATTACTTTTACGAGAATATACATTAGCCGACTATGATGCATTATTTGAAATAGTCTCTGATGCAGAAACAATGCAGCATTATCCTGCTCCTTTTGATGAGGAAAGAACTAGAGGCTGGATATCTTGGAACTTGGATAATTATGAAAAATATGGCTTTGGCCTTTGGGCGGTTGTACTAAAAGAAACTGATGAATTTATTGGAGATTGTGGGATTACAATTCAAAATATCGATGGAGAAATGCTTCCAGAGATAGGGTATCACATCCATAAAAATCATTGGCGTAAGGGATATGGGAAAGAGGCAGCAAGTGCAGTTCGTGATTGGGTATTTGAAAATACAGATTATGATGTTATCTATTCATATATGAAATATACAAATGTTGGCTCTTATAACACAGCTATTGCCAATGGAATGAAAAAGGTTAAAGAATACCCTGACCCTAAAAATACAATTTCCTATGCTTATGCTATTACAAGAGATGAATGGAAGAGTATTAGGAATGATTTGTAAATTGTAATTTAAATTAACTACGCTACAAGCTTTAACCTCGTAAGCAGAGCTTACTCGGTCACGGGCTGTCGCCCTATGCATCCGATGTGAAAGGTCAGAAATATTTCTGACCTTAAAAAAACTCTTGACTTGGAGTTAACTCCAAGTTGTAAACTGTCTTTACAAGATAAATCGCGGGAGGTCACTATGACAATTAAAGAAGTTTCTGAAAAATATAATATATCGCAGGACACTCTTAGATATTATGAGCGTGTGAAAATGATTCCTGAGGTAACAAGGACTGCAGGTGGTATCAGGGACTATCAGGAAGAAGACCTTCGTTGGGTGGAACTTGCAATCTGTATGAGAAATTCAGGACTGCCTGTAGAGGCCATGATTGAATATCTTGCATTATTTCAAAAGGGAGATGAGACAATTCCGGCAAGACTTGAATTGCTTAACTCACAGATGGAAGTATTAGCTAGGCAAAAAGAGCAGATTGAAGAAACTATGGGTAGACTTTCCTACAAGATTGAACGCTATGAAGAAGCAATCAAAACAGGAAAACTTACCTGGACTAAGAAGGGAGAAATTTTGTAATGGCAGTATTAATGGCATTTTTTTCAAGAGCTGATGAGAATTATTTTGGTGGAGCAATGCGCTATATCGAAGTAGGTAATACTGAGGTTGTATGTGGAAAGATAAGCGAATTAATTGAGGCAGACACATTTAAGATTGAAATGAAGCAGCCTTATTCAGCACAGTATATGACTTGCATTGATGAGGCTAAGAAGGACTTAAAAGAAAATGCGAGACCAGAGCTTGTTAGTATGATGGATAGTATTGATAAGTACGACACAATTATTCTTGCATATCCTAACTACTGGGGAACCATTCCTATGGCGGTGGCTACATTTCTTGAGGCTTATGATTTTACTGGAAAAACAATTCTTCCATTATGTACTAATGAAGGAAGTGGTATGGGTTCGAGTGAAAGCGATATTAGAAAATATGCAAAAGGTGCAAGTCTTAAGAAGGGACTACCTATAACAGGAAGTCAGGCAGCTAATTCGAAAGCTACTGTAGAGAAATGGCTTAAAAATAGTGGAATAATGTAAGGAGTGAGTACGATGGATTACGAAAAAGGATATGTATATGAACTTATGGATCAGGGTGGTCCTACAGATGTGAGAGAAGCCTATTTTAAAGATGCAGTAGACGAGATGATGAGAGCCAGAACACTTTGTGCTAAAGCCAATGCCTGTATGCCAGATGATCCTACTTATGTTTCATATCTTGAGGAGTTATTTGATAGAAAATTAGATGATGTAAGAATTCTTACTCCATTTATTTGTGATTTTGGAAATAGGGTGACATTTGGAAAAGGCGTATTTATCAATCATTCAGCAATTTTATCAGCATCTGGTGGAATCGAATTTGAAGACGGATGTATGGCAGCACCGGGGCTTAGAATAGCGACTATTAATCATGACATGAATGAAAGACATACCACTTACACCTATGGAAAGGTTACTGTTGGAAAGAATGCATGGATTGGAATGAATGTTACGATATGCCCAGGTGTGACAATTGGAAAATATGCTGTAGTTGGAGCTGGGGCAGTAGTTACCAAGGATGTTCCTGATTATGCTGTTGTAGGTGGTGTACCTGCCAAGGTAATCAAGTATCTGGATCCAAGTGAGCAGAAGGAATAGCCTATGGATGAGCAATTAATCGAACAATTATACCGAGAATATTGGGACTGTATGATAAATAAAGATATACAAGGTTTGAGTGAAATAATGATAGAAGATTATACGCTTATGCATATGACAGGAATGAGGCAGTCTAAGGAAAGCTTCTTCCAATCTGTTCAAAATGGAGAGTTGAATTATTTTTCTGCGGAGCATGATGAAATCATTGTGAAAATAGATGGTGATAGAGCTACTATGGTTGGAAAAAGTAGAGTGAATGCGGCTGTCTACGGTGGAGGCAGGCATACATGGAAGTTAAGAGGAGATTTTACTCTTGTTAAAGAAAGCGGATGCTGGAAATTAGAGAGTTCTGAGGCATCAACATATTAGGAGGAAAATAAGATGGAGACAATAAAACTCAATAACAATATTGATTGTCCTGTAGTAGGACTTGGAACATTTATGCTTGCACCTGGTGAGGCATATAATAGTACACTAGAAGCACTTAAGATGGGATATCGTCTTATAGATACAGCGAATGCTTATGTAAATGAGCGTTCAGTTGGAAGAGCAATGAAGGATAGCAAGGTTGTTAGAGAAGATATTTTCTTATCTACTAAAATCTGGGCTAGCGAGTATGAGAATGAAAATGCAGTTGATGAAACACTTGAAAGACTTGGTGTTGATTATGTTGATTTATTATATATTCATCAGCCTGCAGGAAATTGGCTTGCCGGATATAGAATGCTTGAAAAAGCATATAAAGAAGGTAAAGCGAAATCTATAGGAATATCTAACTTTGAAGGTAAATATATAGAGGAGCTTCAGACAAAATGGGAAATCGTACCTCAGTTTATTCAGGTTGAAGCACATCCATATTTTACACAAAAAGAATTAAGACAGACACTGAACCAGTATGATATTAAGCTTATGAGCTGGTATCCACTTGGACATGGTGATAAGGCTCTTATTGAAGAACCTGTATTTGCTGAACTTGGCAAGAAGTATGGTAAAACAAGTGCACAGATTATTCTTCGTTGGCATACACAGATGGGATTTGTTGTTATTCCAGGAAGCAAGAATGTAAGCCACATACAAGATAATCTCGATATTCTTGATTTTTCACTTACAGATGATGAGATGGCAGAGATTGCTAACCTGGATAAGGAACAAAGATACTATCATAGGACAGACGAACAATTAGTACAGTTTGCAGCATGGAGACCAACATTTGAGTCTAAATAGTTACATTGTTAAAAGTTGGATTGCACACAAAATTCTAATTGCTGTTGATTCATAATTTTATAGAAATACAATTAATGCCAGGCATATAGCCTGGCATTCGTTTATTCGTGTGCTTTATTGTATAGCTTTTGAATATCTTTTGGAAGCTTGTCAGGAAGCATAGCATTAATGTCATCTTCATTACCATCTGCCATAGCTTTGTCATAGTACCAGCATTTGAATTCGAGCATAGCTAACGTTTTTTCGAGCTGCTTTATTTCGGATAGAACGGTTTCTTTTCGTGTTTCAAATAGTTTCTTTCTGTCTGGATAACTTGAAGGACCTTCAACAACCCAATTAAAGAACTGTTTGATATCTTTGATTTCAAGACCTGATTTTTTTAGGCATTCGATAACATGGATAGCCTCGATGTCACTATCACTGAAATAGCGAATATTGCCTTTTCTTTCAAGATTTGGGAAAAAGCCTTCTTTGTCATAATATCTTAAAGTAGAAATAGGGAGATTAAACATCTCAGAAACCTGTCCAATTGTGTACATAGAATTACCTTCTTTCAAAAAATAATAAAAAATACTTGACCTAAAGTTAGGTTTAGGCTGTATTCTGTTAATATCATAAAACATGGCCAGTGTTTTTTCAAGAAAATTTTGCTAAGTGGAGGTAAAGATAAATGTTAAAGACAGAAGAGTTAAATTTGGTTACAGAGTGGGATAAGACATTCCCTAAGAGTGAAAGCATCAATCATAAGAAAGTAACTTTTGTAAACAGGTATGGTATTACTCTTGCTGCGGATATGTATATTCCAAAGAATGCAGAAGGAAAGCTTCCTGCAATTGCAGTTTGTGGACCTTTTGGCGCTGTGAAAGAGCAGTGTTCAGGTCTTTACGCCCAGACTATGGCCGAGAGAGGATATTTGACTATTGCATTTGATCCATCCTTTACAGGAGAAAGCGGAGGTCAGCCAAGATATATGGCATCCCCGGATATTAACACAGAAGATTTTATGGCTGCAGTAGATTTCTTAACAGTTCAGGAGAATGTTGATGCAGAGAAAATCGGTATTATCGGAATTTGTGGCTGGGGTGGAATGGCACTTAATACAGCTGTTCTTGATACGAGAATTAAGGCAACGATTGTATCTACTATGTATGATATGACAAGAGTAAATGCGAATGGATATTTTGATTCTGAGAACAGTGAAGAACTCAGATATGAAAAGAAGAAGGCTATGAATGCCCTTAGAACAGAGGAATATATTAAGGGAGAGTATACACGCGCCGGAGGATGTTTACCGCTTCCAGTTCCAGAAGATTCACCATTCTTTGTGAAAGATTACAGTGAATACTATAAGGGAAGATGTTATCATGCAAGAAGCCTTAATTCTAATGAGGGATGGAATAGTCTTGGATGTCAGTCATTTATGAATCAGCCAATCCTTAAATATAGTAATGAGATAAGAAGTGCAGTTTTAATTATGCATGGGGATAAGGCTCACAGTTATTATTTTGGAAAAGAAGCATATGAAGCTATGGTAAAGGACAGCAAGTATACTGAGAACAAGGAGTTACTTACAATTTCTGGTGCTGTTCATACAGACCTTTATGACAATCTCGATGTGATTCCATTTGACAAGATGGAAGGATTTATGAAAGAAAATGGGGTGGGTTAATATGGCAAAGAAAGTAATCATTATATCAACAAGTCTTCGTGGGGGCAGTAATTCAGATATTCTTGCTCATGAATGTGAGAAGGGAGCTATAGAAGCAGGGCATGATGTTGAGTACATTTCTCTAAAAGGAAAAGAGATTAAATACTGCATAGGTTGTCTTGCTTGCCAGTCGAAAGGGAGCTGCGTGCTTACAGACGATGTGGCAGAAATCATGGATAAGGTGAAAAATGCAGAGGTAATTGTATATGCCACACCAATCTATTATTATGAGATGAGTGGTCAGATGAAAACACTTTTGGACAGATTAAATCCTCTGTATCCCATGGATTATAAATTCAGAGAAATCTATATGATTGCTACAGCGGCTGAAGCTGAGAAAAGCACATTTGAAAAAGCATATAACGGTTTACAGGGCTGGGTGGACTGTTTTGAAAAGGCAGAGCTTAAAGGTATTGTGACAGGTGGAGGTATCAATGATGCGAATTCAGCCTCTGAGTATGAGGAGATTATGAGAAAAGCATACAATCTTGGAAAGGCTGTGTAAATCATTATGAAAAAGAAAATATTGATGTTGCTTGTTATGTTAGCATTATTATTCACTATAAATCAAACTTACAGTGTAGTAATCGCGCAAGAAACAGATAAACATATCATAGTTGAAATTGGTTCGCAAAAATATGATGCTATTTTGACAAATGAAGATGCTGCTAGTGAATTTTATGGTAAACTTCCGTTAACTTTTGAGATGAGTGAATTAAATGGTAATGAAAAATATAACTATATGACAGAGAACTATTCTACGAACGCAAAAGTTGCAAATACCATAGAAAATGGAGATATCAAGCTATACGGTTCATCATGTATGGTTTTGTTCTATAAGACGTTTTCGTCTGGGTATAGTTATACAGACATTGGGAAAATAACGAATCCAGAAGGATTAGCAGAGGCTGTTGGACAAGGTGATGTATCCATAACCTTTAAAAGCGCACAAGTATCTGAAAAAAACGAGAATGATAGTTCGATAATAAACGATGATACAGAAGATAAACAGGAACACGACTTACCAATAATATCAACTGATGCACAAGATAAAGAGGATACTTCTGTGCTAGCAGATGATAAAGCAAATATTGAAACAGACAAAAAAGAGTTTTCAGAAAATAATAATATTAGAAATGAGAAAGTCCCATCTTCCAAAGTTAAATTAAATTACAATAAAAAGAACCTTGTTGTTGGCGATAAAATCACATTGAAATTAATTGGTAATAGTAAAAAGGTGAAATGGTCTTCCAGTAAGAAAACAGTGGCTATTGTTGACGCAAATGGCAAAGTAACTGCCAAAAAACAAGGAAAGACTGTGATTACGGCAAAAGTAGGAAAGAAAAAGTATAAGTGTGAAATTACCGTTAAAAAGAATGTGACAGTAGTTGCAAAAGTAGGAAAAAAGAAATTCTATATTACTATGTATAATAATAAAGCTGCAAAGCAATTTATCAAGAGATTGCCAATGAAAATAAAGATGAGCGAATTAAATGGAAATGAAAAATATTATTATATGAATCAATCAATATCGACAAGTGATCGGATTGGTGGAAAAATCAAAGAAGGAGATTTTCGATTGTATGATGGAGCATGCTTAGTTTGGTTTTATAAACCATTTACAACATCTTATAAATATACTAAGTTAGGATATATAAAGAATCCTAATGGGTTAAAAAAGTCGTTAGCTTCAAAGAATGTAATGGTACAATTTTCAGTAAAATAGGTGATGAATGGAATGAAAAAGAAAATATTTCAAAACGGTTTGATACTTTTACTTATGTTTACTATTTGTGGTTGTGGTAAGATTCAACAAACAATGGATTCGACTAGTACTACTAAAAGTGATATGATTGTAGAAGATTCAAATAAAGATGACATAGCAATGGAGGATAAAAATATGAGGCTGTTTATAAATGATGATGAAGTTCCTGTAACGTGGGAAAAGAATGAAAGTGTTAATGAACTGATGAATGAAACAGCAAAAGGCGACATTGTAATTAATATGTCTATGTACAGTGACAATGAGCAGGTGGGCTCACTTGGCAGAAGTTATACAAGTAGTAATAAACAGATTACAACACATAATGGAGATATCGTTCTTTATAACAGCAGTAATATTGTTGTATTTTATGGTTCCAATTCCTGGAGTTACACCAGGCTTGGAAAAATGGATTTGTCAGAGAAGGAAGTAACAGCACTGTTATCAAATGGTGATGTGCAATTAAAAATTACCAGATAGAAGGTGAATATATTGGAAAAAATAGTTCAGACAGCAGGAAGAAATCAGTTAGGAGAATTTGCACCGGAATTTGCTCATTTTAATGATGATGTATTGTTCGGTGAGAACTGGAACAATCAGGATATTGATGTAAAGACAAGAAGTATTATTACAGTAGTAGCACTTATGTCTTCGGGTATAACTGATTCTTCACTAGTATATCATTTGCAGAATGCCAAAGCGCATGGTGTAACCCAAAAAGAAATTGCAGCTATTATCACACATGTGGCATTTTATGTAGGCTGGCCTAAAGGCTGGGCAGTGTTTAATCTTGCAAAAGAAGTATGGCAGGTGAATGAAGGTGACTTACCATATGAAGATGAGGCAATGAGAGCGCATGCAAAAGAAATGGTATTTCCTATTGGAGAACCAAATGATACATATGCAAAGTTTTTTGTTGGCAAAAGCTATCTTGCACCGATATCAACTAGTCAGGTTGGTATATTTAATGTGACATTTGAGCCAGGGTGCAGAAACAACTGGCATATACACCATGCATCCGAAGGTGGTGGACAGATTCTTGTTTGTGTGGCTGGAAGAGGTTACTATCAAGAAGAAGGTAAGACGGCAGTAGAAATGAAACCGGGAGATTGCATTAATATTCCTGTAGGTGTTAAGCATTGGCATGGAGCGGCATCTGATTCATGGTTTAGTCATCTGGCAATTGAGGTACCAGGTGAAAATAGCTCAAATGAATGGCTGGAAGCAGTAGATGATAAGGTATATTCAGAACTGCATTAGTTCGTCAAATTGAAGTTTTCTGTTGACTCTACTTTACGTAGGTACACTTATTCAGCGAGTGATAATAAAATGACTGCATGGAGGTAAAAATG
>JAUNJF010000087.1 GCA_030533405.1 Eubacteriales bacterium
TGCTCATGCGGCAGGAATGCGAAAATCATGGATGAAGCCGAGAGGATTGTCGAGCAATCCCCGGATTCATCCTTGGCTTTGCTGTCAACTGTTGACAGATATTCGTTGTCAAAATCAGACAGGGCGCGCTATGGTCTGCTCTTCACCATGGCACAGGACAAGTCGGGCATAGATGTGGATATGGACACGCTCATCCGCCAGTCCTACATATATTATAAAGGTGAGCCGGAGACAAAGTACTATGGGCTGAGCCAATACTATATGGGCAAATACTATAATTTTAACGATAGTACTCGCAATGCGGAAACATGCTTTAAGAATGCCAGAAAGAATGCCAAGGACCGTGGTGACATCGACTTGCAATGTTTCGCATTGGAGAAACTAAGTAGAAGTATTGTTCTTGGCAATACCCCAATGTCACTTTCCTATGCGAAACAGGCATTGGAATTATATAAACGATCTCCAAATTTTAAAGTTGATAATCTTATATATTTTATGCTTAATGTAGCGGAAAATTTCGTTATTGACAAAAGCAAGGATTCTGCATTGACGTATCTTTGGCAGGCTAAATCTCTAATGACCAATACAACAGATGTATTGGTGAAGAAAGATGTCTATCATTCATTAAGTAGGGCATTTTATTATTTTGATGTCAATGATTCAGCTTTATTCTATTCCCAAAGAACGTTACAACTTGTAAAAGACGTAAAATTATTGACTTTTCATGCTTATTGTTTGATACAATGCGATTCATTAGAATCTGCAGAGAGGCTACTCCGTATATCTTCAGCCAAAATCAGCGACAAACAAAAATATTCCTCCTATATGGAATTATGCAAACTTTCTTGTAAAAAGAATAATAACAGGCAATTGTCAGATGATATAGATTCTTTGGAAAGATACGCAGATAAGTACATGTTGGACTTATATTCTCAAAAAGGGAAGTATTTTGAGGAGACCATCAATCAAGGTCGGCAGTTAGAGAGGCAGGAAAATGCAGTGATGGTCAGAAACGGTGTAATACTTTTCATCATCGTTACAGTACTATTATTGGCGGCTTTAGTGTATGTCTATCTTTCCAAAAGGAAAGCCTTGCATGCGCAAGAGATAAAGTATATGCAAGATCAGTATGAAATGGAACTTGACTCCCAAAGAAAGGAAAAGGAATATTTGGAAAAAGAGCATAATCTATTGCTTGAGTCAAAAAACAAGCAAATAGCTTTGTTGAAAAACGGACTGTTTGAAAGGCTTGAACTTGCCAAAAAGATCAAGGATGCAAAAGGACAGAGCTGTCATATCGTCATTAATGACAATGACTGGAATCAACTGTATTCACTGCTTGAAGGTGGAGAAGAGTATTTTGTAAGCAAACTCAAGGAGAGATATCCAAGTCTTAGTAATGATGAAATACAGATGTGTATGCTTATTCGCATTGGACTGTCTAATGAGGATATGGCAAATATCTATTGTATCACCGTAAATTCCATGAAACGCAAACTATACAGTTTTAAGGAAAAGATGGGCATTACAGACAAGGACCAATCCGTGAGGAACGTGATTCTGGGATTATAGCGAAGTTGATCGATTCAAATGCGATGTAAAATGTATCATTTGGTTTTGAATTTGTTTCATAACCAGTAACAATCTACCTGCCATAAAAGCCATCTAACTGTTTAAGTGTTTGTTTTTCAGTTGTTTATTTCGTATTTTAAGAATAATCAATTGACTACCTGTTTTTCTTGCATATTATGAGT
>JAUNJF010000088.1 GCA_030533405.1 Eubacteriales bacterium
AAAGAGAGCCATCATAGGCTCTCTTTCTTGCACTTATAAGTGGCAAACTCGGGTTTTATCACACCAAGCCTAGATATTCTGCCAACATTTTATCAAAAAACATTTATAGAAATCACCAGACTGCCAAACTATCAATCGCATCCACCCATGCCTGCATTTCACCGTCCAAAGCAAGGCGAGCATATTCCAATGGCTCATCTATCGCCAAAGCATTAAGTGAATTTTTTGAGCAAAGAGTAGTTCTTAATCCATCCTCTGCCTTATTACAATCAATTCGCAATATGTAATTCTCAAATGTAGTTACATCAATACTATTTGTAAGAGGGTTATAATCTGCATATACCAATCTCATCTTATCCTTCCTTTCATAGAAATGTATTATAAGCATTTCATCCAGTTCCAACTGCCATTTTTATAATTTGTTATAAGTTGTTACCAGATTTTCTTTCCCTTGTTTTTTCCCTTATCAGAGTTCATAACCAAGGGTAAAACGATATAACACGATACAAGATGTGACGGAGAGGACACCCACAAAAACTTTAGTATTTTCAAGGGTTTGACGAGATTTTTATAACAAGATATAACAGTTATTAAATCCCTTAAAATACCTCAAGTGAGAATTCAAATTTTGCGGAGTTTCATCCAATACAACTGTCTCTCCAATAGTACCTGTTCCTGAAAATAAGACATCTCCCTTTTCGAGATTTGAACGATTATTGCACAAACGCATTGCCTCATCATTCATTCTATCTGTCTTATCGGAAAAAACCACTTTTCCACCATGCATCTCCCTTATTGTCACATAATAATTCTCTGCATCCTCTGTATTTAACTTAAAAAACTGTCTTGGATTCAAACCGGTATTCAAAGATATAATAACATCATTGAGTTCTTTGATTTCAACTCCATCCGGACATAGTTCCTTTATTAACTCATCAATTTTACTCATAACTTACACCTCGATTTCTGCGATAATCTTATCTATCTCATCACGAAGCACCTGTTCTCTCGCAACAATTTCTTTAATCTCTGCATTCAACTTCACAATATCTATCTTTTCTCTTGTATCTTCGGCTTCCACATAAGAAGAAACAGACAGGTTGTAGCCATTCTCAGATATTTCATTAAAAGATACTAATTTAGAGAAATGTTCCACATCCTCACGGCTTGTAAAAACATCAACGATTCTCAGGATATTATCTTCTGTCAGTTTATTGTTATTTGTCACCTTGATACATTCATTTGTTGCATCAATGAACAATACTTTATTATCTGATTTACCTTTCTTCATAACCATGATGCAGGTAGCAATGGATGTACCGAAGAAAAGATTTGCAGGTAACTGGATAATACAATCTACATAGTTATTCTCTACAAGATATTTTCTAATCTTCTGCTCAGCTCCGCCACGATACATGATACCCGGGAAACAAACAATAGCCGCTGTTCCATTCGGTGCAAGCCATGAAAGGCTGTGCATAATGAATGCTAAATCCGCTTTACTCTTTGGTGCTAAAACACCGGCAGGTGCGAATCTAGGGTCATTGATTAACAGCGGATTGTCATCACCTTCCCACTTTATTGAATAAGGCGGATTAGACACAATAAGTTCAAATGGTTCATCATCCCAATGCTGCGGATTAATAAGTGTGTCTTCGCATTCGATATCAAACTTATCAAATCCTATATCGTGCAGGAACATATTGATTCTGCAAAGATTGTATGTAGTAATGTTAATTTCCTGTC
>JAUNJF010000089.1 GCA_030533405.1 Eubacteriales bacterium
AGGATGCGAGGTTTATATTGGTGGAGGTCAACCCGATCGTTTCTGCAAGGATTGTGAGCATGAGTGGTGTGTTGAAAATTTCCTTTCAGAAGACATTACAAAGGTTAGATTTCGTTATTGGACTAACTGGGGATGTTGTGGCTCGGAGTCCTTTACGGAGGAACAATGGGCATTTGAAATATTTCCAGATGGAGTTATTAAGTATTATGCTTATCCAAGAGCAGGAAGAAAGGTCCTTGATAAGGATAAAGTTCAAATCGATGCCTCGCGTGTTATTGCATTTTATGAAGAATTATTGCAAGTATTTAAACCTTGGTATGATTTCGTAGATTGTAAAGTTTGTGATGGTTGCAGTTATGAGTTGAACATTACATATATAGACGGAAGAAAAAAGAAACGAACAGGAGATGTGGGGGGCGGATCGATTGATAAAACTATTATGGAATTTTTATGTACCATACCAGAAATGAAAGAGAAGATTATGGAGGAAGAATGAGCTATGGATAGAGTTTGTGTCGGGTGCGGTAAGATAATGACTAAAATGGGTGAGAGATATGAACTTGCCACAAATGATGGTCTTGCATTTGTATGTAAAGATTGTGCAAGAGAAGTGGGAATTAAAAATATGTTTGCAGCATCCATAGTAACAAAGGGAAAATTCTTGGAAAAATATGTAAAGTTACATCCTGAATGCCAAAGTAAATTAGATGATACAATGGCTTATAGAGAAAGAAAAAAACAAGATTTACAAAAAGAAATTGCGGATATGAAAAAAAAGAATGCAGAGAAGAAAGCGATAGCATCAAAAAGAGCCGGATGCAAGAAAAAAGAGCAGAAAAAATGTACATGTAAATCTTGTGGTAATATATATTATTATTCAATGGATGATGAAGCAATAAATGTGGCAAATTTATTCATAGGGAATTTTTATACTTTAAACCAGATTAAAGATCTAAAGAAATGTCCTAAGTGCGGTAGTAGGGCTACCGAACAAAAGAAGGTTTATTTCTGGATTGATAAAAAAGGAAATTGTGTTGATGTGGAGGAATAAATATGGCGTACTGTTCAAAATGTGGAAAACTTATGGAGGATGATGCAACATTTTGCTCAAGTTGTGGGACTCCATTACAGAATCAAAATTTATATATGACTACTAATAATAAATCAGCAAATAGTATTGGATTAGGGGTTACAGCACTCGTTTTTGGAATTGTTGGCTTGCTGGCATGGATTATTCCAATAATAGGGTTGCCAGTGGGTATTGTTGCACTTGTTCTTGGCATATTGGGAATTAAGAAGAGCAGTAAAGGTATGTCAATTGCAGGAATTGTTCTGGGAGTGATTTGTCTGGTATTAACAATCATCAATAGTGCCATTGGTGCATATCAAGGATATCATGGTGAGGCATGGTTTCAAAAGCGTGCAAACACCACGGAAGAAAAAACAAATAATGACTATTTGTATGAAGAGCCAGAAACAAATGTGTTTACATTGCGTGATAAAGATGGAAATATACTTATGACGGGAGGAATAGTCTCAACTGGAATAAGTGCTGTTAATGATGGAAATGGAACCAAAAGTTATGCAGTAGAAATAATGTTTACAGATGAGGCTTCAAAAGAGTTTGCAAAAATTACAGAAGAAAATATAGGAGAGCAGATTGGTACCTGAATCCGTGAAATTCAGTTTTTTTATAAGCAGGAATTTCATTCCAAACGA
>JAUNJF010000090.1 GCA_030533405.1 Eubacteriales bacterium
CCTTGGTATGGTAGAATGAAGATGCGACGGGCAGCAGTTCGGCGCATCTTGTCATATCAAGGCTCTTTCCATCGCAGAGAGGAGTTTGCCAATGTCTGAAAAACGCAAAGACAAGAAAGGACGAATCCTGCGGACGGGAGAGAGCCAGAGAAAAGACCTGATTTATCAGTATCGCTATACGGACATTCGAGGAAAACGGCGGAGCGTTATATCAGTTTGAGACAGGGTGTGCGCTACAACACGAAAGCCGGATACAATTTTGTGTTGAGTCTGGTTAAGAAAGAAGATTTTGGAAAGCGGCAGATACGAGATATTAAGGTATCAGATGCCCAGCAGTGGATGATGAAGCTTCACCAGGACGGCAAAGGCTACAGCACTCTTACAAGTGTCAGGAGCGTTGCCAAACCGGCGTTTCAGATGGCATATAACGAAGATATTATCCGAAGAAATCCCTTTGATTTTACGGCAGGATTTACTGTTCAGAATCAAAAGTCTCAAACAGTCTTAAATACTTCTATAAATAGTGTCTCCTGTGTTCTGTTCTCTTTTTACTAACGATTTACCAATATTTCTGGAGAGCCAGACTTGCAAATAATAAACCAGAATAAGGAGATTCAAAAGTCTTAATATGGGGCGTGAATTAGAAATTGCAGGAGAGTTCATCTATGATTCTACAAGAAAAACAATGTCTATAACTGGCTTGAACAATTCTTATGAGATAAATATAATTTTGTATACAGGTGCAGTAGGTGTAGAACGATTACAAAAGATTTGCCTTTGTCTTATTGCGGAGAATCCAACAGATAAAGGTTCAATGCCAACTTGTTTGAAAGGGCACAACCATTTAGAATTAGATAAAGAAATTAATAAATATACGGAAGAACGAATTTCAAAGAATGGCAGAGGACTTCTTGGTGTGTATGCCGATTATTATAATAATTTTAGATATGCAAACTATACTTCTGGAATGCATGATAATGATTTACGAAAGCTGTTTATGGGTTTTCTGAAGAAGTTAAACGGAAAGGTTAGTTTTGATGAGCCGTGTGCTGCAGTTCAGTTTAAAGATTTCAAGCGTTTTTACATAAATGAACTTGGTAGGATGGCAATCCATTATTATGAATTAATAGAGGAAAAGGCAAGAAAAATCAACACATATATATGAAATTGATTCATATTCTAACGCAGTCAGAGTATTTTGGTCTGCACGAAGAAGAACATTGTACGACCAGATGATTTTGGAGCAGGATGCGATTAAAGAATTGATTCTTTATGTATACAAAGAGCATCGTGAAAAAGGAGTGTTCAGACTATTAAATGATATGGAAGCATTAGACTTCGATGATGAGGATGTAAATGATTATTTATCTGATCTCTGTGAGGGAAGAGTGAATGATTCATTAATCGATTATGTGGATGAGTTGCATGAAGAAATAGAGGATAAAAAACAAAGAAAAGAGCGAAAAGGATTATTGTCATTAATCGGAGATAGATCCGTCTGCTTTGATTATGATGGAGAAGATGGTGAGGAGTTATAGGTTGTAGCTTTCACAGTTCTGGTAGGATTCAGAGTAGATACTTGGCATTTGACGGTGCTCATTGATATGTTGGTTAAACATTTAATTAGTTTGGAATGTCGAAGTCTACAGTGCATAAAGACATCGCTGAACGCCTATAAAATATTGTACACCGCATCGA
>JAUNJF010000091.1 GCA_030533405.1 Eubacteriales bacterium
GGTAGACACCGGGGGATTTCTTATTTTGTCAAGGTACAGATGATTACCTACTTACCTTCATTTTAAGAAGTTTCTCTTTCTTCTCCAGCAGTTTTTCAGTTACTTAATGATATATTTCGTGCCTCTGCCTTTACCTTCGATGGTAATCACACCTTTTTCGCTCATGCCTTTCAAGAGCTGTGTTGTTTTTGATTTCCCAAATGGTACATACGGTGCAATTTCACTCATCGGTTTCAACATCGTCTTGCTTAATAGTTTACAAATTACCTTTTCATCCTCGGTTAAATTAGCATTTTTTTCAAATAAAGGAAGTACAATTTTTATGGCATTCTCTGACACTTCAAAGCCCGGTTTCATCAGACCTTCTGCATACAGTTGTTTTATTCTTGTAATTCCTGTTCCAAAAATCTCAACAAATCCTAATCTGTAAAATACATTCGCAAGATTTCTATTTCTTAAAACAGAAAGTTTACCTGACAAATATTCTTCTGCTGTTATTCCAAACGGCAATCCACCCGGAGATACAACTTCTATTCTATCATCAAACATAGAAACTCTGATGTGAGAATCCACATCCCATACCCTATGAATCAGAGCATTCGCAATGGCTTCTCTGAAGGCTGCTTCCGGTATCTTCTCCATCTTCTTTCGGTCAGCACCCTGTATTACTTCATACTGATAGTAGTCTCTAAATACAGCAAGCGCTTTTTCATATGCTTCCAAAACAGATGTGTTTTCAATCGTTGTTCTCTTTTGGATAATGTTGATGTTTTCCCCGAACCTCACAATATCAATGCCTGGAAAATGATTTTTATCAGCCAAAAGTCCCGCCGCATTATTAAAACCATTTACATTGTCATACAAATTCAGTGTTCTCAATGTATCTTGATTAAAGGTTTCCAGCTGAATACTCTCTTTTAGCTTACGCTGTAAGGTTTCGAAAGACAGTTCTTGATCTTTACAAGGTAATTCTTCAAATCTGATATTTTTCCCATCTAATACAAGCCTTGAAAATTCCAGAGTATCCACCTCTATTGTCGCTGTATCATTTCGTTTGTATGCTTTTGATTTATACAGATACGGCTTCTGAAGCCCACTGGTTACAGTGAGTTTTATGGTTTGATCATTATTCTGTATTTCAAGTGTATAATTCGGTTGAGGCGAAATACTGTCATTAATTTTGTTTTCGATATCTAAACACGCCTGCTTTACATTCGGCAAACCTTTCACAGTTCCATCATCATCTACCCCAAAAAGGATTGTTCCGCCATCGTAATTCGAAAAAGCACTGACTGTTTTTAAAAAAGTATTCGTTATTGTTTCCTTAAATTCTAACGTTCTTGTTTCATGCATACAAATTCTCTCCTTCCAATCTTACTGATTAAATTATACACACAAATACGCAAAAATCAATTATAAGTTTTTACGATTGACTTTTTGATTATTTTTGACTGTATTTTTCTTCTTTCATCCACTTTTGTATCTGAATGCATATCAATAATAACTAAGTGCCCATGTTTTTCATTCATCATCGACCTTTTCAACATTAACACTCTAGGTCTTTCATTGAGGTTATTTGTAATATTTTTCAATCTTTCATTTGTAAACACGCACAAAAACAAACGCAAATTTTTATGATTGTTCAAATTCCAATCGTAAAATGGGAGTACTTGCTCCACTACTCTCCCTAAATCATC
>JAUNJF010000092.1 GCA_030533405.1 Eubacteriales bacterium
ATGATTTCGAAAGTTATTCCTATATGGCATGAACAGATGGAGGTAATCATTGAAATTGTAGATTATTCAAATAAAAAGAAGGCCAATCAAGATTTTGCTAACGAATTGAAGATTCTGGCTAAAATGGAAAATTTGGACCAGATAATTAGGAATGCGTTAAAGGATATTCCTTTATGAAGGGAGAGATCGCTGTGAGTAATGAAGTTCAAGGAAAACCAACATTAACACTTAATCCAGAAGCACAGAAAAGGAGCCCATTAATAGATGGTATTCCTGTAATGCAATCTGTTGTTACTCCGGTTGAACAATCTGGATATTCGGCTGGAGCTATTGATGAATCTATGCTTACTGATGATGAACGTGAAATGGTGAACCAATTTGCAGATGAAATTGATATAGCAGATGTAAACCAAATGGTGCAATACGGAATAGCTGCACAGCAGAACATATCTGATTTTTCGGTTTCAATTTTAAAAAAGGTTAAGACTTATGATTTAGGCGAAATTGGCACATCGTTAAAGGAATTAACCGTTGCTTTAGATGCAACAACAGAGCCAGAGAAAAGGGGAATAATGGGAATTTTCCATAAGGCAAAACGGGGTGTTGAAGCTATCAGAGCAAATTATGCTAAGGCTGAGAGTAATGTGGATCGAATCGAAAAGGATCTGCAGTTACATCAAAATATTTTAATTCAGGACATTTCTATGTATCAGCAGATGTATGAACTCAATGTTCAGTATTATAAAGAACTTACGATGTACATTATTGCAGGAAAAAAAGCCCTTGATAAAGCAATGAATGGAAAGTTGGTTGAACTTAAAAATAAAGCTAATCTGACCAATATGCAGGAAGATGTGCAGGCATATAAAGATTTTGAGGACCTTTGTTACAGATTTGAAAAGAAAATATCTGATTTAGAGTTAACCAGAGTCATTGCAATTCAGTCTGCACCGCAGGTTAGAATGTTGCAAAACAATGACAGAGAAATGCTTGATAAATTGCAGTCTTCTTTGTCAAATACAATTCCTTTATGGAGAAACCAATTGGTTCTTTCCTTGGGTATAGAACATTCAAAACGAGCGTTGGAAGCGCAGTCCACACTTACTGAAAAAACAAACGATTTGCTTCGGAGAAATTCTGAAATGTTAAAAATGGCAACAGTAGAGACAGCAAAGGAGGTAGAAAGACCAATTGTTGATATTGAAACACTTCGCCTGTGTAGCAAAAACCTTGTTGCATCTGTTAACGAAATTGTAAAAATACACGAACAAGGCGTTGCAAGACGAGTTAAAGCACAGGAAGAATTGATTAAAATAGAGGAAGATTTGAAGCAGGCAATGCTAGAACAAAAATATAGGAAATAGTATGTGTGATAGAGTTACTTTATAGAAAGGTAAGGCATCTATTGTTGTTGAGGCCGCTTTTTGAGGAAAAATAAGAATCCGGTCAATTGATTGAGTTTGATTACGGTGTTGGCCGCAGGAATAATAAATTATGTATTGGCTTCGGTTATAACGATATGTGGTGTTAGTAGAGTGATTATTGCTTTTATTGTGATTTCGCCATTCACTGGACTTAAAAAAGGAAAAATTTCATTAAAATTTAGCTTCCAACTTTTCAATCTCTCGTTCGCGGGTCTCGCTCGCGCGGAGGATATTTGTCTTGTAAAGGGCTGATGGAATGGGTATAAT
>JAUNJF010000006.1 GCA_030533405.1 Eubacteriales bacterium
TACTGTTACAGAGCACAGAATGGCAATTGCCATGGCAAGACAGGGTGGTATTGGTGTTATTCATAAAAATATGTCTATTGAGGCACAGGCTGAAGAGGTTGATAAAGTAAAACGTTCAGAGAATGGTGTTATTACAGATCCATTTTCTCTTACTCCAGAACATACATTACATGATGCAGACAACTTAATGGCTAAGTTTAGAATTTCAGGTGTACCAATTTGTGAAGGTACAAAGTTAGTAGGTATCATTACCAATCGTGATTTGAAGTTTGAGACAGATTATACAAAGAAGATTAAAGAGTCCATGACTTCACAGGGATTGATTACAGCGCAGGAAGGCATTACATTGGAAGAAGCAAAGAAAATGTTAGCTGCTGCTCGTAAAGAAAAACTTCCATTGGTTGATGCAGATTTCAATCTCAAGGGATTGATTACAATCAAAGATATTGAAAAAACAATTAAGTATCCTAATTCAGCGAAGGATTCACAGGGTAGATTGCTCTGTGCAGCTGCAGTAGGTGTTACACCAGATATTACTGATCGAGTAGATGAATTGGTTGCTTCTAAGGTAGATGCAATTGTAATTGATACAGCACATGGTCATTCTGCAAATGTATTGAAGACATTTAAGTTAATCCGTGATAAATATCCTGATCTCCAGGTAATCGCTGGTAATGTTGCTACCAGAAGTGGAGCAGAAGACATGATTAAGATGGGTGTTGACGCTGTTAAGATTGGTATTGGTCCTGGATCAATTTGTACAACACGTGTTGTTGCAGGTATTGGTGTTCCTCAGATTACAGCAATTATGCAAGCATATGATGTTGCAAAAGAGTATGGAATTCCTGTTATTGCGGATGGTGGTATTAAGTATTCTGGTGATATTACAAAAGCGCTTGCAGCAGGTGCAAATGTATGTATGATGGGAAGTCTTTTTGCAGGAACAGATGAGGCACCAGGAGAATTTGAATTATATCAGGGTCGTAAGTATAAAGTATATCGTGGTATGGGTTCAATTGCTGCAATGGAAAATGGTAGTAAGGATCGTTACTTCCAGGCTAATGCTAAGAAATTAGTTCCAGAAGGTGTAGAAGGACGTGTTGCCTATAAGGGAACTGTAGAGGATACTGTATTCCAGTTGTTAGGTGGTCTTCGTTCTGGTATGGGATATTGTGGTGCTAAGACAATTGAAGATTTACATGAAAAGGCACAGTTTGTTGAGATTTCAGCAGCGTCCTTAAAAGAGAGTCATCCACATGATATTCAGATTACAAAGGAAGCACCTAATTATTCTGTAGAATAATAACAAATATATTTTAATAGAATTGTAAGACCGACAGGAAATCCTGTCGGTCTTATTTTTTATAGGAAATTCCTCGAATTTCCTATAGGTATCGCCCACAAGGTCCGAGACAATATTCGAACATACGCCGCTTTGCGGCTAGCGTGCAAAGCAAGCTTTGTTCTATTCAGCATGCAATTTGTTATGCCATTTGATTGCCTCTTGTCGATACTGATTGGCAATTTGCATGAGCTCGTTATATTGTGTTTTGGCGCTTTCGAGCATGCTGGACATATGATCATATTCCTTTTTACGTTCTTGTAGTAATTGATCTCTTATTGAGAGCTTTGATTGTAAAGAAAGGATTTCTTGGTTTAATCGTTCGATTTGCTGGTTGTTTTCCTGTGTGTTTGCTGAGATCTCCTTTTGACATTGCTGAAGCATAGCTTCTAGCTCTTGTTTATGTTGTTGACATTGTGATATTGAAAAATCTCTGGAACTACCGATTGGTGTTGCTGAAAAGGAGGAATCCATTAATATAAATTTATGAGAAAAATCATCATATATACTTATGAGCAATACTTCGCTTAATGGAGTGAGGGAAATCTTCGGGAGTGTTTTGTAAGTATCTGGTATGATAAAATGAATGTTATTAGTGAATATGGCATTACATTTTATAGAATAGCTGTTATCGAATGGATTTTTCATGATATAAAATAAGAATAACTGCTTTTGAAATGTTGTCAGAACAGGATAATAGTAAGTAGAAATGGTTTCGTCCTCTGATGTAAAGAGTGATTGATTTTCGGTTATGTTTTTTACGATGATTTCCTGTTTATCATTTATATAGGAATAATAAACATTTCCATTATAAAGCGTCTGCGTTAAATCACTGAAGTAGTCGGATGCAAGCGTAATAGGGCGACTAAACGTTTCACCTTTTTTCTTTCGTAATATGATATGATTTTCTGATGCGTAAAAAAGAAGACTTGTGCCTTGGTTTGTTTCAAAGAGTGTTCCCATAATAAAGTCCTTGTTTTTTTTATTCTTATGGTAGCAATAAAAAAAATAGAACATATTATGTAGTAAATAAAAAAAGGATTTTTGTTATGGCCAAGTGTAAATGTGGAGGACGACCGAGAATTGTTAGCAATGTTGTACAGAGTATCAAATGCGGTGGAGAATGTAGGGATTTTTGTTCGAATCCGGCATGTGGCGATGCAGATGTGTTAAGTATTCAGGCTCCATTGATTTTTGATGAAATTGGTATTAATTTGTGTGCGAATTTTCCGTTAGGTGTTGATATTGCAACAACGTATCCAACAGTTACCAATGCTTCCATTAAGGTTTTGAATGCAACATATACGTATGGGACAGATAATGTGTTGATTGAGTCGATTACAGGTCGTCAAAATTGTTATGTCGTTACACTTTCTAACATTACTTTACAGTTTGCTGTAAATTTGTATGATGCAGCCTGCCGATTGGTTGCAACCATTTATCCGACAGCAGTGTTTTTACCATCGGACACAACAGCACCAACATATGATGAAGATACCAATCCAACATCTGTGGAGTTGGAATTATTCGCTCCGTATGGTTTTTCTTATACAGCAGGAGGAGCGACTCCGCAACCGGTGATTAATTTTGTTGGCTTTTTAGATACAAATAATTTTACCCGTCAGGGGATTAATCTTTCTGCTATGGCTAAAATTTTAGATTTTTCTACAGATGACAGTGAGGTCACTGTTGGAGTAACATTAGTGCTTCAAAGCTTGTATTTTGTAGGTTATAAAGTGAATAGTGCTGGTAAGATTGAAGTACCAAAGGGAAGCATTATGTCACCAGATAATACAGATTGTATGCGTTTTGTGGCAGGAGATTTATTGGATTTAGAGATTAAACCTTTAAATCTTGAAGAAGATATATATTATAAGAAACCATGTAAAAAGGTTAGTACTTGTGCAAGCGGAAATTGTGGAACAAATGCTGAGGACGATACGGTTGTGATTCCAGGCTTGGTTACGGGGACAACAGAGGAGGAAGAACCAGCTCAAAATCCAGAACCAGATCCAACACCAGATCAAGGTGTTTGAATTAAACTTGGTTATTTGAGATAGAAATCGAGTGGGTCCTACCTGCTCGATTTTAAATTTTGTGTTTTTTTTACTTGTTTATATGCGTATCGTTTCGTATAATGGAAAAAGAGTAAATAGGAATGGAAAGTCCTGTTTTGTAAATCGTAAATGATGCATTTAGGAGGATATTATGATTAACACATTAGTAAAAAAGATTTCTGATTTGAACGCACCAGTTGTAGTTGGTTTGGATCCAATGTTAAATTATGTTCCGGATCATATTAAAAAAGCTGCTTTTGACCAGTTCGGTGAAACTTTGGAGGGGGCTGCAGAAGCGATTTGGCAGTTTAACAAGGCAATTGTTGATGCAGTATATGATTTGATTCCTGCTGTAAAGCCACAGATTGCGATGTATGAGCAGTTTGGTATTCCTGGACTTGTTGCATTTGAAAAGACTTGTGCTTATTGTAAGGAAAAAGGATTGGTTGTGATTGGTGATATCAAGCGTGGAGATATTGGTTCTACTTCCACAGCTTATGCCGTAGGTCATATTGGAAAAGTACAGGTGGGTAGTAATACATTTTCAGGTTTTTCAGAGGATTTTGTAACGGTAAATCCGTATCTTGGTACCGATGGTGTAAAACCATTTGTAGATGTTTGTAAAGAAAACAATAAGGGTATTTTTGTTTTGGTAAAGACATCAAATCCTTCTTCAGGAGAATTTCAGGATCAATTAGTTGATGGAACACCTCTTTATGAACTGGTTGCGAAAAAGGTCGTAGAGTGGGGCGAAGATTGTATGGGTGATACATACAGTAATGTTGGATGTGTTGTAGGAGCAACCTATCCTGAGATGGGAAAAGTACTTCGTAAGTTAATGCCTAAGACATATATTTTGGTTCCTGGATATGGTGCACAGGGTGGTAAGGCAGAGGACTTAGTACACTATTTCAATGCAGATGGTTTGGGAGCAATTGTAAATTCTTCTCGTGGTATCATTGCTGCATATAAGCAGGAAAAATATGCGCAGTTTGGTGCAGAGAATTTTGCGGATGCATCACGTCAGGCAGTGAAAGATATGATTGAAGATATTACAGGAGCAATTGCAAGAAAGTAATCAGAAGAAAAGAGGGATGGTAGTGAGTTCAGTTAAAGTGTCAGCGACAGTAAGAAGACAGGATCAGCTTGCCAGTGATGTGTTTAGTCTTGTGTTATACGCACCAGAAATTGCAAAAGAAGCAAAGGCAGGACAGTTTGTATCAGTTTATAGCAAGAATGGAGCAAATCTTTTACCAAGACCAATTAGTCTTTGTGAGATAGATGCGACAGAAGGAACGATTCGTTTGGTATATCGTGTAGTGGGAAAAGGAACAACAGAGTTTTCTCATATGGTTGCAGGTGACACCGTAGATGTCATGGGACCACTTGGAAATGGATTTACAAAAAAGGATAAAAAAGCCATTTTGATTGGTGGAGGAATTGGAATTCCACCGATGTTGCAGCTTGCAAAGGAATTAAAGTGTGAAAAGGATATCGTAATCGGTTTTCGTGATGAAACCTTCCTGTTAGAAGATTTAAATGCGCAGGGTGAAGTCTATATTGCAAGTGAAGATGGTAAGAATGGCGTACAGGGTAATGTATTAGATGCTATTCGCGAGTATAATTTGAAAGCGGATATTATTTATGCATGTGGTCCGACGCCTATGCTTCGTGCGATTAAAGAGTATGCGATGATGCATCATATGGAGGCACAGTTATCATTAGAGGAAAAGATGGCTTGTGGAATTGGTGCTTGTTTGGCATGTGTATGCAAATCTAACGAAGTGGATTCACATAGTCATGTTAAGAATAAGAGAATTTGCAAAGATGGTCCGGTATTTGATGCACAGGAGGTGGAATTATAATGAATCTTTCAGTGAATATTGCAGGCGTTGAATTTAAAAATCCAGTAACCGTTGCATCCGGAACATTTGGCTCAGGCGCAGAGTATGGTGATTTTGTGGATTTGAATCGTTTGGGCGCTGTGACAACAAAGGGCGTTGCCAATATACCATGGGCTGGTAATCCAACACCACGTATTGCGGAAACTTATGGTGGTATGATGAATGCAGTTGGCTTACAAAATCCAGGAATAGATGTTTTTTGTAATAGAGATATTCCATTTTTGCAACAATATGATACCAATATTATTGTAAATGTATGTGGAAAATCCGAAGCGGATTATGTAGAGGTCGTAGAGCGTTTGGCAGATGAGAACGTTGATTTATTGGAAATTAATGTGTCATGTCCAAACGTGAAAGAGGGTGGTATTGCATTTGGACAAGACCCTAGGGCACTGGAGCAGATTACGAAGGCTGTTAAGGCAAAAGCAAAGCAACCGATTATTATGAAGTTAAGTCCGAATGTAACGGATATCACTGCTATGGCAAAAGCCGCAGAGGCAGGTGGTGCAGATGCACTTTCATTGATTAATACACTGACAGGAATGAAGATTGATATCAACCGAAGAAATTTTGCGGTGGCAAATAAGACTGGCGGTGTATCTGGTCCAGCAATTAAACCGATTGCAGTACGTATGGTATATCAGGTTGCAAATGCAGTGAATTTACCAATTATTGGAATGGGTGGTATCATGAATTATGAGGATGCAATCGAATTTATGATGGCAGGTGCTACTGTTGTTTCGGTGGGAACCGCAAATTTCCATAATCCATATACTACGATAGAAATCATTGAAGGTATGGAACGCTTTATGAAAGAAAAAGGAATTGAAGATATTAATGAGATTATTGGATGTGTGAAATAATGCATTCAGGAACAGGAACGATTTAGATGTTTTCATTTCGGAATACCTTAATGAAAAAAAGCGAGTTATTTTACAAGAATAAGTGTAAAATAACTCGCTTCTTTGTTGTGGGAAAGTTCTTTTGACTTTCCTATGGTGCATGACCATGTTATATGTTACAGATTGGTTTTGTTTTCATAAACTGCTTCGTTTGTTACTTCAATACCAAGCTTTTTAAATGTAGTCATATCTACAGAAGAAAGGATAACGGTTGTATGTAATTGACAACCAATTAATTTTGGTAATTGTTCTAATGCTAATTTAGCTGTAGCATCGGTTGCTGCGCACATAGAAAGCGCAATCAGTACTTCGTCTGTATGAAGTCTTGGATTTTTGCTTCCTAAAAATTCTGTCTTTAAGTGCTGAATTGGTTCAATAAAGGTAGGAGAGATTAGATGCTTTTCATCATCAATTCCACCTAATACTTTGATAGCATTTAACAATACAGCAGAAGATGCTCCAAGTAAATCGCTTGTTTTTCCAGTTACAATCGTTCCGTCAGGAAGTTCGAGTGCAGCAGCAGGAGCACCATTTTTCTCAGCAAGCTCGTTTGCAGCTGGAACAACAGGACGATCATTTGTTGTGATTTTAGCCTGTTTTAATAAGAGCTCTTGCTTGTATACTTCGTCTTTGGTTGCTTCGTCCTTTACCAAACGATTCATAGACTGATAATATCTGCGAATAATCTCCTGATTAGAAGCTTCTTTACATACGTCATCATCGATAATGCATTTTCCAGCCATGTTAACTCCCATGTCAGTAGGTGACTGATATGGACAATAGCCAAAGATTCCTTCAAACATTGCTGCAAGTACAGGATAAATCTCGATATCACGATTATAGTTTACTGTTGTTTCGCCGTATGCTTCTAAATGGAATGGGTCAATCATATTAACATCATTTAAATCAGCAGTCGCAGCCTCGTATGCGAGGTTTACTGGATGTTTTAATGGGATGTTCCAAATAGGAAATGTTTCGAATTTTGCATAACCTGCTTTTTGACCGCGTTTGTTTTCGTGATAGAGCTGTGAAAGACAGGTTGCCATTTTACCACTTCCAGGTCCAGGAGCAGTCACAATAACAAGTGGACGAGATGTTTCAACATAATCATTTTTTCCATATCCTTCATCACTTACAATATGACTAATATTGTTTGGATAGCCATCGATTGGATAATGGAAATATACGTTGATTCCCATATGCTCTAATTTTGTTTTGAAAATATCAGCAGATGTTTGACCAGTGTAGCGTGTGATGACAACACTACTAACAAACAATCCTTTTTCGCGATATACACGAATTAAACGTAACACATCTTCGTCATATGTAATACCTAAATCGTGACGAACTTTGTTCTTTTCAATATCTGCAGCATTAATAGAAATAATCATTTCTGCCTGATCTGCTAACTGTAATAACATTTGTAATTTACTGTCTGGTGCGAATCCAGGAAGAACACGAGATGCATGGTAATCATCAAATAATTTGCCACCGAATTCCAAATATAATTTTGAACCAAATTGTCCGATTCGTTCACGAATGTGCTCAGATTGCATCGTAAGGTATTTCTGATTATCAAAACCTATTTTCATTGTTTAAATTTTCCCTTCTGTGTATTTTTATTCATTTTTGTACGTTCGATTAGTTCTTTTTTGGTGCAACGTATTTGCACCCATAGTTATTATTAGTTTATCACATAATGATTTGAAAATCACTATAATTTTAAAAAAGATGTAGCATTAATTGCATCGTTTGTATGATTGGGTTGTATGATGTCTGATTGGAAGCAAAACCTTAGACTTGTGACGAAATAAGAAATATGATATGATAAGCAAAGAATGCATATGGAGTCAAATATGCGCTGTATATTAGATTACAAAAAAGGAAGGTAATTGTACATGAAAACAGCAATTATTATGGGTTCTACAAGTGATTTAGCGAAAGTAGAGCCAGCAGTTTCTATTTTGAAAGAGTATGGTGTAGAAGTAAATGTAAGATGTTTATCTGCACATAGAGCACATGCAGGATTATCTGCATTTATTGAAGAGTGCAATCATGATGGAACAGAAGTGATTATTGCTGCAGCAGGTATGGCAGCAGCGTTGCCAGGAGTTGTAGCATCTCAGACTGTACTTCCTGTTATTGGTGTTCCTTTGTCTGGTTCTGTATTGGATGGTACAGATGCTTTAATGTCAATTGTTCAGATGCCACCAGGAATTCCAGTTGCAACTGTAGCAATTAACGGAAGCAAGAATGCTGCATATTTAGCATTGCAGATTATGGCAAACAAAAATGACGCGCTTAAAACTAAATTATTAGAGGATCGTCAAAATATGGAAAAAGCAGCCATGAAAGCAAATGAAGAAGTAATTGAAAAATTCAAATAATATGAAGCAGGCGTTAATGACGCCTGCTTAATAATGATATTATTGTTATGATGTGAAAAGAGTGCATAGGCACTCTTTATTTTTGGTCAAAGGACGGATTGATAAAGTAATAATTATGCTCGTTTAATTTGTCTTTTGTCATTTCTAACGCTTCTCCAAAACGTTGAAAATGAACAATTTCTCTTGCGCGTAAAAATTTTAGTGGTGCACATACATCAGGATCATCAATCACGCGAAGTAGATTATCATATACAGTTCGAGCTTTTTGCTCTGCTGCTAAATCCTCGTAAAGATCTGTGAGTGCATCTCCCTTGGATTGGAATTCTAAAGATGTAAAGGGAACTCCAGCTGCAGCTTGTGGAAATAGACCTTTTGTATGGTCAATATAATAAGCATCAAATCCAGCAGTTTTTACCTGTTCTTCTGTTAAATCTCGTGTTAATTGATAGACCATAGCACAAATCATTTCCATATGATTGAGTTCTTCGACCCCAATGTCTGTTAGAAGTCCACCAACTTTTTTGTATGGCATGGAATAGCGTTGTGCCAAATAACGCATGCTGGCAGAAAGTTCTCCATCTGGACCACCGTATTGACTAATAATTAATTTTGCAATATTGGGATTTGTGTTTTTGATTTTGATTGGAAATTGTAATCGTTTTTCGTATGCAAACATTAGATACACGCTCCTTCCCATGGGGCAGGTCCCTCACCCCATCCGTAATGATTAGGATTACAGTCTCCTGTAATCATGGATGCTTGTGTGAGCGGATAGTAGTTTTTGGCATAATCCGCCAAAAGCGTAAGTCGTTCTTCCATTAGTGTGTGAAAAAGAGTAAGTCCAGATTCGCAGGTTGGGTGCGTGTCTAAATATAATGTTAAATCATTTAAGGCAAAACTTACTTCTGTGATTTTACTTAGCGCTTTTTCTCGTTCCTGTTGATCCTTTGATGCAGATTCGTAGTAACATGTTAGATTAGTGTCTCCTTGGGGAGCTTTAAAAAAGGTAAGATTTAAAGACGGGAAAATGGTACCCTCAGATAGTGCTGTACATAAATCATATGGTTCACACCATTTTTGTTTCGGAATGGTAGCCATTGCGAGTGTTGGTTTTGTTTCACATTCACATGTGGTTGACATAATATAACCTCCTTGTATAAAAAAACCATATCAAAGGGATATGGTTTGTAAATAAGTGACTACATGTTTAGTATTTTATTTTTTCAAAAAAACATAAATGTATATATTGGAAGAATATCATATATGTAGCACTATAATAATTCGATTAAAAACACAACCAGACAACAAAGTACAGATACAGGAAAAAGTCCGGCACCGCACCAAGCAGCGATGATTCCTACAATTAATGCAGCGATTCCTGCAATTGGTGTTTGTGTTGCATAAATGATAGCAGGAAATGTCATGACCGCGAGTGTGATATATGGGACATAGTACAAAAATGATTGTAAAAATTGATTTTTAATTTGTTTGCGTATCAGTGTGAGAGGAAGAATGCGAATACTAAGTGTTACAACGGCCATGATGAGTAAATAAATGTTTATATTATGTTGCATGTTGTTCCTCCTTCTCTGATACTGGAAAAAGAATTGCAGCAATTGCAGAAAGTGCAACCGTTAAAATAATTGTGCGGGTTCCTCCAGAAAAATCACGAAGCACTGGAAGGTGACAACAGATATAACTTGCCACAAAACTAATCAATACAAAAAGACCAACCACTTTATCTGTTTTTGCAGGTGGAATGATGACAGCCAGAAACATTCCAAACAAGGCAACGCTGAGTGCACTGACTGCTCGGGCTGGCATTAAATTGCCTGCGATAATACCTAGAGCGGTTCCTCCTGCCCACGAAGGAGCAGCAATTAAAATTGCACCATAACAATAATACGGATCTAGTATGCCAGGCCTTGCGATTGTAATACCAAAGATTTCATCTGTAACATCGTAACCGACTAAAATACGATGAAAAATAGATGTACCAGATGAGAATTTTTGACTTAGTGCGCAGCTCATTAATAAATATCTGGCGTTTGCGATTAGTGTTATGAAAAAAATTTCAAAATAGGGTGCATCAGCAGCAATTACAGTAAATCCAGCATATTCGCCTGCGGAAGCATTGTTAAACAGACTAGCAAAAAATCCCTGTAATGGAGTGAGACCAGCATTTTTTGCTGCTACCCCTAAAGAGAATGAGACGGCCAAATATCCCAAACCAATGGGAAGGCCATCTCGAATTCCTTCACGTAATGCTTTTTTATGTTGAAGCATGAAAAATGATTAAGCTAATTTTTCTCCAGTTAATAATTCATATGCTTCCAAGTATTTGTTGATTGTCTTTTCTGCGATATCTTCTGGTAATTCCCAATCATGTTTTCCTTCGTTGTCCTTAAGCCAGTCTCTTGCAAACTGTTTGTCGAAAGATGGCTGTCCATGACCTGCTTCATATCCTTTTGCTGGCCAGAAACGAGAGCTGTCTGGTGTAAGCATTTCATCACCGATTACGATGTTTCCGTCTTCATCTAATCCAAATTCGAATTTGGTATCTGCAATGATAATTCCACGCTCTAATGCATAGTCTGCGCATTTTTTGTAAAGTGCAATTGTACAGTCGCGAAGCTTTTCGGCATATTCCTGTCCTTTTCCTGGGAACTGCTTTTCTAATACTTCGATACTCTTTTCAAAAGAAATGTTCTCATCGTGATCACCGATTTCAGCTTTTGTAGATGGAGTATAAATTGGTTCAGGAAGTTTGTCAGATTCTTTTAATCCATCAGGAAGTGTAATGCCACATACGGTTCCGTTCTCCTGATAGCTTGCCCAACCACTACCTGTGATATATCCACGTACAATACATTCGATTGGAAGCATTTCAAGTTTCTTGCACATCATACTATTACCGTCAAATTGAGGCTGTCTAAAATATTCAGGCATGTCTTTTACATCTGCGGAAATCATATGGTTTGGAAGGATATCCTTTGTTAAGTCAAACCAGAATTTTGACATCTGTGTTAAAACAGTACCTTTTTTGTGGATGGTATTTTTCAAAATAACATCAAAACAACTAATGCGGTCAGTTGCAACCATGATAAGGCTGTCGCCATTGTCATAAATCTCACGTACTTTACCTTCTTTGATCGGTTTCATTTCGTTCATTATCAATACCTCGCAATCTATATTTTTATTTGTTTAGCATAGTAGATTTTTATGTAAAAATCAAGTCTTTTGTGATATACTCTAAAAATATGAAATTAAAGGAGATAAAAAATGATTTGGAAAATCTTAGAGATAGAAAAAACAAAAGACGAAGATGTGATTAAAGCAGCATATCGTAAAAAATTGCGTTATGTAAACCCGGAAGATGATGCAGAGGGATTTAAAGAGTTACGACAGGCATATGACGAAGCCATGGAATATGCCAGTATGCCTGAGGAGTTGGAAGAACATAGTCAGGAGCAAGTTTTTAAAGGTAAGAAAACAGATGTCGATTTATGGATTGATCGAATTGACCTTATTTATGTGGATGTAGCAAAGAGAAGAGATGTTGCATGCTGGGAAACATTGTTGCATGATCCGGTTTGTGATGATTTAGATACAGAGTTAGAGGCAGCAGAGAAACTATTAGTGTATTTCATGTCGCATTCCTATATGCCACAAGCAGTTTGGCAAGCCGTTGAACAGCGTTTTCATTATAAAGATAGTTTAGAGCAGCTAAAAGAGCGATTCCCAGAAAATTATTTGGATTATGTGATGTGGCAAATCGATCATCCGGGATTTATTGATTATGATATGTTTGATGGTGTAACAAATTCCCATGTAGATGATTATATTTCGACATTGTATGAGGAAAAAAATGCTTTTGATGAGGGAGATGTAGAAGGAGCGAAAAAACATTTAAAGACACTTCTGCGATATGATGTGACACACCCATTTACACAGGTGGAAGAAGCAAGACATCTCATGAAGGAAGACAAATTAAATGAGGCGCTTTCTATTATGGAGGATTTGGATTTTGAATATTCAGACAACCCTTACATTGAGCGTGTTTATGCGGATGTTTTGCTTCAAAAAAATGAAGTGGAAAAAGCAAGAAATGTGTATGAACATTTGTTAGAAGTGGATGCAGATAACTTTAGTGCTGCATTAGGACGTGCTAAATGTACATTTTTAGATGGTTCACTTGAGGATGCGAAAGAGATGGTGGAAGATATTCTAGAGGACCGCGTACAGGAGATGGAAAGTATGCAGTTGCTAGATGAGATTAATGAAAAATTAGTAACAAGATATCAAAGTGAATTAGAAGAACAAAAGGATGTGGAAACTTGTTATAAGCTTGGTTGGTGTTATTACCAACAAAAAGAATTTGAAAAAGGAATTGCGTTGTTAGATGACGTGGAAGAGAGCGAGGAATATGATTATGTGAATTTGCGTTGTCGCCTTTATCTGGCAAATGAAGATTATGAAAAGGCGTATCCTTTGACAAAAAAATGGTTGACATTGATTGAGGAAACAACCGATGATGGAACCAAGGATATGCAAAAACGTAAAAATCGATTATCGTTGGCATATTTTTCAATCGGTATTTGCATGTATGAGATTGCATTTCAAAAAAAAGAAGAACAAAAAGATACTCCGTCGTTAAATGGGGAGAATGATTGGAATGCAGAATTTGCAGAGGGTGAGCGTTATATTGAGAGAGCAATTGAAGAAGAAAAAAATGTTTTAGTTCGCCTTTCTTATATGGAACAACTCGCAAAGTTTTATATTGCGCGTGAAAAATATGAGGCATGTATAGAAATTTGTGATCAAATTCTTGCTACGGATAAAGGGTTTTATCCTGCATATGTACATCGTCAGCGTGCAAATTATGAATTAAAGAATGCAAAGGAAGTTATTGATGATTATTTTGCGTGTAAAGAGATTTATCCTGGATACTCTGTTCCTTATGTGTTGGCTGCGGAAGTGTTCATGGCATTTGAACAGTATGAAGACGTGGAGAATATTATTCAGGCTGCAAAAGAAGTGAATTTGGAAAGTGATGGATTAACATTATACGAGATTAAATGTTTACATTATAAGAATTTTTCGCCAGAAAATGTCAGAAAAGCAATTGAACAAATCGAGTCATTAATTGGAAAAGTTGAGAAAAAGACAGAAGAAGAATTTTGCGATATTGAAAAAAAATCAGAATTATATAGAGAGTTGGCAATTCTTTATTGGGATTTAGATATGACAGAAAAAGCATTGGATATATTGGAAGAGTCTATTGGGAAAGTATCGGATGCAAAAGAATTACTCTATTTAGAAACAGATATTCTTGGAAGAAGTGAAAAGTATGGGGCTGCACTTCGGGTTTGTGAGCAGTTAATTGCATTAGATCCGGATAATTTAGCATATCCGTTAAAGCGAGGAAACTTATACGAGCGAATGAATAAAACCCAGGATGCGATTGCTTGTTACAAAGCGATTTTGGATATTAATGAGAATTATGTGCCAGCAATTCGTAGATTAATGTATATCTATAGTTATTTGAGTAACGAAGAGAGAGACCTTGAGAAATGTAGAATTGGAATTGAATATGCTACAAAATTGATTGCATTGACAGATCAGGCGGAAGGATATGTGGAACGAGGTAATTTATATATTGATTTATATGAATTGGAGAAGGCAGTTGATGATTGTAAAGAGGCAATCAAGAGAGATACAGACGCTTATTATGCGTATAATAATTTAGGTTGTGCTTTGCTAAAACTTCGTCGAATTGATGAGGCAATTGAACCGTTAGAGCAGTTGATACAAAATGAGCCAGATAAGGATTATCTTCCTTATTTGAATTTGGCAGATTGCTATGTATTAAAAAAACAATATGATCAAGCGATTCGTGCATATGAAAATGTGATGCGAATAAAAAAAGGCAGGGGAGATTCTGTCGATTATATTGAAAAGGAAATTGCTGATATTTACTGTATGAAAAAAGAGTATGAAAAGGCGGCAGCGATTTATCAGAAAAACATTGACGAAATAAAAAAGAAAACAGGCTTGTTTACTCGTGATGAAAGTGGAAAGCTTCAGTTAAAGGGCAAGATGACACGTGATATGATGGATCGTTTGATACAATGTCAGTGCGATTTGGGAGATGTGTATCGACAAATCGGGAATGAAAAGTTAGCGGAGTCATTGTATAAAGAAGCAGAAAAAAATTTCTTTAAAGGAGAGTTTTTCTGTAATCCAAAACGAATGGAAGAGGTTGCCGAATATTATAGAGATAAGGGCGATTTGAACAAAGCTTTGTATGTAATGCGAAGATTACGTGCAAAAGAGATGGAAGTAGGGAGAGAACGTTACCAAACCTATCTTGTTATGTCAACGATTTTATATTTACAGGGCGCTTTTGAGGATGCAAAAAAATATGCAGATCGCTATATAAAAGAATATATGGAAACATTTGGCGGTGAGCAGGGCTTGAAAGATGATATACGCTATTTGCCAGCAAGATTATACAATATTGCCATAATGCATGTGTGTGCAAGACGGTATGATAAAGCAAAAGCGTATATTGCGCAAATTCCACAATGTAAGCTATGTGTGATGTGTACAAGCTGTGATTGTTTTGAATATTATTTCTGCATGGGAATGATTGCAAAGGCAGAGGGACGAGAGGAAGAAGCGTTAACATTTTTCAAAAAGGCGAAGGAAATCAATGAAGATTATCCTTGTTGTGAATATCAGATTCGGAGTCTTGGCAAAAAATAGAGAGGTAAAAGGAGAAACGTGCATGCAAAAAGAGTATGTGACAATTTTAGAGTTTGGAACGGATGAAATTGTAGAAAAAAAATCCAGATTTATCGGTTATGTAAAACATGCTGAGACGGAGGAAGAAGCATTAGAATTCGTGAATGAAATCAAAAAAAAGCATTATGATGCACGACATAATTGTTATGCCTATACGGTGGGTGTAGAACAACCAGTTTTACGATTTTCAGATGATGGTGAACCAGGTGGAACAGCCGGAAAACCAATTCTCGAGGTGATTACGGGACAGGAACTTTATAATGTGTGTATTGTTGTAACTCGTTATTTTGGTGGCACATTGCTTGGAACAGGTGGGTTGGTTAGAGCATATACGGACGCTGCAAAGGCTTGTATTATGGCAACAAAGACCGTAAAAAATCGTTTTGTCGTGCCATTTGATATTACGACGAATTATACAGATCTAGGTAAGATACAGTATATTTTAGGCAATGAAGGAATTGTGATATTAGATAGTGTATATGGGGAAGATGTTTTGTTAAATACAGAGATATTTATAGACGATGTGGAACGGATTGAAAAATTATTAGTTGAAGCAACCGCAGCGAGAGTGGTTGTTGTAAAATCGGATCCGATATTTTCTATGCGTTAAATAAATAATATACAGGAATTCTATATTGACATATAAAATTCCTGTCAATATAATTACTTTGATATCAAACTATTTGATGTTGAACTATTTGATATGAAAATAAACATGCGACATAAAGTAAAAAGGAGGATGCGAAATGGATGCATGTATGATTTCGTTGTTTCAAAATTCCATTGAAATCTATGATTATTTGTGTCAGCCGGTTTGCAAAAAGTATGATATTCAGCAAACTTCGCTGAACATTTTGTTGTTTTTGGCAAATAATCCTGGCTTTAATACAGCGAAAGATATTCATAAATATAGAGGGATTAAACAAAGCATGGTTTCTTTTCATGTAGAGAAACTTGTGAGAGATGGATATATTGAAAGAGAAAGCGTTCCAGAAGATCGTAGACAGGTGAAGCTGGTTTGCACAAAAAAGGCACAGGCGTTAATTGAGGAAGGGCGTAGACAACAGGAGTTGTTTATGCGATGCATCTCAGAAGATGTAACCGAAGAAGACCGAGAGGCTTATATAAAGGTTTTAAGCATTTTAAAGAGAAATATAATGAACTGTATAGAATTAAAATTGCAAGGTTCATTAGATGAACATATACAGATGTTTATGGAAGCAGAATAAAGGAGGATGTTATGATTTCAAAGTTTAGTGTAAAAAAAGCCTATACGGTTGTTGTAGGTATTGTTTTGGTTATTATTTTAGGTATCGTTGCCTACACAAAGATGACAATCGATTTATTGCCAAGTATGGAATTTCCGTATGCGATTATTATGACAACATATCCTGGAGCCAGTCCGGAAACAGTAGAAATGGGTGTTACCAAACCAATTGAGCAATCACTTGCAACGATTGATAATATTAAAGAGATTAGTTCTATTTCTGCTGAAAACTATTCCATGGTTATTTTGGAGTTTAATCAGGATACAAATATGGATAGTGCAACAGTAGATATGCGAGAAAGTCTGGATCAGATTACGGGTTATTTTGATGATTCGGTTGGGAATCCATTTATTATGAAAATCAATCCGAATATGATGCCGGTTGCTGTAGCCGCTGTGGAAAAGGATGGAGCGGATGTTGCCAGCTTAAGTGAATATGTTACGAATGAGTTAGAGCCTGAAATTGAAGGTGTGCAGGGTGTTGCATCTGTGACTACAATGGGTATGATTGAGGAATCTGTTCAGGTTGTGATTCGGAAAGACAAAGTTGCAGCTGTGAATAAGAAAGTAAAGAAATCACTGGATAAAAAATTCAAAGATGCAGAAGATGCGATTGCAGACGGTGAGAGTCAGATTAACAGTGGAAAACAGCAGTTGGCAAATGGTCAGGCAACAGCTGGAAAAGAATTTGCAAAAGCAGAGAATCAGATTACGACTTCAAAATATGAATTATTAAAATCTGAAGATGAAGTGAAAGCTGGTCAAAAAGAGTTAGAAGAACAGGAAAAGAAATTGCAGGAGCAGAAGACACAGTTGGAAAGTGGAGTGAAATCCTTAGAAGAGCTTCTTGCAAGTTATAATAAACTGAAGGAACAAAAAGCGCAAATTGAAGCGGCGTTAACATTGAATCCTGAAGATGAAGCAATGAATGCGCAACTTCAGGTGATAAATGGTGCATTAGAAACCATGGAATCAGAACTAGCAAAACAAAAGGATCAGAATGGAAATTCGCTTTCTTTTGAAACATTGCCAGCAACAATTGCGACAATGAAGGCAGGACAACAGCAGATTGAAAAAGGAGAGAAAGAACTTAAGAAAGGTAAACAGCAGTTAGTAGATGCGTTAAATCAAATTACAGAAGGAAAAAAACAGTTAGACAATGGCTATGTAACTTTAAAAGAAAAGGAAGCAGAAGCGCAGAGTCAAATGAATAAGGCACAGGCAGAGTTGATTCAGGGAGAGTCAGCGTTGAAAGAACAAAAAAATGCACTTGAGGATGCAAAAGATGCAGCTTATGATGGTGCAGATATGAAAAATATTCTTACAGTCGATATGATTAAGGGTATTTTAACAGCGCAGAACTTTGATTATCCAGCAGGTTATGTAACAGAGGATGATGTAGACTATCTTGTACGTGTCGGAGAGAAATTTGATGATGTGGAAGCTTTGTCAGACTTTATTTTGTTGGATTTAAGTATGGATGGTGTGGATCCCATTAAGCTTAGTGATGTGGCCGATGTATTTGTACAGAGTAATGAGGATTCTGTTTATACACGATTAAATAAGAATCCTGGTATCATTTTATCTTTGGCAAAGCAAAATGAGCATTCAACAAAGGCAGTTGCTGATCGTTTGAAGAAGAAATTTGAGGAGATTGAAAAAGAAGATAGTACAGTGCATTTTTCAACCTTGATGGATCAGGGAATGTATATTGATTTTGTTGCAAATTCTGTTATTAGCAATTTATTATATGGTGCTGCATTAGCGGTTATCATTTTGTTATGTTTCTTAAAAGATATCCGTCCGACGGCAATTATTGCAGTTTCGATTCCGGTATCTGTGGTGTTTGCGATTGTATTAATGTACTTTAGTGGTGTAACATTAAATGTTATTTCGCTTTCTGGTTTAGCACTTGGTGTTGGTATGCTGGTGGATAATTCCATTGTAGTAATTGAGAATATCTATCGTTTGAGAAATGAAGGATATTCTGTAAAAGATGCGGCAATCAAAGGTGCAAATGAAGTGGTAGGTGCGATTACAGCGTCCACACTTACTACAGTTTGCGTATTCTTACCGATTGTATTTACATCTGGTATTACAAAACAGTTGTTTAAGGATATGGGTCTGACAATTGCATATTCTTTACTTGCCAGTCTGATTGTTGCGATTACATTTGTACCAATGGTTGCATCTAAATCATTTGATAAAGTATCAGAAAAGAATAATAAGCTCATTGAACGTATCAGTAATTTGTATGCCAAGATTTTACCAGGTGCGTTGAATCATAAATGGATTGTATTATTGATTACTTTAATCTTGTTTGTTGGATGTACAGGGTTATCGGTTTCTAAGGGATTTTCATTCTTCCCAGAAATGGATTCGCCACAGATGTCGATGGATATGAAGATGCCAGAGGGAACAAAGACATTGGAAGAGACAGCAAAGATGTCGGATCAGATTATCGATGCAGTATTAGAAATTGAAGATATTCAAACGGTTGGTGCAATGGTAAGTAGTGGTTCGATGTCTATGTTGGGACTTGGATCAAATGATAGTATTGATGCAGTTACGTATTATATTGAGTGTAAAGAAGATAAGAAGCATAGCAATGAAGAAATTGCAAAAATGATTGAAGAAAAAACAGCTGATTTTGATTGTGAAATTAGTATTTCTACTTCTAATATGGATATGAGTGCGTTAACTTCAAGTGGTGTATCTGTTCAGTTAAAGGGTAAAGAGTTAGATAAATTAAAAGAATTGGCAGTTCAAATTGGTGAACAGTTAGAAGGTGTAAAAGGGCTAGAAGAAATTGACAATGGATTAGAAGATGCTACACCAGAGTATCGTATTACAGTTGATAAAGAAAAGGCTGCAAAATACGGTCTTACCGTTGCGCAGGTATTCCAAAAGGTACAGGGCGCACTTGCGGATGCAAAGAGTGCTACGACACTTACTACAGATTCAAAAGATTATGCAGTTTATGTAACGAATGAATCAGAAGAAGATTATAGTATTAAGGATGTCGAAAATCTTAAAATTGAGGGTAAGAAGGGTGAGGAAACCAAGCTTATTAAGATTAAAAAGATTGCAGATGTTGAAAATACGCAGTCGTTATCCTCAATTCGCCGAAATAATCAGACGAGATATATTACCATATCAGGTCAGGTGTCAGAGGGATATACAACGACGGATGTCGCGAACAGAGTAGAAAAACAGTTAAAAAACTTCTCGTTACCAAGTGGATACAGCATTGAGTTTAAAGGAGAAAATGAAACTGTAATGGAGGCTCTTGGTCAGGTATTATTGATGATGGTTTTGGCAATTGCATTCATGTATTTGATTATGGTAGCACAGTTCCAATCCTTAAAGAGTCCATTTATTGTAATGTTTACTATTCCATTAGCGTTTACTGGTGGTTTTGCAGCGCTTTATTTTACTGGACATGATGTTAGTATTATTGCAATGGTAGGTCTTGTTATGTTGGCGGGTATTATTGTAAATAACGGTATCGTGTTTGTGGATTCTGTCAATCAGTTGAGAGAAACAGGAATGACAGTAAGAGACGCTATTATTTTAACAGGTCGTCATCGTTTACGTCCGATTACCATGACAGCGCTTACGACAATTTTAGGTTTGTCGACAATGGCGCTTGGTGCAGGTATGGGCGCAGATATGGCACAGCCTATGGCGCTTGTAACGATTGGTGGTTTGATATATGGAACATTGCTGACATTATTTATTGTTCCATGTATTTACGAAATTTTCAATAAAGATAAAAAGGTAATCACGGAAGAATAAACAGTAGAGGGCTGTCGCTTGAAAAATGGGAAAAATAGGCGACAGCCTTTTTGTATGTATGATTGCATTGTTTTATAAAATATGATAAAATCACCTTCATATGAGATTGGATAATGACTAAATGAATATAGATAAAAACAGAGGAAAAAAGGGGTACCGGAATGAGAATAGGATTGGACGTAGGTTCTACCACATTAAAATGCGTTGTATTGGATGAAAAAGATAATATTGTATACAAAGATTATCAAAGACATTTTTCTCAGATTACCAGCAAGACAGTTGGGATGTTAGAGGATATTATGAAGCAATTTCCGAGTGAGAAGGAAATGAGTTTATGTATTTCTGGTTCTGCAGGTATGGGAATTGCAGATTCATTGGGAATTCCGTTTGAACAGGAAGTTTATGCCACAAGAGTAGCAGTGAATAAAATGATACCAGGAACGGATGCTGTCATTGAATTGGGTGGAGAAGATGCAAAGATACTATTCTTGACAGATGGATTAGAAGTTCGTATGAACGGTTCGTGTGCAGGTGGTACAGGTGCGTTTATTGACCAGATGGCGACATTACTCAATATGGAAGCTGGTGCGATGAACGAAGCAGCAAAGAATTATGAAAAAATTTATACTATTGCAAGTCGTTGCGGTGTGTTTGCAAAATCGGATGTGCAGCCACTTTTAAATCAGGGTGCCCAGAAAAATGATATTGCTGCAAGTATCTTTTATGCAGTTGTGAATCAGACAATTGCAGGTCTTGCACAAGGAAGAGAAATTGAAGGAAAAGTCGTTTATCTTGGGGGACCACTTACCTTTTTGTCAGAACTACGAAAGGCTTTTGATGCAACCTTAAAATTAGAAGGTGTTGCCCCAGAGAATTCTCTTTATTTTGTTGCAATGGGTGCTGCGTTAAAAAAGGATAGCAAAACTTTTGATTTAAGCAAATTAAAGGATAAAATCAATGGTTATACAGCGACTGGCGGATATGCAAGTTGTAAACCGTTATTTACTTCTGAGAAGGATTATGAGACATTTCTTGAAAGACATAAAAAGAATTCAGAACATATCAAGAATATTGATACCATAAGTGGTCCGGCTTATCTTGGAATTGATGCGGGTTCTACAACTGTAAAGGCTGTGGTAACAGATGGTGATGCCAATATTTTATGTTCAGAATATTTGCCGAATGGTGGTAATCCAGTTCCATTAATAAAGGACTTTTTGGAAAAACTTTATGATAAGTATCCAGATATACAGATTGAAGCGTCTGCTGTAACAGGTTATGGCGAAGAAATGATTATGAGTGCGTTTGGTGTGGATTATGGAATTGTTGAAACAGTTGCACATTTTACGGCAGCAAAGAAATTCCAGCCAGATGTTGATTTTATTATTGATATCGGTGGTCAGGATATTAAATGTTTCCAAATTCGAAATAATGCAATTGATAATATTTTCTTAAATGAGGCGTGTTCTTCTGGCTGTGGTTCTTTCTTGCAGACATTTGCTGGGGCACTTGGGCATCCAATTGCTGAATTTGCAAAATTAGGTTTGTTCGCAGATAAACCAGTTGATTTGGGATCAAGATGTACTGTATTTATGAATTCTTCGGTAAAACAAGCACAAAAAGATGGCGCAAGTATTGAGAATATTTCAGCAGGTCTTTCAATTTCTGTTGTGAAAAATGCGTTGTATAAGGTGATTCGTGCTGCATCTGCAAAGCAATTGGGAGAGCATATTGTTGTACAGGGTGGTACTTTCTTAAATAATGCGGTTTTGCGTGCGTTTGAGCAGGAAATTGGACATGATGTTGTTCGACCTGAGATGGCAGGTATTATGGGCGCCTATGGTGCTGCTTTGTATGCGAAGGAAAATAGTATAGGAAAGAGTACAATATCTAGTCAAGAAGATTTAAAAGCATTTAAACATGATGTTACGATGACAACATGTAATGGGTGCAGTAATCATTGTAAACTTACAATTAACACATTTGCAAATGGTAGAAAGTTTGTTAGTGGCAATCGATGTGACAAACCAACATCAAAAAAAGCAGTGGGTACAAAGTATGATTTGTATGAATACAAATTGAAATTATTAGAAGAATATAGAAAATCAGAGATTCCAAAGGGAAAAGCCAGAGGAACCATCGGAATTCCAATGGGACTGAATATGTATGAATTGCTTCCGTTTTGGTATACTTTGTTTACCAAATTAGGATTCAATGTGATTACTTCTCCAAATTCTAGTAGAAGTCTTTACTTAAGTGGACAGCATACAATTCCGTCGGATACTGTTTGTTTCCCTGCAAAATTAATGCATGGACACATTGATGCATTGTTAAAGGAAAATGTGGATGCAATTTTTTATCCTTGTTTAAGTTATAACTTTGATGAAGGATTAGGCGATAATCATTATAATTGTCCAGTGGTAGCATATTATCCAGAAGTATTAGAGGCAAATGTTAAAGAGTTATCAAAGGTTAAATTTATATATGATTATTTAGGTATTCACAGAAGAAAAGATTTTACGAAAAAATTCCATGCGTTGTTAGAGCATTATTTTGGTACTATGAAGCTTTCTGATGTGGCGATGGCATGTAATTATGCATATGACGAGTATGACAGACACATGAAGTTGGTGCGTATGGAAGGTAGAAAATACTTGCGAATTGCACAAAGAGAGGATAAACCTGTTATTATACTTGCTGGTCGTCCTTATCATTTAGATCCGGAAATTAATCATGGAATTAATCAGTTGATTTGTGATTTGGGGGCGGTTGTAATTACAGAGGATTCTGTGTCAGACATTGCACCTCGAGTAGATACGAAGGTATTAAATCAGTGGATGTACCATTCGCGTATGTATGCTGCAGCGAAATATGTTGCGACAGAGCAAAATCCTAATTTGAATTTGGTTCAGCTTGTGTCATTTGGATGTGGTGTGGATGCGATAACAACAGATGAGGTACGTAGCATTTTAGAGCAACAGGGAAAGATTTATACACAGATTAAGATTGATGAAATTACTAATTTGGGTGCCGTGAAGATTCGACTTCGAAGTCTGTTTGCTGCAACGAAGCAGAAGGGAGCAAAGTAGAATGAGTGATCATTTAAATACACAAAATGATAATATTGTAACGACTACGGCAGCTGGGGAACGTGTGGAATTTACGAAGGAAATGCGTAAGGATTATACAATTTTGATTCCAGATATGTTGCCTGTGCATTTTAGATTATTAAGAAATATTTTTACACAACATGGTTATCGTGTTGGTCTGTTAAAGAATACGGGACGTAGAGTGGTAGATACCGGATTGAAATATGTGCATAATGATACTTGTTATCCAGCATTACTGGTAATTGGACAGATGATCAGTGCACTTCAAAGTGGAAAGTATGATGTTAATAAGGTTGCGCTTATTATTACACAGACAGGAGGCGGGTGTAGAGCTTCTAATTATATCCATTTACTACGTAAGGCACTACAAAAAGCTGGATTGGGGCATGTTCCTGTTATTTCGCTAAATTTGTCAGGATTAGAGGCAAATAGTGGATTCAAACTTACATTGGAGATGATTTATCAGGGATTGATTGGCTTGACCTATGGTGATTTGTTTATGCTTTTAAATAATCAGGTTCGTCCTTATGAAATTAATAAAGGCGATGCGGATGCGTTAATTGAAAAATGGGTAAAAGAGCTTTCAAATCAGTTTCGACGCCGTAAGGGCTATACGCCAAAGGGTATGGAAAAGAATATGAGAGCAATCGTTGAAGATTTTGCAAAGATTCCGGTGAACAAAACGAAAAAAACAAAAGTTGGTGTGGTTGGAGAAATTTATGTTAAATATTCTTCGATGGCTAACAATGATTTGGAGAATTTTTTGGTAGAACAGGATTGTGAGGTCATGGTTCCGGGTGTTATGGGATTTATGATGTTTAAAATTGATAATCGTATTGAAGACATTAATTTGTATGGTGGTAATCCTGCAAAGAAAAAAGTGGTACAGGCACTTATGAAGTATTGCGAAATGCTTGAGAAAACATTGTATGAGTCTGTTTCAAAACATAGTGATTTTTTACCACCATCTAGATATGCACATATCAAAGAGTTGGTAACAGGCGTAGTAGGACTTGGTAATAAAATGGGAGAAGGATGGTTGTTAACTGCGGAGATGTTAGAGCTTGCAGAGACAGGATATGGTAATATTATTTGTGCACAGCCATTTGGATGTCTTCCAAATCATATTGTTGGAAAAGGTATGGTTCGAAAGGTAAAAGAGATTTATCCGCAGGCAAATATTGTACCAATTGATTATGATCCGGGTGCAACAAAGGTAAATCAGGAAAATCGAATTAAGCTAATGCTTGCGGTTGCCAGAGAACAGGACTAAGCTCATTTTTTCAAAGCAAAGAACTAAAGGAGATTATATATGTTTCGCGTATGGGGAAAAGTAATTCGAGATAATCATCTATTGAAAGATACAGTTATATGTATTGAGGATTATACCATGTCGAGAACGAAGAAAGTATATCAGGCATTAGATGAAATGTGTTATGAGTTTGATTTAGCAAAACCCATTTGGTTAGAGGGGAATAAAGCCGATTTTATAAAACACGCAAGAACAAAATTTACAAAAGATAGTTTTATTGAAGAAATAGAGTTTGATTATTTGGATTTTCAGGTGATAGAGGAAGAATACTAAACACTTTTCACGAAATGAAAACATTGCCGTCACAATTTAGTCACAAAACATTGATAGTATAATGTACATGAAATAACACAAATGTGATATGGAAATTCAAGTAAGGAAGGTGTTTTAGTTATGGATAACGAGAACGATGTATTTGATGAAAAAAATGAAAGTGAAGTAGTTGAGAGTGTGAGTATTCCTAAGGTGGAAGAAACACAGCATGTAGAGACAAGTACAGAAACATATGTGACGCAAAATCATATGCAGGGTAATCCGTATAGTCAGGGAACTGTATACGGAAAGGGAATTTATACAGGTGAAGTATTCCAGACAGATCAGGTTGAACCAAAGCACTCAAAACCGAAAAAGAATGGAACTGGTAAAAAGGTATTTCGCTTGGTTGGTTCAGCAGTAGCATTTGGTTTGGTTGCTGGTTGTGTTATGGTAGGTGTAAATGTAGCAGGAAGTAAATTGTTTAAGACGGAAAAACAAACACCACAGATTCCAACAGTTACTACATCGGATGCCATGATTCAGAGTGGGAAAAGTGATAACGGATCTGGATATGCGGATGTTGCTGAACAGGTAATGCCGTCAATTGTTTCAATTACAAATACATCTGTTCAGACGGTTCGTTCATGGTTTCAGTCTTATGAACAGGAAGTAAGTGGTTCTGGTTCTGGAATTATCATTGGAAAGAATGATAATGAGATTTTGATTGTGACGAACAATCATGTCATTGATGGTGCAAAAGAATTAACAGTTGCATTTTGTGATAAAACAGCGGTGCCAGCTACAGTAAAAGGTGCTGATCCATTAGCAGATTTGGCCGTGGTGGCAGTGAATGTAGAAGATTTGGAAGATGGTACATTAGATAATATTCGTGTCGCAGCAATTGGTTCATCAGATGAATTAAGGGTTGGTGAAGGCGTTATCGCAATTGGTAATGCATTAGGCTATGGACAATCGTTAACAGCAGGATATATTAGTGCGTTAGATAGAGAAGTAGATGTTGAAGAGAATAGCATGACACTTTTACAAACAGATGCTGCGATTAATCCTGGTAATAGTGGTGGAGCACTTTTGAATACAAAGGGTGAACTTATCGGAATCAATACGGTTAAGTATGTAGATAGTAAGGTAGAAGGAATGGGATATGCGATTCCAATATCATCTGCAATTCCAATCATTAATGATTTAATGAATAAACAAGTGATTAAAGAAGAAGAACAGGGATACCTTGGTATTCAGGGAAATGATGTTACAGATGAGTATGCTGCCAGCTTTAATATGCCAAAGGGTGTATATGTAGTTAAGATTGTAGATGGTGCACCAGCAGATCAATGTGGATTAAAAGCTGGTGATATTATAACCAAATTTGCTGGAAGAGATGTCAACAGTTTTCAGGCACTTCAAACCATTTTGAGTGGAAAGAAGGCTGGAGAAGAGGTTGAAATGGTTGTACAGCGTAATACAGAAAAGGGTGAGTATGAGGAAGTGACTCTGAAAGTCGTTTTGGGCGCAAAAAAGGATATGCCAGAAACCGAAAAAAGACAGCAAAATAAACAGGAAACAAAGGAAAAGCAGGATGAACAGCGTCAAGAAAATCCTTATGAGAACTATGAAGAGTATATGACGCCAGATGATATATTTGAACATTTTTTTGGTAATTAAGGAACATAATAAGTAGTAAAATGAAGATATAAGAAGACTGTTGAAAGATGGTCTTCTTATTTTCATGTTTGCAGATGATAAGAAAAGTGGTATAATATTAGATAATTATGTATTGTGATATTTATGGAGGGTTGCTTATGAATAATAAAATTCAACAATGGATGAATTGGATTCTATATGATGAGCTGATTGAGGGGAAAATCAATGCTCCAAAGCATTTGCTGGGTAATCATGATTTTGGGGAAGGTCAGGTGATTACTGCATATAAGCCACATTCAGTAAGTTGTAAGGTGATTGCACCAACTGGTAAAACAGAATATGAAATGGAAAAAATAGATGAACACGGTTTTTATGCCATTTATTTTCCAAAGAAAAAATTTCAGGGTGCAAAATATCGCTTGGTGACAAATTATCAGGATGGTTCAACGGTTGTTGATGCAGATCCTTATAGTTTTGAAAATCAGATTACAGATTATGATGTGTATTTGTTTTCAGAAGGAAATCATTTTGAAATTTACAAAAAATTAGGTGCGCATCCAATGAAGATAGATGGTGTATCTGGTACATTTTTTGCAGTTTGGGCACCACACGCAAGAAGAGTTTCTGTGGTTGGTGATTTTAATATGTGGGATGGAGCACTTCACCCAATGCAGATTAGTAATAATGGTGGTATTTTTGAGTTGTTTATTCCAAATGTTACAGAGGATGCGGTTTATAAGTTCTGTATTCTCACAAGATTTGGAGAGGAATTGTATAAGTCTGATCCATATGGAAACTGTGCACAAATGCGTCCTGATAATGCATCGGTTGTAAAAGATATCACAACCTATAACTGGAAGGACGATGCATGGATACAGAAAAGAAAAGGTGTTTCTCGTGTGGATATGATGAGAGAACCTATGGCAATTTATGAGATGCATTTAGGCTCATGGAAAAAACAGATTGAAGACGATGATAACGGATTCTTTTCATACAGAGAATTGGCACCTATGGTTGCAGAATATGTGAAAGATATGGGATATACACATATTGAATTAATGGGAATTGCAGAATATCCATTTGATGGATCATGGGGATATCAGGTAACCAATTATTATGCACCAACAAGAAGATATGGAGATCCACAGGACTTTATGTATTTTGTAGATTACATGCATAAGAATGGTATTGGTGTCATTTTGGATTGGGTTCCAGCACATTTCCCAAGAGATGAACATGGTTTGGGACGTTTTGATGGTATGGCGTTATACGAGCATCCAGATGCAAGACGTGGTGAACATCCAGATTGGGGCACTTATATTTTTGATTATGGACATAATGAAGTTGTCAATTTTTTAGTTGCAAATGCTGTTTTCTGGGTGAAAGAATATCACATTGATGCGCTTCGTGTAGATGCAGTTGCCTCTATGTTATATTTGGATTATGGAAAACAGGATGGCAATTGGTTACCAAATGAAAATGGTGGTAATGAAAATTATGATGCCATTAAGATGTTAATGAAACTAAATAAAACGGTGGAAGAATTAGATTTGGGCGTATTTGTTATTGCGGAAGAATCTACATCATGGGCAGGAGTTACTGCGCCTGTTGCAATGAATGGATTAGGCTTCGGTTTTAAATGGAATATGGGTTGGATGAATGATTTTCTGGAATATATGAAATTGGATCCATATTTTAGACAGTTTAATCATAATCGTTTGACATTTAGTTTGATGTATGCATATTCAGAGAATTTCATACTTGTCATTTCCCATGATGAAGTGGTACATTTGAAATGCTCTATGTTAAATAAAATGCCAGGGCTTCATGACGACAAGTTCGCTAATTTGCGTACCGCATATGGTTTTATGTATGGTCATCCAGGCAAAAAGTTATTATTTATGGGACAGGAATTTGCTCAGCTTAGAGAGTGGAGCGAAATGAGAAGTCTCGATTGGTATTTATTAGATGGTGACGATGCCAAAATGCATCGTGGCATACAAAATTATGTGAAAGCATTAAATGCATTGTATCAAAAGTATGATGCAATGTATTATAATGATCAGGATCAAATGGGATTTGAATGGATTAGTTGTGATGATCCACAAAGCTCAATTGTGTCATTTATCAGACGAGGTTCTACAGCAAAGGATCAATTGTTGTTTGTATGTAATTTTACACCAATGGATCGCGATGGTTTTGTGGTAGGTGTGCCTTGTCCAGGTAATTATACAGAGATTCTCAATTCAGACAGTGTTGAATTTGGAGGTCTGGGTAGAGTGAATGATAAACCGATTAAGGCAGCAGAGGAGTCTTGGAATGGAAGAGATTATTCGATTCGCATGCATTTACCTCCGCTTTCTGTGACGGTTTTCAGATATGATTATAGAGAGCCGAAGAAGGGAATTTCAAAACAATCGGCGGAAAGCAAAAATAAGAAAGATAAATAAGGAGAAAAAAATGAAGATCCAAAGAGAAGACATTCGTAACATTGCAATTATTGCCCACGTTGACCATGGTAAAACCACATTGGTGGATGAGCTGTTGAAGCAAAGTGGTGTATTTCGAGAAAATCAGGAGGTGGCAGAACGTGTTATGGACTCCAACGATATCGAAAGAGAGCGTGGTATTACGATTCTCTCTAAAAATACTGCTGTAAATTATGGTGGTACAAAGATTAACATTATTGATACTCCGGGACATGCAGATTTTGGTGGCGAGGTAGAACGAGTACTGAAGATGGTAAACGGTGTTGTATTGGTTGTCGATGCCTTTGAAGGTGCGATGCCTCAGACAAAATTTGTTTTAAAGAAAGCATTAGAACTGAATTTGCATGTTATTGTATGTGTAAATAAAATCGACCGTCCAGAAGCAAGAGTGGAAGAGGTAGAAGAAGAGGTATTAGAATTATTATTGGATTTGGAAGCAAGTGACGAACAGTTAGATTGTCCATTTGTTTATGCATCTGCAAAAGATGGTGTTGCAAAGAAGAATATGGATGATGAAGCAGTTGATATGAAACCGTTGTTCGAAACAATTATTGATTATATTCCTGCACCAGAAGGTGATCCTGATGCTGATACACAGGTACTCATTTCTACAATTGACTATAATGAGTATGTTGGCCGTATTGGTGTAGGTAAGGTAGACAATGGTACATTAAAGTTAAATCAGGAAGTATTGCTTGTGAATGCGCACGACGATACAAAGTGTAAGAAGGTAAAAATCGGTAAATTATATGAATATGATGGTCTTGATCGTGTAGATGTAAGTGAGGCAGGAATCGGTTCGATTGTAGCGATTTCTGGTATTGCGGACATTCATATTGGAGATACGCTTTGTTCTGTAGATAATCCACAGCCAATTCCGTTCCAGAAGATATCGGAGCCTACGATTTCGATGAATTTCATGGTAAATGATTCTCCGCTTGCTGGTAAGGAAGGTAAATTTGTAACTTCTAGACATTTGAGAGATCGTTTGTTTAGAGAGTTGAATACAGATGTTTCCCTTAGAATTGAAGAAACAGAGGAGATGGATACTTATAAGGTATCAGGACGTGGTGAGTTACATTTGTCTGTCTTGATTGAAAATATGCGTCGTGAGGGATATGAGTTTGCAGTTAGTAAAGCAGAGGTTATCTACAAAAATGACGAGAATGGTAAAAAATTAGAGCCAATGGAGATTGCATATATTGATGTACCAGAAGAGTTTTCTGGTACAGTTATCAGTATGTTAAATGAACGTAAGGGTGAGCTTCAGGCAATGAATCCGGCGCATGATGGAACCGTTCGTTTAGAGTTTAACATTCCTGCAAGAGGATTGATTGGATTCCGCGGTGACTTTATGACATCGACAAAGGGAACAGGTATTATCAATACGATTTTTAATGGATATGGACCTTATAAGGGAGACATGATGTACCGTAGTCAGGGTTCTTTGATTGCATTTGAAACAGGTACCTCTATTACTTATGGATTATTTAATGCACAGGATCGAGGTACATTGTTTATTGGTGCAGGTGAGCAGGTATATGCTGGTATGGTAATTGGTCAGACTGGTAAGGCGGAAGATATTGAAATTAATGTATGTAAGGCAAAACACTTGACCAATACTCGTTCGTCAGGAGCAGATGAGGCATTAAAGCTTACACCTCCTAGAATTTTAAGTCTAGAACAGGCGTTGGAGTTTATTGATACGGATGAGCTTTTAGAGATTACGCCAGAAAATATTCGTATTCGTAAAAAGATTTTAGACCCAACACTTCGTAAGAGAGCAAGAATTAATCGTTAAGGATTAAAGTGATATGAAAGATAGTGAAAAAACGGAAAATAAAAGAACGCTTCGAAAAGAACAACTTGCATGGGACAAATTGGACAATACGGCCAATTTGTTCCCTGTTATTGCTACAGAGAATATGACAAATGTATATCGAATATCTGTGACATTAACAGAGGAGATTGACCGTGTTTTACTGCAAGAGGCATTGAATCGTATTCTACCACAGTTTTCTGTATTTCGTATGCGATTGCGTATGGGCTTTTTTTGGTATTATTTCGAAGAAAATGAAAGACCAGCTCCGATTGTTTTACAGGAATATTCGAATCCTGGTGCATATATTGATAAGAACCGAAATAATCAATACATGTTTCGTGTGACGTATTATAATTGTAGAATTAATTTAGAGGTTTTTCATGCATTGACAGATGGTTCTGGTGGTATCATCTTTTTAAAGGAATTAGTATATCAGTATTTGAGACTTCGTTATCCAGAGGAATTAAGTGGTCAAAAGGATCGCATTTCTTCTGGTGTATTTTTGGATAAGGAAGATAGTTATGTTAAAAACTTTAAGAAGAGTGGAAAAAATGCAAAAGGATACAAATCAAAACGTGCAATTACTTTGACTGGAGAAATGCTGTCAAAAGGGGAGACAGGTGTGATTCATGGATATCTTCCTGTAGAACAATTAAAAGCAGTTAGTAAGCGATATGGAGTAACCATCAACCAATATCTGGTTGGTGTATTTGTATATGCGATTTATCGGGAATATTTGAAGGAAGAACCGTCTAAGACACCAATTAGTTGCTGTGTTCCAGTAAATTTGCGTCCGTATTATGATTCGCATACTATGAAGAATTTTTTTGCTATGGTGTCTGCAGATTTCAAACCTGTCAATGCGCAATACAGTTTTGAAGAAGTATTATCGATTGTTTCAGAAAGTTTGAAAGAACAAATTACGCCAGAGAACTTAAATCGTATTTTGTCATATAATGTGTCAAATGAAAAGAATTGGATTTTGAGGCTTGTGCCACTTGTTGTAAAGAACTTTTTTATGAAACAGGTGTATGGTGCATCTGCATATGCGACAACAACAACTGTTACGAATATTGGAAATATCGAACTAAAAGAGGCATATCAGCCATATGTGGAGCATTTTTATGTAACGCTTTCTATGTCAAAAGGTCAAAATATGAAGGGTGGAATCTGTTCATATAATGGAATCCTTACATTTACATTTAGTTCTGTTTTGACGGATGTGTCGATTCAAAAGAGATTTTTTCAAATGATTGCAAAAGATGGTGTAGAAGTGGCAATTGAAACAAATGGAGTTTATTATGAATAAATGTCAACACTGTAATATATATGTATATGATAATATTGATGTCTGTCCAATGTGTCATCGGGTTTTAGATGATATGGAAGCAGATGAGTTGGAAAAAGTGATGTCTACGTTTGGGAATGGAGCACCATATCCAGATATTAGAAAACGAACCAAAAGCTTACATTTTGTGATGCGATTGATTTTGTTTTTATTTATTATTGCTGAAATATCACTAGTAGTTGTGAATTATTTTGTGTCTCCACATATTTGGTGGTCTGGAATTAGTGGCATTGCAATGATTTATACGTATTTATCTATGGTTTATTGGATTCGCCATGATGCTGGATATTCCGCCAAGATTGGTAGTCAGTTGATTTTAACAATGTTACTTTTGTTTGGTATAGATTATTTTACAGGCATGATAGGATGGTCATTAGAATGGGCGATTCCAGGAATTATATTATTTGGTGATGCGATTGTATTTTTTTTAATGATGCTGAATCGGCATCATTGGTACAGTTATACGGTGTTGCTTTTGGTGATTGCTGTGTGTGCAGGAGCAATTATTGGATTGTATTGCTGGGGTAAGATTTCTAATATTGTATTACCAGTTATATGTGCAGTTGTAACGGGTGTATATTTGCTTGCAACCATCATTTTTGGTGATCGAGAATTGAAGAGAGAATTAAAGCGGAGATTTCATGTATAATGGAAGAAAAAATTAGTATTCGGGGAAGAACTGCAAGACATATGGTTAAAATTGCAAACCATTTTCCTGTGGTTGGTGCGAAGGCAAGAAGCGGTGATCTTCGAAAAAAATTAAATCAAAGAGAAAAAGAATGGGAATGCCCAGATCATTTTGTATTAGAAAAGATAGATATGGGCATTTTTTCTATGGAATTATTATCAAGTGCACAAAAGCAACGCAAGGGTGTCATTTTGCATTTGCATGGTGGTGGATATTACGGAAAACTTCATAATACATATCGCAAGATGGCTGGATTATATAATGAAGTGAGTGATGGTTTTGATGTGCTGAGTGTGGATTATCGTGTTGCACCTGAAAATCCTTTCCCAGCAGCACTTGAGGATGCTGTATGTGCGTATCGGTGGTTGTTAGCACAAGGATATGAAGGGAATCAAATATTTGTTGTGGGTGATTCTGCTGGTGGAGGACTTGCGCTTGCATTATGTTTATATATTAGGGATCATGCGATTGTTATGCCAAAAGGAATTGTCACAATGTCTGCATGGACAGATTTGACAAAAAGTGGGGAATCCTATCAGGAAAATTTTGATATTGACCCGATGTTTGGAAAAGCAACGGATTCTATTGTGTACAAAGAAGGATATTTTAAAGAGGTTGATCCGCATCACCCGTATATTTCGCCAATAAACGGCGCATATCAGGGCTTTCCGCCGATGTTGATGCAGGTTGGTGAGTATGAGATGTTATTAAGTGATACATTGGAGGTTGCGAGGAAAGCGCGGGAAGCAGGAGTGCTTGTAAAAGAACATGTTTATAATGGAATGTTTCATGTATTTCAAATGGGATTATTATTTTACCCAGAGGCAAAGGATGCATGGGTGGAAGTTGGAAGATTTATTCGTAAGTTATCCAAATAAAATGCATTTGGTAAGGAGAAGAGATGTTTAAGATTACAAATTATTTAAAAGAATATAAGAAAGAAAGTGTGATAGCACCGTTATTTAAGATGTTAGAGGCCAGCTTTGAGTTGTTTGTTCCACTGGTTATGGCGGCGATTGTAGACCAGGGAATTAAAGAACAGAATACCACTTATATTGCGAAAATGGGTGTTGTGCTTGTGGCATTAAGTTTGGTGGGATTACTTTGTTCTGTTACAGCACAGTTTTTCGCGGCAAAGGCTTCTGTTGGATTTGGGAAGGCGGTAAGACATGATTTGTTTGCACATATCAATCGTTTGTCATATGCAGAAATTGATCGGGCAGGCACGTCAACACTGATCACAAGAATGACCAGTGATATTAATCAAATGCAATCTGGTGTAAACATGTTTTTGCGATTGTTTTTGCGCTCACCATTTATTGTGTTTGGCGCAATGATTATGGCTTTTACAGTGGATGCAAAGGCTGCGTTGGTATTTGTAGTTGCAATTCCGCTATTATCTATTGTTGTATTTGGTATTATGTTATATTCCATTCCGTTGTATCAAAAGGTGCAAAAGGCGTTGGACCGTGTGCTACGTATGACAAGAGAAAATTTGGCTGGAGCAAGAGTCATTCGGGCATTTTGCAGACAGGAGGCTGAAATACAGGATTATGAGGAAGCCAGTCAGACATTGAATCAAATGCAATTATTTGTGGGTAAGATTTCGGCAATGATGAATCCTGTAACGTATATCATTGTAAATGCTGCATTGATTGCTATTATCTGGATTGGTGGAGTGCGCGTAGAAGCAGGTGATTTGTCACAGGGTGATGTCATTGCTTTGGTCAATTATATGTCTCAGATATTGGTTGAACTTGTGAAGCTTGCTAATTTGATTATTTTACTTACAAAGTCTATGGCTTGCTCAAAACGAGTTGGTGAGATTTTTGCCATGGAACCTAGTATTTTAGAACATCCAACAGGTGTGGATCTTGAACATGCAAAAGATAAAGTGGTCTTTCGAAATGTAACTTTTACATATGAAGGCGCAAAAGAACCAGCACTAAAAGATATTTCATTTACAGCAAAAGCGGGTCAGACAATTGGAATTATAGGCGGAACTGGTTGTGGAAAATCTACATTAGTGAATTTGATTCCCAGATTTTATGATGTGGATTCGGGAGAAGTGCTTGTAGATAATGTCAATGTCAAGCAATATTCGTTCCATCAGTTGCGGGATCGAATTGGTGTTGTTTTGCAAAAAGCGGTTTTGTTTCATGGTACAATTGCAGAAAATATAAGGTGGGGACGAGAGGATGCGACTGATGAGGAGGTTTTGCGTGCTGTTTCAATTGCACAAGGTGATGATGTCATTGCTTCCAAGGAAAATGGTTTAGAGGAAATGATTTTGCAGGGCGGTAAGAATTTATCAGGTGGTCAGAGACAGAGACTTACGATTGCCAGAGCATTGGTAAGAGAACCTGAAATTTTAATTTTAGATGATGCTGCATCTGCACTTGATTTTGCAACAGATGCAAAATTGCGACAGGCAATTAAGGAACAGACAAAGGGAATGACGGTATTTATTGTTTCACAACGTGCATCAACCATTCGACAGGCAGACCAGATTATTGTATTAGAAGATGGTATGATGGTAGGAAATGGAACACATGAGCAGCTGCTTGCGGATTGTTCTGTATATAGAGAAATTGTGGAATCACAGGAAAAAAATGAGAGGGGAGGCGTGGAGAATGGCAAATAAGAATTCGATATCCAGACAGGATCAAAAAGCAACGATAAAACGTGTGTTACAATTCATAAAACCATATCGTTTTTATGTGTGGTTGTCATTATTCTTTGCGTTTCTAACGGTTGTGACTACATTGTATGCTCCGATTGTGATTGGTAAGGCAATTGATTTGATTGTTGCAAAGGGCTATGTAGACTTTGATGGATTGATGCCATTGTTGGTTCGTTTTCTGATTGTGGTTCTTGGTACTGCAATTGCACAGTGGTTTATGAGCCTTTGTAATAATAAGATTACCTATCGTGTTGTAAAGGATATTCGTACAAAAGTATTTGCACATTTGAATCAGCTACCACTAAAATATGTTGATAATCGTCAATATGGTGAAGTGGTATCGCGTGTGGTAAATGATGTGGATCAGTTTTCAGAAGGTTTATTGATGGGATTTACACAGTTGTTTTCGGGTATCATAACGATATTAGGAACTTTGTTGTTCATGATTTCTGTGAATTTGAGAATTACATTGGTTGTTGTAATTTTAACACCAATTTCTTTGTTTGTTGCGGCATTTATTGCAAAGAGAACCTATCATATGTTTCGTTTACAGTCAGAGAGTCGAGGAACAATGACTGCATTTGTAGAGGAGATGGTTGGTAATCAGAAAATTGTAAATGCGTTTGGGCATGAAGATGCAGCTATTCATCAGTTTGATGAGATGAATGAGCAATTGAGTGCATATAGTCTGCGTGCTATTTTTTATTCTTCCCTGACCAATCCCTGTACGCGATTTGTGAATGGAGTTGTATACGCAGGTGTTGGAATTGTTGGCGCACTTAGTGCCATTCGAGGTAATATTTCAGTTGGTCAGTTATCTTGTTTTTTGAGTTATGCAAATCAATATACGAAACCATTTAATGAGATTTCAGGTGTTGTGACAGAGGTACAAAATGCAATTGCATGTGCAGCACGTGTATTTGAATTGTTAGATGAACCAGTGGAAGAACCAGATGCTGTAAATGCAATGGTATTAAAATCAAGAGATATTCAGAAAAAATGCAATATCTCTTTACGCCATGTTGCATTTTCCTATAGCGATGAAAAGCCTTTGATTCAAGATCTGAATTTAAAAGTGAAAAAAGGACAGCGTGTCGCTATTGTTGGTCCAACAGGTTGTGGAAAGTCTACACTGATTAATTTGTTGATGCGATTTTATGATATTGATGATGGAAGTATAGCGATTAATGGAGAAAGTATTTATAAGGTGACAAGAGATAGTCTTAGAAGCCATTATGGTATGGTGTTGCAGGAAACCTGGTTAAAGTCGGGAACGATTGCAGAAAATATTGCTTATGGAAAACCGAATGCAACAAGACAGGAAATTGTTGAGGCTGCGAAAGCATGTCATGCACATAGCTTTATTAAGAGAATGCCCGATGGATATGATACTGTAATAGGGGAAGATGGAGGAACTCTGTCTCAGGGACAAAAACAGCTTTTATGTATTGCACGTGTCATGTTAGAACTTCCACCGATGCTTATTTTAGATGAGGCGACTTCTTCTATTGATACAAGAACAGAGATAAAAGTACAGAATGCATTTGCAAAAATGATGAAGGGAAGAACCAGTTTTATTGTAGCGCACCGATTATCAACAATCAAAGAGGCTGATGTGATTTTGGTTATGAAAGACGGAGATATCATAGAACAGGGAACCCATGAAAGCTTGTTGGAAAAAAATGGATTTTATGCACAGCTTTATAATAGCCAGTTTGCAATATCATAGCGGGAAATACGATTATTTAGAATGATAAAATTACTAAAAAAATATTAAGAAACAATGATGGGGCTTGCTTTTTTTGGTAGGCATGGTATATTAGCATAGGAATTAGATGAATTTGTTTTTAGTCTGATTCCTTTGTTTTTAGTAAAAATGTGATTGTGATTATGAAAGAATAATGGGTTAAAGCATGAATATTTTTAAGAAAAAAGCGAATATAAATAATGATAAAAATATTGATACAAATAAGGATATAAATCGCAAAAAAAGTAAGATTGTGCAGATTATTCAGATACCGTTTATAGGGTATTTGTTGTTGGCTTGTGTCTTGAATTTTGTTTTGGAAATGTTAAGTCGACATTCTTTTATAAAGGCTTTAAGATTTGTTGGACATTCACCAGCAGTGTTTGCGTATAATGCATTTATTATATTTGTAACGTTGTCGTTGGTATTATTTGCAAAGAGAAAAGTATTTGCAACGGTTTTTGTGTGTGCGGCATGGATTGCTTCCGCATTTGCCAATTGGATTGTATTGTGCTTTCGAACGACGCCATTTTCAGCAATTGATATACTAATGCTGCGAAACGTCATGACAATGCTTGATAAATATATGACAAAATGGCAGATGGTGTTGAGTGTAATCGGTATTATACTGGTTATTATACTGTTGATTTATTTGTATGTGCGTTTGCCTAAAACCACGCATAAAAGACATCCGTTGCGCGCATCAGCATATGTTTGTATGTGTGGCTTTCTAATTGTTACCCTTACAAAGGTGGCTGTAGAAACACAGACGGTATCAGATAATTTTGGTAATTTAGCATATGCATATAATGATTATGGATTCGCATATTGTTTTTCTAATAGTATTATCGATGTTGGTATTAGTAAGCCGAAAGATTATAGTGAAGAACGTGTCAAAGAGATTGTAGAACCGTTGTTTTACGATAAAAGTGAAGTGATTTTTGATAAGAAATTGATTGCGGAAAAAAAGAAAGCTGAAAAAGAAAAGAATGCGGATAAAGCGAAGGAACAAAAGAAGAAGGAGAAAGCATATCCGAATGTTATTGTGATTCAGTTGGAATCTGTTTTTGACACAAAATATATGAGGGATTTTTATACATCAGAAAATCCAATGCCATTTTTAGCACAGTTAAAGAGAAAATATTCATCGGGATTGTTTACGGTGCCGGCAGTTGGAGCGGGAACTGCGAATACGGAGTTTGAGGTACAGACTGGTATGAGTACGCAATTTTTTGGTGCTGGAGAGTATCCGTTCAAAACGGTAATGAAAAACACAACATGTGATAGTATGGCGTATGATTTTAAACGTTATGGATATACGACAACCGGATTCCATAATAATGATGCCACTTTCTATGAACGATATATTGACTATTCCAATCTGGGATTTGAATCGTTTAGTGGAATGGAGCATATGTGGGGATTGCATTACACACCAAGAGGTTGGGCAAAGGATGACGTATTAGATGATTTAATTGTAGATCGAATCAAGCAAACAAAAGAAAAAGATTATATAACGACGATTACAGTACAGTGTCATGGAAGATATCCGAAAAAACATACCAATACATTGACCAATATAGATTGTTATTTTGCAGGACAGTATGCGGATGATAAAGCGAAGCAGGCTGCGTGGGAATATTATGTAAACATGTGTAAGGAATGTGATAATACGATTCGCAATCTTGTTAGAAAATTGGAAGAACTTGATGAACCTACTGTGTTATTTATGTATGGGGATCATTTACCTAGCCTAGATTTGCATGAGGAAGACCTAAATGGAATTAGTCTATATGAAACAGAATGGGTTATGTGGGATAATATGGGCTTGCGTACAGAGCACAAGGATATAAAATCCTATCAGGCAAGTACATATATTTTCAACCGTTTGAAGATGAAAGGTGGCCTTATGCAAAATTTTCATAACAAATATATGCATGGGGAGAATCAGAAAGAATATCTTGATAAATTGGAAACGTTAGAGTATGATACATTGTATGGTAATCGATATGCATATGACCAAACAAACCCGTTTCCACAAACAGATATGACAATGGGAATCCGAAAAATTAAGGTGAAAGAATATAAGATTATGGGGGAACGCGTTTGGGTCTATGGAAAGAACTTTAATGAATTTTCTGAAGTTCATATTGATGGGCAGGCTGTTGATACCATTTATGCAAGTCCAGAAGTTTTGATTATTGATGTAGAAGATATGAAAACTGGAAATTTGTTGAGTGTTGTGCAGGTTGGAGATGATCACATTGTGTTATCGGAAACAGACGCAATTTCAATTTCTACTGAGGATGAAACAACGCAATCTTTAGTGGAATAGTGGCAACAGATAAAGACAAGGGGCTTTGTAAAACAATATGTTTTTGCGAAGCCTTTTTTAACATAATCAGTTAGATAGGATGAAGAATGAAGAAGAGAATAGTGATTCGAGAAATCAGTAGAATATGTTTTGTTGTATATATGACTTTTTTGGTATATTTTTTGTTGCTAAGTGATGGCTTAGGACGTTTGGAAGGATATCAATATTATCGATATAATTTAGTACCATTTCAGGAAATTATGCGATTTATTGAATACCGAAATTATATGAATTTTGAAGTTGTTATCATTAATTTGCTGGGCAATATTATAGCATTTATGCCATATGGCGCGTTGATTCGATGGGTTGTGAATCAAAAAATTCACTGGTATCAGGCAACATTTTATACATTTGTTTTTAGCCTAAGCGTTGAGTTTTTACAATTGGTTGCAAAGGTAGGTGTGTTTGATGTTGACGACCTGATTTTAAATACAGTTGGTGGATTGTTTGGTTTTTGGATATACTATATTTTGACGATTGTGAACCGGAGGAACGAAAAGAAAAATGAAAGATAATAGATATAAAGTGAAAAATATAAGCAGTGATGCAGTGATTGCATGTGTACTTGGCGGATTATCTTTGATTAGCTTAATAACTTCGGTAATCTTGTCGTATCATTATGCAGGGAATGGTCCGCTTGTGATTGGATTACTTGGAATAGGCAGTCTGGCATTTTCTATGACAGGATTTATTTTTTCGTTGAATGCCTGGAAGTCTGTAGATGGGAAATTGGCAATGAAGCGTGTCGCTATTTTGGTAACAATGATTCCAATGGTGTTATCAATAATTGTGTTTGTGGCTGGTTTGTTTTAATCAAATCGTGATTAGATAAAATTGGAAAAGAGGGAAGTAGATTGAAATATCAGGAATTGTTTTTGGAAGAAAATAAGAACATGGAAGAACGTTATTTACTTGCCATGGAGAGAATTCAGACTTTTATAAATGAGTTTGAACATCAAACAGAAACAAAAGAAATGCTTTATGTGGATTACTTTTTGTCTGTGGCAAAATTTATGATGAAAATCAAACGTTATTGGGAATTGCTAGATACAAATGCTGGAAATTCGATGACTTTAGAGGAATGGCAGAAATATAATCAGGAATTGTATTCGGATGTTTTGGTTAGCAAGCAGAACCAACAGGGATATGACTTTAGTTACGCAAATCCTGTCTATGCGGTTGAAGTGTTGGGAGAAGAGTTTGGCCCATTATTATCATTTTTATATACTGAGTTAAGGGGTTGTATTATTTATGCGACAGAGCGTAGATTGTTCTATTTGACGATACATGCGGAATTGTTTATTGAAGTATTGTGCTTGTTTGAAGATGGACAGCCAACTGTGAAAGAGTTGAAAGAGATACTTTATTATTTTGTAAGTGATTATGCAGATGAAACGATTGATTACCGTGTGAGAGAACAGTTAGATCCAGAACTTTCATTTGCAACGGATATAATCATGGAGAGTGATTTGACGGATTTGCGGTATTTGTATCAGTATGGGGAATACATTTCAGAGAATGAAATAAAAATGGCAAGTTTCCTGAATCAGCTTGAGCAGGATAAAATTGATGCAATGGCTCACACATATACACATGGATATCAGGAAGGTTTTCGAATTGCAGGGATTGATTTGACAAAGAAGAAAACGGTAAACATTCGATATGCAATTGGTATGGAGCGCATGGTAAGGGCTGCAATAAAACAATTTGAGCAAATGGGATTGAAACCTGTGATATATCGTGCACCAATTGCAAGAGTGAATCGTAGACAGACTGCAAAACCTGGATATTTTGCAACTTCTGTGAATCGTCAATATGAATATGATCATAGAGGTGATGATGCGTTATTTTTGGATAAGGCATTCGTAGATCGTAAAATTGCAATATTAAAGAGTGCATATGAAAGTAGAAAACAATTGGCGAAGGAATATGCTGGACCAGCTGTGATTGAAGTGTTTGGAGAAGCGGAATTCTCGCCAGTTAATAAAAAAGAAGCATTTAAGCTCTCAAAAGAACAGCAGGAACTATCTGTGTATGCAAGTTCTGAGAGTGCAAAGATTGTAAATGAATATATCCCACAGGATGATTATAGTTTTACCATTATTGCATATCCATTACCAAGTATTGGGGAACAGTTTGAAGAGATATTTGGGAAAATTGTAGAAGTGAATACCCTAGATAACGAATTATACAAACAAATCCAACAGGTGATTATTGATGAATTAGATCAGGCAGTTAAAGTTCGTGTTTTGGGAACAGGGGATAATGAAACGGATATGACTGTTATGATGCATGATTTGGAACATCCAGAACAGGAGACGAATTTTGAAAATTGTACAGCTGATGTGAATATTCCGGTTGGTGAGGTGTTTACGTCTCCGAAATTGACAGGCACGGAGGGTGTATTGCATGTCTCAGAGGTGTATTTAAATGATTTGAGATACGAAAATATTCGTCTGGTTTTTCAGGATGGTAAAATAAAGGAATACAGTTGCGATAATTTTGAGACGGAAGAGGAAAATAAGGCATATATCAAAGAAAATGTTTTATATAACAGAGAAACGCTTCCGATTGGGGAGTTTGCAATTGGAACGAATACAACGGCTTATGTCATGGCAAATGCATATGATATCGTATATAAGTTGCCAATACTCATTGTGGAAAAAATGGGACCACATTTTGCGGTGGGTGATACCTGTTATAGTTATAGTGAGGAAACAAAACTATATAATCCAGATGGAAAAGAGATTGTTGCAAAGGACAATGAGTGTTCGTTGTTACGAGATACGAAACCAGATGAGGCTTATTTTCATTGCCATACAGATATTACGATTCCGTATGATGAGATTGGAAAAATTATTAGTATTCACGCAGATGGAACGGAAGTTGCTATTATAGAAAATGGTCGTTTTGTTTTAAAAGGGTGTGAAAAACTGAATGAACCATTTGAGAAAAACTGAATAATTGCATGAAAGCATAAAATGAGATAGCTCTCCTAAATATGGGACAATGATTTTGATATCATCAAGACAGCCGCATAGGAAGGAGGGCTTTTTATGATGAAGTATGTGCGTAATATATTTATTTTGATAGTGTGTGTGGGCTTGGTATGTAGGCAAAGTGGAAGTGTGGTAAATGCGAAGAGTACATCCAATTGTCTGCCGGATTCGGTGTGTGTTGTGAAAAATGAGAAGCAACTAATGAGTAAAATGATTGGAGGTATGAAAAAACATAAGACATATTTTGCATTTTACTATCCAGGAATAGAAAAGGATTTTAAATGTTATCAAAAAGGTAATAATAATTATCGTGATTTTTGGGTGAAGGTTGCAAATAAAAATGGTTATTATGCAGGGATTACGTCAGGAAGTTGTATTATGTTAACTGGAGAATCCCCCCAATATATCGTGATTCAAATGGGTTATTTGACGACAAAAAAACAGGAACGATATATTGATCAACAGATTAAGAAGATTGTGAAACAGATTGGAGCAGGAAAACCAGAATCCAGAGTGCGAAAGGCGCATGATTATATTAGAAAACATATGGTATATAGTAATCAGTATTATAGTCCATACGATGCGTTAAAAAGGGGAAAAGGCATGTGTATGTCATATGCACTTTTGTTTCAGCGAATGATGCAGGAAATGAAAATACCATGCAGATATATTCGGGGGACAAATCATGCATGGAACAGAGTGAAGGTGAATGGGATTTGGTATAATATAGATGTGACATGGGATGATAATGCTTCAAATCCTTATCGTTATTTTTTGAAACGTGACTGGGAATTTCATGGACACGACAGATAGAAAAACAATAGGATATCGTGGAAATGATTTGAAATGTAGGTTGTAGTATGCTACAATGATAAACGATTTGCTATGTACATTGTTAAAGTATATAGTGCGAAAGATATAAAAGGAGGAACGTATGCATGATTAAGTTATACGAAGGTGGCGCATATCTTGTAAATGGAACAGAGATTATTGCAGATGGTGCGAATCAAGAAGCAGAATTACAGAGTAAAGCAGGAAGTGTTATTTCAAAGGAAGAGGCAGCAAAGAATACAATTGCATATAATATTTTGAAAAATCATAATACTTCTGATAATATGGAGAAACTTCAAATCAAATTTGATAAGTTGACTTCTCATGATATTACATTTGTTGGTATTATTCAGACTGCACGTGCATCTGGATTGGAAAAGTTCCCAATTCCTTATGTTTTGACAAACTGTCACAATTCTCTTTGTGCGGTAGGTGGAACAATTAATGAAGATGATCATATGTTTGGACTTTCTTGTGCAAAGAAATATGGTGGAGTATATGTTCCTCCTCATCAGGCAGTTATCCATCAGTATGCAAGAGAAATGCTTGCAGAATGTGGTGCTATGATTTTAGGATCTGATTCTCATACACGTTATGGTGCGCTTGGTACCATGGCAATTGGAGAAGGTGGCGGAGAACTTGTTAAGCAGCTTCTTTGCCAGACATATGATGTTAAAATGCCAGGTGTAGTAGGTATTTATTTAGATGGAAAGCCAGAGGCAGGAGTAGGTCCACAGGACGTTGCACTTGCTATCATTGGTGCTGTTTTTGCAAATGGATATGTTAAGAATAAGGTAATGGAATTTGTTGGTCCTGGTGTAGATGCATTAAGTGCTGATTATCGTATCGGTATTGATGTTATGACAACAGAGACAACCTGTTTGTCATCTATTTGGAAAACAGATAGTAAGGTAAAAGAGTTCTATGAGATTCATGGTAGAGCGGATAAGTATAAAGAATTAAATCCAGGAGCAGTTGCATACTATGATGGTATTGTTTATGTAGATCTTTCAAAGGTAAAACCTATGATTGCAATGCCATTCCATCCAAGTAATACATACACAATTGAAGAGTTGAATGCAAATCTTATGGATATTTTAGCGGATTGCGAGAAGAGAGCGCTTGTGAGCTTAGATGGTAAGGTAGATTTCACTTTGAAGGATAAAGTTCGTAATGGTAAATTGTATGTTGATCAGGGTATTATTGCTGGTTGTGCAGGTGGTGGATTCGAGAATATTTGTGCTGCAGCTGATATCTTAAAGGGTGCAAGCATTGGCGCTGACGAGTTCACATTAAGTGTATATCCTGCTTCTACTCCAATTTATATGGAACTTGCTAAAAATGGTAAGTTAGCAGATTTGATTGCAACTGGTGCAATTGTGAAGACTGCTTTCTGTGGTCCATGTTTCGGTGCTGGTGATACACCTGCTAACAACGCATTTTCAATTCGTCATTCAACACGTAACTTCCCTAATCGTGAAGGTTCGAAGGTACAAAATGGTCAGATTTCATCTGTTGCATTGATGGATGCTCGTTCTATTGCAGCTACAGCAGCAAATAAGGGATATTTAACAGCAGCTACAGATATTGATGCAAACTTCAGCAATCCTAAGTATTTCTTTGATAAGACAATTTACGAGAATCGTATTTATGATGGTGTTGGTAAGGCAGATCCAAGCGTTGAGATTAAGTTTGGTCCAAACATTAAGGATTGGCCAGCAATGGTTGCATTGACAGATAATTTGGTACTTAAGATGGCTTCAGTCATTAATGACCCAGTTACAACAACAGATGAATTGATTCCTTCAGGAGAGACTTCATCATACCGTTCAAATCCATTAGGTCTTGCTGAGTTCACATTATCTCGTAAGGATCCTGAGTATGTAGGTCGTGCAAAAGAGATTCAGGCGGTAGAAAAGGTTCGTGAAGAAGGTAAGTGTATGGGTGAGTTCTACCCAGAGATGCGTGAGATTATGCATAAGATAAAAGAGACATTCCCAGAGGTTGATAAAGATAACACAGGTGTGGGTTCTACGATTTTTGCTGTGAAACCAGGTGATGGTTCTGCTCGTGAACAGGCTGCTTCTTGTCAGAAGGTTCTTGGCGGATGGGCAAACGTTGCAAAAGAATATGCTACAAAGCGTTATCGTTCAAATCTTATTAACTGGGGTATGCTTCCATTCTTGATGCCAGAGGATTATACATTTGAGATTGGAGATTATATTTTCATTCCAGAGATTACAAAAGCAATCAAGGAAAAGAATGATGATATTAAGGCATATGTTGTTAACAAAGATATGAAAGAATTAACATTCCATTTAGGTGATTTAACAGATGATGAGCGTGAAATTATTTTGAAGGGATGCTTGATTAATTATAATCGTCAGTAATTAGAATAATATGTAAGGGGGCTGCTACATTTTATTGTGGTTAGCCCCTTTTCTATTTTAAAATGATGACAGATATGGTATAATAACCATTATAACAATACAGAATTTAGATATTGAATTTGGGTGAAAGAGTGCATGGAAAGAGGCAATAAAATGGCAGGAAAGAAGAAGATAGCAACAAATTTTGCACTGCAGGCTACGATACTTGCAGCGGCTAGTATTATATCAAAGTTGATTGGTATGGTATATAATATTCCATTTGCGAATATTTTAAAGGAAGAGGGAAATGGATATTATGGAAGAGCTCAGACAATCTATGCGCTTATATTATTAATTGCGACATTCAGTATTCCGGCAGCGATTTCTAAGATTATGGCGGAACGAATTGAACGAGGGGAGTACAAGAATGTGAAACGTATTTTCCAGGGTTCTATGCTTTATGTTTTGGTGGTAGGTGGTGTGGCAGCCGTCATCACATATATATTTGCACCTTATATGGTAAAGGAAGTTGGAAATGCAACATTATCCCTTCGGATTTTAACACCTACTATTTTTTTATCAGGGTTCTTAAGTGTATATAGGGGGTATTATCAGGCATATGGTAATATGGTTCCAACATCCATTTCTCAGATTGTGGAACAGATTTTTAATGCGATTGTGAGTATTGGTGCTGCGGTTATTTTTATTCGTTGGGCAACCAATAGAGGATTGGATGAATCGTTAATAGCGAAATATGGTGCAGCAGGAGGAACGATTGGAACAGGAGTGGCTGTTTTAGCAGGACTCATTTATATTATGCTTTTGTTTGCAAGAGATAAGAAAGAGTTGGAGGAGAAGGTGCAAGCGGATACGACAAAAGATATATTGTCGTATAGAGCAGTGATTCGACTTTTGTTAACGGTTGCAACACCAATTATTTTTAGTTCATTCATTTATAATGTGAATGTTACATTGGATATGAAGGTGTTTGATTCGTTGTTTGCAAAGACAGGTGCTGATGAAGCTGTGATTTCTGCACAATATGCTTTGTACAATCGTTATTATATGGTATTAGCAAATGTGCCAATTGCAATGGCAGCCGCTGTTGCATCAGCTATTATTCCTAGAATATCAAGCGCATATGCGAGTGGAAGTCGAGAAGAATGCAATAACAAAGTACAGCAGTCTATGGAATTGACTACAACGTTAACACTCCCATGTGCAATTGGTTTTGCAGTGTTAGCGAAACCAATTGTACAATTAATCTATTATAGATTGTCAGAGGAGAGTACGAATACAGTTGCCATGTTATTGATTTTAGGTGGAGTATCTATTGTGTTATATGGTATTTCCAGTGTGTTAAATGGTGTGCTTCAGGGAATTGGTAAGGTAAATGTTCCGGTTATTAGTTCAGCAACAGCACTGGTTGCACATTTGTTTGTGTTGGTGCCACTTATGTTGTTTACGAAGCTTGGTGTGTATTCTTTGATTTTTGCAACATTGTTTTATGTGATTGTGATTATTGTGATTAATGCTATTGCAGTAAAAAAAGAGTTAGGGTTTGCTCTGCGATGGAAAGGGGCAGTTTGGGTACCTTTTCTTGCATCTGTTGTGATGGGTGTGATTGCATTTTTCGTATATACACTTGTGAATATGTTATGTCTAGATTTATGCGGACAAAGAACTGCAAATGCAATTGCAGTCTTAGTTGCGATTGTATTTGCGGCATTTGTATATTTTGTTTCATTACTTCGTTTGGGCGGATACACAAAAGAAATGCTTGAGGCGTTTCCGAAAGGCGCGATGCTTGCAAAGTTTGCAACAAAATTACACTTGATTCGGTAGAATAGAATGCTGCATATGGGGGTGCAGATTTCTATATAAGAGGTAGAGGAGAAGGAGATTGTAAGGAAAGAAGGGGTTGCGATGAAATTAACATTTATTGGTGCAGATCATGAGGTGACTGGTAGTTGTCATTGTCTACAAGCATGTGACAAAAATATTTTGATTGATTGCGGTATGGAACAAGGGCAGGATGTTTATGAGAATCAGGAACTTCCGATGAATCCATCAGAGGTGGATTACATACTGTTAACACACGCGCATATTGATCATACGGGACTTTTGCCACTTATGTATGCGAGAGGCTTTCGTGGAAAGGTATATACGACAAAGGCAACAACGGATTTATGTAATATTATGCTTCGAGATAGTGCACATATTCAGGAGTTTGAAGCAGAGTGGAGAAATCGTAAAGCGCGAAGAGCTGGTGAAGAAGAGTATGTACCACTTTATAGTATGAACGATGCAATTGGAGCATTAGAACATTTTATCCCATGTGAATACGATGAAATCATCGAAATTGATGAAGGAATTAAAATTCGTTTTTCGGATGTAGGACACTTGTTGGGTTCTGCGAGTATTGAAGTGTGGATGACAGAGGCAGATGTGTCAAAGAAGATTGTATTTTCTGGTGATATTGGTAATATGAATCAGCCTATTATTAAAAATCCACAGTATTTAAAAGAAGCTGATTATGTTGTCATGGAGTCGACTTATGGTGATCGGAATCATGGTGGTACACCAGACTATGTTGCAGAATTAACAAAGATTATTAAGGAGACATTTGATCGTGGTGGTAACCTGGTGATTCCATCGTTTGCTGTTGGTAGAACACAGGAATTGCTTTATTTTATTCGTAAGATTAAGGTGGATAATCTGTTGCCAGAATATGAAGATTTTGAGGTGTATGTAGATAGTCCATTAGCGGTTGAGGCAACCAATATTTTTAATCGTAATGTAGAGAGCTGTTTTGATGAAGAAGCGATGGAACTTGTGAGAAAAGGCATTAATCCAATTTCGTTCCCTGGTTTGAAGACATCGGTTACAAGTAGTGATTCTAAATCAATCAACTTTAGTCAAAAATCTAAGGTCATTATTTCTGCTTCTGGTATGTGTGAAGCTGGTAGAATTCGTCATCACTTAAAGCATAATCTGTGGAGAAAAGACAGTACGATTTTGTTCGTGGGATATCAGGCACATGGTACACTTGGACGTAGTATTTTAGAGGGTGCCACGAATGTGAAGTTGTTTGGTGAAGTGATCGAAGTAAAAGCGAAAATCGAAAAATTAGATGGTATTAGTGGTCATGCGGATCAGGAGGGATTACTGCGGTGGCTTCATTCATTTGAACCAAAGCCAAAAGTGTTTGTTGTTCATGGCGAAGATACGGTTTGTGAAAGCTTTAAGACTATGATACAAAATCAGGGATATGAAGCGATTGCGCCGTTTTCTGGTGCGGAATTTGATTTGGCAACCAATGAACTTATTTTTGCTGGAATAGCAACTAAGAAAGTGAAGGTTAGTCAGAAGGCATTTAGAGCCAGAGCAATCTTTGATCGTTTGGTGGCAGCAGGTAATCGATTACTGGTTGTGATTGCGCATAATAGAGGTGGTGCAAATAAGGATTTGATTAAGTTTACAGACCAGATTAACAGCCTGTGTGACAAATGGGATCGCTAGCTTGAAATCTGTTGAAAAATAGTTCTTTTTTATCAATAAAAATGGATTTTTTGCTTGTTTTTTTTGTGCAAATGATGTATAATTTAATTAGTTTTAAAGCAAGCTATTAAGGTAAAACTTCTGGGATGTACGACAACTCTTGTAATTTTGAACCTACATTTATTTTTACGGGAAACCGATATTTACATGAGGATGTCAAGCCAGCTTTGATTGGAAGACAGAGCCATGTGTGAGGTAGCCCACCTAGCTTGGCTAGGACTCAAAATGCAGGAAACGGCATCACCGGTTGTTTTACCATTACAGATGAGATATACATAGATACAAATGAAGAAGAGCAGCATTTAGACGGTATGGTAAGTATCATTTGTCTGATGCTGCTTTATTGATGTGTCATAATATGAAAGTTGACCGATACTTTGTATCGAATTTATTCTGTATACATAAAATATATGACAAAAAAGGGAAAGAATATGAAACAAAGAATGAAACGTGTAGGTGTCAAAAAGAAAAAATGGATTGGAATGATATGCATACTGCTTGTTTTGATCGGTGTGCTTGGAGGTATTGGTATTAAAAAGATATTTTTTGAACCAAAGACTGACGGAATGATGATGTCCAATCAGGAAGCGATTCGTTTGATTAGTTACCTGGGGTTAGCTGAATATGAATACCCAGATCGGTTGGGTTCTTCTTTTTCTTATGGAGAGACTAGAAAATTATTTGATGCAGCTGGTGTTAGTTATGATAAGTCGCCAGTTTCGATTTCACTTGTTCCAGGGTTTATGCCCTTGACAAAGTCGCAATTTGAAAATGTATATGGTGTGTTGGTGCAGGAATTGGATTTGGATCGTTTGTCAGCTGTTGATTTATACATATACAATATAGATAATGAAAATGATCGTGAAATAGACGGTATTTTATATGAGATTGTAAATACCAATGCAGGAGATTTTTTTCTGGAAAAAAAGTATGCGTTGGATAGGGATTATATTGGTAAAATTGTAAAGGTATATGTTTCTAACAATGAGATGATTTTATGTTCAGGAGAAAGTGAAGAAAGCGTTGCCATTCAAAATGCATACATTGTGGGAGATAGTGAATCAGAAGATGAGGGATTGATTTGTTATGTGAATGGTACAATGAAAAATTTTGCTTATGCCAATAAAGACGTTAGATCCGACAAAGAAAATTACTTAGGAGATATTATGTTTTCCAATAAAGGGATTACGCAGTTGGTTGATCATACAGCTGATTTGGTTCAGACTAAGGTCACTGCATACGATGATGGAGTCATGATGGTGGAAGGCTATGAAGAACCGCTTTATTTATCAACAAGTTTTTCGGTATATAAGACAAATGGTAAATTTAAGGCAATGAAATCAGCTGGTACGTTGATTGGATATGATGAAGTTTCTCTTTATGTTTTAGATGGGGTTGTTGAGGCAGCATTAGTAGAACAGGAGATTTATGAGAAGGATATCCGAGTATTGATTCAGACAACGGATTATGCAGGATATTATCATAATGGTGTCATGATTACATCGGATACGCCTTTTACTGTGACATCAGGATCTGAAACAAAAGAGTATGAAGCAAAAGAACAGTTGGAATTTCAGAGTGGTAGTAAAGAATTTGCAGGTGGTAATATTAAAATTACCTCTAAGGAAGAGGATGGCAAGATTAAAATTACAACGATTCAACGTCAGAGTGGAACGCCGGCTTATCGAGGAACGATTGAACTTGTAAAAAATGATAAGGGACTTTTGGTGATTAATGAATTGCCAATTGAACAATATTTATATGGCGTCGTTCCGAGTGAGATGCCAGTTACTTATGAAACAGAGGCTTTGAAAGCACAGGCAATTTGTGCAAGAGCATATGCGTATCGTCAAATGGATAGCGATAAATTTGCACAGTATGGTGCACACTTAGATGATAGTATTTCAAGTCAGGTTTATAACAATGTGGAGGAGGATGAGCGGGCAATCTATGCGGTGGATGATACATATGGTGTTGTTCCTTGTTATAACGATGAGGTGATTGAATCCTTTTTCTTTTCGACATCATGTGGATCGACAAGTAATAACAGTGAGGTTTGGGGTGGAAATCCAGAGGCTTACTTGTTAGATACAATGGAAACTGAATTTCAGGATATTGCTGAATTGCAAAATGAAGAAAGTTTTCATGATTTTATAGATGGTAAGCTTGGAAAAGATTATATTGAAGAAGCAGAGCCGTTTTTTAGATGGGAAGTGGTGTTTGACAAAAAGCAATTAGGCGATGTTATCAATTCTCATTTATATGATCGAATTCAAGCGATGCCAGAATATATTTTGGCAGAAAATGCAAAAGGAGATTTTGAAAAAAAGTCAATTAACAGCATTGGAGATTTAGTTGATATTCAAGTGACAAAACGAGGAAGTAGTGGAATTATTTTAGAAATGGTAATTACTGGTACTGCAGAGACGATATTAGTAAAAGGGCAGGCAAACGCAAGAGCGTTATTGAACCCCGAAAGTGTTTCCATTAGAAAACAGGATGGAACTAGTATTACAGGGTGGACCTCTTTACCAAGTGCATATTTTTATGTAAATAATGGAGAAAATGAAATTACCATAAAAGGTGGCGGATTTGGTCATGGGGTTGGAATGAGTCAAAATGGTGCAAATGATATGGCCAAGATGGGATATACAGCATGTGATATTATTGAGCACTATTATACTGCTGTAGAGTTGAAGGATATGTATAGTTTAATGGGAAGATAGGATTGAATACAAGGTATGAAAGATTCTCAGGAAAAAACTTCTAAATTTAAAATGTTAATTCAATATGGATTCAAATTTGGAGGCATGATTAGTGATAACTATACTGCGGCATGTGCTGCGCAGGCGGCATTCTTTCTTTTGTTGTCAATTGTGCCGTTGGTTTCCTTGATTTTGGCGATTGCGACATACCTTCCATTTACACAGCAGGATGTTATTACCGTTTTGATTGGAGTAATTCCTGATGATATGATGCCATATATTCAGGACATTATTAACGATTTGTATAGCCGGGCAAGCAAGACGGTGATTTCTGTTTCGATTATTACATTAATTTGGTCTGCATCCAGGGGTATTGTTTCACTGATGGATGGGTTCAATAGTATGTACCATATTCGTGGGGATAGCAATGTTGTGAAAATCAGATTGAGTGCAATTGCATACACGGTTATGTTTATCATTTTGTTTGTATTCATGCTTTCTTTCTATGTGGGAGTTAGTCATTACTACAAAGAATACATTACGAATATGTTTGCAGTGAAAAGCTTTGGAAGGGAGCTATTACTGTTTTCCCGTTATTTGATGGGTTGGCTTGTGTTTTATTCATTTATTTTGATGATGTTTGTGATATTGCCTGGTGGATTTGGTATTCCAATGGGAAAAGAAGAAAAAATAAATTTTAAAGAACGTGTGAGAAGTCAGGCACCAGGTGCTGCATTTGCATCAGTTGCCTGGTTGATTATTACGCAAGGCTTGAAGCTATATATGCGTTATTTTTCCAATTATTCTGTGATGTATGGTTCTTTGGCAGGAATTGTGATTGCGATGCTGTGGTTATATTTTTGTATGTATTCCTTATTTATTGGAGCAATCATCAATTATTTATTATCAAAAGGCTACTTGACACGAGTCAAAAAGATGTTAAAATAGACAGATGGATAGGCAATGATGGTGCAAAAGAATGATATGTTCCAACAGAGAGAGATTGTCGCTGGCTGGAAGCAATCTTAGGTTCACATATGATTTTAATTTCACACCGGAGCTTTTGAATGGAAGAATTACAATGGAATGCATTGGTATTTGGTAGATTCAAACGGGTCATGTACGTTATACATGGGAAAGTGTCAGAGGGATTCCTCTGGAAGCTGGGTGGTACCGCGATTTTGATTCGTCCCAATTTATTGGGGCGATTTTTTTGTTTTTAATCATTTTATTAGTAAAGGATGTTTGATTATATGGGAAAGATAATAATACAGGAGGAGACGACCAAGGATCCCATCAGCTTAATAGGAAGAGAAGCAGGCGTATGCTGGGGTGCTGATATTACAAATGCTGATAAGAATTATAAGCGTGGTATGGATTGTCTGGTGTCGGGACATGGAAGAACATGGGAATATCCACAGGTTTATATGATATTAGATGGGTATTCTGCACGTGTCATTCGAGAATTGTATACGCATATTGGTGGTGCACCAACAAGATTGCAGGCATCTACAAGATATATTAATTATCAAAAGGGATTTCCGTATGTGGTTCCACCAACCATTGCAAAGAATAAGGAAGCAAGTGAAATATATCATAAAGCGATGGATGATATTCTACATGCGATGCAAAGCCTTGAGACTTTGGAGTTGCCAAGAGAGGATATTGGAATGTTACTTCCACTTGGTATGGAGAGTAAGGTTGTCTTTCGGACAAATTTGCGTAATTTAATTGATATGTCACATCAACGGTTGTGCACAAGAGCATATTGGGAATATCGCCAGTTGATGAATGATTTAAAACAGGCATTGGCTTCGTATTCAGAAGAATGGGCATTTTTGACAGAGCATTATTTTGTTGCAAAATGTGATGAATATGGATATTGTACCGAGGCAAAGTCCTGTGGCAGAAAAGAGAAACGAGAAAAATAAAAGGAGATAAATCATGAAAGAAAAGTTAGAAGCAATTAAGGCAGAAGCGCTTGCAAAGATTAATGAGGCAAAAGACTTAGATGCATTGAATGAGATTAAGGTTGCAGTGCTTGGCAAAAAAGGTGAATTGACTGCCGTATTAAAGAGTATGAAGGATGTAGCTCCAGAAGAGCGTCCAATGGTTGGTCAAATGGTAAATGAGGCAAGAGAGGCAATTGAGCAAAAGCTTGAAGAAGAACGTACAAAGGTTGCAAGAATGCTTCGTACAGAGAAAATGAAAAGAGAAACAATTGATGTAACATTACCGGGAAAGAAAAATATTCGTGGTCATAGACATCCAAATCAGATTGCATTAGAGGATTTGGAACGCGTATTTATTGGTATGGGGTATGAGGTTGTGGAAGGTCCAGAAGTGGAATATGACAAATATAACTTTGAGTTGTTAAATATTCCTGCAAATCATCCAGCAAAAGATGAACAGGATACATTTTACATCAATAAAGAAATCTTACTTCGTACACAGACATCACCAGTGCAGGCACGTATTATGGAAAAGGGTAACCTCCCAATTCGTATTCTTTCTGCTGGTCGTGTATTTAGAGCAGATGAAGTGGATGCAACACATTCACCATCGTTCCATCAGGTTGAGGGACTTGTAATTGATAAAAATATTACAATGGCTGATTTAAAGGGTACTTTAGCGCAGTTTGCGAAGGAGTTCTTTGGTGAAAAGACACAGGTGAAATTCCGTCCTCACCATTTCCCATTTACAGAGCCTTCTGCTGAGGTGGATATCACATGTTTCAAGTGTGGTGGTAAAGGATGCCGTATGTGTAAAGGAAGCGGATGGATTGAGATTTTAGGTTGTGGTATGGTTCATCCACATGTATTAGAAATGTGTGGTATCGATCCAAATGAGTATCAGGGATTTGCATTTGGTATCGGACTTGAGCGTGTAACACTTCTTAAATATGAGATTGATGATATGAGACTTCTTTATGAGAATGATGTACGTTTCTTAAATCAGTTCTAATGATGATTTGAACTAAGAATAGAAAATAGCGGTTTCCTCTAATGAAATGGGGAGACAAAATGAATAGATAATAAAATGATGCGAATAGAGAAAGGAAGTTTATTATGAATACTCCAATATCATGGATTAAAGCGTATGTTCCAGATTTAGATGTGGATGTACAGGAATTTGTAGATTGTATGACATTATCAGGTTCTCATGTTGAGAGTTATGAGAAAAAAGATAAGAATCTTGAAAAAATTGTAGTTGGTAAAATTGAAAGCATGGAGAAACATCCAGATGCTGACAAGCTTGTCGTGTGTCAGGTAAATATTGGCGCAGAAACTGTTCAGATTGTAACAGGTGCAAAGAATGTCAAGGTTGGCGATGTGATTCCAGTTGTATTAGATGGTGGTAAGGTTGCGGCTGCACATGGCGATGATAACGAATATCCAGATGGTATCAAGATTAAAAAAGGAAAACTTCGTGGTGTTGAGTCAAATGGTATGATGTGTGGTATTGAAGAGTTAGGCTCTTCAAGAGACTTTTATCCAGAAGCACCAGAAGACGGTGTATATGTATTTACAGAGGATTCTGGTGTAAAGCCGGGTGATGATGCAGTTAAAGCATTAGGTCTTGACGACGTTGTTGTAGAATATGAAATTACATCAAATCGTGTAGATTGTTTTTCTATGATTGGTATGGCAAGAGAGGTTGCGGCAACTTTTGATAAGCCATTTTATCCACCAGTTGTTGAGGTAAAGGCAAATGATAAAGATGTAAATGATTTTATTCAGGTTGAAGTAGAAGACAATGTGTTATGTACTCGTTACTGCGCAAGAGTAGTAGAGAATATCAAGATTGGACCTTCTCCAAAATGGATGCAGGATCGATTAAAGGCAATGGGCATTCGTTCGATTAACAATTTGGTTGATATCACAAACTACATTATGGAAGAGTATGGTCAGCCAATGCATGCTTACGATTTGGATACGATTGCAGGTCATAAGATTGTTGTAAAACGTGCACAGGATGGTGAAACATTCACAACGTTAGATGGTCAGGAAAGAAATCTTGATAATGGCGTATTGATGATTTGTGATGGTGAGAAGGAAGTTGGTATCGCTGGTATTATGGGTGGAGAAAACTCTATGATTACAGACGATGTAAAGACTGTGTTGTTTGAGGCAGCATGTTTTGATGGAACCAATATCCGTTTAGCATCTAAGAGAATTGGTTTACAGACAGATGCGTCATTCAAGTTCACAAAGGGTCTTGATCCAAACACTGCAATCGAAGCAATTAATAGAGCTTGTCAGCTTGTAGAGGAAATGGGCTGTGGTGATGTTGTAGGTGGCGTTGTAGATGTATATCCTAATCCAGTGAAGGAAAAGGTACTTCCGTTTGAGCCAGAACGTTACAATCATTTATTGGGTACAGATATTTCAAAAGAAGATATGCTTGCATACTTCAAAAAATTGGATCTTGTTTATAATGAGGCTGATAATACATTAGTAATTCCAACATTCCGTCAGGATTTGGGTTGTGCAGCTGACCTTGCTGAGGAAGTAGCAAGATTTTATGGTTATGATAATATTCCAGTTTCATTGCCACGTGGTGAGGCTACGGTTGGTAAGAAGCCATTTAATCAGAGAGTAGAAGATATGGCAAGAGAAATTTGTGAAAGAAATGGTTTCTCTGGCGGTATGACATATTCATTTGAAAGTCCAAAGGTATTTGATAAGTTATTGTTGGCAGAGGATGCGCCAGAGCGTCAGGCAATTGTGATTTCAAATCCACTTGGTGAAGATTTCTCAATTATGCGAACAGTTTCGTTGAATGGTATGCTTACATCACTTGCTACAAACTATAACAGACGTAATAAAACAGCAAGACTTTATGAGTTGGGCAATATTTATGTACCAAAGGCATTACCACTTACAGAATTACCAGAAGAAAAAATGCGTCTCACAATGGGTATGTATGGAGATGGTGATTTCTTTACATTAAAGGGTGCAGTGGAAGAGATTTTTGAAAAATTAGGATTTTCTGGACAGATTGAGTTTGCACCATGTAACGATATTCCATATTTGCACCCAGGTCGTCAGGCTCATTTACAAAAGGGTAAATTAGATATTGGATTTATGGGACAGGTTCATCCAGAGGTTGGTGATAATTACAACATGAAGGGTGAGGCATATGTTGCTGTATTAAATATGGACGTTATTACAATGCTTGCTAACTTTGATCGTAAGTATGAGGGTATTGCAAAATATCCAGCAAGTACAAGAGATCTTTCTATGGTAATGGATAAGAGCATTTTTGTTGGAGAAATTGAGCATACCATTACAAAGAATGCAGGAAAGATTTTAGAGAGTGTAGAACTCTTTGACGTATATGAAGGAGAACAGGTTGGCGAAGGAAAGAAATCTGTTGCTTATTCGTTAATCTTCCGTGCAAAAGATCGTAACCTTGAATCTGCTGAGGTAGATAAGGCAGTAGAGAAGGTTTTAGATGCACTTAAGAAGATGGGTATTGAACTTAGAGGATAAGAATATGAAATTATCAGATTTTTATTATGATTTACCAGAGGAATTGATTGCACAGGATCCACTTGAAAAGAGAAGTGACTCGCGTCTTATGGTTGTAGGACGCGAGGACGGTGAAATTTGTCATAAACATTTTTATGATATTTTGGATTATGTAAACCAAGGAGATTGTTTGGTAATCAATGATACAAAGGTGATTCCAGCACGTCTTATGGGTGTGAAGGAAGATACAGGTGCCTCGATTGAAGTGCTTTTGTTAAAACGAAGAGAAGAAAAGGTATGGGAGACACTTGTTAAGCCTGGTAAAAAAATGAAGGTTGGAGCAAGAGTATCATTTGGTGATGGATTGCTGGTTGGTGAAGTCATTGAAATCGTGGAAGAAGGAAATCGTTTGATTCGTTTTGAATACGATGGAATTTGGGAGGAGCTGTTGGATCAGCTTGGACAAATGCCACTTCCACCTTATATTACGCATCAATTAAAGGACAGAAATCGTTATCAGACGGTATATGCAAAACATGAAGGCTCTGCTGCCGCACCTACTGCAGGATTACATTTTACGGAGGAATTGTTGCAGAAATTACAGGATAAGGGTGTTGAGATTGCACATGTGACATTGCATGTGGGACTTGGAACATTTCGTCCTGTGAAAGTAGATAATATTTTAGAACATCATATGCATTCTGAATTTTATATTGTAGAAGAGGAAGAAGCAGCGAAAATCAATGCTGCAAAAGCAAGAGGGAACCAGGTGATTTCTGTTGGTACAACAAGCACAAGAACGGTAGAGTCTGTTGCGGATGAAAATGGTATGGTAAAAGCAGGAACTGGATGGACAGACATTTTCATTTATCCAGGATATCAGTTTAAAGTAATTGATTCGTTGATTACGAATTTCCATTTGCCAGAATCGACATTGTTGATGCTGGTTTCAGCGCTTTCTACAAGAGAAAAAATGCTTGCGGCTTATGAAGTAGCAGTAAAGGAAAAGTATCGTTTCTTTTCTTTTGGGGATGCGATGTTTATTCGGCATCGTAGTGAGTAATCCAAACAGAATTGTACAAGAAAAAAGACAAAAAATGGGTATCATTTTCATAAAAAGTTGTTGAGAAATCCACGGGAGGTTATATAATAGAATATAGGATAAAAAAAGAAGATGGAGGTTATTTGTAATGTATGGTTTTGGTGAATTGATTGATATTTTGAAGAAGAGCCCAAAGAAAATTGTATTGACTGAGGGAACGGATTCTCGTATTTTAGAGGCATCATCAAGACTCTTAGCAAGTAATTTCTTACACCCTATATTGATTGGTAACCCACAAGAGATTTATGATGCGGCGGAAGAGTGTGGTTATAATATTCGCGGTTCGGAAATCATTGATCCTCACAATTTTCCAGAGATGGATAAAATGATTGAGTTATTCTGTGAATTGCGAAAGAGCAAGGGGATGACACCAGAAGAAGCAAAGAAATATGTATATGAGAATAATTATTTTGGAACAATGCTTGTAAAGATGGGATATGCAGATGCGTTACTCGGTGGCGCAACCTACTCTACAGCAGATACGGTTCGTCCAGCATTGCAGCTGATTAAGACAAAGCCTGAGAATAATATCGTTTCTTCATGTTTTATTTTGGTTCGCCCTTCAGCAACAGGTGGTAATGAAGTGCTTGCAATGGGAGATTGTTCGATTAATATTAAGCCTACAGCAGAAGAGTTGGCAGAGATTGCACAGGAAACGATTCGTTGTGCACAGCGTTTTGGTATTGAACCTAAGGTGGCATTTTTGAGCTATTCTACATTGGGCTCTGGTATGGGAGAGGATGTAGATAAGATGAATTTGGCTGCTAGATTAACCAAAGAGAAATGTCCAAACATTCCGATTGAAGGTGAGATTCAGTTCGATGCTGCCGTTTCTCCACGAGTAGCAAAGAAAAAATGTCCAGATTCAGAAGTTGGTGGACATGCGAATACATTTATTTTCCCAGATATCAATGCAGGTAATATTGGTTATAAGATTGCACAGAGAATGGGTAATTTTGAGGCGTATGGTCCAATTTTGTTAGGTTTGAATTCGCCAATTAATGATTTGTCTCGTGGTTGTACAGCTGCCGAGGTTTACTCTATGGCAATTATTACAGCTGCATTGGCATAGAACGTAACAGGATAGATACATAAGGAAGGCATTACTAAAATGCCTTCTTTTCTTTTAATTGGAAATGATTAGCAATGAAAGGAACGAAAAAGATGAAACGACTTGCGGTTGGCATTTTAGCCCATGTGGATGCAGGTAAAACTACATTATCGGAAGGTTTGCTTTTTGAAGGCGGAACAATAAGAAGTATGGGTCGAGTGGACAACCAGAATGCTTTTTTGGATACGGAAGAAATAGAGCGAGCAAGAGGAATTACAGTATTCTCAAAACAGGCGGTGATAAGGCGGGACAATATGATTCTTACATTATTAGATACACCTGGTCATGTTGATTTTTCTGCCGAAATGGAACGTACACTTTGGGTAATGGATTATGCTATCCTTGTTATTAGTGGAACCGATGGAATACAGGGACATACCTATACATTGTGGAGATTGTTGCAACAATATGAGATACCAGTATTTGTTTTCATCAATAAGATGGATCGACCAGAAACCAATCGAGAGCAGTTGATGCATCAGTTACAGGAAGAATTTGGAGATGGTTGTGTAGATTTTTCAGACACAACTTGCGATGATTTTATGGAGCAGGTTGTTATGTGTGAGGAAACGTTGCTAGAAGCCTATTTGGCAGGAGAAACAGTAACGCATGAGACCATTGTGGAGTTGATTGCAAATCGAAAAGTATTTCCATGTTTCTTTGGATCGGCGCTTAAAAATGAAGGTGTGAAAGCGTTTTTGGCACAGTTTGAGAACTATACGATGGATCGGAATGCAATCAATCAGAGCAAAGAATTTGGAGCTAAAGTGTTTAAAATAGCCAGAGATGCGCAGGGAAATCGTCTTACTTATATGAAGGTGACACAGGGTGTGTTGCGAACAAAAGATGTGGTAAAAAAGTATGGCGATAATGGATTAGAGTGGGAAGAAAAGAATAATCAAATACGCGTATATTCTGGAGAACATTATGAAATGATTCCGGAAGCGGAATGTGGTTGTGTTTGTGCTGTAACAGGACTGACGAATACAAGACCAGGGGATGGCTTGGGTGCAGAACGAAATTCCGTTATGCCATTGCTTGAGCCGGTGCTTACATATGCGGTAGAATTGCCTGAGGATATGGATGCCGCTGTTGCATTACCGATGTTGAGACAGCTGGAAGAAGAAGAACCTGAATTGTGTGTGATATGGCAGGAACCAACGAAATCTATTCAAATTTCTCTCATGGGGGAAGTGCAGTTAGAGGTGCTTACCAAGCTGATTAGGGATCGTTTTGGGTTTGCTGTGAAGTTTGGAACAGGTGATATTGTTTATCGCGAAACCATAGCAAGTACCGTAGAAGGTGTTGGGCATTTTGAACCCCTTCGACATTATGCAGAGGTGCATGTTTTAATGGAACCAGCAGAGCCTGGAAGTGGAATCCAGCTTATGACAAAATGTAGCGAAGATATTTTGAATAAAAACTGGCAGCGGTTGATTTTAACACATTTAGAAGAGAAGAAGCATGTAGGTGTCCTGACGGGATCACAATTGACCGATGTTCGTATTACGGTTGTATCTGGGCGGGCACATACGAAACACACAGAAGGTGGAGATTTCAGACAGGCAACCTATCGAGCAGTCCGTCAGGGATTGATGCAGGCAGAAAATGTCCTGTTAGAGCCATATTATGCATTTCGAATGGAGATTCCAATGGATTGTGTTGGAAGGGCTATGACAGATGTGGAAAATATGTATGGTTCGTTTGAAGCACCCGTTATGGATGGAGAACGTGCGATATTATCGGGTTCGGCCCCTGTTGCAACGATGAGAGACTATCAGATTACGCTAAATGCCTATACCAAAGGTATGGGAACCATTTTTTGTACATTACAGGGCTATGGACCATGTCATAATGCGAGTGATGTCATAGAACAGATGCATTATAATCCAGATGAGGATATAGAGAATCCGGCAGGTTCAGTATTTTGTTCTCATGGGGCGGGATTCATTATTCCGTGGAATCAGGTAAAGCAGTATATGCATATGCCAAGTGTTTTGGAGGACGAACACACAGAACAATCAGAAGAGGAGTGGATGGAGTCTGTGATGACGCTTGAGGAGCGAAAAGCGAGTCTCATGGATTACTCGATTGACGAAGAACAGATTCAGGCTATTTTGAATAAAACGTTTCATGCAAATGAAAATGCAAAAAAACACTGGAAAAAGACGAAAAATAAATTACCTGATATACATTATAAAGGACAACCGAAGCCAAAAAATTCACAAAAGTATTTGATTGTGGATGGTTATAATATTGTACATGCATGGGAGGAATTAAAATGCCTGGTAAATGATAATTTAGAAGGCGCAAGAATGCGATTGTTAGATGTGCTATCGAATTATCAGGCATTTATAAAATTCGAAACGATTGTAGTATTTGATGCATATAAGGTTAAGGGTAATTTGGGCGAAATGTTCGATTATCAAAATATTCATGTGGTATATACAAAAGAAGCAGAGACTGCTGATAGTTATATTGAGAAATTAACACACCGGATTTCGAAGGATTACCAGGTGACAGTAGCGACCTCTGACGGTCTGGTACAATTGATTACCAGAGGCAATCATTGTACCGTTTGGTCAGCAAATGATCTCCGTGAGGAAATCGAGCGCGTGAATTCGCAGATTAGAGAATTTTTATAGGGATTTAATCACATAGGGCGTGGTAGAGCTTTGCAATCGGCAAACCTACCACGTTATTATAATCACCATGTATTTCTTTGATATGAATTGCGAATGGTCCCTGAATTCCGTAAGCACCAGCTTTATCAAGGGGATCGCCAGTTGCAATGTAATCTTTGATTTCCTGGTCAGAAATCGGATAGAAGGTGACATCCGTTTTTTCATGTAAAAGAAAAGACTGTTTTTCACCGTTTTGTCGTTTGATGATTGCAATGCCAGTGTATACCTGATGGGTTCGGTCGGAAAGCATTTTGATTATATCATATGCTTCGTGGGAATCGGCTGGTTTTCCGAGTACGTCGTTGTCGTAGTAAACGATGGTATCCGCACCAATTACAATAAAGTCTTTGCCGGTGTAATCTTTTTTGATTCGGTTATACACTTCATTTGCTTTCAGGAAAGCAAGTTCTTCTACGATTTTTTGAGGTGCGGTTTCTGTGATTTGTTCTTCTGCTTTAGATGGGATGACTTCAAATGAGAATCCTGCCTGGTTCATCAGTTCCGTTCGTCTTGGCGAAGCAGAAGCAAGAATGATAGGGATATCTTTTTGTAACATAAGTTGTTCCTCCTTATGGTTTAGCATAATCTATTTTATTTCTGAAAAATATTTTAATGGAATGAAATAAGGTTTGCAAGGTTATCTTAACAATGGTAAAATAAATGTTCAGTGATGAAATCATATATGACGGAAGAAGAAAGTGTCGAGGATAGCGTGATGAAAAGATTAACAACCGCTTTTCTTTTGTTTTTCATTTTTGCATGTATCATGATTGTGGCATATTTATATGTGCCAGATGTACAGGAGAAATTTGCATACATTACAGAAGAAAACTTTGTAGAAGAAAACATATATAGCAATTTAGATGGTATTTCTGAACGATTGGATGAAGAGATTATGAAGGGTTCTGAATCATTTATCATATACTTAAAGGATATGGATGTGAATGAAATTAATCAGATTAATGCATCTATGGATGGTGTTTTTGGTAGTGGTAAAAGTTATCAGCAATTGGGAATGATTGGAACCACTTATAAAAAGATTGAGATTACAGTGAAAAAGTCAACCAATTATTATGTATATGCAGCTTATCGGAATCGTGTTCCAATACCAGAAGATGAGAGAGATGCAAAGAAATTATATGCAACAGTGAAGAATATCATGGATACACAAATTACAGATGAGATGAGTGATTATGAAAAGGAACTTGCATTGCATGATTATTTAACCACACATTGTGTATATAGTGAAGATGCAAATCAGGGACCAGATAGTGATATTTATCGTGCATATGGTGCGCTTGTCAATGGAAATGCTGTATGTAATGGTTATGCAGAGGCAATGCAAATTTTATTAATGTGTGCTGGCGTGAATACCAAATTTGTAACAGGTAAAGCAGGAAATGTTGATCATGCATGGAATTTGGTGGAATTAGATGGGCAATGGTATCATATGGATGCTACATGGGATGATCCAAAGCCTGATCAGGGACAGCGATTATTGCATCCATATTTTAATGTTACAGATGAGATTATGGGAGAGAGTCATATCTGGAATCGGGAGAGATATCCGAATGCTGATAGTATGACATATAATTACTATAAACAGTCTAATGCATATTTTATTAATTTTGCGGATTATAAAAATGTTGCTGCAACACAATTAGCAAATAATCCTTATAAACGATATGAAGCAGTAATCGAAAATTATGAGGTAAAGGATGAAGATATGCGATTCGTATTCGATCAGAATAGAGGATTTAGAAGTATCAGTTGGCAAAATTTTAATGCGGGTGATTATAACGTATTAGTTTTGAGTGGGGAATAATTAGAAGCTTTTGGTTAGAAACTGTCAAAAACAAGACAAAGAAATGGAGCGTATTATGACAAAACAGGAATTTTTACAGGAATTAAAACAGTGTTTGTCCGGTGAGGTTTCGCCTGAATCTTTAATGGATTCCTATCGGTATTACGATAATTATATTGATGATTGTGTCAGAGGTGGAAAATCAGAAGAAGCAGTCGTTGAAGAGCTTGGTAAACCAAATTTGATTGCAAGATCGATTATTGCTGCACAGTCAGGGGAACGAGCAGCAGATATTGAATACACTGAGGATGGAAAAACCAAAAAAGTAAAGCGAAGAGAAAATACCCAAAAGCAGAGTGGGCAGTGGGAAGAAAAGGAACAGAAAATAAAAAAAGAAAAAAAGCCATTTGTATTTAATCCATTTGCGTGGTATGCAAAGGTTTTATATGTTTTGATTTTTATATTAGCCATTGTGCTAGTGTTCTTTTTGTTACAGGGACTTATTTGGGTAGTTGTAACATTTGCGGTTCCGATTTTATTAATTTTAGGAATTATTTATCTGGTTATGTACTTTAGTAATCGACCGAAATAAAAAAATTAAAAAAATTGAAAAAAAGTACTTGACATATGATGGTAAATTTAATATACTAACATTCGTGTCAAGCACACATGGAATCTTAGCTCAGCTGGGAGAGCATCTGCCTTACAAGCAGAGGGTCACAGGTTCGAGCCCTGTAGGTTCCATTTTGGCGGAATAGCTCAGTTGGCTAGAGCATACGGTTCATACCCGTAGTGTCGAGAGTTCGAATCTCCCTTCCGCTACTGAAACCATCAAGGATTTCCTTGGTGGTTTTTTTGTTTTGTTCATGACAAAATCTGTGCGGAATGATATACTGATTTTTGGAAATAAATAGAAGTAAGAAGGAATTCATAATAGATTAGGAGGACGAAAATGCAGATTCAAAATTATACGGTATTAAAGGAAGAGTTTATTGAAGAAGTAAATGGAACCGCTTATTTACTTTCACATGATAAAACAAAAGCGAAAGTCATGCTGGTGAAAAATGATGATAACAACAAGGTGTTTACAATTGGATTTCGAACACCTCCTGCAGATGATACAGGTGTGCCACATATTATTGAGCATTCTGTTCTTTGTGGTTCTAGAAAATTCCCAGTCAAAGATCCATTTGTAGAATTGGCAAAAGGTTCGTTGAATACATTTTTAAATGCAATGACATATCCAGATAAGACGGTATATCCTATTGCATCTGTAAATGATAAGGATTTTCATAATTTAATGGATGTATACTTGGATGCTGTATTTTATCCGAATATTTATTCCAATGATAAAATTTTAAAGCAGGAAGGCTGGCATTATGATTTAGAGAGTGCTGAGGATGCGCTCACGTATAATGGTGTGGTATATAATGAAATGAAGGGTGTGTATTCATCAGCAGATTCACAGCTGGTGCAGGCTGTTCAGCAGGCATTGTATCCAGATACCACATATGGATGTGACTCTGGTGGAGATCCAGTGCATATTCCAGAGTTATCTTATGAGAATTTTTTGGCATTTCACAAAAAATATTATCATCCATCGAATAGTTATATCTATCTTTATGGTGATATTGATATGGAAAAAGAGCTTTCATTTATAGATGAGTCATATTTGAAGGATTTTGATTTCTTGCAGGTGGATTCAGAGATTCGTTTACAGAAAGGATTTGAAAAAGCGAAGGAAGTAACAGTTTCTTATCCGATGACAGATGCAGAAGAGGAAGAAAATAATACGTATTTAAGCTATAATGCTGTAATTGGTAATAGTTTGGATCGTACATTGAATCTTGCGTTTTCTATTTTGGATTATGCGATGATTGATGTGCCAGGAGCACCTGTTAAGAAAGCATTGGTAGATGCAGGAATTAGTAATGATGTATACAGTTCGTATGATGATAGTATGTATCAGCCATTTTATACCATTACAGCAAAGGGATGTAAGACAGAGGATAAAGATCGTTTTGTTTCTGTATTGGAAGATGTACTCAAAGAAATTATTGAGCAGGGCATAGAAGAAAAGGTATTACTTGCTGCGATTAATCATTTTGAATTCAAGTTGCGTGAGGCGAATTATGGAAGATATCCAAAGGGATTGATGTATGGATTGCATGCATTTGATAGTTGGTTATATGATGAGAATGAACCTTTTATGTATTTCAAATATATTGATGCCCTTGAATTTTTGAAGAAACAGGTGGGAACATCTTATTTTACAGATATATTAAATGAATATTTGTTGTGTAATCAACATAAAGCAATTGTAGTTGCAGTTCCTAAGAAGGGAATGAATAAGGAAAATGAAAAGAAAATGTCTGAGGCGTTAGAGGCCTATAAAGCATCTTTGTCTGATGATGAAATTGCGCGGATTGTGCAACAGACAAAGGAGCTTGCGGATTATCAGTCTGAACCAACACCAGAGGAAGATTTATTATCTATTCCATTGTTAGAACTATCTGATATTGGAAAGAAAGCTTATCAGTTAAAAAACAGAGAAGTTGAAATTGCTGGAGTAAAAACGCTTTGTCATGACATTGTGACGAATGGTATTGATTATGTCACTTACCATTTTGATTTGAAAAAAGTACCTATGGAGTTATTACCATATGTGTCCTTATTGGTTGCACTTTACAAAGAGGTTGATACAGATCAAAGAAGTTATCAGAGTTTGTCAAATGAGATTGACTTGGTAACAGGTGGCGTAGGTTCTGGATTATTTATTATGGGTGTCAAGGAAGAACGCGGTGATTATATTGCAGATCTTGAATTTAAAACCAAAGTTTTGCATGAGCATTTATCGGAAGCATTAGCATTGATTGAGGAGATTGCATTTACCTCACACATTACGGATAAAAAGCGAATGAAAGAAGTGATTGCTGAAATATATTCTCAGTTAAAAGAAAGCATTCAGGATAGTGGTCATGTAGCAATGGCAACACGCGCCTCTTCTTATTTTTCAAAGTCAGCGTACTTGAAGGAATTGATGGAGGGCATCGGTTTTTATGAGTTTATTACAGATTTATATAAGAATTTTGAGGAACGTTATGATAGGATATGTGATTGCTTAAATCGTGCGATTCATGCATTTGCAAAGAAAGAGAATCTTTCGATTTCTTATACTGGAAAAGATGATATCGAAGAATCATTTGCAAAAGCAATTTCATCTATGGAAACTTATTTGAACCAGGATCAGTCAGATGTGGAAAAGCAGCATTTTGATTTGAAAGCTAGAAATGAAGGCTTTAAAACATCAAGTAAGGTTCAGTATGCGGCAGCTGCAGGAAACTTTGTGAAAAAAGGACTTCCTTATACAGGTGCATTACATGTATTACAGGTTATTTTCTCGTATGACTATCTATGGATTAATGTTCGAGTAAAAGGTGGTGCATATGGTGCAATGTGCGCATTTTCTCAAACAGGAGATTCATATTTTACGTCTTATAGAGATCCGAATCTGGTAAAAACCTATGAGGTTTATGAACACGCAGCAGAGTATGTAAAGAATTTCCAGGTTTCTGACCGAGACATGGTGAAGTATATTATTGGTACAATTGCAAAATTAGACACACCACTGACTCCAGCCGCTGATGGTAAGCAAAGTGATGTTATGTATCGAGCAGGCGTGTCTCAGGAACAAATGCAAAAAATTCGTGACGAAGTTCTTTCTTGTAATCAGGAGGCGATTCAGAGATTGGCACCGTATATGGAAGCTATTTTTGAGACAGAGTATCGCAGTGCATTAGGTGATGAGGATGTTATTGAACGTGACAAGAAATTATTTAAAGAAATTAAAACTTTAGCATAAATTACTTGCAACACTTTCCTTGTTTTGTATCACTAATAAGACAAAGATATAAATACAATACGGTTGTGAGTAGGAGGATATGTTATGGTACGAAATGAAAAAGGTAGAATGAAGAAAATGAGTAAGAGATTTGTTGCATGTATTATCGCCTCGTTGATTTGTGTAGGGGCAACAGGGTGTGGCAGTAGTAGCACATATAAGAACGAAGCAGCTTACGAAAGCTATGATAGTGGTGCTACAAGTGATGTCGCATATAACGCCATGGGCATGAGTGGTATTGAAGCAGCTGAAGTTACGGATAGTAAGTCTGTGGACGATAGTTATGCAGAGGATAGCTATACAGATGATTACACAGAAGATGTCGCAGAAAGCGGTTCGTCAGATCATAATCAGAATAGTAACTATGTTAAGCAAAATGATAAAAAGAAGATTATTAAACGATATAATTATTCTTATGAGACAGAAAAATTTGATGATGCATATGCTTTTTTAAAGCAACAAATTGATTCGTATCAAGGGTATATTTCAGCTTCTGAAGTACGAGGAAAAGAGTGTCGTTCGCTTTATTTGACAGCAAGAATACCGGCAGATGTGAGTGATTCGTTTGTGAGTACCCTTGGTAATTTGGGAACACTTGAAAGTCAGACAGAGTCGGCAGAAGATATCACTTTACAGTATGCAGATACAGAAAGTAGAATTGCCTCGATTAAAACGGAACAGGAGCGACTGCTCGTTTTGTTAGATAAAGCGGATACGCTTGAAACGATTATTGAATTAGAAAAACGATTGACGGATGTTCGTTATGAGTTGGAAAACTATGAGTCGCAGAGAAAATTATATGACGATTTAGTGAGTTATAGTACAGTTACAATTCAGTTACAGGAAGTGGTTTATACTGTCGAAGTAGATGACAGCACGTTTATAAGTAGAATCAAGACAGGATTGGAACGTTCATTGAGAGATGTTCGCTATGGCTTTACTGATTTTATTGTATTTATTATTATCAATATTCCATATTTTATTGTTTGGGGTATTATCATTTTTGTTCTTGTTTTGGTTGTTCGTAAAATCATAAAGGTAAATCGAAAGAGAAAAGAAAAAAGAGCACAAAAAAAAGCAGAAAAAAAGGCAAAGCAAGAGAAAAAAGAAGAAAAAAGGGAAGAGATTCTTTTAGCAGAGGAAAGTACAAATAATAGGGAAGAAGAAAAGTAGGAGGAGCATTTGTGTTTAAATCAGGATTTGTAACTATTATTGGAAGACCAAATGTAGGAAAATCAACTTTGATGAATCATTTGATTGGGCAAAAAATTGCAATTACAAGTAATAAAGCGCAGACGACAAGAAATCGCATTCAGACCGTTTATACGGGTGAAGAAGGTCAGATTGTTTTTTTGGATACACCAGGTATTAATCGTGCAAAAAACAAGCTTGGTGAATATATGTTAAGTGCTGCTGAAAATACATTAAAGGAAGTTGATGTCATTTTATGGTTAGTTGAGCCAACAACCTTTATTGGTGCAGGTGAACAGTATATTGTTGAAAAACTGCAGAAAATTCACACACCGATTATTTTAGTAATTAATAAAATAGATACGGTGGAAGAAGAGGCAGTGTTCAAAGCAATTGAAACCTACAAGGAGGTATGTGATTTTAAAGCGATTGTTCCAGTTGCTGCACTGAAAGATAAAAACACAGATGAATTGATTCGGACGATTTTTTCTTGTTTAGAAGAAGGTCCGCAGTATTATGATGCAGATACGATTACAGATCAGCCAGAGCGTGCGATTGTAGCAGAAATGATACGTGAAAAGGCATTGCGGAGCCTTGATAAAGAGGTTCCGCATGGTATCGCTGTGGTTATTGATCGTATGAAGGATCGTGAAGGTGGTAATATCGTAGATATTGATGCAACCATTATTTGTGAACGTGATTCTCACAAAGGAATCATCATTGGCAAACAGGGTAGCATGTTAAAAAAGATTGGAACACAAGCGAGAAAAGATATGGAAAATCTTTTGGATACCAAGGTGAATCTAAAGCTTTGGGTGAAGGTGAAGAAGGATTGGCGTGATAGTGACTTCTTATTGAAGAATTACGGCTATAAGGATACAGATTATTAAGAAGAGTTTGGCGATGGTTGGAGGCAAATGGAGATGCGTGATAAAATCGAATTGACAGGAATGGTGTTATCGAGCACTATGGTGGGCGATTACGATAAACGGTTGGTATTACTCACGAAGGAACGTGGGAAAATTACTGCGTTTGCGCGCGGTGCAAGAAAGCCCAATAGTCCATTGTTAGGAATTAGTGAACCATTTAATTTTGGAACCTTTACTTTGATGGAAGGTTTTGATGCGTATCGTTTATTAGGCGCGGATGTAAAAGAATACTTTCTGGATATTAAAAATGATATTGAAGGTATTTGCTATGCTACATATTTTTGTGATGTGTTAGAGCATTTGTGTGTGGAAGGGATGGGAGATATTAATATGCTGAATCTGCTCTATGTTACATTGAAAACGCTGGCAAAAAAAGAAATCCCAAATCCTTTGATTCGCAGAATATTTGAATTAAAAGTATTAGTGTTTGACGGAGAGGCCATGGCGGCCTTTTCTTGTGTACAATGTGGAACAGAAGAACTTTCTGTCTTTTATGAACCAGTAAATGGTTTGCTGTGTGAATCTTGTCGAAAAAAAGCGGGAAATGTTATTGCATTGTCTCAGACAACAATTTATACGTTGCAGTATGTCATTTCAACGCCACTTAATAAATTATATCATTTTAGACTTTCAGAGGAAGCATGGAAAGAGTTTGATCAGGTTGTCGGATGTTATTTCCCGCATCATGTGACAAAAAAATTTAAGTCTTTGGAAATTCTTTCTTCTTTATCTTGAAATATTGAAAGAATGTGTGTAAAATGTATTCGTTCTATGTCTTTTTGGCAAGAAAAGGTACTATGTCAGATAGAACAGAATGTAGATGAAGTGATTAGAGGTGTAAAGATGAGAAAGTATCGAATGATCGTAGCGCTTTCAATGATGGTATGCCTGATGACTGGTTGTAGTGGACAGGCTAAAAAGTATGATACTAATACATTGGTCGTCAAAGGAAATGGTTCTTTGGAAGAGGTTGCTATTGAGGACTTTTCTGAGATAGCGGTTCAGGCAGAGGAGCTGGAAAATTATATTGATGCGCAAATTGATCAATATAATGATGAGAACGGAAAACAAATTAAAAGAACTTATATGAATACAAAGGATATGAACAATGTGAAGCTTGCAATAAAGTATAAGAATATTGATAGCTTCAATGGATTTAATTTGTTGGAATGTCAATATGCTGATTTTGCTGAAATAGAAGAATCCGCCATCAGAGGAACTTACACCTCCGTTGATGGAGAACAGGTTAAGCATACGGATTTCGTGAATGTAGAAAAAGCAAAGGTTCTTGTGTTGCCGGAAGCAACAAATGTTGTGGTGAAGGGTGATATTTTATATTACAATGATCAGGTAACATATGCGGATGGAGTTGCGACTACAAGTGGCGAGGAGAATGCAGTTATTATTTTTAAGTAAAAAATGAAATGTTATATTGTGTGATATATAAGAACATAACGTTTCAATCAATATATAAGAAAAAGGTAGGTTTATGATTATGGAAAAGACAATGGATAAGATTGTAGCATTGGCAAAAGCAAGAGGATTTGTTTACCCAGGTTCAGAGATTTATGGTGGTTTGGCAAATACATGGGATTACGGTAATTTGGGTGTTGAATTAAAGAATAATGTAAAAAAAGCATGGTGGAAGAAGTTTATTCAGGAAAATCCATATAATGTAGGTGTGGATTGTGCGATTTTGATGAACCCTCAGACATGGGTTGCATCAGGACATTTGGGAGGATTTTCAGATCCTTTGATGGATTGTAAGGAATGTCATGAGCGTTTTAGAGCAGACAAGTTAATCGAGGATTACATGGAAGAAAAAGGAATCCAGGTGGAAGGCTCTATTGATGCATGGAGTGATGAAGAGATGATGAACTACATTGAGGAGCAGCAGATTGTGTGTCCTACATGTGGTAAGCATAATTTTACAGATATTCGTAAGTTTAACTTGATGTTTAAGACTTTCCAGGGTGTTACAGAGGATGCAAAGAATACAGTATATTTAAGACCAGAGACTGCACAGGGTATTTTCGTTAACTTTAAGAATGTACAGAGAACATCAAGAAAGAAAGTACCATTTGGTATTGGTCAGATTGGTAAATCATTCCGTAATGAAATCACACCAGGTAATTTTACATTCCGTACAAGAGAGTTTGAGCAGATGGAGTTAGAGTTCTTCTGCAAGCCAGGAACAGACCTTGAGTGGTTCCAGTATTGGAGAGAATTCTGTATCAATTGGTTAAAATCTTTGGGTATCAAGGATGATGAGATGAGAGCAAGAGATCATTCTCCAGAAGAACTTTGCTTCTATAGTAAAGGAACAACGGATATTGAGTTCTTATTCCCATTCGGTTGGGGTGAACTTTGGGGTATTGCAGATCGTACAGATTATGATTTGACACAGCATCAGAATACATCTGGTGAGCCAATGGATTACTTTGATGATGAAATGAATGAAAAATATGTTCCATATGTTATTGAGCCATCACTTGGTGCAGATCGTGTAACACTTGCATTCCTTTGCGCAGCGTATGATGAGGAGAATATTGGAACAGAAGAAAAGCCGGATATGCGTACAGTATTGCATTTCCATCCAGCATTGGCGCCAGTTAAGGTTGGTGTGCTTCCACTTTCTAAGAAATTAAATGAGGGTGCTGAGAAAATCTTTGCTGAGTTATCAAAGACATATAACTGTGAGTTTGATGACCGTGGAAATATTGGTAAGAGATATCGTAGACAGGATGAGATTGGTACACCATTCTGCGTAACTTATGATTTCGAATCAGAAGAGGATGGAGCAGTAACCGTTCGTGATCGCGACACCATGGAACAAGAGCGTGTTAAGATTGCAGATTTGAAAGAATATTTTGAGAAAAAGTTTGAATTTTAATTGAAATCGGTGGAAAACAAATAAAATACGGTTGACATAATTGAGTTACTTTGTTATTATAACTGTGTCAGTGGTTTTGTAACAATTTTTTAACAATTTGAAATGACGATTGAAAAAGATGTATATTATGAAGAAAAATATAGTAAGATGTTCTATGTTAACTGTAGCTGCTTTCTCACTTTTATTAGGTGGCATATCAAATGTAAGCGTGAAGGAACAAGTAGGACAGACTCCAATTATTGTCGGAAAAGCAATTGAGAATCATGCAACAGATGCAGATGCGTTTGTAAAGGGAACAATTGTTAAAAACGAAAATAAGAAGGATTATGCAGATGCTAAGACAGGTGATGCAGTTGAAGATACAGCTGCTACACAGGAAGAAGCAGTTGCAGATGATTCAACAGGTGTTGAAGTTGAAGAAAAGGCTGCTAAGGTAGAGAGTAATCAGGTAGTAGCCAATATTGATAGTTATTTAAATATTCGTGAGAGCGCATCAGAAGATGCAGATGTTGTTGGTAAGTTCTTTACTGGTAACGTTGGAACAATTGTTGAAAAAGGTGATGAGTGGTCATTGGTTTCATCAGGTAATGCTTACGGATATGTAAACAATGATTATTTGTTATTTGGTGATGATGCGGAAGCATACATAGAAAACAATTGTGATCAGGTTGCGAAAGTAACAGCGGAAACATTGAATGTTCGTGCTGAGGATTCAACAGATAGTGATGTTGTAAATCAGATTGATGAAGGTGCTAAGCTTACAATTCTTGATAAAGAAGGTGAGTGGATTAAAGTAGCAACTTCAGATGATAATGTGGGATATGTGTCAAAAGATTTTGTATATATTGATTATGTATACGAGACTGCTATTACTGTAGAAGAGGAGCAGGCGATTATTGAGGCACAGGAAGCTGAGATTCGCGCACAGGAGGAAGCTGAACGTCAGCAGGCACAGGAAGAGGCTGCACAGAATACACAGACACAGAGTGCTGAACCTGCACCACAGCAGGCACCTGCTAAGCAGGAGACAGCAACATCAACAGATGTAAGTGTATCAGATAGTGGTTCATCTTCAGAGACTGTTCAGTCAGAATCTGGTAGTGGAACAGGACAGGAAGTTGTAAATTATGCTGTTCAGTTTGTAGGTAATCCTTATGTATGGGGTGGTACAAGCTTGACAAATGGAGCAGATTGTTCGGGATTTGTTCAGTCAGTATATAAGCATTTTGGATATTCATTACCAAGAGTTGCAGCAAGTCAGGCAACAGTTGGTAAACAGGTTAGTTTAGATAGCTTACAGCCAGGAGACTTATTATTCTATGGTGGAAGCAATATTGGACATGTTGCCATTTATATGGGTGGTGGACAGATTGTTCATGCAAGCAATTCAAGAACAGGAATTACAATTTCAAACTACAATTATAGAACCGTGACAAAAGCAGTTCGAATTATATATTAATTTGACTAAGAAAAACCATCTTCGGATGGTTTTTTCTTTTGCGAATAAAAGTAAAAAACCTCTTTTTAATTTAGAAAGAGTATGTTATAATAAAAAACAGACTGTGGACACGTTTGTGTTCAAGTACATTTTACAAATTTAGGAGGTAAGAAACAAATGGCAAACAAATGGGTTTATATGTTCAGCGAAGGCGATATGAGCATGAGAAACTTACTTGGTGGTAAGGGTGCCAACCTTGCTGAGATGACTGATATCGGTCTTCCAGTACCACAGGGATTTACAGTAACAACAGAGGCTTGTACACAGTATTATGAGGATGGACGTAAGATCAATGATGAGATTATGGGCCAGATCATGGAAGGTGTTAAGAAGATGGAAGAGATCAACGGAAAGGAATTCGGAAGTCTTACAAATCCTTTATTGGTTTCTGTACGTTCAGGTGCTAGAGCTTCTATGCCTGGTATGATGGATACAATTCTTAACCTTGGTTTGAATGATGATGTAGTAGCTGCAATGATTAAGGGTAATCCGGATCCAACATTTGAGCGTTTCGTATATGATTCATATAGACGTTTCATTCAGATGTTCTCAGATGTAGTTATGGAAGTTGGTAAGAAGTATTTCGAGCAGCTTATCGACAAGATGAAAGAAGAGAAGGGTGTTCAGTATGACGTTGAACTTACAGCTCAGGATCTTAAGACATTGGCTGAGCAGTTCAAGGCTGAGTACAAGAATCAGTTAGGAACAGATTTCCCTTCAGATCCAGTAGAGCAGATGAAGTTAGCTGTAGAGGCTGTATTCCGTTCATGGGATAACCCACGTGCTAACGTATACCGTCGTGATAATGATATCCCATATTCATGGGGAACAGCTGTTAACGTAATGCCTATGGTATTCGGTAACTTAAATAATGAGTCTGGTACAGGTGTTGCATTTACTCGTGACCCTGCAACAGGTGAGAACAAGTTGATGGGTGAGTTCCTTATCAACGCACAGGGCGAGGACGTAGTAGCTGGTGTTCGTACACCAATGCCAATTGCTCAGATGGAGAAAGAGTTCCCAGAAGCATATGCTGAGTTCATTAAGGTTTGTGATACTCTTGAGAATCACTACCATGATATGCAGGATATGGAGTTTACAGTAGAGAATAAGAAGCTTTATATGTTACAGTGTCGTAATGGTAAGAGAACAGCTCCAGCTGCACTTAAGATTGCTTGTGACCTTGTTGATGAAGGACATAAGACAGAGGCAGAAGCTGTTGCTATGATCGATCCTCGTAACTTAGATACACTTCTTCACCCACAGTTTGACGCTGCTGCATTAAAGGCTGCTACACCTCTTGGTAAGGGTCTTGGTGCTTCTCCAGGTGCTGCTTGTGGTAAGTGTGTATTTACAGCTGATGACGCAGTTGAATGGAAAGCTAAGGGAGAGAGAGTCGTATTAGTACGTCTTGAGACATCTCCAGAAGATATTACAGGTATGAAGGCTGCTGAGGGTATCTTAACAGTTCGTGGTGGTATGACATCACATGCTGCTGTAGTTGCTCGTGGTATGGGTACTTGTTGTGTATCTGGTTGTGGTGACATCAACATGGATGAGGAGAACAAGCAGTTCACATTAGCAGGTAAGACATTCAAAGAGGGAGATTATATCTCAATTGATGGTACTACAGGTAACATCTATGAGGGAGATATCCCAACTGTTGATGCTCAGATCGCTGGTGAGTTCGGTCGTGTTATGGCTTGGGCTGACAAGTTCAGAAAGTTAAAAGTTCGTACAAACGCAGATACTCCTGCTGATACAGCTAAGGCTGTTGAGTTAGGTGCTGAGGGTATCGGTCTTTGCCGTACAGAGCATATGTTCTTTGGTGAGGATAGAATTCCTAAGTTCCGTCGTATGATTCTTTCTGATACAGTAGAGCAGAGAGAAGAGGCACTTAAGGCAATCGGCGAGTTCCAGAAGGCTGACTTCAAGGCTATGTACAAGACTCTTGATGGTATGCCAATGGTAGTTCGTTTCTTGGATCCACCTCTTCATGAGTTCGTTCCAACTGAGGAGGACGATATCAAGGCATTAGCTGCAGATATGGGAATCACAGTTGAGGATGTTAAGGCTAAATGTGATGCACTTCACGAGTTCAACCCAATGATGGGTCACCGTGGATGTCGTCTTGCTGTAACATATCCAGAAATCGCTAAGATGCAGACAAGAGCCGTTATGGAAGCTGCTATCGAAGTTGCTGAAGAGACAGGTAAGAACATCGTTCCTGAAATCATGATCCCACTTGTAGGTGAGGAGAAAGAGCTTAAGTTCGTTAAGGACGTAGTTGTTGAGACTGCTGATTTAGTTAAGTCTGAGAAGAATTCTGATATCACATATCAGGTAGGTACTATGATTGAGATTCCTAGAGCTGCTCTTACAGCTGATCAGATTGCTAAGCATGCTGAGTTCTTCTGCTTCGGTACAAACGATTTAACTCAGATGACATTTGGTTTCTCTCGTGATGATGCTGGTAAGTTCTTAGATTCTTACTATGAGACAAAGATTTACGAGAATGATCCATTTGCTAAGTTAGACCAGACTGGTGTTGGTATGTTGATTCAGACAGCAGTTGAGAAGGGTCGTTCAGTTCGTCCAGAGCTTGAGTTAGGTATCTGTGGTGAGCACGGTGGAGATCCATCTTCAATTGAGTTCTGCCATAAGGTAGGTTTGGATTACGTTTCATGTTCTCCATTCCGTGTACCAGTTGCACGTTTGGCTGCTGCTCAGGCTGCAATCGCTGAAATGTAAATCAAATAGTCTTTGACTATATTATTTAAGAGACTTTGCAAGAACCCTATATCTCTGATAAAGAGGTATAGGGTTCTTTTTTTATTGATTTATATAAAGAAACTGTGATGATAAATGTGTGATAGAAATGTTTTTTGTGGTGTCAAATAATGGTATGTGATATAATTATATTGTATTTTATTGTTGTTTTTTTTATTGGGGTGAGTATATGTTAATTGGAGTTGTTGTTTGTGGAATAGTAGAGGAATATTCGATAAATCTAATCCAGAGTATTGAACATATGTCTGAAAAAAATGATGTAAAATGTGTTATTATTCCAATTAAATTTTTAGGATTAGATTATGAGAAGGAATTGAATAACAAATATGGATATTGTTATAATGCAATTGCCTCATACGGATTGTTATCATGTTTTGATGGATTGATCATCGAGACAGCATCTGTATTGATGTATGCGGATGATGAAACCAGGAAAAAATATATTGCTATGTATCAGAATATTCCACATGTATTTATTGCATTTAATGAGGACGATTCGTCGAGTGTTTCGATTGATAATCAGGCGGGATTGGAAGAAGCATTAGAATATATGTATCAAAATGGTGCAAGGAAGTATGCTATGTTTGGTGGTACACCGAATAATATAGATTCGATTGTGAGAAAAGAGTGTTTTGAGCAATTTGTAAAGAATCATAATCTTCCATATAGTAGCAAATCCTACCAGGATGGTAATTTTTTCTTACCGTGTGAGGATGAAGCTGAGCAATTGGTATGTGATAATATGGACGCTGATGTATTTGTTTGTGCAAATGATTTTTTGGCAAGACATATTTATAGGGCGTTACGTAAAAATGGGAAAAGACCGGGACAGGATGTATCTGTGATTGGCTTTGATGATAGTCAGATTTGTACAGCGACTTATCCTGCAATTTCGTCAATACGTACAGATATTGTCGAAGTTGGTAAGGTGAGTTATCAGTTGTTGATGGATGCTATTGATAAAAAACCGGCAAAAAAGGTTGTTGTGCCATCAAAATTTATATTAAGGGATTCTATTTATCATAGAGTATATGAAAAAGAAGAACGACATGAGAACTATCAATTTAAAGATTTTCTTATGCCCAATGTTATGTATGAAAATAATCAGTATATAGAAAAAATTAGAACTGTCATATCGGAAATAACAAAAATGCTCGACAATCAAAAGTCCGTTTCATTAGATAATCTTTTGAATGATATTTATTTGAAATTAGATGAATTGTTTTCGTGTGATGGGCTTGATTTGATTGATTGGGAACGGTTTGCGAATGCTACTAATGAAAAGTATAGACAGTGGATTATGTCATTATCAAATCCGAGCGATCAACAAAAAATCACAGATTTTTTTATCAAATTTCATGAGATGGTGATGACTGTAAATCATTATGTATCTCCGGAAAAAAACTATGTTGATTTTATACAGAACATAGGAATGGAGCGTTTTTTTCGAGAAACAATGCAATTTGTTCGAAATGCAGAGGCTAACTATACACGTTTTATAAAAAGTGTAGGCTTTTTAGGAATACAAAATGCGTATTTATATATATATGATGAACCTCAATACTATATGCAAGGTGAACAATTTGAAGTACCTGAATTTGTGAATTTAAAAGCGGTATTAAAAGATGGTGAAGTGATGGCGATTTCTCATAATCAGCAGAGGATGAAAAGTCAGTTTGTGTTTGATAATGCGTATGTAGATTGGAAGGGCTATTCTAGACTTATGTTATTTCCGGTGTATTCAGATAATATCATATATGGCATTTTGGTATGTGATATTAAGCGAAAAGGTTTTGAACAAGCTGACTTATTTATCAACCAGTTAGGCGCTGGCATTCGGATGATGAATTTACGAATTGAGAATAGGCGTATTGTTGATAATTATGAGGAATCCGTTCGCAAACTTAGAGAGTATAATATTACATTGGATAATATGAGTAAAACAGATTCGTTGACAGGACTGAATAATCGACGTGGTTTTTATATGCGTACGCATAAGTTACTTGAATTGTTTCCAAATGATAGCTTGTCAGTGGTTATTGGTTATGCAGATATGAATGATCTAAAAGTTGTAAATGACAGATTTGGACATGATGATGGAGATTTTGCATTAAAATCTATAGGAGAATTACTTACAGATTATGTCACGATGCATAATGGTTTTGGCGCCAGAATTGGTGGAGATGAGTTTGCATTTGTTATTATTGTTCCTAAGGGTTCTGAACTGGAAACTTATAGGAAAGAATTGTATGATTTGTTTGATGTGTTCAATCAAAAGTGTATAAAGCCTTATAGAATCGATATTTCTATAGGTGATTATTTGTATGAAAAAGGTGATATGCTAACGCTTGATGATGCATTGCATCAAGCTGATGAACGTTTGTATTATGAGAAGAATATTCGAAAACAAAAAAGCATATTGAAGGAACTATGACGATTGTTTTTATATTAAGTTTTGCATTTGGAAAACACACATAAGAAAATGGGGGCGTTTGTGTGAATAAAAATGGATATGAAATTAATTATGACAAGTGGGGACATGTAACGCTTGTTAGTCAGTTATTGATTGCTGGTTTTGTGTTTCTTACAGAGGTTTTGAATAATGCGCTTTTATATGTAACAAGGTCACAGGGATATGGACCAGAGACCATTGTAGGGAAGTTGATTCGATATTTGTTTTTGACGACATTGATTAATTTTGGGTTGATTTTAATCAGTCAGTTTATCGTTCGAAAAACGAAAGATAATATGAAAAGACGTTTGATATTGATGATTGCGACAATTTTAATCTGTACGGATGTTGCATTTTCACATTATCAGTTTGCGGTTACACTGGTTATTTTTGTGATTCCAGTTATGATAAGTATTTTATATGAGGATTTTCAATTTTTGAAACAAGCATTATTTATGAGTTTGATTGGACAAACGATTGCGGTCATAGCAAGAGCATCCGATTCTTTGTATAACAAAGATATTGGTCCAGAGGCAGCAATTGCTTATACATTTACGATTAGCATTTTCATTTTTGCACGAATCATATTAAATACTTTGTTGGTAAGACGAGAAGAACTTGGTGAAGCTTTGGTTTCAGCCGAAAAAATGAATGCGGCAGAAGAGCGTGTGCAGTTATCTTTAAAGATGCTTGAAACTTTGGCAAGAGCATTGGATGCAAAGGATAAGTATACCAATGGTCATTCTGCTCGTGTTGCGGTGTATTCTACAAAATTAGCGAAAGAACTGAGATGGGATGATGCAGCAATTGAGAATTTGAAATTTGAGGCGTTATTACATGATATTGGTAAGATTGGGGTGCCAGATTCTATCTTAAACAAACCAGATCGATTATCTGAGACAGAGTTTAATTTAATCAAATCCCATTCCTTGATTGGTGCAGATATATTAAAGGATATGGCTGCGCTTCCAAATTCAAAATATGTGGCAAAATATCATCATGAACGTTACGATGGAACAGGATATCCGAGTGGAATTGGTGGAGTGGATATTCCGTTGAATGCAAGGATTGTGTGTATTGCAGATGCATATGATGCAATGAGTTCGGACCGTATTTATAGAAAAGCATTGCCAAATGAGGTGATTCGTGAGGAACTTGTGAAAGGTAGAGGTACACAGTTTGATCCAGAATTACTGGATATATTTTTAAAACTTTTTGATGAGCAGAAATTATCAGTTAGAGTGAATACCTCGCATATGACAGAAAATAACAGTGAGCATAGATATGTGATGGATGATATTGATCATGTAATTCATAATATCACGCAGTTGGAACAAAAAAGCGATTCTGTAAAATATTTTGATAAATTTTATATTTATATGCGAAATATTGGAATGCGTTATAATCGTTCTATTGAAGTAATGTCAATTATTTTGAAGACAAAACAAAATGATAAAACCGAGGTCGAAGAAGATGCAGCACAAGCTATGGAAACTGCAATTAAGAAAAATATTAGAGCAGTAGATGTTTATTTTAGACATTCTGTGTCTGAGCATCTGATTATTTTTTTAGATGCAGGTGTAGAAAATATAGATGTGATAGCACAAAGAATTATGTTTGAGTTTCAAGCAACAAAATATAAAGATCAATATGAGATATTATATAAGTTAAATGAAGATGTATAAGAAAATTTAATCAAAAAAATATGAAAAAACTAATAGATAGCTCATATGTCTATTGGTTTTTTTATTAATAAAAATGTCTGCTAAGCTGGTGATTCATATTATGATTTAAATGTCAACCATATATATGGTACATGGTTGACATTTGGAGGCGCTTATGTTATTTTGAGTTGTGTTTATAGCAATTGGAGAAGGGGCCAATTGAGATAATGTTTTTGATGGATGTGAATAATGGATGAATGTGAGTGTGTATACTATGCAGGATTTATATAGTGTGAAAATGAGAGCTTCTCGTATGGTTTGTGATAAAAATGAGCATATTTCAGGTGCTGAAAAAATAATTCATGAAAATCAAATGAACAGATGTGTAGATAATTTGATTTTCCGTGGATTTCACCACGAGAAAGGGAAAGCCGATTTTATTAATATCAAATTGCAGAAGGTGAATACGGATGAAATCGTTTATTTTGATGCGCTTCCAGTAACAAATGTGGAGGTTTCAAATTGGCAGGAAGGGTATGAGACTATTAAGCAATTTCTAAAGAAAAGTGGCGTGGTAAAATATAATGAAATAATGGATTTTCTTCCACAGACAATGGCTATGCGTGGTGCAATGCTTCTGGATGTGAATTCTTTGATGCGATTAGAACCTGATTTGAATAGAGGAATACGAGCTACCAATATGGATCAGGAAAGAAATTCGGATTATGTAGTTTCGAATAGCAAAAATCATTATGAGGAAGCGATTGTTTTGGCTACAAAGGTTGCCAATTGTCCGGGTATAGTGGGAGAAATATGTATATCGGATGATCCCAATTATATTACTGGATATTTTGCTTCAAAGGAATTGGGGTATATTCGAATAAGTAAGTTAAAGGAGATGGGTAGTGAATTTGGTGGTAGAATCTTTCTGTTTGATGGATCTCAGTATGATTATAATGAGGCAATTAATTACTTACAGAATACATATGTAATTGTTAAAAATATGAAACAATTTGATGCGGTGGAAAACACGAAAAGCAAGGTAGATAAGTGGAAACATTTACAAGAGCAGTTAGAGGATTTAAAGACAAATAATCTATATAGAACAATGAAGCAATTTGAGTCTTCTCAGGGAGCTCATGTATGTTATAACGGAAGAGATATTGTTCTTATGGCTTCTAACAGTTATCTTGATATAACAGCACATGCGCACATTAAAAAGTATACAAAAGAAATAATTGATCGATATGGTTATGGAAGTGGTGGTTCAAGACTTACTACTGGAAATACTGATATACATGAATTGTTGGAAAAGAAGATTGCTGATTTTAAAAAGTGTGAATCAGCTCTTGTTTTTTCTTCAGGATATGTAGCGAATGTAGCAACTATTTCAGCACTAGTATCTGAGGGGGATGTTATTTTTAGTGATGTATTGAATCATGCCAGCATAATAGATGGATGCAGATTATCAAAAGCAAAAGTAGTATTGTATAAGCATAATGATATGGAAGATTTTGAAAAGAAAATAAAAGAAACCTCGTTTCATCATGCTTTGGCTGTAAGTGATGCGGTGTTTAGTATGGACGGAGATATACTTAAGCTAAATGAGTTTGTTGAGATTTGTGAACGCTACAATATTTATTCAATGATTGACGAGGCACATGCAACGGGCGTTATCGGTCAGACTGGACATGGTATTGTGGAGCACTATAATACAGATAAAATGCCAGATATTATGATGGGAACCTTGAGTAAGGCGATAGGTGGCGAAGGTGGTTATGTGACTGGCAACAGAATATTAATCGAATATTTAAAAAATAAGGCAAGAGGATTTATTTTTTCAACTTCGCTTTCGCAAGCTTCCATGGCATGCGGTATTGCGGGAATTGAGATAATTGAGCAGGAACCTGAACGAGTTAAAAAGCTTCAACAAAATGTGAAATATTTCTGTGCATGTTTACGTCATAATGGACTCAATGTAGATTCCGAAACAGCAATAGTGCCTATTTTGGTACATGATGAGAAAAAGGCGTTGAAACTTTCTGAATACTTGTTAGAAAAAGGATACTATATTTCTGCAATTAGATATCCCACTGTAGCTAAGAATAGTGCAAGGCTTAGAGTGGCAATTATGTCTACACATAGCAAAAAAGAACTTAAGGAAGTAGCAGGATATATATGTGAATTCCTCGGAATAGGAGAGAAAAATGGCTAAGAGTATATTTATTACTGGAACAGGAACAGATGTCGGTAAGACTTATGTTACAGCACTTATTATAAAAAAATTACATGATGCAGGATTAAAGGCTGCATATTATAAAGCAGCAATGAGCGGTAATGTGAGAGATGAGAAAGGAGCTTTAATACCTGGTGATGCAAAATGGGTAAAAGATATTTCTCTCATTGAGCAAACTTTAGAGGAAACATGTCCATATGTATATGAAACAGCGGTTTCGCCACATCTTGCATCAAGATTAGAAGGAAATCCTGTCAAAATGAAGAAGGTTTTAGAGTGTTACGAAGCGTTATGTGCTAAGTACGATTATATAACAGTAGAGGGTAGCGGTGGAATTCTTTGTCCGATTGATTTTGATAATGAAAGGATACAATTAGAGGATATTATAAAAGAATTAAAATTATCTAGTTTGATTATAGCTGATGCTGGTCTTGGGACGATTAATAGTGTTGTTCTTACTGTGGAATATATGAAAAAAAGGGGAATGGATGTAAAAGGTATTATATTCAATAATTGGTGTGCGAGTAATATGATGCATGAGGATAACAAATTTATGTGTGAATTGATGACTGGATTGCCTGTGCTTGCAATGGTTGAAAAGAACGCAAAAAAGATAAATATAGATATTGAGCAATTGATATCACTTTATGATTAGGATAATAAAATGAAGAGGATAAAGATTTAAGAAAGGAAATTCTATTTTATACTTGACGTATATAAAATGGAAATAGAGAATGTAATGATTTGGTATCCATATGAGCAAATGAAAACAATGAAAGAACCATATAAAATTATCGACGCAGAAGGAGTATATATTTATACAGAAAATCAAAAGCTTATTGATTCTGTTTCTTCGTGGTGGAGTGTGATTCATGGATATAAAAATCCAAAGATAACTAATGCAATCAAAAATCAGGCTGATAAATTTTCACATGTTATGTTAGGTGGACTTACACATGAACCAGTACAAAAATTGGAACAGAAATTAAGAGAATTTTTGCCAGGGGATTTGGATTATTGTTTCTTTTCTGATTCTGGTTCTGTTGCTGTTGAGGTAGCGTTGAAAATGGCATTGCAATATTATGTTAACAAAGGTGAAAAAAAACGAATTAAAATAATGGGTCTTACCCATGCTTACCATGGTGATACATTTAAAACTATGGAGGCAGGAGATGATGAAGATTATCATTTTATCTTAGAGGCATATGGCGAGAATGTAAATGCTATACATATTCCAACAAATATTGAAGCTTTAGAGAATGCATTTTCTATGTATCATGAGGAATTGAATTGTTTTATTGTAGAACCGTTATTACAAGGCGCTGGTGGAATGAGAATGTATGACATAGCATTTTTGAAGCGTGCAAGGGAGTTATGTGATAAATATGGCGTGCTTCTTATATTTGATGAGGTTGCTACTGGATTTGGAAGAACAGGATATCGATTCGTATCAGATCTAGTTCTTCCGGATATTATTGTGCTAGGAAAGGCTTTAACTGGTGGGCATATTGGTCATGCAGTGACAGTAGCGAATAAAAAAGTATATGATGGATTTTTAAGTGATAGTTCTGAAAAAGCATTGATGCATGGACCGACTTTTATGGGAAATGCTTTAGCATGTAGTGCGGCGCTTGCATCTATAGAATTGTTTGAAGAGGGGAACTATTTAGAGAAAATAAAAAAGATTGAAGCAATTACCAGAAGAGAATTTGAGAATTTTAGTGATGAAAGAATTAAGGAAATTAGAATAATGGGTGGATGTGCATGTTTAGAAGTGTATGATTCATCTACGTTAAAAGGGTTTCAGGAGTTTGCATACGAGAAAGGTGTCTTTTCTAGACCATTTCTTAAGTATTTATATTCGATGGTTCCATATATTATATCTGAGGAGGAGTTGGTAAAGGTATTTACTACCATGAAAGAATGGTTTAGAAGATGATTTTTGTGTTATCAACGCAGTGTTTTTCTACAATCCATACAAAGCATGATAATTCTATATTGTATCTATGTGCCTAAAAAGCCATTAGACAGTAAAATGTCTGATGGCTTTTGGTTTATTTCATATTTTTCATCTGTTCAAAACAATAATTAAGATAAATTGTGTGAGAGATTGCAATCACAACACTGAAAAGAGTTTTTTTGGCAAAAGGCATGTCTGTTAATTCTGTGTTAGGGCGATTTTCAAATACTTTTTGTAATTCGTTTTCAAGTTCTGTACAAAAGTAATCATATGCAGTTGGTGCATCATATGTTTTTTCCTGCAGTTGAAACAAGTCAACAATGTTTTGCATGGATAACGTTTGTTTGACAATCGCAATAAACATTAAATGTGCAATTTGATCTGCATTGTATTGTTTTTTGATTGGTCGACTGACAAATCCGTTTTTTACATAATTGCTTAACATAGAAGCGGTAATGGAAATATGTAGAGGCTCAATATATTGATTAATATATTGGACAGTCTGTTCTAAATATAGTCCGACATTCGGTATTTCATGGTATCTTGGCATTTTAAAATCTATTGTATTCATATTGTATCTTCCCTACTTTTTTATTTTGAACTTTCTTTTTATAAGAATACAATATCTTATCAAATCCTGCAAATATTTTGTTTTCTTGACAGAATAGTGGATAAGTAGTAGTATACCCTATGATAAGTTTTTTAAAAGCTGATGAAGTGGAAGATAAAACTGTATAATATAGAAATGAATGTTTGGAGGCTTATATGAAGATAAGAAAAATGACGTTATCCATTCCGTTGATTCAAGGTGGAATGGGTGTTGGTGTTTCGTTAGGAAAATTAGCAGGAGCTGTTGCATATGAAGGGGCAATGGGTGTAATTAGTTCTGTAAATGCGGGATATAGAGAACCAGATTTTAAAATGAATCCCAAAGAAGCGAACGCGAGAGCGCTAACCAAAGAAATTCAATATGCCCGTTCCAAAGCAGATGGTAATGGAATTGTTGCGATGAATATTATGGTTGCTGTGAATTTTTACGAAGAGACGGTAAAAACTGCGGTTGCGGCAGGAATTCAGGCGATTATTTCAGGTGCAGGGTTGCCAATGGATTTACCCCAATATGTGGAAGGAACAGAAGTTGCCATTGCACCAATTGTGTCGAGCGGAAAGGCTGCAAAAGTGATTTGTAAGCAATGGGATAAAAAGTATGGAAGAATTCCTGATTTTATTGTTATTGAAGGTCCAGGTGCAGGTGGACATCTTGGATTTAAAAGAGATGAAGTTATAGATGGAACTGCAAAAACTGTGGAGGAGATATTGCCAGAAGTACAGTCTGCGATAGAGGAATATGAGGAAAAGTATGGATGCAGTATTCCAGTGTTTGTGGCAGGTGGTATATATAACGGAGCAGATATGGCGAAGATTGTTCAATTTGGTGCCGCAGGGGTACAGATTGGTACGAGATTTATTGCAACGAAAGAATGCGATGCAAGCGATCAATATAAGCAGGTAATGGTAGATGCAAAAGAAGAGGATATTGTGATTATACAAAGTCCAGTTGGAATGCCTGGAAGAGCGTTGAATACGAAGCTGATTCGCAATCTTGCCACAGGAACAAAACTTATGCCTGATGTGTGCAATAATTGTTTGAAGGCGTGTCCACGAGGAAATGATATCTCATATTGTATTAGTCGAGCATTGATAGCTGCTGTGTCGGGGGATTTAGAACATGGTTTATTCTTCTGTGGTGAGAATGTTGGAAGAATACAAAGCATTGTGTCTGTTCATGATCTGGTTAGTGAGATATGGGAGGAGTATAGGGAAAATATTGAAAAAAAAGGAGCAATTGCATGAGACGAGTTGTAATAAGTGGAATGGGGATATTATCTCCAATTGGGAATTCTTTGAAAGAGAATTGGGAATCGATTAAAAATGGTGTTTGTGGAATTGCACCGATTACATGTTTTGATACACAAAATTCAAAAGTTAAGGTTGCTGGTGAATTGAAGAACTGTGAACTGACAGACTATTTACCAGCAAAAGAAGTGAAAAGACAAGATCGATTTGTCTGTTTAGCGATGATTGCTGCAAAAGAGGCAATGCAGGATTCTAATTTAGAAGCATGCGAGGATTGGGATAAAAATAGAACGGGAACCATGATAGCAACAGGAATCGGAGGCTTGGTTTCCATTGAAGAGCAGCATGCTAGGTTAATGGAAAAAGGAATGAAAGGGATTACACCTTTTTTTGTACCAGGAGCGATTTCGAATATTGCTGCAGCAAAAATATCGATAGAATATGGTTTGTTAGGACCGAGTAGTTGTATCGTAACCGCATGTGCAAGTGGAACCAATGCAGTTGGTGAGTCATTTAGAATGATACGTGATGGGTATCAGGATGTTATGGTATGCGGTGGTTCGGAAAGTTGTATTTCAGAATTAGGTATTGGTGGTTTTTCTGCGTTAAATGCGTTGTCAACACATGAGAATCCAGCTAGAGCATCTATTCCTTTTGATAAAGAGCGAAACGGATTTGTTATGGGAGAAGGTGCAGCTGTTTTGGTTTTAGAAGAGTTAGAACATGCAAGAAAAAGAGGTGCTAAAATATATGCAGAGGTTGTTGGGTATGCAACAAATAGTGATGCATATCATGTGACAGCACCATCACCAGATGGAAAGGGTGCAGCAACATGTATGAAGCTTGCTATGCAGGACGCAGGAATAGAGCCAGCTGATATTGCATATATCAATGCACATGGAACATCGACAAAAATGAATGATAGTTGCGAGACGTTGGCTGTTAAGGCAGCTTTTGGAGAAAGTGCACATCAATTATCAATGAGTTCTACTAAATCTATGACGGGTCATTTGCTTGGTGCAAGTGGTGCAGTAGAGGCAGTATACACTGCTTTAGCGGTTTATCATGATTTTTTGCCGCCTACAGTTAATTATGAAATCAAAGATGAAAATTGTGATTTGGATATCGTGCCAAACATGGGTAGGAAGCAGGAAATTACATATGCAATGACCAATTCGTTAGGATTCGGTGGGCATAATGCAAGTCTGATTATAAAAAAATGGTCATGAAATACAGAGGCATTTGTTTTCTTCTGAGATGTGATTTTTTATAACTTCGTATTCTAGAGAGGGCATGATTTTTATTGTGGTGATAAATAAATAATGCTATAATTATTTTGTTTTTTGTTTATAAAGAATACAAATGATTGATAGGAGATAAGATATGTATGAATGCCCGAATTGTAGCGGTAATTTGGTGTTTGATATCGTATCACAGAGGATAAAGTGTCCGAATTGCGATTCTAAGTTTGATCCATATGAAGTTACAAATCAAAAAGAATTAGAACATCAGGATTCTATGGATATGAATGTTTTTATGTGTACACAGTGTTCTGGTGTTATTTATAGTACAGATGATGCTGCAACTGCTTTTTGTAGTTATTGTGGAGCGACATCAGTGTTGACAAGCAGGCTGGTTCAAAAGAAGCGTCCGCGTTATATTATCCCATTTAAAAAAACAAAAAAGGATTGTAAGGATGCCTATATAAGTCTGATGAAAAAGGCGTGGTATGCACCAAGAGAGTTGCGAAATCCAAAGTATATCAAAGAATTCCGTGGTATTTATATGCCATATTGGATTTATGATGTTACTCAAAAGGGATATGTGCAAATTGAGGGAAAGACCGTTAGATATAAAGGAGATTATAAGTATACCGACCATTATCAGTTGGGGTTTGATTTGGATAATGAGTATGATGGAATTGCTTATGATGCATCACCATCTTTTGCAGATTCAATTAGTGAAAAGGTTGCGCCATTTGAGATGCGATGGTTGAAAGAGTTTACGCCTTCGTTTTTGAGTGGGTTTTATGCAGATATGGCAGATGTTGATGAGGATGTCTATGGACAGGATGCTAAGATTATTGCTGCGCAGGGTACAAAAAGACAACTGCAGCATTATAAAGAAATTCAAAAATATGATACAAAGATTACGATTCCAATGGTAATAAACAAGTGTCATACAAATCTGGAAAAGATTGATTCTGCGATGTTGCCTGTTTGGTTCATGTCATATCGTAATCATGATCGAATTGCTTATGCAATTGTAAATGGACAGACTGGAAAAGTAGTGGCAGATATTCCGGTAGATTTGAAACGATATTATATGGGAAGTGCTTTTTTAGCTGTGCCGATTTTTATAATATTGAATTTGTTTTTAACATTGACACCGAAGACGTTGCTTTTGGTTATTTGCTTTATCTCATTATTTGCAATTATGTTACATGATAATGAAATGAAACAAATCTCTATCCGCGAAAGCAATTCTGATGATAAGGGATTGTTGGCATATAAGGATAAAAAAAGACGTGAAAAGCGTCGAAAACAGGAAGAAGCACTGCGATTGGCAGAAGAACGTATTCGTCAAGCGGAGGAAATGGAGCGAGCGGAAAGAGAAAGAAAAGAAGAAACTGCTGTTACGCAGGAAAGGGTAACTTACAAATCGTCATTAAAGTTGGCAGATACGCCAGAAACAGAAGAGGTGTTACGTTTTGTTGAAAATGAAGATACCCCTTTTTCAAATCCTGATTTTGTTGCAAAAGAGAGAAATATTAAACCAGATTTGATTACAATTGATGATGTGAATGAAGATGATGAGGCACAATATGAGCCGATTGAAAAGAATGTGGCCAAGACCAGCTTTGTATTACAATCTGTAGTTTTGGTTGTTCTTATGGCAGCAGCTGTTGCAATTCATATATTTGCTCCAGAAATCGGAGTCAGTGGTTATTTCTTTAGTATACCGATTGTAACATTTGTGGCAATTCTTTATGGATGCTTTAGCATGAAACATGGTAGTGAAGTTGCGGCGAAAAAAGGAAAGGGCGCAATTGGCGCGATTCTTTCTTGCGTACTTGCTTCAGGAATTTGTATATGGAATCCTGTACAGGATATTTTTTATTATGGTGCAGTTGTGGTGGCAGTTGTAATGATGATTATTACATTAGCTGATTTGATTGCAAGTTACAATTTGTTGGCAATGAGAAAATTGCCTCAGTTTGAACGTACAGGAGGTGATGATCGTGCAGACATTTAGTGGAAACAAAAGAAATATATTTGCAATTTTGTTTTTGGTATTGTTTGTGTTGGGAAATAGTTTATTGCCTGGTTGGATGACTTACGCAAGTGAAGCTGCAACGACATATCAGAATGCAGATACAAAATATCAGGCAATTTGTAAGGATGATGCAGATTTATTATCAGCTGCTGAAGAAAAATCAATGTTGGAAGCAATGCAGCCAATCACGCAATATGGAAACGTTGCGTTTGTTTCGACAAATCATGCTTCGGCTGGTACAAGTGCTTATGCACAATCTGAGTATAGTCAATTGTTTGGGACATCTGCAGCGACCATGTTTGTGATTGATATGGATAATCGACAGATTTATATTTATTCTGGGCAAGAAATGTATAAAGAACTTACGAAAAGTTATGCCAATACAATTACTGATAATGTATATAAGTATGCATCCAGCGGGGATTATTATACATGCGCGAGTGAAGCATTTGCGCAGATGTATGCTGTGATTGATGGTCAAAGAATTGCGAAACCGATGAAAAATATAAGTAATGTGATGTTGGCAATTGCTTTGGCAATCTTAATCAATTATTTTGTGGTTCGTTTTGTTTCAGATGCCAGAAAACCAAAAGAAAATGCTTTGTTTGATGCAATGAAAGTGACGCAGTCTATTAAAAATTTTGATGCAGACTTGCGTTATACCGATAAAAAGTATTGTCCTCAAAGTAGTAGCAGTTCTTCTGGTGGTGGTTTTTCCGGCGGAGGCGGCGGTGGAGGCTTCTCTGGTGGAGGCGGCGGTCACAGCTTTTAATGATACAAAAGTTGCATCCAAGAATACAGATAGTGTTCTTGGATGTTGTTGGATATAGAAAAATGGAGTGAATATGGATAAACAACGATTAGATCAGCAGTTTTCATTTATACGAGAAATAGACAAAGAAAAGTTTATTGGAAGACAAACTTATTTGACAGATGCTGTGCGTAAGGAAAATGATGCAGAGCATGCATGGCATATGGCAATTATGGTATTATTATTAAATGAGTATGCGAATGAGGATATTGATAAGCTTCGAACGATGAGTATGCTATTAATTCATGATTTGGTTGAAATATATGCTGGAGACACTTATGCATATGATGAGGAAGGAAAAAAGACACAGGAAATTCGTGAACAAGAGGCGGCAAAGCGTTTGTTTGGAATGCTTCCAGAAGATCAAAGAGATGAGATGAAAGCGTTGTGGGAAGAGTTTGAAGACAGACAAACAAAAGAAGCAAAGTTTGCAAGAACATTGGATAATATACAGCCAATGATGTTAAATGCTGCAACCGATGGAAAAGCTTGGGAGGAGCATGGTGTTCATTTAAGCCAGATTTTGAAACGAAATGAAAAAACTGCAGAAGGCTCTGCAGTTTTGTGGGAATATGCAAAGGAGAATTTTATACAACCAAATATCGAAAAGAATCGAATTCAAACAGATTAACTCTCTTCTTCTGATAATTCTGTATCACGGAAATGCAAGGCGCGATATTTGGTAGGTGTTAATCCAGTTCGTTTTTTAAAAATTTCGGTGAAATAGCTTTGGCTTGGGAATGCAAGCGTAGAAGCGATTTGTGCTGGACTATATTCGGAATAAAGCAACATATTTTGGGCAGTTTCTATTTTGCGAGATTGAATGTACTCGCTGACGGAGCTGCCCGTTTCCTGTTTAAAAAGACGGGAAAGATAGGCGTTGCTTAACCCGGTATGCTCTGCTAATAAATCTATGGTGATTCTGGTGTGTAAATGATCGTATATATAATCAATACAGCGTGCAATATGCTTAGAGCAGACTTTTTTCTTTCGCAGTTTTTTCATTCGATTTGTATAATCCTCGCACATCGAAACATGTAGTTTTGATATTTCGGTATCTGTTTTTGCTTTGTCAACTTTTTGGATATAAAAATCGCTGAGACTGTAGGCAGTAGCAACTTCCATGCCACCTTCAATGCAATATCGTGCAACGAGAGCTGTTGTGATAACAAAGTGATATTTCAGACTTTGTAATGGGTTGTTGGAAAGGGTGCCTAACCCTTCTTTTTTGGCCAAAGGGATTTCACAAAGTTCACGAATACGGCTAAGATTACCTGATTTGATGACAGAATAAAATTCTAATTCTGGATTATATGGTGCACGTAAAATATCATTTTCTCTTTGGATAAATTCCTGATAAAACAATTCCTTTTGAAGGCTCATATGGATGCCCCTTTCTTTTATCTATATGTTCTTACTGAATTATATCATATATTTATTAAAATTAATAATTGAGTCAGTTTTTATTGAAATTTGAGTTGTTGACAGTGCAACAATTATACTCTATACTTTTTAGGCTATGAATATGAAGAAATGGAGAAGAAAAATGGCAATACATGTAATAACAGATTCTGCATCAGATATTTTGGAAAATGAATATGAGAATTTACAAATTTTACCAATGACAGTAACATTTGGTGAGTATGAATATCAGGATGGATTAACACTTGGAAAAAAAGAATTTTATGAGAAATTGATTGAAAGTGATACATTGCCAATTACAAGCCAAATTACACCGTTTGGTTTTGAAGAGGCTATTTTACCTTATGTGGAGGCGGGAGAACAGGTTTTATTGATTACATTGTCTGGAAAGTTATCTGGTACATGGCAAAATGCGGCAGTGATAGCAGAAGATTATCCGAATCAGGTGTATGTCGTAGATAGTGAAAATGCAAGTATTGGACAGCGCATTTTGATAGAATGTGCCTTACGCATGATAAAAGAAGAAAAAACAATAGATGAGATTGTAACAGAATTAAATGTAATAAAGAAAAAGATTCATTTTGTTGCATTGCTTGATACCTTGGAATATTTGAAAAAAGGTGGACGTATTTCAAAAGCGGCTGCGATTGCAGGTGGATTATTATCTATTAAGCCTGTGATTGCTATAGAAAATGGGGAAGTAAATGTATTAGGAAAAGCAAGAGGATCAAAGCAGGGTAATAATTTGATTACTGAACAGATTAAAAAATATGGAGAGATTGATTTTTCCATGCCATATTATCTTGCATATACAGGTTTAAGTGATGAAATGATTAAAAAGTATCAAAAAGATAATGCACATTTGTGGGAAAATGAAGCAGACGAATTACCAATTTCAATTGTAGGATGTGCAATTGGTACGCATATTGGACCAGGTGCAATTGGGGTTGCATGGATTGAAAAATAGAGCGCAAAGATTCGGTAAAATCATTGATGTTTCGCTTACTATGTTGTATAATTTATATAATTAGTATTATATCATAAGATGATTGTGTTTACTGACAATAGATGAGTTCAGCTAGTGGAGAAGGTTCGGTGATGTGAATGGCAAAAAAGAGGGTTGCAGTTTTTGGAAATGCATGGGGATATGAATTTTTTCAGCTGATTATGCGAGGTGTTCAAAAATACGCCAAAGAACATACAGTAGATGTGGATTTTTTTGTAAATTATTCTTCAGAGCATGTATCAGAAAGTATCAAAATTGGAGAAATGAATCTGTATCGATTGCCAGACTTGAATTGTTATGATGGTGTAATCGTAATGGCGAATTCTATTAATGTGCAAGCTGAAAGGGATTTTTTACAAGAAGAATTGCGTAAGGCAAAGATTCCGTGTGTTTGTTTGGAATATGAGCTTGAAGGATTGAATTTTATGGGCTCGGATAATTATTCAGGTATGTATGAACTTGCACAACATGTTTTTGATGTACATGGCGCTAGAAATATTTTGTATATTGGAGGTCCAAAGGATAATACAGAAGCACAACAGAGACGGCAAGCAGTTATAGATGTTGCAAAAGAATACGGAGTTCCTGTTACAGATGAGAATTTTATTTATGGTGATTGGTCGTTTTATTTTGGCGGTGCTTATGTAATACAATACCTTGAAAAAAATGGCAAATTGCCCGATGCAATTATTTGTGCCAATGATGTTATGGCAATTGGTATTTGTGAAATGTTACCAACAATCGGATATAAGGCAGGAATAGATGTTGCTGTGACCGGATTTGACGGATTGCGTCAAGGTGCGATGTATTATCCATCTATCACATCTGTTGGACGCAATTGGAATTCTATGGGTTATGTTGCAATGCAACAGATTCTCGAGGAAAAACCTGCTAAAACGCCGAAGCGAATTGAACTAAAATCCAGTCTTTCACTTGGAGAAAGTTGTGGATGCGAATTATGTAAAGAGAAGTTAGAATTACGACGCTTAGGTGATAAGGAACAGGGAAAAAAGTATGTAGGGAATGTGGAATTAGATATTCACATGCGAATGATGTATGGTGTGATGCATAATTGCTCTGAATTGCATGAATTGCATGAAAAGTTGTCTCCGTTTATTCGAAATGAGGGACATTATTATGAATCGGATGCATTTTTCTTATGCTTGGATCCGAAATTTTTCTTACCCCAAATGGAAGATGAAGAGTTATTAAAAACAGTTGGATATCCTGAAAAAATGGTAGTTGCAACAGGGGTGTATGAAGGTAATATAATGCCAGTTGAAGAAATAAGTTCAGTAGATATAGTACCCAGCTATGTAAGACAATCAGAAAAGGAAAATATTATGTTAGTTGTTTCCTTATTCTTGGAGGAAAAGACGATAGGATATGTTGCAATGAGAGCAGATGAGATGCAATTTCAGGAGATGGCATTGTATTTGTGGTCTAGACATATCACACAGAATTTGGAGCAAATACGTCAAAATATTCAGATTAATGCTTTGACAGCGCAGTTAATGCTTCTTTCTACAACAGATGGAATGACGGGTCTTTATAATCGACGTGGATATACAAAGATTGTACAACCGTATTATGAACAAAATATCGAGCAGGATAATAATATGGCGTTTATCATGTGTGATATCGATGATATGAAGACAATAAATGATGAGCATGGTCATTTATTTGGCGATTTGGCTATCTGTACATTGGCAAATGCAATTAAGGAAAGTATTCCAGCGCAATGGTATGGTTGTCGATATGGTGGGGATGAATTTTTGATTATTGGTACGTGTAATCAGGAAGATGAGATACAACATATTGTTACGTTGATTGAGGAGAATATAAAGAAACAGGTTGCAGTCTCTAAAATGCCAGTTGAACTTGTAGCAAGTATCGGTGGTATTATGATTGATGCGAATAAGAAGTTTTCGTTAGAAGCTGCTGTGAAGTATGCAGATGATAGAATGTATGAAATAAAAAGTGCACATAAAGCACGATATGGTGGGCAGATTCGATAGATGCTCTGAAGTTAAAACGATGGAGGATTAACAATGGGTATAATAGATCATTTTAAAGGAATGGACATGGACTTTTCGAGTAAATGTCGTCAAGTGGATGAGTTAAAGATGGAATGTGCTAGAAGTAATCGTGGAACAACCGCATTTTCCAGTCTTTTATCTATGAGTAGAGATTTTGATCAGACAAGACGTAATAATAATATGTTGGTGTTTGATGAAAAGGAAAGTAATTTTGATTTGGTATTGGATAATTTAAAGGACGATAACTGTAATTATGTTGTTGTTGATTTTGATGGCGCGTATTATCAGGAAATGGCAAATGATTTTGCTATGAGAGGATTTGCTGTCAAAAAAATTAATTTGATGGATGTTGAAAACAGTGATGGATACAATCCGTTTTCTTATACGCAGGATGAAATTGATGTTGATATTTTAGTGCAGTGTATTGTTGCGAATACCAATTCCAGTTATTATATGCGTGCATCCATAGGGGAACGTATTATCATCAATAATTTAGAAAAGACATTTTTAAAGATATTGATTTCCTGTTATATGAAATATGGAACCTCTAAGACTATGAATGCGGCAGTGAATTTATTGAGTGGAGAGGATAGAGAGGTTAAATTAGATCGTTTGTTTTCCGGTATGTTCCCGCAGGGACCGAATGAGATGGAGTGCAATCGTTATAAGGTGTTTAAACAGGAAGCAGGGGATCGTTTTTCTGATATTGTAAGTTCCTGCGCAGATCGTATTGAGATATTCAAAGAAGATCGTATGATTGCATTGGCAAAGAAAGAACCATTACAGTTTGAACATTTATATCTTGGAAAGCAGGTATTATTTATTATGATACCATCTAACATGAGGCAAGCAGAGTTATTAACTTCTGTAATTTTGTCACAAATTTGTAATATGTTATGTAATGAGTCTCGTCGTAATAACAAAGATCGTACGGTGATGATGTACTTTAATTACTTTGCTGATTTGGGTATGGTTGTAGACTTAGAACGTTTGATATCACAATTTCCACATTTTAACCTGGGATGTATGCTTCATGTGAATAGTTTTGCGAAACTCGGTCAAATCTATAAAGATTGGGAAGTGATATTGGAAGCCTGTGATTCCATGGTGTATTTGGGATTGAATGATGATCCAACACATCAGTATGTATTAGAACATGCAGATTCTGTTATGATTCGTAAAAAGAGAATGATGGGGAAAGAGATGTATGTTTCTGCTCAATTAAAAATAGATGAGATTAGAGATATGGATGCAAATGATTGTATTGCGGTTGTAAAAGGAATAGGAACATTCTTGACACCGAGATGTGGAAGATGGATTGATTTAGATAATTGATAACAAATAAAGCGAGCTATTCAACTGGGATTAACCAGTGGATAAGCTCGCTTTATTTGTGTCAATGGCTTCTACAAAACGATCCCAAGCATCTTCGCCGTCAAACCAGATCATTTTGCCGCCACTTTTGATGACAATGTCCGCACCATGTTCGCCAATAGAGATGTATTTATCATTGGTGATGATTAGGTCCGTGCCTTTCTGGTTATCAATTTCTTGTCTTGCCATATGTCCACCCTCTTAAATAATTTGGAAAATAACACCAAGTTATTTCTTAATATATTATAGCGAAAAAATGAAGAATATAAAACATAAAATATATAAAAAAATGTGAATTTTTTTTGAACAAAATTATCAAATTCCCAAAGTAACAATATGACGGTGGATTGACTCTTGTAACTGCTGAGAAATTGAGGTAAAATAAAATAAGTATGTTTACACATGGATGATGTGAATAAGGATAAAGTGAGGATAAAAATATGGCACAACTTTGGGGCGGTCGTTTCACAAAAGAGACAGACCAGTTAGTATATAATTTTAATGCTTCGATTTCGTTTGATCAGAAGTTTTATAGAGAAGATATGGAAGGTAGTATGGCACATGTTAAGATGCTTGCTGCTACAGGAATATTAACAGAGGATGAAAGAGATCAGATTTTAAAAGGGTTAGAAGGTATTCTAGCGGATGTAGAAAGTGGTGTGCTTCCGATCACATCAGAATATGAGGATATACACAGCTTTGTGGAGGCTAACTTGATTGATCGAATTGGTGATGCTGGTAAGAAATTACATACAGGTAGATCACGTAATGATCAGGTTGCTTTGGATATGAAGTTATTTACTCGTAAAGAGATTGTTGCATTAAAAGAGCTTGTAAAAGAATTGATTTTGGTGTTACATAATTTGATGAAAGAACACACAGATACCTATATGCCTGGATTTACACATTTACAAAAGGCACAGCCAATCACGTTAGCGCATCATCTGGGTGCATATATGGAAATGTTTAAAAGAGACTATGGTCGGTTAGATGATATTTTTGAAAGAATGAATTATTGTCCGATTGGTTCTGGTGCACTTGCTGGAACAACGTATCCATTGGATCGTAATATGACAGCACAATTATTAGGGTTTAAAGGACCAACATTAAATAGTATGGATTCTGTATCAGACCGAGATTATGTAATTGAGTTGCTAAGTGCGATGTCTACTATTATGATGCATCTAAGTCGATTCTCGGAGGAAATCATTATTTGGAATTCGAATGAGTATCAGTTTGTAGAGTTGGATGATGCATACAGTACAGGAAGCTCTATTATGCCACAGAAGAAGAATCCAGATATTGCAGAACTTGTACGTGGTAAGACTGGACGTGTATATGGTGCATTGATGCAGATTCTTACAACAATGAAGGGAATTCCGCTTGCCTATAATAAGGATATGCAAGAGGATAAAGAGATGACATTTGATGCAATTGATACCGTTAAGGGTTGTTTGGCATTATTTACTGGCATGGTGAAGACTATGACTGTGAATAAGGACAAGATGGAAAGCAGTGCGAAGAATGGATTTACGAATGCAACAGATGCAGCAGATTATTTGGTAAATCATGGTGTGCCATTTAGAGATGCGCATGGTATTGTAGGACAATTGGTTTTATATTGTATTGATAAAAATATCTCGTTAGATGACATGTCGTTAGAGGAATATAAGAAGATTTCTCCGGTGTTTGAGGAAGATATTTATGATGCAATTAGTTTACAAACTTGTGTTGAAAAACGTACTACAATTGGAGCACCGGGAAAGGTTGCTATGGAAAATGTGATTGCATTAAATGAGGATTGGATTTCCAAGTTAAATTAGATGAAATGAGGCGACGTGAAAATGAATAATACAGACAAGGCAAAGATGGAAGCAGCGAAGAGAATGTTGCTTGGTCGTATTGATATAGAAGAAGTTGCAATGCTACTTGATATGTCTATGGAGCAGTTGATGCCGTTGAAAGAGGAATTGGAAGACAAAATTCGAGAGACATATGGAGATGTCGATATCAATGACATTCAAAATGGTACTGTAATTTTTGATAATTATGATGATTTTGGGGCGAATGAAGATTTACCACAAGACAATAAAGAGTAGGAAGTTTACCTGTTTGGAGTGGACAAGGACTTTGCGAAGGTAAAGGACCTGGTCATGGAGAATACGATGGAAAAAGAATATGACATCATAATAGTTGGTAACGGTGTTGCGGGGTTGTTTGCGGCGCTTCATTTACCGGAAGATAAGAAAATTGCCATAATAACAAAGGGCGATATGGAAGAAAGTGATTCTTTTCTTGCACAGGGTGGTATTTGTGTGTTGAAAAATGAGGACGATTATGCTCCATATTTTGAGGATACTATGCGTGCAGGACATTATGAAAATGATAAGCAGTCTGTGGATAAGATGATAAGAGATTCACAAGATATTGTGAAAGAATTGGTAGATTTTGGTGTTGAATTTGAACGTCAAAATGGCGAGTTTTGTTTCACAAGGGAAGGTGCACATTCTGCATCTAGAATTCTTTATCATGATGATGTAACAGGAAAAGAAATTACATCAAAACTTTTGAACTGTGTAATGGAGAGAACAAATATTTCTATTTTTACTCATACAACGATGTTAGATATCATAGAAAAGGATAACGTTTGCTACGGTGTGGTTGTTCAATTAGAAAATGGTGAAAAACAATGTGTGTGCGCGGATTATACAATTTGGGCATGTGGAGGAATTGGTGGTTTGTATGAACATTCTACCAATTTTAGACAATTGACAGGAGATGCATTGGCGATTGCAATGCAACATCGTATTGCATTAGAGAATGTTGATTATGTACAGATTCATCCTACCACATTGTATTCCAATCGGCCGGGAAGAAGATTTTTAATTTCTGAATCTGTTCGTGGTGAGGGCGCTGTTTTATACGATCGGAATCGAGAGCGATTCACAGATGAATTACAGCCAAGAGATGTTGTTGCAAAGGCAATTTATCGACAAATGGAGATAGATAAGACGAATTATGTATTGTTATCACTTGAAAAAATGAGTCCGGAAGATATTGTGAAGAGATTTCCAAACATTTATAAAAGATGTTTAGAGGAAGGATATGATATTACAAAAGAGTGTATACCTGTCGTACCTGCACAACACTATTTTATGGGTGGTGTGAAAGTGGATTTAGATAGTAAAACATCTATGGAGCGATTGTATGCTGCTGGCGAGACGGCATGTAATGGTGTACATGGTGCGAATCGTTTGGCAAGTAATTCTTTATTGGAAAGTCTTGTTTGGGCAAAGGCTGCAGCACTGGATATCGTGAAAAATTATAGCAAAGTACGAGTGGAAACAGAATTTGTATTAAAACAAGAGGAAATATGGAATCATAAAAATACAGATGAAGTTTTTTCAGCATATCATACTATGGTAAAAAACAAAATAAAAGAAGAGGGAAAGAAGCGAGAAGGAAAGAAGAATACAGATTTATGGAAAAGATCCTAATGTATAAAAGGAGAAGATGATGAGAGAGTTAATGAATTTAAATGTGGATAATTTAATTTTGCAAGCATTAAGAGAAGATATTACAAGTGAAGATATTACAACAAACTCGGTTATGCCAGAGTACAAATTGGGTAGTGTGGAATTGATTTGTAAGCAGGATGGAGTCATTGCAGGGCTTCCCATTTTTATGCGTGTATTTCAGTTGTTAGATGATACTGTAACATTTGATATGAAAGCAAAAGATGGTGATCTTGTAAAGAACGGTCAATTGATTGGTACTGTAACAGGCGATATTCGTGTTTTATTAGAGGGAGAGCGTACTGCACTAAATTATTTGCAAAGAATGAGTGGTATTGCAACGTATACACATTCTATCGCTGTATTATTTGAGGGTAGCAAAACAAAATTGTTAGATACCAGAAAAACGACACCTAATATGCGTGTGTTTGAAAAATATGCTGTGAAAGTCGGTGGTGGATATAACCACAGATTTAATTTATCTGATGGAATATTATTGAAAGACAATCATATTGGTGCAGCTGGTAGCGTGGCGAAGGCAGTACATATGGCACAGGAATATGCACCGTTTGTGCGTAAGATTGAAGTTGAATGTGAGACACTTGACATGGTGAAAGAAGCTGTTGAAGCAGGTGCGGATATCATTATGTTGGATAATATGGATAAAGAAACAATGAAACAGGCGATTACCATTATAGACGGAAGAGCGAAGACAGAATGTTCAGGTAATGTAACAAAAGAAAATGTTGCAAACTTGATTGATATCGGAGTGGATTATATTTCGTCTGGTGCGTTGACACATTCCGCTCCAATTATGGATTTATCGCTTAAAAATTTACATGCAATTTAGTTTCATCAAAATAAGGAGTCCGTACTGCCCCTAAGGTATATATGTTGGCAGGCAGACTCCTTTTTTAATAAAATATATAATTCCTATTGACTTTGTATGAAATACGATGTATATTTTGTTACAGAGTGAATAGGAATTATATTAGGAGGATGTAGATATGGCAAAGATAGCAAAACAGTTAACGGAATTAGTAGGACATACACCATTACTTGAAGTGAGTAATTATGAAAAGCAAAATGATTTACACGCAAAGGTAATTGCCAAGGTAGAGTATTTTAATCCACTTGGAAGTGTCAAGGATCGTGTTGCGGTGGCTATGATTGAGCAGGCGCAACAGGATGGAAAGATTAATAAAGATACTGTAATTATTGAACCAACATCAGGAAATACAGGTATTGGTTTGGCTTTTGTTGCAGCATCTAAGGGACTTCGTTTGATTCTTACAATGCCAGATACTATGAGTGTAGAAAGAAGAAAGATTGTAGCAGCATTAGGTGCAGAAATTGTTTTGACACCAGGACGTGAAGGCATGAAGGGTGCAATTGCAAAGGCAAATGCATTAAAGGAAGAATATGGAAATGCATTTATTCCACAACAGTTTGAAAATGAAGCGAACCCTGCAATTCATAAGGTTACAACAGCAGAGGAAATCTGGGAAGATACAGATGGTAAGGTAGACATTTTTGTTTCTGCGGTTGGAACAGGTGGTACTGTTACTGGTACAGCACAGGGTCTTAAGAGTAAGAATCCGAATATTCAGGTTGTTGCTGTAGAGCCAGCTGATTCAGCGGTTCTTTCAGGAAAAGAGCCTGGACCTCATAAGATTCAGGGTATTGGTGCAGGATTTGTACCTGCTATTTTACAAAGAGATTTGATTGATGAGATTATTCCTGTAGAAAATGATCAGGCATTTGAAACATCAAGAGCTGTTGCGAAGTCAGATGGATTATTAGTTGGTATTTCTTCTGGTGCTGCATTATATGCCGCAACGGTTCTTGCAAAAAGACCAGAGAATGCTGGTAAGAATATTGTTGTGTTATTGCCAGATACAGGAGAGCGTTATTTGTCAACTTCATTATTTGAGTTATAAATGTTAATTAGTTGACCCGAATTGTGCATCTGTTATCCAAGAGTGTTGAATTAAATACTTTATGATAGAGTCTGACATAACGTCATATAATAGGAGTTTGAATTATGATATATGTTTATTTACTTGTGATAAATTTGATAGCATTTATTGTTTATGGTGTGGATAAACAGAAAGCGAAAAAGGGAAAATGGCGTATATCAGAAAAGACACTGATTGGATTGGCTATCATAGGTGGAAGTGTTGGAGCATTTGTTGGAATGCAGGTGTTTCATCATAAAACAAAACATGCATTGTTTGTTGTGGGGGTGCCACTCATATTTTTTCTACAGGTAGCAGTGGTTGTTTATCTCGTTCGGATAGGACTCTTATTTCAATAATGGATTCGTTAAAAACTTTCGTACATATTTGTGCGAAAGTTTTTTTATTGTTTAAATGTTAACCTTTGATAAAATTATGGTTGACATTTTGAAGCTGTGGAATTATAGTAGTATAGAAATATGTGTTTAGAGAGGAAAAACAGATGGATATTCAACAATTAACAAAGGATATTATTGCTGGAAAACGTTTAGGAAGAGAGGATGACCTGTCATTCTTCATGGATGTGGATTTAGAATTGTTGGCAATGTGTGCAAATGAAATTCGAGAAGCGTTATGTGGGAATCATGTAGATTTGTGTACGATTATAAATGGTAGAGCAGGAAAATGTAGCGAGGATTGTAAGTTTTGTGCACAATCTGCACATAATCATACAGGATGTGAGGCACATGGTGTACTAGAACCAGAAGCTGTGTTAGAAGATTGCAAGGCAAGAGAGGCTGTAGGAGTCAATGCATATTCCATTGTAACGGCAGGTAGAGCCGTTGAAGGTAATGATTTAGATACACTGGTTGATACATATGCATTGTTGCATGAAGAATGTGATGTTATTCTATGTGCGTCGCATGGTTTAATTAGTGAAGAGGCGTTTGCGAGATTGAAAAAGGCAGGTGTGACAAGATACCATGCTAATATTGAGACGTCAAAGCGAAATTTTCCCAATATTTGTACAACACATACATATGAGGATAAATTAACGGAGATTCGTATGGCAAAGGAAGCTGGTCTGATGGTTTGTTCTGGTGGAATTATTGGAATGGGAGAAAGCTTTGAAGATCGTTTGGATATGGCAATTTCTTTAGCTGAATTAGAGATTACCTCTATTCCGATTAATGCGTTGATTCCTGTTGAGGGAACTCCGTTTGCAACATTAGAACCATTAACAGAAGATGAAATTATACGTACAGTTGCAATGTTTCGTTTTGTGAACCCTACCGCATATATTCGTATGGCGGCGGGAAGAAATTATTTTAAAGATGGTGGCAGAAGATTGTTTGCGTCAGGTGCGAATGCTACGATAACAGGTGATATGTTAACAACGATTGGAAATAACACAAAGCAGGATATGGAAATGTTACAGGATATGGGATTTTGTTGGAAAGAGGAGTAGGAGAAAAGAAATGAAGAAAGTAAATGAAACAGTAAGCGTGAAGGAAAGAGAACATATGGGAACATCAAAAATACAAATAAAGGATATGGCGTTGATCGCTGTAATGACAGCGGTAACATGTGTGCTGGCTCCATTGTCGATACCAATTGGTCCGGTTCCGATTTCATTAACCAATTTAGCAATTTACTTTGGATTATATTTGATTGGAACGAAAAAGGAAGTCATTAGCTATATTGTGTATATGATAATTGGATTGGTAGGTATTCCAGTGTTTTCTGGATTTACTGGTGGACCAGCAAAACTGATTGGACCAACTGGTGGATATATTATTGGATTTGTACCAATGGCAATTGTTGCTGGATTGGTGATTGATCGTTTTAGAGATAAAATAGTTCCTTGTTTTTTAGGAATGGTGGTTGGAACCATTATTTGTTATGCATTAGGAACAGCATGGCTTGCTTATCAGGGTCAAATGGAATTAAAAGCAGCATTGTTTGCAGGTGTCATTCCATTTATTCCAGGGGACTTGATCAAAATGGGAATTGCAGCATTTTTTGGCAGAGTAATTCGAAAAAGAGTAGACCGAGCGGTTTAAACAATGGATGGTAGAAAAATCATATATTTGAGATGGAAAACAGTCGGATTTTCATGGTCCGGCTGTTGTTTTTTTGTCTATGAAAGGGTATACTAAAAATAAATTTAAAAATAGGAGAATCGTTATATGTATGATGTGATAATTATCGGAAGTGGTCCGGCAGGATTATCTGCTTCGGTATATGCAAAAAGGGCAAAAATGGATGTTATGGTTATAGAAAAAGAACCATTTAGTGGAGGACAAATTGTAAATACAGAATGCGTAGATAATTATCTGGGATTAAATGGGACAAGTGGGTATGAATTGGCAACCAAATTTCGGGAGCACGCAGATTCTTTAGAGGTTCCTTTTGTGACGGGTGAAGTGATTCGTCTTTCAAAACAGGAAAGTTCGTGGATTTGTAATATGAAAAATGGCGATGCGTTTGAAACGAAGAATGTTGTGATTGCGACCGGCGCAAGATATCGACATTTGAATGTTTCTGGGGAAGAGGAATTAAAAGGAGCCGGTGTTTCTTACTGTGCAACCTGTGATGGTGCTTTTTTTAGAAATAAAGATGTCGTTGTTGTTGGTGGTGGAGATGTTGCAATCGGTGATGCATTATATCTTGCCAATTTGTGTAATAAAGTTTATTTGGTACATCGAAGAGATACATTTCGTGCTGCAAATGTGCTTGTGGAGCGTATGAAGGAGACAGGAAATATTGAATTTTTGCCGTTTCATGAAGTAAGAGAGATTCAGGGGAGTGGAATGGTACAATCTGTTCATATCGTAAATAATCAAACACAAGAGGAAAATGACTTGATTGTATCAGGCGTATTTGTTGCGGTAGGAATGGAACCAGAGACTTCTTTTGTGAATGGAATGGTCAAATTGGATGATGCGGGTTATATTGTTGCAGATGAAACAGGTGTGACAAGTGAAAATGGTATTTATGTCGCTGGTGATGTGAGAACGAAAGTCCTTCGTCAGGTTTCTACAGCTGTGTCAGATGGTGCGAATGTAATAGCATCGATAGAAAGAAATATGAGTAATTGAAAAAAAGACAGATGTATGCTAGTATAAATATATGTGTTGATAAAAAAGAAGAAATTATCTACGAGAATACGGAGGTTTAAACATATGGAACAGTACAAACAGGAATTTATTGAGTTTATGGTGGAAAGTGATGTGTTGAAGTTTGGAGATTTTACTTTGAAAAGTGGTAGAAAATCCCCTTTCTTTATGAATGCAGGAGCATATGTGACAGGTTCGCAGTTAATGAGACTTGGTGAGTATTATGCGAAAGCGATTCATGATAATTATGGTGATGATTTTGATGTTTTATTTGGACCAGCATATAAGGGAATTCCAATTAGTGTAGTAACTGCAGTTGCATATGCAAAGCTTTATGGTAAAGAGATTCGCTACTGCTCAGATCGTAAAGAAGAAAAAGATCATGGTGCTGATAAGGGAAGCTTTTTGGGTAGTAGTTTAAAAGATGGTGATCGTGTTGTTATGATTGAGGATGTTACAACTTCTGGCAAGTCAATGGAAGAGACAGTTCCAAAGGTAAAAGGTGCTGCAGATGTTGAGATTATTGGTTTAATGGTATCGCTGAATCGTATGGAAGTAGGACTTGGTGGAGAAAAGAGCGCACTTGATGAGATAAAAGAAACATATGGTTTTGATGCGCGTGCAATTGTAACAATGGATGAAGTGACAGAGCATTTGTATAATAAACCATGTAATGGTAAGATTGTAATTGATGATACGATAAAGTCTGCAATTGATGCGTACTATGAGCAGTATGGTGCGAAATAATATTGGTAATAAATGTAAAATGGAGGACGTAGTATGGGTGAAAAATTATATAAAACAATGAAGTCTGTTGGAGCATGGAATATTGCACTTGGTATTCTTGTAATTGTATTTGGTGTTGCAGTTGGTGTGTTTCAGTTGATTAATGGTGGCAGATTGTTAAAAGAAAAAAAGGATATTACTTTTTAGAGTTGAGTGATTTAGAAAAGGAGTGACACGCTAGATTTGCACTTTCTAGTGTGGCAGTCCTTTTTAGTTTATAGGAAGATGATTGAATAAGAAGGGTGAGGAGAGTAGGATGAAACAAAAGAAAAAAATAGCATGGCTTATGATAATGGCACTTTTGTTGATTAGTGTTGTTCCAACTACAGTGCATGCAAAAAAAGAAAATGATGATGAAACTTTAATTGTTGGATTTGATGCAGAATTTCCACCATATGGATATAAGGATGAAAGCGGTGAGTATGTTGGATTTGACTTGGATTTAGCACAGGAGGTATGCAATCGTAAGGGGTGGACATTAGTAAAACAACCAATTGACTGGGATTCGAAGGATATGGAGTTGAAGTCTGGTGCAATTGATTGTATATGGAATGGATTTACCATGAATGGTAGAGAGGATGACTATACATGGTCTGTTCCTTATGTTGATAATTCGCAGGTTGTTATTGTCAGAAAAGGTTCGGGAATTGAGAAGTTAACAGACTTAGAAGCAAAGACTGTGGTTGTTCAGGCAGATTCTTCTGCATTGGCTGCTTTTACGGGGGAAGATGCCACGGAAGAGAATAAAGCACTTTGTGAAAGTTTTGCACAGTTACAACAGGTATCTGATTACAATAGTGCTTTTATGAATTTGGAAACAGGTATGGTAGATGCAATCTGTTTAGATGTTGGTGTTGCAAATTATCAGGTTGAATCGCGTGGCGATAAGTTTGAAGTATTAGAGGAACAGGTTTCTTCAGAAGCTTATGGAATCGGATTCAAATTAGGAAATGATGAGCTTCGAGATCAGGTAGAGGAAGTTCTTGCACAGATGGAGCAGGATGGAACCTTTCTTCAGATTGCTGAAAAGTGGGGACTTGAAGATTGTATTTGTTTAAAAGCTTCTTTGGAAATAAAGGAAAGTGCTAAGGATAATACGACACTTGAAGCAGACGAAGGAACTTCAAAAAAGACAATTGATTTTGGGTTAATCATTAAACAACTTTCACAGGGAATGATAGCTACCATTGCAATTTTTATACTTACACTTTTATTTGCAATGCCATTAGGCTTATTGATTATGTTTGCACGTATGTGTAAATGGAATCCGGTACAATGGATTGCAAAAATTTATATTTCAATTATGCGTGGTACACCGTTGATGCTTCAATTGTTGGTAGTGTTTTTTGGACCTGCATTTTTATTTGGAGTAAGTGGTTCGAATCAGTATCGATTTTATGCAGTTATTATAGGTTTTTCTTTGAATTATGCTGCTTATTTTGCTGAAATCTATCGTTCGGGTATACAGAGCATTCCAAATGGACAAAGAGAAGCTGCAATGGTATTAGGCTATAATCGAGTACAAACATTTGGAAAAATTATCTTTCCGCAGATGGTAAAACGTGTGTTGCCTGCGGTGACAAATGAAATTATTACATTGGTAAAAGATACCTCGTTGGCGTTTGCATTATCGTATACAGAAATGTTCACACTCGCAAAACAAATTGCAGCAGCCCAAACAAGCGTAATGCCATTGTTCGTTGCAGGTGTATTTTACTACATTTTTAATTTTGTAGTTGCATTTGTAATGGAACGTGTTGAAAAACGATTGGATTACTATCGATAGGGAGGGTATGGATATGAATGTTATAGAAATAAAAAATATGAAAAAAAACTTTGGGGATAAAGAAGTATTAAAAAATATTAGTTTTTCTGTAAAAGAAGGTGAGGTAGTTTCGATTTTAGGACCGTCTGGCTCAGGAAAATCTACAATGCTTCGGTGTGCTACTTTTTTAGAAAAGATGGATGCTGGTAGTTTGTCATATATGGAAAAAGAAGTTGTGTATGAAAAAAATGGTGTTTTTTGTTATCCGACTAAAAAGATGATTCGAGAAGTATGCGGAAATTTTGGATTGGTATTTCAGAATTTCAATTTGTTTCCGCATTATAGTGTAATGAAAAATATTGCAGATGCTCCCATTAGTATTCAAAAAAGAGATAAAGCTGAAGTGGAACAGGAAGTAAGAGTTTTGCTAGAAAAGGTTGGATTGGCGGAAAAGGAGAACGCATATCCCTGTGAATTGTCTGGCGGTCAGCAACAACGTGTTGCAATTGCAAGAGCTTTAGCATTACAACCTAAAATGTTATATTTTGATGAGCCTACATCAGCATTGGACCCTGAGATTACAGCAGGAATATTAAAGATTATGAAAGAGTTAGCTGCTGAAAAAATGACAATGGTGATTGTGACACATGAAATTGATTTTGCAAGAGCTGTATCGGATCGTGTCATTTTTATGGATGAAGGTGTGATTGTAGAGCAGGGAAAACCAGAAGATGTTATAGATCATCCTAAGAATGAGCGAACGAAAGCATTTTTGAAAAAATTATCGTATTAAACCTCTTTTATAGAAGAAGAAAATGTGGTATAGTACATACAGACTGTGAATTGTAGTATTTAATACTATGTGATGTAATGACGATATTAGGAGAAAAGAAAATGGCATACCAGATTATTTCGGATGGATCTTGTGATTTGGATCCTAAAATTGTAAAAGAGAAACGTTTAGAGGTGGTTCCGTTTTATGTTTCGTTTGATGGACAAAACTACCAAAAGGAGATTGAAGAAGTTGAAATCCGTTCTTTTTATCAAAAAATGGTAGACAATGAAGGTGTATTTCCTAAAACATCATTGCCATCTATTGATGATTATGTAAATGTATTTACAACATATGCGAAACAAGCTGTAGATATGATTTGTATCTGTATTTCTACGAAGTTCAGTGGATCTTATAATTCGGCATCAACAGCAAAAGATATTGTGATAGAGGATTATCCAGATGCAAGGATTACGGTAATAGATGCAACTGTTAATACCGTTTTGCAGGGAATTATGGTATTAGAAGCGGTTAGAATGCAGGAAGACGGATTAGAATACGACGAAGTAATTGAGCATTTAGAGCGAATAAAAGAGACTGGAAGAATCATTTTTACGGTAGGCAGTATGGATTATCTGATTCAAGGTGGTCGAGTGGGAAAAGTATTGAAGGTTGCTGTGAATGCGTTAAAGATTCGTCCAATGATTGTTTTAAAAGAAGGTGAGATTTTTCCGTTTGGAGTGGCAAGAAGTCGACAAAAATCTATGCAGAAAATTGTGGATAAGGTAAAATCTCATTTTGAGGATATTGGAGAACATGCGGATGATTATCGTATCGTAATTGGCTATGGATTTGATTATGAAGAAGCGGTAGGATTTAGAACACGTTTATTAGAATCTATGGCTAGTTATTCTGACGTGAAAGATATTGATTTATTCCAGATTGGAGCTACGATAGGTGTGCATACAGGACCGTATCCGTTAGGTGTAGCACTGATTCGAAAATATGATAGATAGTTTATTGTATAAAATGTGTAAATAAGTGGAAACATAATAACAGGTGGAGAATATCACGAAAGGTAAATGTATACAAGAAGGTGGTATTCTCCTTTTGTTATTTTTGCACAAACGAAAAATACAATCGGTGTGAAAAACGCAGAAAATGAATTTCGGCAAAAAAAACACTTACGAAAAAAGTCTAAATTTGATATTATTTTTAATACAGTAGTTGTTAACCAAAATTTAGAAAGAGAGGAGAAGAATGTTTAGTATTGGTGACTATGTTGTTTATGGTATGAGTGGTGTATGTAAGGTAGAGGATATCGGCACGATGAATTTGAGCGGAATTGATGGTGACAAATTATATTACACCTTATTACCATTGTACACAAAAGGAAGCAGGGTGTTTACACCTGTGGATAATCAGAAAGTCGTAATGCGACAGATACTATCAAAACAAGAAGTATGCGATTTGATTGATGATTTTATGAACGTACAGACTATTGATGAAGAACAGGATAAGAACAGGGAACTCGCATACAAAGAGGCGCTTCGCAGTTGTGATTGTAGAGAATGGATTCGTATTATGAATACCGCAGTTAAGAGAAGAGAAGAACGTTTGGCACAGGGTAAGAAAATGGCAGCGAATGACGAGCGGTACTTAAAGCAGGCGCAGGATTATTTGTACGGAGAATTTGCAGCTAGTTTACAGATTGAGAAGAAGGAAGTTGAAGATTATATTGAACATCGGCTTTCTATGAAAGAAATGGCATCAGCTTGTTAGTTGAACAGAAAATTTAAGAACCATTTTTTAAAAGAACCATATTTTATCATAACAGATAAGATATGGTTCTTTTATATGGATACAAAAAAATTGAGCCCAGAATTAAATATTGCAATTGGTATCAGTGAGGATGAGCGCGAGAAAAGTTTGGATTTAAATGTTGGATACAGTCAAATGTTTGATGAATGGGAATTAATAATTCGTTATACAGGAAATTTGGATTCTATAAGAGAGGAGTTACCCGTTTCTGTTATAGAGCTGTTGGGAGGATACGCTATTCTTCGAATACCAGAATACTTAATTGGGAGCTTATCAGATTATCCTCAGATCGATTATATCGAAAAACCAAAGAATCTATTAATAGAACAAAATGAATCGTTAGCCAGTTCCTGTATAAATCGTGTGAGGCTTCCTGATTATAATTTGTTTGGCGATGGAATACTCATTGCTTGTTTGGATTCGGGGGTTGATATATACCATGAGGCATTTAGAAAAAAAAATGGAACGACAAAAATTGCGATTCTATGGGATCAGACAATACCAGGCAATCCACCGCAGGGACAGACTACAGGAAGTGTTTATACAAAAGATGTCATTAATCAGGCAATACAAAATAAAGGAAGTGGCATCAGCAATCAAATCGTACCACAATTTGACAGTTCGGGGCATGGAACGGCTGTAATGGGGATTTTAGAAGCTGTGGCACCGAATGCAGAATTTATCGTAGTAAAAATGGGGAATCCGATTCAAACGGGATTTCCTCGTACCACACAATTGATGATGGCAATTGATTTTAGTGTGCGGTTTGCAATACAAGAGCAAAAGCCATTAGCAATCAATATTAGTTATGGTAATAATTATGGCTCTCACGATGGGAACTCAGTTGTGGAACAATATATTGATACAATATCGAATTTATATCGAAATACAATTGTTGCAGGAACAGGAAATGATGGATTAAGTCGTAGACATTATTCGGGACGTATGATGCAGGGAAAGCAGGAAAAAGTGGAAATCAATGTTTCAGATTATGTAAAAGCGTTTAATTTGCAATTATGGAAGTCGTATCAGGATGATTTTGCAATCTATGTGCAAACACCTACTGGTCAAAAAATTGGACCGCTTTCTCCATTAGCGAGTGTACAGCGCTATTCATTTTCGCAGGAAGATTTAGTGATATATTTTAGCGAGCCAACACCATATAATAGAAGACAGGAAATTTATTTTTCGTGGATTCCCAGAAATAATGATATTACCTCAGGGATTTGGTCTATTGTAGTAGAAGGGAATCGTATTGTAAACGGTGTATATGATATGTGGTTGCCGGTTGAGGGGAGTACATCAGCAGATGTTTCGTTTGTGGTTGCACAAAGACAAAACACGCTTGTGATTCCCTCAACGGCACAAAATGTGGTTTCTGTATCAGCCTATGATTCGCAAAATGATACATTTGCTGCATTTTCTGGTTTGGGAAGTTTCATTTATGATGTGGGTAATGCAAAACCTGATTTGGCTGCTCCAGGAGTAAATGTTCAATCTGCAAGAGTGGGAGGGGGATATGGGTTGTTTACAGGCACTTCGTTTGCAGCACCATTTGTGACAGGTGCATCTGCACTTTTGATGCAATGGGGGATTGTCAATGGAAATGATCCATATATGTTTGGAGAAAAAGTCAGAGCTAGTTTGATTCGGGGGGCAAGAAGATTGCCCTTTCAAGAAAAAGTGCCATCTCCTGAAGTGGGATGGGGAGCCCTTTGTGTATCGGACAGCATTCCACTTTAAAGATGGCACATGTGTTTTATTTTGAAAGCTTTTCTAAATCAGAGAAGAAGTTTGGATAAGAGATGTTGACTACATCTGCATCCATGATTTCTGTTGCACCAATAGCAATGCCACCAGCGATAGCAAAACTCATTGCGATGCGGTGATCCATTTTGGAATCAATGACGGTTCCGTAGACATCTTTGCCGCCACGAATAATCATACCGTCCTCTGTTCCTTCAATATCTACGCCCATTGCAGTGAGATGGTCAACCATAACATCGATACGATTTGATTCTTTCACTTTTAATTCAGCGGCATCGCGGATGATTGTGGTTCCTGATGCAAATGCTGCCATGATTGCAATGATTGGGATTTCATCGATTAATTTTGGAATTAAGTCTCCTTCGATGACACATCCGTGTAGTGAACTTGTTGAAACTGTGATATCAGCAACAGGTTCGCCAGAGGCTTCGCGAATGTTAGAAAGCGTTATGTTTGCCCCCATATCTTTGCATACAGTAATGATTCCGTCACGAGTAGGATTGATTCCTACATTTTTTATGGTAATCTCAGAATTTGGTGTAAGTAATCCGGCTGCAATAAAGTATGCAGCAGAGGAAATGTCTCCTGGAACCTCTATTTTTTGAGCCTGAAGCTCTTCAGCAGGAAGAACGGTTGCTGTTGTACCTTCTGTTTTGATGTCTGCACCAAATGAAGATAACATTAATTCTGTATGGTTGCGAGATAAATAAGGTTCTGTAACGCTTGTTGGACCATCTGCATAAAGACCTGCTAAAAGGATAGCAGATTTGATTTGTGCAGAAGCTACAGGTGTGTTGTAGTCAATGCCTTTTAAATTGCCACCAGTAATTTTAAAAGGAGCGCAATGTATGTTTTCTAATGATTCAAATTTTGCACCCATTTGGGAAAGTGGAGTCATAATTCTAGCCATCGGACGTTTTCTGATGGAAGCGTCACCGTCTATAATGCAGGAAAAAGGTTGGGCTGCTAAGATACCAGACATTAATCTTGTGGTTGTGCCGCTATTTCCTACGTCTAAAATTCCAAATGGAGACTCGAGTCCACGAAGTCCCTTGCCATGAATCTTAACAGTGTTTGTATTTGCGTCGTTCTCAATAGAAATTCCCATTTTGTGAAAGCATGAAATAGAAGAAAGACAATCTGCACCTTGTAAAAAACCTGTAACTTCCGTTGTTCCTTTGGCGAGAGAGCCTAGCATGATGCTTCTGTGAGAAATGGATTTATCTCCTGGAACGGTGATTTCTCCTTTTAAATGCGAAAAATTCTTGATAATCATAATTTCCTCCTTGTTAGCGTTCGTAGATTCTATATTGTTGTTCCATTAATCGTTCTGTGGCAGTGACTGCGTCTTCATTTGTATAAAAACAAAGTCTTAATACACCTTCATTATCTTCACGATTGTGTGTGATTCCCATGTTCTTCAAATTGATTTGATGTTCTGCTAAAATATTTGTGACTTTAGCAACAGCACCAGGTTCATCAGGGATATCAACGTAAACTTCGTAGTTCATTCGAATTACACCAGTTGCGTGTTCTGGTATGGAATTTCGATAATCCTTCGCGGTATCAAAAAACGAATAAATTTGTCGTGCTTCATTCTTTTCGATGGCAGCTGTCATGTCTTCTAATTCCTGAATAAATGTGCGTAATCCTGTCGCAATATGATGTGGGTTGCTTAGCAAAATATGCTCCCAAACTACTGGATTAGAGGAGGCGATTCGTGTAATGTCTTTAAAACCACCTGCAGCAAGCTGACGAAGCATACCATTTTCATCTTCTTTAGAAGCGACTAAATTTACAAGTGCGGAAGCAATGACATGAGGTATGTGACTGATGTATGCCGTGATTTCGTCATGTTCGCTAGGACTATATATAATTGGAATGGCACCTAAGTCTTCTAAAAATGTACGATATTCCTCGACCTTTTCCTGCTTGACACTAGAGGAAGGGGTTATGAAATAGTATGCGTTTTCAATTAATCGATCACTGGCTGCATCGTAACCACTACGTTCAGAACCTACCATTGGATGACCGCCAATAAAGTATTCATCTAAATGATTCTGATGAATTGCATCGTAGATATCATTTTTTACACTTCCAACATCTGTTAAAATGCAGGATTCTTTTATAATAGATTTTAAAATCGGCAGGTACGCAATGTTATAGTGAACAGGTGCACATAAAAATATGTAGTCGCAATGATTCATTGCTTCTATAGAAGTAACCGATTTGTTGAGGGTTCCTTCCTGTAGTGCTGTATTGAGTGCAACCTGATCTACATCAAAACCAAGAATTTCTGTATTGGGGTAAACTCTTCGAATGGATTTTGCAATGGAACCACCTATTAGTCCGAGTCCGATAAATCCAACGCAAAAAGAATTGTTTGTTGAGTTTTGTTGTTTCATATAGTTTCCTTTCATGTGTTCTCTATATTTATATAAGTATATTAAAATAGAAATTGAAAATATTTTATACATTTATTGATTGTCTGTCAAATCGAATGCATATGTTAGTGTTGTTGTAAAATAAGGAGTTCCTGTTTGGTTAATTCGCGATAATGTCCTAGTTCTAAATCATCTGGTAAAACTAAATCTCCGAAAGAGATTCTCTTTAGATAGATTACCTTTTTGTTAACGGCTTGAAACATGCGTTTTATCTGATGAAATTTACCTTCCTGAATAGTGATTTGAACATAGGATACATTTTCGTTCTTATTATATGGTTTGTCAATTGTAAGCTGAGCAGGAAGGGCATCTGTGAAATCATCATCTCCGATATGAAGACCTTCAGAAAAAAGACGGATATCTTCCTGTGTAACTTCTCCTTCAACAATTGCAAAATATGTTTTGTCAACATGATGACGAGGGGATAGGAGACGATGAGAAAGTGCACCATCGTTTGTGATTAACAATAGCCCTTCGGTATCCTTATCAAGTCTGCCAACTGGAAAGAGGTCATTTCTTTTGCTGTTAATTAGGGACAACACGGTCGGTGCAGTATTATCTTTTGTAGCACTTACATATCCGGCGGGCTTGTTTAAGATATAATATACCAATGTGTCCATTTGAATGACTTGATCTCCGAGTCGAACAATATCTATTGCAGGATCGATATGTGTATCTGATTTTGTTACACGAATATCATTTAAATAAACAAAGCCTTTTTTGATATGGTTTTTTATTTCTGAACGAGTTCCCAATCCAGCATTTGCCAAAAATTTGTCGATGCGTATTTGTGCCATAATGAAGGCGCCCCCCTTTTATTGTTTATGAATATTTAATATTTGTAACAAACAGTATAAAACTGTATTGTTAATCTTCAATATTTTACCATATTTTAATAAAGAATTCACTATAATGTTACTTTATATAAAAACAAGACCTATTATTAGTGATTTTGACAGACTTGACATTTTTTTTGTTAAATGTTATATTACAGCTTGTAACAAGTTTGTAACAATTTGGACGCGAGGTTTGCTACTGGCGCGATGAAGCTTTTGATGACTGAGATGGGAAGCCCATTTTTAAGTCGTTATGGAGGAACTAGTCATGAGACATAGTAGAAAAGCTGTAATGAAAGAACGCTATACACTATATTTAAGAAAACATATTTTTAATGGTAAATATTTTGTTCGAAACGTACAGATTGGAGTCGGTCTTGTTTTAGTTTTCGCATTATTGGTTGGAATAACCGCAATGTGTTTCGCAACAAAGAATACATCGGTATCTGCTAAGAAAGATGTGGATGTAAAATCGGCATTGTTTGGTGAATGTGTGAGTGAGACAAAGATTGCTGAGCAGGAAAAAGTGGATGATACATCTGAAGAGATGACAACACAGGCTGAGAGTGTTCTTGCACAAGTTACGGAAGCGGCTACAACTGAAGAACAGATACAGGAAAAGCAAAGCATTTCGGAAGAAGTAATAGAAGAGCCAAGCTTATTTGATGACCGTTGCATTGCAAATGTAGAAGAATCATTGAATGTTAGAATGGAACCGGATGCTGAATCGGAATTTGTTGGTCAAATGAATACAGGCGCTATTGCGATGGTATTAGGAGAAGAAGGAGAATGGACGAAGATTAAGTCCGGAGATGTATATGGATATGTTTTATCTGCATATATCTTAACAGGGGAAGCAGCAGAAACGTTTTCTGCTGATTATGTTACACTTGAGGGAACTGTATTAGAAGACGGTGTGAACATAAGAGATGATAAGTCAACAGAGGCAGAGATTTTGCAGGTGTTAGACAAAGGGGATACAATTTCTGTAGTAGAGATTCCAGAAGAAGGGAATGAAATGACAGAAGTTGAAAGTGAAGAAGCAAAAGCGGATGATACAATTACTTGGGTAACTGTGTGCATGGAAGATGGGACAATTGGTTATGTATCTGCAGATTATATTGATGTAGATGAATTATATGAATTAGCTGTGTCAGCAGAAGAGTTGCAACGAATTGCACAAGAGGAAGAAGCTGCTAGAATTGCAGCAGAAGAAGCGCAAAGACAACAAGCTATGGCACAGGCACAGGAGACAGCTACTGAAAGTAGTACCAATGCAAGTAGTTCTAATGGTTCCAATGAGAATCATCAAGAGTATCATGGAGCAACAACAAAACCTCAGACTACAACAACATCGGGTGAGTGTATTGGAACATTTACGATTACAGCATATTGTGGTTGTAGCAAATGTAGTTCTGGAAATAATAGAACTGCATCAGGTACAGTGCCTACAGAGGGAAGAACGATAGCAGCAGATACAAGTGTATTGCCATATGGAACAAAAGTTGTAATTGATGGTGTTGTATATACAGTAGAAGATTGTGGAAGTGGAATTTGCGGCAATCATATTGATATTTTCTTTGCAACACATGAGCAGGCTTTAGCATATGGGCGAAGAACAGTAAAAGTATATATGTATTAGAAGATTAGGAAGTCTTGATGGAATCAGGGCTTCTTTTTTTCTTTCTGGGAATGTCATTTGTCCATATAAATCTATACTTTACAAAAAACGGCAATTTTATTATAATAAATACATATGTGCACATTTGATGTAGGAAATACAATATCATGTATACATAGTTATTTAATATATTTCAGGAGGATAAGAATAATGGATTACAAGAATGCTGGAGTTGACATTGAAGCAGGTTACAAGTCAGTAGAACTGATGAAGGAATATGTGAAGAGAACCATGCGTGAAGAGGTGCTTGGCGGTTTAGGTGGTTTTTCTGGTGCATTCTCTCTTAAAAAGATTAAAGAGATGGAAGAACCAGTTCTATTATCCGGAACAGATGGATGTGGTACAAAGGTTAAGCTTGCAATGATTATGGATCAGCATGATACAATCGGAATTGATGCGGTGGCAATGTGTGTGAATGATATTGCCTGTGCCGGCGGTGAACCATTATTTTTCTTAGATTATATAGCTTGCGGAAAAAATTATCCGGAAAAAATTGCTACAATCGTTAGTGGCGTTGCAGAGGGATGTGTACAGTCTGATGCAGCATTAATTGGTGGTGAAACAGCAGAGCATCCTGGTCTTATGCCAGAGGATGAGTATGATTTGGCTGGATTTGCAGTAGGTGTGTGTGATCAAAAGGATTTAATTACAGGCCAGAACATTAAGCCAGGAGATACTTTGATTGGTATTGGTTCAAGTGGTGTTCATAGTAATGGATTTTCATTGGTTCGTAAAGTGTTTGAGATGACAAAGGAATCTCTTGATACATATTATGATGAACTTGGAAAAACACTTGGAGAGGCACTTTTAGCACCAACTCGAATTTATGTAAAGGCACTTCGTAATGTAAAAGAAGCAGGTGTTGTGATTAAGGGATGTTCTCACATTACAGGTGGTGGATTTTATGAAAATATTCCAAGAATGCTTCCAGATGGTATCAGAGCGGTTGTAGATAAGAATTCTTATGATGTACCTGCCATTTTTAAGTTAATGGCAAAGACAGGTAATATTGAAGAGCAAATGATGTACAACACATTCAATATGGGACTAGGAATGGTAGTTGCCATTGATCCAAAGGATGAGGAAGCAACATTAAAGGCATTAAAGGCAGCAGGTGAGTCTGCATATGTTGTGGGTCATGTTGAAGCTGGTGAGAAGGGTGTAACACTTCAGTAGTTATAAGTGGATACATAGAAGGAGGAAACACAGATATGTTAAAAGTTGCAGTTATGGTATCTGGTGGTGGAACCAATTTACAGGCAATTATAGATGCGGTTTCGTCACAAAGAATAACGAATACGGAGTTAGTTGCTGTCATTAGCAATAATCAGGGTGCGTATGCATTAGAAAGAGCAAAAAAGGCAGGAATCAAGGATATTGTCGTTTCTCCAAAGGATTTTGAGTCGAGAGAGGCATTTAATCATGCATTGGTTGAAACGGTTGATAGTCTTGGTATTGATTTAATCGTGCTCGCAGGATATTTGGTAGTAATTCCGCCAGAAATGATTGAAAAGTATGAAAATAAGATTATCAATATTCACCCATCTTTGATTCCAGCATTTTGTGGAACTGGATTTTATGGATTGAAAGTTCATGAAGCTGCGTTAGAAAGAGGAGTCAAGGTTGTAGGAGCAACTGTTCACTTTGTAGATAAAGGAACGGACACTGGTCCGATTTTGTTGCAAAAAGCAGTTGCAGTACAAGAAGGAGATACACCTAAGGTTTTGCAACAGCGTGTTATGGAACAGGCAGAGTGGATTTTATTGCCTCAGGCAATTGATATGATTGCGAATGGAAAAGTGGTTGTGGTTGATAATAAAGTTGTGATTAAGAAATAGTTTGATGATATACAGGAGGAATAGTATGAAAGTATTGATTATAGGAAGTGGTGGTAGAGAGCATGCAATTGCAACTTGTGTAGCAAAGAGTAAGCGTGTTTCTAAAATATATGCTGCTCCTGGTAATGCTGGTATTGCTGAGTTGGCAGAATGTGTAGATATTTCAGTTATGGATTTTCCGAAACTTGTTTCATTTGCTAAGGAGAATGAAATTGATTTTACAATAGTTGGTCCGGATGATCCGCTAGTTGCTGGAGCTGTGGATGCATTTGAAGCTGAAGGACTTAAGGTATTTGGACCACGTAAAAATGCCGCGATTATTGAAGGATCAAAGGCTTTTTCAAAAGATTTAATGAAAAAATACAATATTCCGACTGCTGCATATGAGAATTTCGATAATCCAGAAGATGCAATTGCATATTTGGAAAATGCTGATTTCCCAATTGTGTTAAAAGCTGATGGTCTTGCATTAGGAAAAGGTGTATTGATTTGTAATAATCTTGAAGAAGCAAAAGCAGGTGTAAAAGAGATTATGATGGATAAACATTTTGGTGATGCAGGAAACAAAATGGTTATCGAAGAGTTTATGACTGGTAGAGAGGTTTCTGTTTTGGCATTTTGTGATGGAACAACAATCAAAACAATGACTTCTGCTCAGGATCATAAGAGAGCAAAAGATGGAGATCAGGGATTGAATACCGGTGGTATGGGTACATTTTCACCAAGTCCATTTTATACAAAAGAAATTGAAGAATTCTGCCAAAAAGAAATTTATGAAAAAACAATGGCAGCTATGAAGAGTGAGGGCAGAGATTTTGTGGGTGTATTATTCACAGGTCTTATGATTACAGAAAAAGGAACTAAAGTATTAGAGTTTAATGCTCGTTTTGGTGATCCAGAGGCACAGGTAGTGTTACCAAGAATGAAAAATGATATCATCGACGTAATGGAAGCTTGTGTGGATGGAACATTAGATCAGATCGATTTACAATTTGAAGATAATGCTGCAGTATGTGTTGTATTAGCTTCTGATGGGTATCCAGTTTCGTATGAAAAAGGATTCGAAATTACAGGATTTGATAATTTCAAAGACAAAGATGATTATTTTGTATTCCATGCAGGTACGAAGTTTGATAATGGAAAGGTTGTGACCAATGGTGGTCGTGTACTTGGTATTACTGCAAAAGGTGAGGATTTGGTAAAAGCTCGTGCGAATGCATATGAAGCTACAAAATGGATAGACTTTGAAAATAAGTATATGCGAAACGATATCGGAAAAGCAATCGATCAGATATAAGAATACGAAGGAGGGGGCTGTGATTATATTACAGTCCCTTTATGACAATAAATGCAGGATTGGAGAGCATGGTGAATGAGTCAGAATTATACAAAAAGTGCAAATAGTGTTTTGCGATATGCAAAAAAAATTGCATTTCAGATGACACAGGAATACGTAGGTAGTGAACACCTTTTGCTTGGATTAATAAAAGAAAAAAGTGGCATGGCATATGTTGTGTTATCTCAAAATGGTGTAGAAGAAGAGCGTTTGGAAAATTTAACGAGTCATTTAATGATGGAACAGACAAATGTTGCATTGGCAAACAAAGCTGAATTTTCGAAGCGTTGTCAGGATATTTTGGAATTGGCAGATAAAGAGGCTGCTAGATTTAAATCTGCACAGACTGGAACAGAGCATTTATTAATTGCAATTATTAAACATCCAGATAGTGTGGCATTTCGTTTGTTAACAGCCATGAATATTGCCGTAACAAAGCTTTACTCTGATATTTTATCTGCAATGGGATTAGAACCAGCAATTGCAAAAGCAGAAATTAACAGTCTCAAATCGAAGGAGAAGAAGGGAAAATCATCTACCCCTACGTTAGATCAGTATTCCAGAGATTTTACAAAATTGGCGAAAGAAGGAAAACTTGATCCAGTAGTTGGAAGAAATGAAGAAATGCAACGTGTTGTGCAGATTCTAAGTAGAAGAATGAAGAATAATCCTTGTTTAGTAGGGGAACCTGGTGTTGGTAAAACTGCAATTGTTGAAGGTTTAGCACAATTGATTGTTGCAGGAGAGGTTCCAGAGACGGTTACAGGAAAAAGATTATTATCACTTGATTTATCAGGTATGGTAGCAGGTTCAAAGTATCGAGGAGAATTTGAAGAAAGAATAAAAAAATTAATCAGTGAAGTGACACAGGTTGGAAATATTATTCTTTTTGTTGATGAGTTACACACCATAATTGGGGCTGGTGGTGCAGAGGGTGCTATCGATGCGTCTAATATTTTAAAGCCGGCGTTGTCACGTGGTGAAATTCAAATGATTGGTGCGACAACAACGACGGAATATCGCAAGTATATTGAAAAAGATGCTGCTTTAGAAAGAAGATTTCAGCCAGTAACGGTAAACGAGCCAACAGAACAGGAGGCAGTTGCTATTTTATTAGGGTTAAAATCATGTTATGAGTATCATCATGGACTTCGCATAAGTGATGAAGCAGTGGAGGCTTGCGTGAAACTGTCTGTTCGTTATTTGAATGATAGATTTTTACCAGATAAGGCAATTGATTTAATGGATGAAGCTGCAGCGAAAAAGAAACTATATGCGGTTCGTTTGACACCTCAGATGAAGCAAATTGAAAAAGAAATCATGAATTTAAATCATGAATTGGATCAGGCGTTTATGGAAAATGATTTAGAGGTTGCGCATGAAACAAAGCTTGCCATTAAATTATTAGAAGAGAAATTAGATAAAATGAAAAAACGTCATGAGACAAGTCAAAAAATGCAAAACCTTGTTTTGGATGATGAAGATATTGCAAATGTAGTAGCAGAATGGACAAAGATTCCGGTGAGTCGTTTGAAGGAACAGGAATCAAAGAGATTATTGAAGCTGGAAGATATTTTGCACAAACGTGTGATTGGTCAAAATGAAGCAGTTTTGGCGGTTGCGAAAGCAATTAAACGTGGTCGTGTTGGATTAAAAGATCCGAAGCGACCAATTGGATCATTCTTGTTTTTGGGACCAACTGGTGTCGGTAAAACAGAATTATCAAAGGCTTTAGCCGAGGCTGTATTTGGTGATGAAAAATCTTTGATTCGAGTAGATATGTCGGAATATATGGAAAAGCATAGTGTTTCTAAGATGATAGGTTCGCCTCCTGGATATGTTGGATTTGAAGAAGGTGGTCAATTAAGTGATAAAGTTCGTAGAAATCCATACTCTGTTATTTTGTTTGACGAAATAGAGAAAGCGCATGTAGATATTTTTAATGTGTTATTGCAGATTTTGGATGATGGTCATGTTACAGATGCACAGGGTAGAAAAGTTGATTTTAAGAATACAATTATTATCATGACAAGTAATGCGGGTGCTTCTCGCATTATGGAACCTAAAAAATTGGGATTTTCCAATGATGCATCAGAGGAAAAAGAGCATGAGAATATGAAAAATGGTGTTATGGAAGAAGTGAAGCGTTTGTTTAAACCTGAATTTTTGAATCGAATTGATGACACAATCGTATTCCATGCGTTGACAAAAGATGAGATTAAGGAAATTGCGCAATTATTGTTACAAAATTTTGCGGATCGAGTGAAAGAACAAATGAATATCCAGATTCGTTTTGGAGAACCAGTAAAAAATTATATTTTTGAAAAGGGATATGATAAAAAGTACGGTGCAAGACCACTTCGTAGAGCAATTCAGAATGAAATTGAAGATAAAATGGCGGAAGAGATTTTGGCTGGAAATATTAAATCTGGTGATGTTGTTCGTTTATCAGTTGTAAAATCAGGTGTTAAATTTAAAACAATTTTATAAAGTGTGTGTTTCTTAACCATGCATTATAGAGAAATATGGATATTGAATGAAGTTTTTATTATGAAAAATTACTAAAATTATAGTGGAAAAATAACACTATATATTGTATACTGATAAGTAAGAAATAGAGTGTATTCTATTTTGATGGGGAGTATAGATGCAGATTTTGGGAAACTGCAATGATAATAAAAATACAGGAGGATAAGCAGATGGCGGTAGTTACAGAATTGATTAAAGAGGAAAACGGAACATTAAGCTTTGGTAATTATGAATTGGATTCAAAGACAAAGTTAGATGGATTTGAATTTAAAGGTGATAAGTATAAGATTAAAACATTTAATGAAATTACAAAATTAGAGAAGAATGGTTCGTTTGTTTATGAGTCAGTTCCGGGAACGACAGTTCATGGTTTTAAAGCTTCAGAAGATGTTGTGGAATTTGAGGTTGAGGGAACAGAAGATTCTCAAATTACATTGGAGTTGGAAGCAAGTCAGGAGTATGACGTTGCAATTGAAGAACGTGATTCTGGTATTGTAAAAACAAATCTTGGAGGAAAATTGAATTTGAGCGTTGAATTGAATCCGGGAGAAGTTTCAAAGATTGTTGTTAAAAAGATTCAGTAAAATGATTGAATATCACATATGGAAGGGAACACAATATGGCAAAAGCAAAACAAATGTATTTTTGCCAGGAGTGTGGATTTGAAACAGTTAAGTGGCAAGGGCAATGTCCGGCATGCAAAAGCTGGAATACTTTTGTTGAAGAAAAATTAGTAGTAGGCGCTGGTAAGCATTCTGGTAAAACAGAGGCAGCAGCGCCTACTAGTATTTTGGATATTTCAACTGTGGAGGACGCACGAATTGGCACAGGTATGAAGGAATTAGATCGTGTATTAGGTGGGGGAATTGTTAAAGGTTCGCTTACTCTAGTAGGTGGAGATCCGGGTATTGGTAAGTCAACTATATTATTGCAAGTATGCAGAAATCTATCAAAAAATGATTGGAAAGTATTATATGCATCTGGTGAGGAATCATTACAACAGATAAAAATGAGAGCAGAACGTATAGGGGATTTTTCAAAAGACATGTTGTTGTTGAGTGAAACAAATTGGGATGCAATTGAAGGGGCAATTACAAAAATAATGCCAGATGTTGTGGTGATTGATTCGATTCAAACAGTGTATTTAGATGATGTTTCGTCTGGAGCAGGAAGTGTATCGCAGGTTCGGGAAGTAACAGGGCGTCTGATGAGAGTTGCTAAACAATTAGGAATTGCTGTATTTATAGTAGGACATGTTACAAAGGAAGGCAGTGTGGCTGGTCCGAGGACATTGGAACATATGGTAGATACTGTTTTATATTTTGAAGGTGAAAAGAATGCACTTTTTCGTGTCTTACGCGGCGTAAAAAATCGTTTTGGTTCTACAAATGAAATTGGTGTATTTGAAATGAAAGATACTGGCCTATGCGAAGTGGATAATCCGTCACAGGTTATGTTGGATGGTCGTCCATTGGATGCATCAGGTTCTGTTGTTATATGTGCAATGGAAGGGACGCGCCCGCTTCTAATAGAAATGCAAGCGTTGGTATGTCAAACCAATTTTAATTTACCAAGAAGGACATCGGTGGGAATTGATTATAATCGTGTAAATTTATTGATGGCTGTATTGGAAAAAAGAGAAGGTATGATGTTAGCTGGTAGTGATGCATATGTGAATTTGGCCGGCGGAATGAAGGTGAGTGAACCAGCTTTAGATTTGGGAATCGTTGCTGCGTTAATTTCAAGTTTTAAAAATATCGCAGTGAATCCACAGTCAGTGTTTTTTGGGGAGGTTGGATTGGCTGGCGAAATTCGCGGTGTTACAATGGCTGAGCAAAGAGTTAGGGAAGCAGCAAAAATGGGATTTACAACTTGTGTTATTCCAAAGAGTAATGTAGCGACTGTTAAAAACATAGAAGGAATGCGAGTTATTGGTGTAAGTAAATTATCTGAAGTGATCGAAATGATATCTTAATGACACATTATGAAAGTAGATGGCTATCAAATAATAAGGTGATAGTTGTCTAATTTTTCGAAAATATATAACAAAAAAATTGAAAATTGAGAACAAAGAGGAATGCGACTGGGTTGACAAACCTAGCAAAATCAATGGTTTGACGAATGTAGAATAAAAATGTCAAAAAAAATGAAAAAAAGTGTTGACACAGATGAAATGCTGTGATAGTATTATCACTGTTGCGGCGCTGATGAGAAACAAAGCAAAGCACATAAGAACAATGAAAACTGA
>JAUNJF010000093.1 GCA_030533405.1 Eubacteriales bacterium
ATCAAAAATCTGATAAATATTGTCCGCTTCCGATGCTTCTTTCATTTGTTCTTTATTCAATCTTTTTACTCCTCCGATTGTATTTCTGATGCGCATCGGATGAATATTATTATAGGTATCTACAAAAATGAAAGCAATGAACAAAGTATGTATATTTCTGAAAATACCATAAAAGATTTATGAAAAAATGATGCCGTTTTTGAAGAAAGCATGAAAAAAATGTATATTTTATGATTATGCGGTCTTTCTATAACCATTTTGCCCATTTTTTACCTATTTGCCATATTTTGGTGTTTAGGTATTGTATACTAGTTCATAATTATAATAATTTATTTTATTCAAAGGAGGTTATTATTATGGCTAGTATTACAAAACGAGGCAACTCTTATCGTATCCGTGTAAGCAATGGATACGATGAAAATGGTAAACAGCAAATGAGAACAACCACCTGGCATCCTGACCCATACAAATCAGATGCTGAGAACCAAGCTGCACTTGAACAATTTGCTTATGAATTTCAACAACAAACCAAAGGACCTGTGCTGCATTACAAAACGCAAATGACATACCGAGAGTATGTAAAACAATGGCTCGAAACCTATGCTGAGCAACAAATGGAGCAGACATCCTATGCGTGCACTGCAAATATGCTACGCCTTCATGTCCTACCAACACTCGGAGAAGTGAAGCTTGCAGAAATTACGCCACTCCTTTTAAGCTCGCTCTATACAGAATTATTGATGAGCGGTTATCTCAAAAATGGTACACAGCATTACTATAAAGCAAGCACCATTAAACGTATTCACGATTCCATCAGTAGTTCTTTATCCACGGCAACCCAATGGGGACTCATCGACAGTAACCCCTGTGACAAGGTAAAGCCACCGAAAATGAATAAGCAGATTGAACCAAAACATTTTAACAAGGAACAATCCAAAACATTTTTGAAAGCACTCGATCATCCTGCCTGTAATGTGTCTGAACAAATGAAGGTATTCTATTATATGGCATTATATGGTGGATTTCGTCGGGGAGAACTCATTGCACTGACTTGGAATGATATTGATTTCAAAAAAAATACAGTATCTATCACAAAATCTGCTGCTGTTGTTCGTGGAAAACAAATCAATAAATCACCTAAAAATTACACCAGTATAAGAATTGTAAATTTGCCAAAAAGCGTTATGGACATGTTGAAAACATACAAAAATTCCCAAACGGAACATCGATTGTCCATAGGCAACGAATGGCAAGGTGATAATTACGTATTTATTCAAAGAGATGGTAGACAAATGCATGTGGACACACCTACAAAAATATTTCGACGAATACTTAGAACACATAACAGCCATTCCAAGAATCATCTACCTTTGATATCCTTGCATGGACTTCGACATACCTCTGCAACTTTGTTAATTGCGCAACATGTGGACGTAAAAACCGTTTCTGCCCGTTTAGGACACGCAAATACGTCCACAACGCTTAATATTTACGCCCATTCTCTAAAAGAGATGGATTCTACTGCCGCAAAGGCTCTTGCTTCGATTTTGGACTAAATTCGTCAATGACCAATATTGACCAACAACGTCCAAATAATGATCTTTTTTTATTTCTAATTTTTTTACACATGATATTTACAATCACGCCTTAACAGCGACTGAACACTGTTACTGT
>JAUNJF010000028.1 GCA_030533405.1 Eubacteriales bacterium
CAGTCTTTAATAAATATTCTTTTGCTTGTTCAGAGGTTAATCCAGAGATTCTCTCTAGTTCCTGTAATCGTTGAGCTTCTAACTCTTCAACCTTTTGCCTTTGCTTTTCCAAAGCCTGTTCTCTAGATGCTAAGTTTGCTTCTTTTTTCTCAACAGCTTCTGTCTTTCGATCCAAATTTTCCTCACGAGATAATACTCGTTTTTCCATTCTTTGAACCTCATTACGACGATTTGAAATCTCTTTATCAAGTTCATTCTTCGTCTTAATTGACTCTTCCTTCGCCTCTAGGAGAATCTCCTTTTTCTTTGCTTCAGCATTCTTTACAGCTTCATCTATAATCTCTCTCGCTCTATCTTCTGCATCTGCATTATTCTTTTCCACTACATTCTTACGATATGCAAGGGATAAAAACCACGATACAATGATAGCTACGATTAAAACAATAGCAAAAACCACAAAAATGATAGGTTTAACCACAGGAGCACCTCCTTATTAAATTGTTATCGTTGCAATTGACATAAAAGCAACATATAGATTTTAACTTTTTTTCTACATTATGTCAAGTCATACAACGGAAAAGGTGCTAATTCCTCCATAACAAATCGAACTATTCAGATGTGGATGACACTATTTTTTGTATGCACTCCGTGATTAACGAATACGCAAAACCCTTTCCATAGAAATATCGAATCACTTTTTGTTGAACCTTATAATCCATTAAATCTTTTCCATTTACATAATGTTCTAACTGGTGCATTAATTGCTCATCATCACAAAATTCCTGTTCTTCAAAATAGTTATGTATGATATCACTTCTAATTCCTTTTTGTTTCAAATCAAATATAAGCTTCTTTTTGCTTTTTTTAGAACCATATGCTTCCACATACATACTAACATACATATAATCATCCAAATAATGATATTTTTTTAAGAACCCAACAACATTCTCTATCACATTCTCAGGATAATCCGTTTCTTTCAATTTTGTGCGCAGCATATATTCTGAATAAGGACGACGTTCCAACAAATATAAAGCTCGTTCTTTCGCTCGTTTTCGAATAACAGACTCTATTAGTTCCGTATATAAAGAAACATCCATCTCCGAATTTTCATTTATATTGTATTTTTTTAATTCACTACCATATAACGCAAACAGAAACCTGTCATCAGAAAACACCTTATATCGTCTATTTCTGCTTTCTTCAATTCGAGTAATCCATATACTATTATTCATCTAATCCTTTTTCAACGTTCTCATCTGTGTCTGCTGTTACATTTTCCAATCCTGCATTCTCTCTTACTTTCTTCTCGATTTCTTCTGCAATAGCTGGATTCATCTGCAGATAATTTTTTGCATTTTCTCTACCCTGACCAATCTTCTCGCCATTGTAAGAAAACCATGCACCAGCTTTGTCAACAATATTCTCTTTCACAGCCAAGTCTAAAACATCACCTATTTTAGAAATTCCCTGTCCATACATAATATCAAATTCCGCTTCTTTAAAAGGAGGCGCCACCTTATTCTTAACAACCTTAACTCTCGTACGATTTCCAATCACTTCTCCATTTTGTTTTAAGGTCTCAATTCTACGAACATCCATACGTACTGAAGCATAAAATTTAAGTGCCTGACCACCTGTTGTTGTCTCTGGATTACCAAACATAACACCAATTTTTTGTCTCAGCTGATTGATAAAAATAACAACACAATTAGACTTGCTTATAATCGCAGTTAATTTTCTTAATGCCTGAGACATCAAACGAGCCTGTAAACCAACGTGACTATCTCCCATTTCTCCATCAATCTCAGCCTTTGGAACAAGTGCTGCTACAGAATCCACAATCACAACATCTACAGCACCAGAACGAACCATAGTCTCTGTAATCTCTAATGCCTGTTCTCCACAATCTGGTTGCGAAATATATAGATTATTAATATCAACACCAATATTCCCTGCATAAATCGGATCAAGTGCATGCTCTGCATCAATAAATCCTGCAATACCGCCCCTTTTTTGAACCTCAGCAACAACATGCAATGCTACCGTTGTCTTACCACTTGATTCCGGACCATAAATCTCAATAATACGTCCTTTAGGTACACCACCAATTCCCAATGCCAAATCTAAACTTAACGAACCTGTTGGTACAGCATCAATATTCATGTTGGATGTGCTATCGCCAAGCTTCATAACTGTTCCCTTACCAAATTGTTTCTCAATATTTGCTAATGCGGCATCTAACGCCTTCATTTTTTCTTCGTTTGCCATTCTTTCAACCTCCTGAACATTTGTTCGTTTTTTTTATAGTAATATATTATGATTAAAAAGTCAACAACAATCGAAAATATATTCGATTATTATTCCAATCAAAAACCTCCTTGTTTCACAGGGTATCATACACCCATGTCAAAATAGGACAAAATTTTAAAAAAATATAAAATTATTTAATATATGGGAAAAATTTAGAATTATGAATAAAAAAATGATGCAAGAATCATACCATTTTCTTTACTTCTTGTAAAGACTTTTATATAATCATTTTACGAAACAAACAGGAGGTATATATGGGAAATATTGGCATCATTACAGAATACAATCCATTTCACAACGGACACAATTATCAACTTCAACAAATCCGTTCACAATTTCCTGACAAAAAAATAATTTGTATTATGAGTGGTAATTATGTGCAAAGAGGCGAACCAGCCATCTATAACAAATACCTTCGCACAGAATGTGCACTCTCTTCTGGAGTTGATATCATATTTGAATTACCAACCATTTTTGCAACCGCAAGTGCGGAATACTTTGCAACAGCAGCTGTCCTTGCGCTTGCCAAAACTGGTATAATAGAAACACTCTGTTTCGGAGCAGAAGACGATAATCTACAGCATTTCTATACAATCGCCAAATTATTAATTGAAGAACCATATTCTTATAAAAACGCTTTAAAAAAAAATTTAAAGGAAGGACATTCCTATCCAAAAGCCCGTAGTTTATCTATTGATGAATACTTTGGAAATAATATATACCATGATTTTCTCAAAAGTCCTAATAATATTTTAGGTGTCGAATATATAAAAGCAATTCTTCGCTATAACGTTCCGATTAAACCCTATATTATCAAACGAACGGCTGCAGAATATCATGATATTTCCATTCAACAAAAAATCTGTTCCGCAACCGCACTTCGTGTTTCACTAAAAAATAATCCATCCATCTACGATTATGAGGAGAATATCCCGAAACAATGCGTGGAGCTTATAGCCCAATCACCATTTGGCAAACCAGTTTTTCCAAAACATTTTTATCCATATATCCAACATGCATTATGGGAACATCGTAACCACTATACAGATTTTGCAGATGTTAATGATGAAATTTCCAACCAATTAAGTAATTTATTACATTATCCACTGTCTATTGATGAGCTTGTACAATCACTCAGCAATCGAAATTATACAACGAGTCGTATTCGACATATTTTACAAAACATTATGCTTGGAGTTCATTCTTCTGAATTACAAAGCATAAAGGATTTAGGATACATACGTTATTTACGACTACTCGGTTTTCAAAAAAACGCTTCTGATGTGTTAAAACAAATGAAAACAAGCTGTGAAGTTCCAATGATAAATAAAGTTGCACATGCAAAAAAAATATTATCTGATAATGATTACTCTATTTTTGAAAGAGAGCTTTCATTTAATATGCTTTACAACCAGGTTTATTATAATATTTACGATATACTACCCGATTCAGAATACAAACACACCGTCATAACCCATCATTTTTAGCATATCATATAACAAAAGACAAAGGACCATTTTATGAAAAAAAATATATTATTGTTTGTATTACTATTCATTCTTATTTTCTTTCATAATGCATCCATTACTGGTGCCAAAAATGGTCTTTTGCTATGGTATCAGGTATTAATTCCTTCCCTTCTTCCTTTTCTACTAATCACAAACGCACTATCAGAAACAGATGCGTATACTGCTCTTTCTCGTCACTTTAAAACCCTTTGTCCCAACAAAACCTATGAATTCATCGCTATTATAATGGGAAATTTATGCGGATATCCAATCGGCGGAAAGATCATAAATGACTTTATAAAAAATAATTATATTTCTGCTCATCGTGGAAAAAATATTTTATCTTTTTCTAGTCAGGCCAGCCCTATGTTTTTGATTGGCTACGTATACACACACATACTAAAACAAAGTCTGCCACTTCCAATTTTCTTAATCAGTATCTATTTGCCTATTATTCTATATTATCCTTTTTTGCCAAACAATTCTCCATACCAACAAAAACATCATCTGCCGCAAAAAACCAATTTCAAAATCACAGATACCTTTATGCATGCTGTTCAAATCATGGTGAACATCGGACTATATGTTATGATATTTTCGATTGCACTAGAAATATTATTACCATTTTGCCATCATACAACCTCTAAACTGATTTTATCACTTTTTGAAATCACAAATGGTTTAATGATAGTACAAAATCTACAACTTTCTGCTACTGTTAAAATACCCATGATTGGTGCACTCACTGCATTTGGCGGTTTTTGTAGTATATTTCAAATTTTTAGTGTACTTGATTTTCCAGAAATACAAATAAAAAAGTACCTGTACGATAAATGTATTCTCTGTACAGGTACTTTTTTCATATTAAAGCTATATCTGTTATTTTACTAATCTTATCAGATTTTATCAGGCATAGAATAATCGTCTACAACACCCATGGATTTACCCATTGGCTGTGTTGTAACTTCAAATGCAGAATCATCCTCACCTAATAAAGAATCATGAACAGATTCCTCAACCATGTTACGTCCAACTCTTGGTCCTCTCTTAACACGACCTTCCATAGGTGGAATTTCTCTTGCCTGTTCTCCATTTGCTTTATAAACTGTTTTATCCGTCTTTGCTGCTGCCGCCGCTTCTAACGTCTTCGCAACTGTTTCCTGCGCTGTCTGTGGTGTATGCATCACTGGATTTTTCTTCTTTACAATCTTTTTTACTTTCTTTTGCTTTTGTGTATTTGTCTCAGCTGGTTGTGAAGCTTCCTCCTTCTTTGGTTCCTGAACATTTGCCTTGCCAGCCTCTACTTTTGCTTCTGCAACAGGCTTCTTTGACTCTAATGGTGTTTCGTTTGGTACAACCTTTTCTCCACTAGCAATAAAATCAGGAAGCTCCACATTTGGAGTAGATGACTTTTTCTCTTCTTTTTCTTCCTTACCAGCCATCGCATGCTTTACTTTATCCATCATGCTTGTTTTTGGTTTTGCCTCTTCTTCTCGACGCTCTGTCTGAAGCGATTTCACTGTTTTCATCTTCGGTGCTCTTGTCACACTGTTTGGATTACCTGTAAACTCAACAATTTGATTCTGAATTTCTGTAAGATTCGCATCCGCAATTTTGTAATCATTATTGAGCATCTGAATTAGATTCTCATAATTTGCGCGCTCTGCCTCTATTGTAGCCTCTACATAATTGCGAAGACCTAACATCATATCATTTGTATACTGCATAGAACCAAGTCTGATTTCATTTGCCTGTGCAACTGCCTGTGCTAAAATATCATTTGCCTGCACTCTAGCCATCTCAACAGTCTCGTATGCAGTCTGATTTGCTTGCGCCATAATCTCTGTTTCTGATACCATTTGTTGCGCTCTTGTACTCGCTTCTGCAATAATACCATCTGCTGTTTTTCTTGCATCCATTAAGATTGCTTCTTTGTTGCGCATAATCTTTTTACAACGATCAATTTCTGCTGGTATTTTAACTTTTAAATCACCAAACAGCTCATCAAACTCATCTCTTGGAACAATTACTTTATTAGAAGACAGTGCTTTTGTACTACAACTGTTCAAAAAATCCTCAATCTCATTCATAACATCTTCAATACTTCTTCTTGCCATTGTTTTTCCTCCATTTCATCTTCTACATTCTTATCTTGCAAAGCGATTCATTAAGCGCTCTGCCACCAACGGTGGTACAAAATCGGATACATCTGTTCCATAACTAGCATATTCTCTAACAATACTAGAACTTAAATACGCATACTCAATGCTTGTCGTCAAAAAAACGGTATCTATTGTATCCTTACTAACCTTTCGATTACTTTGTGCAATCTGCAATTCATAATCAAAATCCGTAACTGCACGTAACCCTCTTACAATTACTGAAATATCATTCTCTCTCATATAATCAATCAGCAATCCATCGAAACAAATAACTGATACATTTTCAATATCTCTTACCACTTCTTCTAGCATCTGTGTGCGCTCTGCAATAGAAAAAAGAGGATTTTTCGCACTATTATTCAATACACCAACAATCACCTCATCAAACATAGCTGCACTACGCTTGATAATATCAATATGTCCATATGTAACCGGATCAAAACTTCCGGGATAAATTGCTCTTGTCAATGATACTCACCATTCTTCCTTACATTTTTTCTAAAAAAATGTGTTTATTTGTTTTATAAATTTTTTCTTTTAATATACGTAAACCTGGTATCTCCGCCTCTGAAAACTTCGTATCTAAGTTGGCTTCAACAATAATCAATGCCTTATCTGATAATATACTCAAAAAATCAGCACTCTGCAGCACTTGCAATTCCAAATCCTTTCCATACGGTGGATCCATAAATACAACTTCAAACGATATCATACCACGTAACCTCGACACCGCCTGTAAAGCACTTTGACACATGACCTCACCCTGATCATCTAAATGCGTAAATTTCAAATTTTCTTGAATAATCGAACATGCTTCCCGATTTTGTTCAACAAAAACTGCCTTTTTTGCACCTCGACTTAATGCTTCAATTCCGATTCCACCGCTTCCTGCAAATAAATCCAAAAAACAAACATCATAAATTTCATTTTGAAGCATATTAAATAAGGTTTCTTTTATTCGATCTGTTGTTGGTCTAGTATCCATTCCCCGTGGGGTTTTCAATGTTAAATGCCTTGCTTTTCCTGCAATTACTCTCATACCAGTCACTCCTACTTTATTTTATTAAAAAAGTACGAATTGTCAATACTTTATGTAAATCATTTCCTTTATCACAGCTATTATTTGCTATATTGTTCCATAAACCAGATACCTGTCTCTGAAAAGTCATCTTTTCCGAATCCATTTACCGCGGTTACTGATGATTTTAACAAAGAGGACTTTTCATCTTTGTTACTTAAGTTCCACGCAAACATGCTCATGTTATTCTCCTGAATCATCTGCATCCATTTCTCTGCTTCTTGATAGTCAACTGTGCCATTTCCGGACGCTTCACAAATACTACATTCACTCACAATGACAGCAATACCATTTTCACGCGCTTTTTTTACCTTATTTCGAATCTCCTCTTTATGCGTTGATGCATAGAAATGTACTGCATACATAATATTCTCATATCCTTTTATCGGATTTTGTGAAGCAATATCAACATCCTGTGACCAATTAGGAGTTCCCACAATGATAATCGCATTTTTATCATTTTTTCGAATTACAGGAATCACTTCCTCCGCATAGGATTTTACCTGTTCCCAGGTTGTTCCATTGCATGGTTCATTACAAATTTCATAAATTACATTATTGTTATCTGCATATTTTTTTGACATTGTATCAAAATATTGTTTTGCTTCATCTTTGTGAATATTTGGATCATTGTCACTTAAAATATGCCAATCAATAATCACATACATACCAAGTTCGGTACATGCATCTACGCCCTGTTCAACTAAGGCTCTCAATTTTTCTTTATCTCCACCATTACAATATCCACCATACTCCGCCGTATACATTGCCAAACGTATCGCATTCACACCATATTCTGATAATGAAGCAAATGCTTCTTTGTTAACATAATCCGGGAACCATGCCAATCCGTGTGTAGAAACACCTTTTAACTGGTATGCTTTTCCTTTTTGATCCACAAGATCCGTTCCCTTTACAGCAAGTGCACCATGATTCTTAACTGGTGTACCTTTTTCTTTCTTAGAAATTTTTTTCTCGGTCTTTTCTATCTTTACCTCACTGCTCTGCTCCGACTTTTCCGCTTCTTTTTTTTCATCTTCTTTATTTTGTTCCTGCATTGCATAAGTCTGTTCCTGCATTGTTAAAACAACCTGTTCTGGTTCAAATTCATTGGGACTTGCTAAAATAAATCCAAATGTCACCTCTGATTTTGCTACTATCTCTTTATTATAATCAACTGGTGTAATGAGCAACTGATTATCTTTGATTACATAATTCCCATTCCAGCTGTCCTTAATCTCTGTATTATCTGGTACTGAAACAACTACTTTCCAATCTTTCCCGTTTTGCGAAGAAGTATTTTGGATACTTCCTTCAAATTGTATACATACTTTACCATCCTGTTCCCATGAATTACTATTTTTTACTGACACGGTATAATCTTCTGTTTTTGCGATTTCCTGTTCCTGTGTCGTCTTTTCTTCCGTTTCATTTTGTTCTCTCTGATTCTCTGAAGAAATAGCCGTTGTATTTTCAGATATCTCAGTTATTTTCGCATTTCCACATCCATACAACATACCCGTAAATAACAACAGCGAGCCCATTAAATATATTTTAGCAAATTGTCGTTTCATATTTTCCTCCATCATTTTATTTCCAATCCATAGCATTTCTAAACGCCATCATATCACACAAACTATTTTTTTACAATTCTGCCATTCTTTGTTCACAAAAAGAATCCTTTGGTTTTGATTATTTTTTAATTTTCTACAAATACTATCTTTACAACATTTATGTTGTTTCTATAAATAAATTCAAAAGAAATGGAGACGAATATCATGAAAAACGAAACAAAAAGAAATGCTCAAAGTGCACTAAATCGATTTAAGTATGAAGTTGCTGATGAATTGGGTGTCCCATTAAAACATGGATATAATGGAGATTTAACCTCTTATCAGAATGGTTCCGTTGGTGGCCACATGGTCAAAAAAATGATTGAGGCTCAAGAACGTGAAATGTCAAACGACTAATTTCTTTTGACATTAGAAGGCTTTCACAAACAGTAAACAAACTGTTTGCAAAAGCCTTCCGCTACATATTACACTACAAAACCACACTTTCCTGTTCTCTTATTGTTTCAAACGAATATTGTTGTTTTTCTAAAAATTGAATTGCCTCATTTGCCTGCTTTAAGATTTCTGCATGACTATATATATCCCCTAATTGGAAAATCATATCTCCGCTTTGTCGAACACCAAAAAAATCACCCGGACCACGCATTTTCAAATCCTCATTTGCAATATAAAATCCATCATTCGATTGATTTAGTATTTCAAGACGTTCCAGGGCTTCCTTCTTATCTGATGCACAAAGCATAATACAATAAGACTGTGCATCCCCTCGCCCAACTCTTCCTCTTAACTGATGTAACTGTGCTAGTCCAAATTTCTCAGCATTTTCTATCATCATAACGGTTGCATTCGGATTATTAATTCCAACCTCTATCACAGTTGTTGATACCAATATATCAATTTCTTTGTTTGCAAATCGGCTCATAATATCATTTTTTTCATCTGGTGACATTTTTCCATGTAAATATGCAATGTTCACAGAACTCGGAAAATATTCTAACAACATTTCGCGGTATTCTATTACATTTTCTGCTTCAACATTCTCGCTAGCCTCTACCATGGGACAAATGATATAAATCTGATGTCCCTCTTGTATTTGTCCAAACATAAATTTATATGCGGTAGGACGGTATTTCGGACCAACCACGCAATTCTTAATTGGTTTTCGACAAGCCGGCACATCTTTTATAACTGAAATATCCAAATCACCATACATAATAATTGCTAATGTTCTTGGAATTGGCGTTGCACTCATAACAAGCACATGTGGCTGTTCTCCCTTGTGTGATAATCGTTCTCTTTGACGCACGCCAAAGCGGTGCTGTTCATCTGTAACAACCAATGCCAGATTATTGTAAATCACACATTCCTGTATCAATGCATGCGTTCCAATTACAATGTCAATTTCCCCGCTCTGTAATCGTTCATAAATCTTTCTTTTTTCAGCGGGTTTCGTAGATCCGCATAGCAAAGCAACACAAACACCATACGACTCCAAATCTTTATTTATCCCCTCATAATGTTGCATCGCCAATACCTCTGTAGGTGCCATCAATGCTGCCTGATATCCATTGCTCACAACCGCCAACATTGCAATTTCCGCAATTACTGTTTTTCCCGATCCAACATCTCCCTGAATCAAACGGTTCATAACTGTCATTCCCGACAAATCACTTTGTATTTCCGAAACAGCCTTTTTTTGACCTTCTGTTAATGAAAATGGTAATTGTTCCAGAAAACGCCTGACACTGGAAAAATCATGAATATCAAAATGATTTTCTTCTTTAATTCGATGCTGTCTCATCTGACGCATTTTTACCAAAAACGAAAAAAACTCATCAAAAACCAAACGATTTCTACACTCCAACATAGCATCCCACGAATCCGGAAAATGAACACCCAAAATAGCCTGTTTTAAAGGAAGTAATTGAAACTTTTCCCGAACCTGTAATGGAATATTGTCCGGCAATTCATCTAAAACCTCTAACGCGCCTGTAACAGCCTTCGTTACTAACTTATTACTCAAGCCTTCTGTTAACGGATATACTGGTTGCAACGATGCTTTTCGCATATTATATTGTTCTATCTTATAATACTCCGGGTGCTCCATTGTAAGTTGTGCACCTTTTGCTGATAGCGTTCCCACAAAAACAAAACTTTGTCCAATTCGAAAAAACTGCTTTAAAAAAGGAGAATTAAACCATGTTAATTTTACAGAACCCGAACCATCCTTTACAACACAACTAACAATTTTTAAATTTCTCACCTTTTTAATTGACACTTCCGACTGAATGGATGCCCGAATAGCAACCCGTTCACCAACCTGCGCCAATGCAATGTCAATCGGCTCCTCATAGCGTAAATAGTTACGCGGATATAACTTTAACAAATCCTGTATGTTTAATATTTTCATTTTTTCAAACAATTGTGCTGTTTTAGGTCCAACACCTTTAATACTGTTTACAGAATCTTCTATTCTCATCTCTGTTTCTCCATATCCACAAAACAAAAATCCGAAACAGGGATACAAATCAATGTTGTCCTCTCATCTCGGATTTTGTCATCTTATACCAGTTTGTTTGCCAATATTATTCTACTGATAAAATATAGTAATAAATCGGCTGTCCACCATAATTAAATTCTACATCACAGTCACTATACGTATCCTCTACATATTCTGCAAATGCTTTCGCATCTTCCTCTTTCACATCAGCGCCATAATAAATACTAATCAACTCCGAATCATCATCTACCATATGAGAAAGTAATTCCTTCGTTGCAGCTAACAAATCTGTTGATACAGCTTGAATCCCTTCGTCATCAATACCCATAATATCACCAGCATTGATTTCTTTTCCATCAATACTTGTATCTCTAACTGCATATGTGACCTGACCTGTTTTGACATTTCCCATCTCTTCCGTCATCGTTGCAAGATTCTCTTCTCCAGATGCAGAAGCGTCAAAGCTAATCATAGCTGCAACACCCTGTGGAGCAGTTTTAGAAGGAACAACAATAATCTCCTTATCTTCCACTAGTGATTGCGCCTGATTTGCCGCAAGAATAATATTTTTATTATTTGGTAAAATATAAATTGTTTTCGCATGAACCTGATCAATTGCATTCAGCATATCCTCTGTACTAGGATTCATCGTCTGTCCACCTTCAATTAAATAATCTACCCCTAAATCTTTGAATATATCATTCATACCATCGCCTACAGAAACCGAAATAAAACCATATTCTTTTTGTGGCTGTTCTTCATTAGCAGGTTCTGTGTGAGCTACCTTGGCTCCCTGACGTTCTTTTGCCTGTTCCTGTGCAAGTTTTTCCGCTTCCATAATTACTTTTTCACGGTGTTCCTCACGCATATTATCTACTTTCATACTTGTCAAAGAACCATATGTCAATCCTCTTTCGAATGCGAGTCCAGGATGATTTGTATGCACATGCACCTTTACAATCTCATCATCTGAAACAACCACCAACGAATCACCAATCGACTCCAAATACGATTTAAATTCTTCTTCAATCTGCTTATTGTACTCATTCTCAATCATAATAATAAACTCTGTACAATAACCATATTTGATGTGTGATGTATCAATCTCTTTTCGATCAATTCCTGCTGCGTTTGATTTACTTAAACCTGAATTATCTGGTGCAGTCTTTACATCCGTATTAGATGCATCATAACCACTCGAAAAATCATACGTAACCTTTCCAGTCAATGCATCAAAAGCACCTTCCAAAATGGTCATCAAGCCCTCTCCGCCAGAATCTACAACCCCAGCCTCCTTCAAAACTGGTAACATATCTGGTGTTTTATTTAAAACATCTCTACCATATGACAAGACTTCCTGCGCAAATACAACCAAATCCTTATCTGATGTACTTAATTCTGATGCTTTTTCTGCCAATCCTTTTGCAACAGTTAAAATCGTACCTTCCTTTGGTTTCATAACTGCTTTATATGCGGTAGCAACTGCTCGATTAAATGCAGCTGCGACATCCTCCATCACAACCTCATCTTTTGTTTCAAGCTCTTTACAAAATCCACGAATCAACTGTGAAAGAATAACACCAGAGTTACCTCTGGCACCACGCAACGATCCTGTCGCCATTGCCTTTGTAACATTCGCAAATGTAGGCTCCTTAATATTCGCTACTTCTTTTGCAGCTGCTGTAATTGTTAATGTCATGTTGGTACCTGTATCACCATCTGGAACAGGGAAAACATTCAATTCATTAATATATTCTTTCTTATTTTCAAGACTTTTTGCACCAGCCAAAAAACCATATTGTAATACTTTGGCATCGACCTTCATATACTGACTCATAGTTCCTCCTAATCAATTACTCGTACGCCTTCAACAAACACATTAATTTTCTCAACCTGCATACCAGTAAATTCTTCAACTTTATAACGAACAGTAGACATCAAATTCTCAGCCACTGTTGAAATACTTACCCCATAAGCTACAATAATATGAAAATCAATCGAGATATCATTCTTTTCGCCAACCAATACATTCACACCTTTAGACACACTATCGCCTCTAAGAAGCTTTACGAGTCCATCCTTCATATTCACTGTTGCCATACCAACAATTCCAAAACATTCAATAGCTGAAAGACCTGCATATTGAGCGATTACTTCGCTTTCAATTACAACGCCTCCATTCTCATTTTCTAATTCTATTTTCATATCGATTCCTCCATATTCAAATATATTAACCAATTTTTAACCATTATACAATGATTTCAATAAAAAAGAAACATTTTTTTATTTTTTGCTTGCATTTTGAATTCACTTCTGTTAGAATTGACGTGTTGCAAACCGATAGGTTAATTTATTCAAGGAGGTGCAAGTCATGGCAAAGTGTTCAGTATGTGATAAAGCTGCTCATTTCGGTATTCAGGTGAGCCATTCTCATAGAAGATCTAACAAGATGTGGAAGTCTAACATTAAGAAGGTGAAAGCAGTTGTTAACGGCACACCAAAGAGAGTTTACGTTTGTACTTCATGCTTGAGATCTGGTAAGATTGAGAGAGCTTAATTAGTAAAAAAGAAGAACCGATTGGTTCTTTTTTTTTGCCCTTTTAGCACCTGCAAAACAATAAATATGATATTATCAATGCGAAAACCACGACTATAAAATTCCAAAATCCTTTCATAATATAATCAACAATCATTCCAACAGCAAACCAAAAGAAAGCAAAACCCCATACTCTTTTCATTGCATATTCTCTCACTTTTATCCTGCTATAAAATAGTATATTCATGTTTTGCTTTCTTTTTGACAATTATTTTATTCCTGATTTGTAATTTCAGATATTACTTCTTCCACTGCATCATCTGATTGATTATTTTTCCCTTTGCTTTGGAATCGTTCAATAACATCTGGAACCATGTCTAATACCTTTGTTACAGTATCCTGATTCTTAACATTTACTAAGCGAATCTGTCCATTTTGAATTACCAAAACTGCACTTGGTGTCATCTTTCCTCCCAATGCACCAGCACCATTATTTTTTTCTGCATTGGAAAATGCGCCAGCTCCCACTCCAAAACTAACATCCACAAGTGGTAAAATTATGGTATCTCCTATTTGTGTTGGTTCTCCTACGACAGTTTTTGTAGTCAAAAACTTATCCATCCCCTGTAACAAGGATCCTACTGTTGTATTAAAATCATTTGCCACTATTTTGTCCTCCTACATCTCTACTATAGTTTTTACTCTTTTTGTTACTTTTATAAGGTTTTTATTTAGTATGACCTTTATTAACACTTTTACAATGGAAATCAATCGGATTTTTCCTTTTCCTTTCAGATTGCCAAGTAATATCTTTTGTTGAAAATCTGGTTCTAGTACCAGAAAATTATAATATAACGGCAGTGCCATAGCAAGTGCACCAAAAATTTCTCCCGTACTTGCTGGATCATCTAATCCAAAGCGAACATATCCCTCCAATACATCTGGTCTTAGCGCACGTAAAAGCTGTTTTAAATATCGCATAACGTCTTTTTTTACAACTGAAAATCGTTTTGAACGATACACTTTTAGCAATTTTTCTTTTTTATCATTGATATGTTTTAACTGCTCAATTATAGTCTTTATCTTATCAGACATCTTCTTTTTCTTATTTTTATCAGAAGTTCGTCTTTTCTGCTTCTTTTTTTCTGTCAAATTATCGTCATGCTTCTCTTGTCCCTGTTCAGTCTCTGGTATATTTACGACTTCCTTTTGCTCCACGATTTCCTCTTTTGAAGAAACCATTTCTTCCTTTCGCACATCGTTCTCATGCTCAACATGATTATCTTCCTGCAAATCAATTTCTTCCTGCACTTCCTGACTAGATGCAATCTTTTTTCCCAACCAGGATAGCTTTTGTTCGGTATTTGTTAAAATCACACCACCAAACATTCGAACTGTATAACGCAATTGATTCTCCTCTATCTGAACGAAAATCTTTAACCAAACTGGCAACCATTTGACATCAGCATTGCCATTTAATGTTTCATCATATTTTAGTGAAAAACGATATCTTACAGGAACCAATAATAATATGCCAAGTATTAAAACAATGAGCGCTAACACAATTAAAATTATAATTCCAATTACTTTTAATATTGACAATATCATGAATACTCCCCGAAAAATTCCTTTACAGAAATATCATTATTATCTGCAACCGCATCAGAAATCATCAAACTTATTAACTCAAAAGCCTGCGCTCGCTGCGTTGCAATACCTACAACAACCAATTCAGTCTCCATTTTTTTGTATGCTGTCTGCATAAGTTCTGGATACCAGTATACTTCTAAAATACCTTGTTTTCCAATTGGCAATGTAATCAAAAAAACGGGGAACGGAACCTTTCCTTTTTTTACTATCCTTTGAATCGTACGAATTTTTCGATTCGACATCCCATCTTTATATAGTTTTTCGTGAAATCGAATCTCCATTTTATCACCCTGTTCCAATCAAAACATTATGATTCTGCCATCATTTCCTCTAATATTTTTGCACACGCCATCAACTCACTATCATTATTGCAATGATTCAAACTATACTCAATATAATCCTTAATCTCCTGTTGCGAATTGAACAAAACTGGCATACACGAAAATAATGCAGCCATAACAGCACGATTCATTTCCTTTGTATGCTGTTCAAAGAACTGTGTCAACAATCCAACCAGCTCATCACGTTTTTTTGTAATATACTCTGTATCCGCAAACTCACCAGTCTGTTCATCCTGATCCAAGTCAATAAACATACTGTTGGATAATAATTTTGCAATCACTGAAAGCTTTGAAAAAATTTCATCTGCCATCATCCACGATATCATCTCTGTTTGTCCATCTAAAACATCTGGCAATATACTTTCATATTGCATGATATCTTCTCCTAATTCTTCCTGACGTCCCTCTATTTTCTCAAATCCTTCGTCAACAGATTCCGGAATCTCTCCAGCCGTAACATATGCATCATGTAATCCCTGAATCATTTGAATGCATACATCCACACTTTCATTTTGACTATTTTCAAATGGTTTTGCAAGCAATACTGCATAAAGATTATTAATAATCTCCATAACAAGCAAATAATTACTAACCAACCCACTTAAATGCTGCGTGGTAAATGAAAACTGTTCCATAATCGCAGCAAACGCATTTGCATCCAGCATTTTATAATTCGTTGTCTCCAATACCTGAATAACATCTGCAATTTCCTTATAATCTACGCCATATCCTTCTGGCAATTCCAATAAAGCAGTAGACTTTAACATTGACACGAAATCATCTATAGAGGTTTGATCAGAACCAGTATAAATATTTAATGTATCTGTTAAATAATCAAAAAAACGGTTCTTTGTCATACGAATTGGTAACTGACCAGTTACCATTTGTATTTTACTGTTCACAACCATCTTGTCCACATCTGAAAAAAGATACTGGAACACCTTACTTGCAAGTGCACTTTCTTCAACTGCAATCTGCTCACCTGTTATTCCATACTCAATTCGATTCAGCACATATTCATACAACTGCAATGCATCCGTATATGCTGTTAACACTGTCATTTTCTTTGTCATTGCATTTCGCATCTCATCCATTTTTTTAACTAAACGTTCATGCTCTGTTGTATTTTCCTTTGTTAAAAATGCTTCAAATATAATAGTATGAATTTCCTCCATAACCAATGCTAAATACGCATCATGACCTGCTCCCAATTCATCCTCCACTTCTTTCATTGTATAATAATTCAATAAAAGTCGAATCAAACTATATTCATAAGAAGCATTTATATACGCATTACCATAAGTTGGTATACTATTTTCCAAATTTGTGTTTTGCATAATATCTTTGATTGCCACTCTGTTTTCTTTTTTCATATCGTATCCCTTCACCTTGCAGTCCTTTATTTTTTATGCTCATGTGTAAATAAATGATTTTGACAATATTCATGATTACCATTACAACGTGAACAATATCTAAATTCCAACTCTGGATTGTCTTCTTCTGTTTGTCCGCAAATTGCGCATTTATGTCTTGTCATAATCTGTGTTTGTCTTACCTGACTTCTATACTGGCGTTTGCGTTTTGAATGGCTACGACCTTTTCCTTTTGATGCAATATAAAAAATTATAAAATTAAATACTGACATTACAACCGTAACCATTCCTGTATAATAACCCATCATTCCAAAACGTAGAAACTCTACAATTAAATATGCTATATCTAAGTATCCAAGCCATTTAATCTTTACTGGAATAAAAAAGTATAACAAAACCTGATTCTCTGGAAACATAAATGCATAGGCTAAAAACATACTCATACACAAATAATATGTTGACGCACCAAACAATCCATATGAATAGTACATATCTAAATATGCAGCTTTTCCCATCATCTTCATGATTATATATGTTAACATAATACCTAAATCAGTAAATATAATACCTGATAATATATATACTGTATAACGAAAATCACCAAGCACTCGTTCTAATGTACGCCCTATTGAAAAATAAAAAAACAATGTAATAATAACAAAAACACTCGCTCCATACGGCGGAATTACAATCCATGTAATCAATCGATATACTTGTCCTCGCATTACCTTTGCAGGGTTTAATGCTAGTATTTGCAACGCCTCTGGTGCAAATATCTCTATCATATATCCCAAAACGAATCCTGATATCAATATCACTGTCAAGTTGGGAATTGAATGCTTTCCAAATTTTCTTTCAAGTTTTGTCATCAAATCCATATCTTTGTCTCATCCCTTATTTTTATTTGCAGGTGCACATCAATCCTGGCACCTGCTTGTATTTTTTTACATATAAATCGTTACATCTCTTCTGATGTTACATCATTTTCTCTTGGCATTGCCAAAGGAACACTAAGAATGAGTCCTTCTGGCAACTCTACATCTAACAATGTCTTGTTATATTTTACCAAGGTATCAAACGGAAGCGAAAATGCTTTCAATATCTGTCCCAACGTGTCTCCGTCATTTACTACATATGTTTTTTCCGGACGACTTGGCATCGTTGGAATACAAAGTTCATCTCCTATTTGCAAATTATATACATTTACATAAGGATTTAATCGCATAATATCAAATAATTTTACATCATACTTTTTTGCTAATTTATACAAGGTATCTCCATCTTCAATCACATGTACATACCCTCTACATCCAAAAGGCTTTTTCTGTCTTTCTTCATACTCATATTCCATATCCATTTGTCTTACCAATACGCTTTTTTATCATTATATTCAAAAAACAGAAATAATTGCCAAACTCCATTACTTTTTCTTAGGTGTTACCGCAATACAAAAAGTATCTCCCTCTAGCTGATCCTCATAAAACTCTGTATATTTTAATGTGTATGCATCCTTTTTCTTTACTGTGTACATTACGTATTTTGATATACTCTCTCCTTGTTTCAAAGTAAATAAATTGTCCATATACTGTTCATCTTTTAATTCCGTCTTGCCATATCCCGTAACCACATTTTTTTCTTCATTTCCCTCAAAATCCAAAATGAAATCCGTGATACTCATCGGTAAATCCTTTCCATAAGTATTACGAATCGTTAATTTTAAAACAACATATGCCATTCCCTGATCAGCCTGATACAATCCATCTTCAAACTGATAGGTGTCATAACAATAAGCCTCATCCACCTTTACATGAAAAAAAGCTGTTTCAGCTTCATTGCCCTCATCAACATAGATAGTTCCACCATAGCTTCTTCCATCATCGGATTTCATGGATCCATTTTCATCTGGCTTTCCTTTACAGCCAACACAACCAATCATCATGGTTAACGCAACCAAAAACGAAATTACCATTTTATTAAATTTGTTATTTCTCATAAACATCTTAAATCACCTTTCTACTCATCCTTCAAATATTGGATCATTCCTGGACCTAATGCATCTGTAGGTCTAGCCAAAAATCCATGCTTTTCATAAAAAGGTTCTCTCCCCTTTGCACACATAAGACAAAGCATCATTTCACTATTCTCAAGGCGCATATCCTCTACAAACTTGATTAAACATTTCAAAACTGTAGAGCCAATTCCTGTTCCTTGATGTGATGGTATCACAATTAAATCCTGTACATAGCAAATAACTGCTCCGTCACCAACAATTCTTCCCATCGCAACAAGATTATTATCCTCATATGCGGATACAATATACAAGCTATGATCAAGTGCTCTTTGGGCCTGTTCCAATTGTAAACACTTCCATCCTACCTGTTTTCGAATTTCTAAATATTCATTTACTGACAGGCTATTTTCCTTAATCTTTATCATCTTATAGTCTGACTGATACGTCTTTTTCTTGTAAATATTTCTTCAAATCTACAATCTCAAGCTCCTTATAATGAAATAAAGAAGCCGCTAGTGCTGCATCAGCTTTTCCTTCCGTTAAAGCATCATAAAAATGTTCTTTTGTTCCAGCTCCACCCGAAGCAATCACGGGAATCGAAACATTTTCACTTATCATTTTAGTCAATGCAATGTCGTACCCCGCCTTCGTACCATCACAATCCATACTCGTTAGAAGAATTTCACCAGCACCCATTTTTTCAGCTTTCATAGCCCATTCCACAGCATCTAGTCCAACGTCAATTCTTCCACCATTTTTATATACATTCCATCCCGAACCATCAGCTCGACGTTTTGCGTCAATCGCAACAACAACACACTGACTACCAAATTTATCTGCTGCATCACTGATTAACTGTGGCGTATTAATCGCAGAGGAATTAATAGAAATCTTATCGGCACCCTCTCTCAAAATCACCTTAAAATCCTCTACTGTACGGATTCCACCTCCTACAGTAAATGGAATAAAAACAGTTTCTGCAACACGTCTAACCATATCAATTACAATATTTCTTGCATCGCTAGACGCAGTAATATCTAAAAATACTAACTCATCTGCTCCAGCTTTATCATATGCCTTAGCAACCTCAACAGGATCACCAGCATCTCTCAAATTCACAAAATTAATACCTTTTACAACACGTCCTCCTGTTACATCAAGACATGGAATTATTCTTTTTGTATGCATTTATTGTTCCTCCTTCTGTAGAGATTCTAAGGAAATAAAATTACGTAATATCTTAAGTCCAACTTCACTACTTTTTTCAGGATGAAACTGACAAGCAAATATATTGTCTTTCTCAACACTTGCATGAATCAATGTAGAATACTCTGTAGTCGCTGCAACTTCATTCTCATCTTCTGCTTTTAAATAATAAGAATGAACAAAATAGACATATGGATTTTCCTCAATTCCTCTAAACAATGTAGCATCCGGCTTAACCTTCAACGAATTCCATCCCATATGAGGAATTTTCAATCCATCCCCCTCTGGAATTCGATTAATAGTACCCTTCAATACGCCAAGTCCTGCAACACCTGGCGACTCATCACTACTTTCGTATAATAATTGTAATCCGAGACAAATACCCAAAAATGGAGTCCCACGCTCAATCACTTCATAAATCACCTGATCTAGACCATATTTTTTAATCTTCTCCATCGCATCGCCAAAACTACCTACACCTGGCAAAATAACCTTATCACACTGCAAAATTGTGTCACGATCTCTTGTAATAACTGCTTCCTGTCCAAGATACTGTATTGCCTTCTCTACACTCTTAATATTTCCTGCATCATAATCAAGTATTGCTATCATTCATTCACTTCCTCTATATCTTCCTGTTTCATTTGCTCTGCATCTGGTAAATTCACATTCTGTTCATTATCCTCTGTATGCCCGTTACCTGCTACATATTCTTCTATTGTTGTTACATAACTTGCATTATCAAGTGCATTTATTGCCACAGCCTGTTCGACCGTTATCCCATATTCATCCATCAACACCTGCTGTATCTGACTAAATGAATAATCAATATCTTTCACGATACCTAATTCCTGCGCCTCATCATAGTGTTCATAATATTTGCTCACTCCACGAAGCAATGAATCCAATGCACGTTCTTCATATCCCAAAGAATGATTATTATTATAAGCCTCATATAATCGTTCAACATACATAACCGTATAGATTCGATCTTTCAGCTCCATATCTTTTTCTTTTACATCTACACCAACAATCTCATCATAAGCATATCGATATTTTTGTCTCGAAAAATAATCTGCCGCCTTTTTTATCGCCTGTGTATAACTAAAATTCGTAGTTGAAATATAAAACAAAAATACACCGCCCAAAAAGAATGTAAACACGAACATCACCATTGGCTTATTCAATTTCTTTTCTGGTTCAGCCTCCGCTGCTTCCTTTGCTTTTTTCTGTTTCTTTAGTTCATCCTTTTGTTTCTTCTTCTCTGCCGCCAGTTTTTTCTTTTTATCATTTTCTAGCGATTTTTTAGCCTTTTTGTTCTCGTCTTTTTCTTTTTTTACAGCCTTTGCAGCTTCTTTTTTTGCTTTCTTTTCTGCTTTCTTCGCTGCTATCGCCTCAAGCTCTTCTTCTGAAATTTCATCATCATCATCATCCGAATCACCAAATAAAATCTGCCAAAAACTTCTTTTTTTCTTTTCATCAGATGCCTTTCCCTGTGTTCCACCGCTTGATACACCTGTTAAATCCTCACTTACTGACTGCGTCTCACTTTCTTGTGTACTATGATTATCACCCTTTGAAGTCTCTTCATCCATGTCTAGCAATGATAGAAGGTCATCTAAATCTTCTCCGCCATTTTGTGACGAATCGGTTTGTGCAACTGGTTGCTCTGCCATTTCAGCCAAACTATCCAAATCATCAAAGTCGTCTAAACTCATTAATTCTTCCTGCTCTGCCGGTTCCTGACCAGAACCATCAGATTTCCCCTGCACTTTTTCAAACAATTCTTCTAACGAGGCTGCATCCGAATACTGATCCACAACCATATCATCTCGATTTACAGATTCAACTGAATCTGTGGCAGACTGCTCATTTGATTCTTTCGCTACTGGTTGCTCACTCTCAGACTCTTCTAATAAACTATCTAAAAAAGCATCTGCATTGAATGTATCTTCATTCAGGCTCTCGCTCTCACTTGCAACTTCATCCATCTGATTATAGGAATCAAATGCATCAGCACTTTCCTGCAATGTCTGAGAATCCTCATCTATTTGACTAAAATCATCCGATGAGGTTTCCTCCTCCATATAAACATTTTCCATTTCATCTGCAACAGACGCTTGTACAGTTTCTTCTTGTTTTAGATCTTCTTCATTTTCCTCACGAAAAAATCCATCTATTTCCAAATCACCCTCAAAATCCTTAATCAAATTATCAAAATCATCATCTTTGAGGTTATCTATATTGGTAATATCTACATCATCAAAATCAATATCCGAAAAATCCAAATCACCAATATCTAAATCCGCCAACTCATCTAACGCATCCAATTCCTCCATTTGCTCCTCAGAAAATTGCATGTCAAATGCGTCATCAATCTGCGATGACTCTCTTTCTATATCTAAGTCAAAATCCAACTCTTTATCGTATTCCTGTTCCTCTAATCTTACGCGTTTTTCTCTCTGAATTTGACTATCTAACTCATCTTCAATTTTATGGTCAATCTCTTTATCTAACGAAAACTCGTTCAAAAGATTGTCAAGATAATTCTCGTCCATAAAAACACCTCTTCATCGTAATAAACATACTTATTCATTGTAACACACCTTTTCTATTTTAACAAGAAACAAACAGATAATCCTATCAATAACAAACCTTCTCAAAAAAAAAGAAAAGCTACCGAATGAACACATGTCAAACGGTAGCTTCTCGTATTTCATTATTCTTCAGAATTATTTTTAACAACAAGCTCATCAATACATGAAACTAATTTTGCAATCTCTGGTTTTGATATCTGTACATCTGCACCTAATTTCTCACCCTTACGTTTCATATCATCATTAATCAATGAAGAGAAAATAACAACTGGAATATTTTTAAACGCATCATCATCACGAACCAAGCGAATCAAGCGATGACCATCCATCTGTGGCATCTCAATATCTGTAATAATAACTTTCACACCATAGTCAACACCATTGTTTTTCTTCAACTCTGATAAGCAATCCCATGCTTCCTGACCATTTGAGAACAATTTCAAATTGGTGTAACCTGATTTTGTTAACGAATCAGAAATCAAACGCTGAAGCATTGGGGAATCTTCTGCAATAATAATTGGTACATTATTACGCTCTCTTTCTCCTAATGCTGCCAATTCAGATACCTTCAAGCTTGTTTCAGGACAAATATCTTCTACAATACGCTCGAAATCCAATACAATAATCAACGAATCTAGCTTTTTGATAATACCTGTTGCAATTCCGACACCTGGAGCATTCACAGTTGCGTCTGGCTTCACAATATCCTGCCATGAAACACGATGAATACCTAATACCTGATCTACCGCAAATGCAATATTTAAATTATTGAAATTAGTAACAATCAGCATTTTTTCTTCTGACATAGCATGTGTTACAAATCCCAATGCTTTAGGCAAATCAATAACCGTGATAATATCTTCTCTTGGCATAAAAATACCTTCTATACATGGGTGTGAATTCGGAATCGGAGTAATATGTGTTGCTGTTAGTATCTCTCTAACCTTTGCAACATTAATTCCGTAATGATTCCCTGCAATCACAAATTCCAAAACTTCAAGTTCATTTGTTCCGCTTTCCAATAAGATATTTGTGTCCATAATTAAGCCCCCCTATTTTATCTTTATCACATTGTCCGCATCATTATATTTCACCTTTAACTCTATCGAATCCATAGATTTTTTCATGGAATCGGCTATCTGAAATACCAATACAGCTTCCTGTTCCTCATTCGGTTTTACCGTTGTTTCCAACGTTCCCAAATCATCCATTAAGATTGTCAACATCGGATTCGCTGCATTCTTATCATTACAAACAACTCGATAATCAATCCCACTATCAATCAATGAAATATCGATATTATTATCCGTTGTGTTTTTTACTCGAAAACGCACAACTAAAAGTGAATACCCCCTAGACGCTTCCAAATATATAAACTTACCATCCTCATCAATTGCCGGATATTGTTTCGTAACTAAAAAGTCCTTATAAACAATGGAAGCACCTTTTATTCCTGCAATTTTCGCAATATCGCCTTCTTGTCCCACTACAGTTGTCTGTTGTTGTGAATCCACTTCACTTCTATCATTAGATTCCGTGGTAATCTCTTCCGTTTGCTGTTCTGTCGTAGTTTCTGTTAACGCTTCCGTCACCATTTCTGTTGTTGTAACTCCCTGGGTAAGCTCCTCAGATTGCTCATCATTCGTAAGCTTTATCTGATATTCCCCATCCGATATACGATCATCAAAATAACGGTCATATTTCAATAACAATTGTGCTGCATATTCAGAAATCAAATTCGACTGTTCATCCGTCAAATCCACAACATCATTGCATCCAGTAAGCAACAGACCTAACACACAAAAAAAAGCAATATACTTCACTTTATCTGTCATAGTCTCCCCTCAATTCCTCTGCAACTATATAACGATATTTTACCACGAAATACAGATAACTTCAACATTTTTCATTCGAATTACAAACGCTTTATTACGCCAATTCTAATTCAAAATAGAATACCACACCATTATCTTTATTGTATGCTCCAAACTTTCTTCCATGCTGTTTCATCGTTGCGGCAACAATCGACAAGCCAACACCACTTCCTCCATATTCTCTCGTCCGAGCCTTGTCCACCTTATAAAACTTCACCCATATTTTTTCAAGTTCCTCTTCTGCTATATTCGGACCTTCATTAAACACATTAATTCGAACAATTCCATCCTCACTCTCCATTGAAATTACTACATCACTTTCTGTGTTTGCATAATGAATCGCGTTCGTTAAATAATTGGTATAAACTTCTTCTATCATAAATTCATCTGCCCATACAAATACAGGCACTTCTTGTTCAAATATCAGATTAACATCATTTTGCTGTAAAAGAATATCTGAGGATTCATTAATATTTTTTATCAATTCCACAAGATCAAATCGTTCAAAAGATACTTTATCATCGCCGAATTCTAGCTCATTTAATGTAAGTAGCTTCTTAACCATGGTATTCATTCGATTCGCTTCATCCATGATAACCTCACAATAAAACTCTCTACTCTCAACATCATCCGATATATTTTCCTTCAATCCCTCCGCATATCCCTGAATCAAAGCAATCGGTGTTTTTAACTCATGCGAAACATGGGATAGAAATTCCTTTCGCATTTCGTCAATCTGTGTTTTTCTTTCAATATCTCTTGTCAATTTCGCATTCGCTGTCTTTAGCTGTGAAATGGTAGCCTCTAATTCCTTTGACATGGAATTAAAACACTCTCCTAACTCACCAATTTCATCTTTGGAACGTGCATTTACTTTCGCATCAAAATCCAACCTTGCCATTCTTTTTGCTACAACAGCCATATCGTGAATTGGTTTTACATAATAGCTACTCACCCAAAACATAGCAAAACCGCCAACAATAATAACCACAATAGTCACTCTGCTAAACAAATGCATAGTAGCAATCACACTTTCATCAAATCTTGTTGCTGAAGATCTTAAAGCAACCAGACTTCCGTCATCCAAAACACCCAACAAATCATAAAATGTCGCATTCATATCTTTATCATAATTTTGATGAAAAATAGAATATCCCTCTTCATTTTCTGTAAACAAATTCTCTACTTCATCTTCATTTTTACCCTCTAGCAACTGTGCAATGGCTTGCATGCTAGCTCTCATTTGGCTTTCTTCATTGGTACTACTGTATATTCTTTTATTTCCCTGTTCATCTACTTGCAAAACAAATATATTAATTTCATCTTTTGCTGCCAGTTCAGACAATGCTGCTTTTATTTCTCTTTCGGATATGCCATCAATCATAAATACTTGATTAATATTATTATACATATTTCGCATTCGATTTTGTAATTCCTGTAAAAAGTAATTTCTTGCGAACAGCTTTGTAACTGCTAGCGATCCAAAAATCGTCAACACCATCATGACCATTAATAACATTGTTAATTTAAATCTCAATGAATGTTTGTATCGGCTAATCATTTTTTTCTCCAACTCATATCAGAATATTAATCAATATCAAATTTATATCCCATACCCCAAATTGTTTTTATATAATCTCCACATGAACCTAATTTATTTCGCAATTTTTTAACGTGGGTATCAATCGTTCTTGCATCACCAAAATAATCATAATTCCACACATTGTTGAGTATTTTTTCACGAGACAATGCAACTCCCTGATTCATAAAGAAATAATTCAATAATTCAAATTCTTTAAAGCTTAACTCAACCTCCTGGCCTTTTACCATTACCGTATGTGCAGCAATATCTAGTTCAATATCGCCAGCCTGAAATTTTTCAGTCGTCGCAACATTAGACGTTCTTCGCAATATAGCCTCTACTCGAGCCACCAATATTTTCGGACTAAACGGTTTCGAAATATATTCATCCACTCCTAGTTCAAATCCCAATAACTCATCTCGTTCACTTGTCTTTGCTGTAAGCATAATAATAGGTACATTGGAAAGACTACGAATCTCCTTGCACGCTTGCCACCCATCCATTTTAGGCATCATCACATCAAGAATAATCAGTGCAATGTCCTTATTCTCAATGAAAATATCAACTGCCTCTTCTCCATTTTGAGCCTCCAACACATCATAATCATTCTTCAGCAAAAAATCTTTTACCAATTTACGCATACGACTTTCATCGTCTACAACTAATATTTTTATTCGGTTCATATTCTCACCTCGTCACATATTGTATATTTCTTTCTCTCATTGTAATGCATAAATATGTTAAAAATGTGACCTACTGCAAATCATTTATATTTAACTCTTCTTCTTTTTCCTTAATTACTTTTTCTCGCTGTTCCAATTCTTCCTGCCAGGCTGCATATTTATTTAACACCTTATTTTCTGTATTGATATAGCCTGTATTCGGATTAATCGCTGCAATTACAAACATTGCAAACACCACAAAAACAAGTGCAAAAATAATAATTTTCAATCTTGTTGTTGTATGCATTGACTTTTCCAATTTGGACTTTAACACACCTTGATTTAATTCCTGCACTTTGTCATACTCCATTCTTTTTGGCAAAACTACAGTTGTAATATCTTCTTCAGAATAACCAAAATCTACCACAAGATGACGGCGTAATTCAGCCAAAAAACTATATCCTACCAATGTATGAAACACATCTCGTTCAATTAATTTTGTATATAAATCATAACAAGCATTTGCATCCTGAAGAGGCATTCTCTCCCGAATTGCATCAATATTCTTTTTCTCTTTTAACGCGATCTGTGCCTCTTTATAACTCGGAAACACAAACCCCTCTACAATCAATGATTGCTGTTCCATATTCCTCTCCTTTCAACAAATCTACTCATACAAAGAGGCCATTACACAAAACATTGTGCAACAGCCTCTTTGTATCAATCGTCATTTCTCATTCCAACAATGTTGGCATCCTCTTTCTTACAAGAAATGGACCTGAGGGGAATCGAACCCCTGTCCGAAGACTCTTCCATCACGACATCTCCCATTACAGTCGCTTTATAGACATTCCCTCAGACATTCGCCAAACGACAGGCAAATGCCCTTAGTAGCTTCATAAATCTTTTGACAAGTCAAAGCTTTCCTGCCAAAGTTCCCCACTGTTTTGATGCCTTATCCTAAGCCGTGAGTCAACTTAGGTAAGACAGCTGCCACTAGGCAGCGTACGCTAACTTATTGTCTGCGTTTATATTTAATTCCAAGTTTTTAGATGGTCCTGGTCCATCAATGGCTTCCGCAATTTCTAAATCCCCGTCGAAACCAGTACAAGCCCTGGTTGTTCTGATTCTATCAGATTTATTTTTCAGAATCTTCCTGATTAGAAAACTCTGGAATATCCGCTGAATGCGCTTCTTTTATATAGTTTGATACAAATGCAGAAAGAGTAGAATCTCCTACAAAATTCGGTATACTACGATAATAATTGATACCCAAAGGTACACCTATGATTGCTCCTATAATGAGTGCAGCCACAATACACTTTAATGCCAGCTTTGTTTTACGCTGTTTTTCCAATCTTTTTCGATTCTTTTTTTCATACTTATGTTGTTCTACTTTTGCCTGGCTCATAATATCCTCCCATATTGCTCATCTTCCTTTGTATAGATTACCACATTTCCTACAAAAAGAAAACCGAAAATTTTGTGAACAGATTCAGCCCAAATTTCGAATTTTGAAATCTTTCTCTGCTTCTCTTTTCATATCCTTCTTCGCAATATCTGCTCGTTTGTCATAGAGCTTTTTACCTCTTGCCAAACCTATTTCAATTTTAACCAAACTATCTTTAAAATATACTTTTAACGGAACAATCGTATATCCTTTTAGCTTTGCCTGTCCCATAATTTTATTAATTTCATAACGATGAAGCAATAATTTTCTTGGTCTTAATGGATCTTTATTAAAAATGTTTCCTTTTTCATATGGTGAAATATGCATTTGCCGTATTATCACCTCTCCATTCTCAACCGCAACAAATGATTCCTTAATACTACAGTGACCCATACGAAGAGATTTTACTTCTGTTCCATGTAATTCAATCCCTGCTTCATACTTTTCATCTATGAAATAGTCAAAATATGCTTTTTTATTATTTGCAATCAAACGTTCTCCTTTTTGTTTTGGCATATCTCCTCTTCCTCCAATTCAAAATCAATCGTACGCATTAATTTATCTACACTTACAACTTTAATTCGCACGTTTTGCCCCATTTTATACTGCTTTCCACTTTCACGTCCCATTAATAACATATTTGATTCATCATAAATATAAAAATCATCCGGAATCGTATGAATTCGAACCATGCCCTCTATGGTATTTGGCAATTCTACATATAAACCATATGCTGTCACACCTGAAATAATACCTTCAAAACATTCACCAATTCTCTTACTCATATATTGTACTTTTTTGAGTTTTTCTACTTCACGCTCCGCTTCCTGTGCACGTCTTTCATTTTTAGAATTGGATTCTGCAACAGCTGGTAACAAATGATCATAATGTTCCAAACGACGTCCATTCAATTTACCATTCAAATTCTCCTTAATAATTCGATGAATTTGTAAATCTGGATATCGACGAATCGGCGAAGTGAAATGACAATAATATTTTGCTGCCAAGCCAAAGTGTCCACTACATTCCGTAGCATATCTTGCCTGCTGCATCGTTCGCAAAGTCATTCGACTGATAAACCCTTCCTCAGGTGTTCCCTCTATGTTCTTTAAAAGCTTTTGGAATTCCTTTGGATGAATGTTATCCCCATTCGACTTAAAATAATAACCAAATCCAGCAATCATGGTACTAAGTTTTTCGACTTTCTCAGGATCCGGCTCTCCATGTACTCGAAACTCAAATGGAAGTTCCTGCCAATAATAATCCTCCGCAATCGTTTCATTTGCCATCAACATAAAATCTTCAATAATTTTATGTGCAGGATTACGATCATATGGACCGATTTCCACCGGAATACCGTCCTCTGTCAACAAAATCTTTGACTCCGAAAAATCAAAATCAACAGAACCACGATCCATTCTTCTTTTTCTCAAAATATCCGATAACTGTTTCATATCTTCAAAAAACGATACAAAATCCTTATATTCATCAAGAATTGATGTATTTACTTCCTCATCATGTTCTTCACTATAATCAATACCATCATAACATTTTCCTGTTTGAATCGCATTACTCTTTAAGATTTCATCTACCTGCGTATAACTCATCCTACGATCTACATGAATCACAGTCTCAGCAATCTTATGACCAATCACACGTCCCTGATCATCAATATCCATAATGCAGGATAATGCCAAACGATCTTCTCCGGCATTCAAAGAACATATTCCATTTGATAATTTATGTGGAAGCATCGGAATTACACGGTCCACCAAATACACACTCGTCCCTCTTGTAAGTGCCTCTTTATCCAACGCAGAGTATTCCTTTACATAATGGGTTACATCCGCAATATGCACACCCAACTGATAACTATTCTGCCCTTTGGTCAAAGTAATGGCATCGTCCAAATCCTTAGCATCCTCCCCATCAATTGTTACCGTTTTCCAATCACGCAAGTCTAAACGATTTTCTATGTCGGTCTCTAACACACAATCTGGAATTCGTTCCAACTCATCCATAACCTTTGTTGGAAACTCAGCCGGAAGATTAAACGCACGCACAATAGATAAAATATCTGTTCCAGGATCATTTACATGTCCAAGAATTTCAACAACTTTACCTTCAGCTTTTTTCTCTTTTGTTGCAAACTGTGTGATTTTTACAACTACTTTATGACCCGTCACCGCTCCCATACTATTTTTAGCAGAAACAAATATATCCTCTGATAATTTACGATCATCCGGAATTACAAAACCATACTTTTTACTTTTTTGAAAATAACCAACTACAGTATCATTTCCATGCTCTAACACCTTTACAACCTGTGCCTCTTTACGCTTTCCAATTGGAGCATTTGTAATCTTAATCATAACCTTGTCATTATTCATCGCCCCGTACACAGCATAATCTGGGATAAAATAATCTTCTTCCTCCCCCTCAACTGTTACAAACCCAAATCCTTTCTGATGACCAATAAATGTTCCAATCTTGGATACATCAGATAATGACTGGTATTTTCCTCTTTTGGTAAGAAGTACCTTCCCTTCCTTCACCAATTCCGCCAATATATTCCGAAATTCTTCTCGATCTTCTGGTTCAACCTGAAGTAAAAATGCCAATTCTTTCTGTTTTAATGGCTTGTAGTGTTTATCACAGATTACTTCAAGTATTCGTTTTTTTCGTTTTTCATAATCAGACATATTCTCTCTCCTTTACAATCAAGCCATTTTCTGTTGCAATAAAGAAAAAAGCTGCTACAAAATTATGCAGCAGCTATCATACTAATTAACAAATTTAGAACTAATCAATAGAGCTAGTAACAAGAAGATTGCAACTGCAATCGATGTTGCTAAAACAAGCATTCCCTCTTTCGAACGACCTTTGTTCTTGCTCCAGTATGTGTCAGCAGATGATGTACCGCCTGCTAAACTTCCCAAACCGTTATCTTTCGATTCCTGGCATAATACTAAGAAACAAATAATTGCACAAACTATAATAAAAATAACTGTTAACGCTGTCTTCATTCCAAAACACCTCCTATGCTCAAACTAAGTTTTCGATTCTCCACAAAAACTCACTGAATGACATTGTATCACAGTGTTTTCATAAAAACAAGCACTATTTGTAGTTTTTTCATGATTTCTCTATTTTTATACTATATATAGTCTTTTCTCATTTTAACATTACTATACATCACAAAGCTATAAAAAGTCAAAAAAAGAGACCACTTTCGCAGTCTCTTTTTTCAGATTTATCCAATTGTACTATTTTACAATTAAGCTCTTTCCTGTCATCTCTGCAGGCTGAGGTAATTCCATAATATCTAATAATGTTGGTGCAATATCTGCAAGACATCCGCCTTCACGTAACTTCACATCACCATAATTTACTAAAATAAATGGAACTGGATTTGTTGTATGCGCGGTGTGAGGGTTACCTGTTTCATAATCAATCATCTTTTCAGCATTACCATGATCTGCACAGATGAACAATACACCATCAACTTTCTTAACAGCCTCTACTGCTGAACCAACACACGCATCGATTCTCTCTACAGCCTGAACTGCTGCCGGAATCACACCTGTGTGACCAACCATATCTGGATTTGCAAAATTGATGATAATAACATCATACTCACCACTTGTAATTGCAGCATCTAACTTCTCGCCAACCTCAGGCGCACTCATCTCTGGCTGTAAATCATAAGTAGCAACAGATGGTGATTTTACTAAAGTTCTATCCTCGTCCTTATTTGGCTCCTCAATACCACCATTAAAGAAGAATGTAACGTGTGCATACTTCTCTGTTTCAGCAAGTCTTAACTGCTTTTTACCCATTTTTGCGAGATATTCACCAAATGTATTTTCAATTGACTGCTTTTTGAATGCAATTACTTTATTTGGAATGGACTCATCATAATCCTTGAAGCAAACATAAGTAACATTTACTCTTCCATTCTTTCTCTCAAAACCATCAAATGCATCATCACAGAATGCTCTTGTGATTTCTCTTGCACGGTCTGGACGGAAATTGAAGAAAATAACAGAATCATTGTCTTTTACAGTTGCAAGTGGCTTATCACCATCCATAATCACAGTTGGAAGTACAAACTCATCTGTCACTTCTTTGTCATATGATGCCTGCATAGCCTCTACAGCATCAGTTGCCTGCTCACCTTCACCATATACCAATGCAGCATATGCCTTTTCTACACGATCCCAACGATTATCACGATCCATTGCATAATAACGACCATGTAAAGAAGCTACCTTACCTACACCAATCTCGTTCATCTTATCAACTAACTGTGATACATAGTCTTTACCAGAAGCTGGAGGTGTATCTCTACCATCTAAAAATGGATGTACATACACATTGCTAAGTCCCTGTTTTTTACAAAGCTCTAAAATACCATATAAATGTGTGATATGACTATGCACACCACCATCTGATAATAATCCCCATAAATGGAGATCTGAATTATTCTTCTTACAATTCTCAATTGCAGTTAAAAGTGCTTCATTTTCAAAGAAATCACCATCTTCAATTGCTTTTGTAATCGAAGTTAAATCCTGATAAATAATTCTTCCAGCACCAATATTCATATGTCCAACCTCAGAATTTCCCATCTGACCATCTGGAAGTCCTACAGATAATCCTGACGCATTACCTGGAACAAATGGACATTCTGCCATTAACTTGTCCATAACAGGAGTATTTGCCATTGCAATAGCATTACCCTCTGTTTTGTCATTCAAACCATAACCATCAAGTACCATTAAAACAACTGGTTTTTTACTCATACTACATCTCCTTTTTTATATAAATTTCATTTATTTCCTTGATTAGTTTACCACATCTCGTTCGTTTTGCAATACAAATGATATTTTTTCCTTCAATACAGCAACCAATTCACGGATACTCAAATCGTCTGCATCCACAATTACATCCGCATATGTTTCATATAACGGCTTTCTTTCCAAATATAAATCTTCAAAGCTTTGGTCATCACGGATTGCTACACCTCTTGATGTCAAATCACCAATCCGTTCTATCAATGTTGATAATGACAGATTGATATACACGACCAACCCGATTTCTTTCAAATGTTCCATTGCCTTTTTACCATAGATTACACTACCTCCTGTCGCAATTACACAACGCTCACAACAAAGGGAAGCATTCACATCGTTTTCAATTGCATTAAATCCGTCTAATCCATGTTCCTCAATCAGTTCACAAAGCAATTTTCCAGTCTGTTCCTGAATCACCAAGTCTGAATCTAAAAACCGATAGCCAAGTACCTTTGCCAGTACAACACCAATCGTACTTTTCCCGCAGCTTGGCATTCCAATCAGTACTATATTATTTCTCATACAATACTCCTACAAATCATAGCATTTATGTTTTGCATGCTGTTTAATATGCTCCATTGCCTTTTCATTTGGCTCTAAAATGACTAACTTCTTTTTATCATCCTCTTCTACCACCAATGAAATCGCATGACTGTCTGGCATTCTTGATGAAAAATCATATACTTTTGTAAACTTTTTATTGCTGATTCGATTAGAACCTGCAGGAACCACCATCGAGACATTACTCATATCAAACTGCATCAAATCTTTACGTCTACTCAAATTGTAAATCACCGCAATTTCAACGCTTCCATTTGTCAATGAATACTCATACTCCGCATTTTTATCACCATAATAATACGTGAAAAGGTATATTCCAAATGCAATAACCAAAATGCCAAGTCCTCCAACTACTAACATCAAAGGAATACCTGAAAGCGCCAAAAGAACGCATGCAACCAATCGCAAAATATATCTTTTACCTGGTTTTGTTTTTACACTCTGTTCTACAAATGCATCAGTTAACATAATATCCTCCTAAATTCTACCCATGTTGCACATAAAATAACCCGACAGTATAACACTATCGGGTTATCTTTTCTTCAACCAAATAGTTGGTTTGCACGATATCTGTATGATTCAGATTCTTATTTACTTAAATATTCATCAATGGCCTTAGCTGCTTTCTTACCAGCACCCATTGCAAGAATAACTGTTGCAGCACCTGTTACAGTATCTCCACCTGCGTATACACCATCTTTACTTGTCTTCATTGTCTCTTCCTCAACAATGATACCACCCCACTTCTGTGTTTCAAGTCCTGGAGTTGTCTGACGAATCAATGGATTTGGACTCTGACCAATTGCAATTACAACAGTATCTACATCGATTACATAATTAGATCCTTCTACTGGCTGTGGACTTCTTCTTCCTGATGCATCTGGCTCACCAAGTTCCTGCTTGATTACCTCGATACCAGTTACCCATCCATCTTCTCCATGAATTGCACAAGGATTGTTCAATAGCTTAAAGATAATTCCTTCCTCTTTTGCATGATGTACTTCTTCTGCTCTTGCAGGAAGTTCTTCCTCAGAACGACGATATACAATGTATACTTCCTCTGCACCAAGTCTCTTTGCTGTTCTAGCAGCATCCATTGCAACGTTACCAGCACCAACAACAGCCACTTTCTTTCCAACCTTTACAGGTGTTGGCATCTCTGGGAATTTATAAGCCTTCATTAAATTTACACGAGTCAGGAATTCATTTGCTGAATATACACCAAGCAAATTCTCACCTGGAATATTAAGGAATCTAGGAAGACCAGCACCAGATCCTACGAATACTGCACTATATCCCTGCTCCATTAACTCATCAATAGTAACGGAACGACCAACAATAACATTTGTCTCAATCTTAACGCCTAACTTCTCTACCGTTTCAATTTCTTTAGCAACTAAATCCTTTGGAAGACGGAACTCTGGAATACCATAGCTTAATACACCACCTGCTTTATGGAGTGCCTCGAATACAGTAACCTCGTATCCCTTCTTAATTAATTCACCTGCACATGTAATACCTGCAGGACCACAACCTACAACAGCAACCTTTTTGCCATTCTTCTCGATATCAACCTTAACTTCACCAGCGTTAGCCATATGATAATCAGCAACAAAACGCTCTAATCTACCAATCGCTACTGGCTCACCCTTAATACCTCTAACACACTTACCCTCACACTGATTCTCCTGTGGACAAACACGTCCGCAAATTGCTGGAAGTGCATTTTCACTTGTAATAATTTCATAAGCTGCCTCAAAATCACCCTCAGCAACTTTCTCAATAAATCCAGGAATTGGTACATTAACTGGACAACCATTCATACATGGCTTAGTAGGACAATTCAAACATCTTCTTGCCTCTTCCATTGCCATCTCTTTTGTATATCCTAACGCAACCTCTTTAAAGTTTTTATTACGCACATTTGGTTCCTGCTCAGGCATAACAACCTTTGTTAAACTCATATTCTTTTCCATCTGTATATCTCCTCATATAATTTCCAATTATCATTCTATGACTGTTTTTCTCTTTAAAGGTCTCTTAATTAAAGAGCTTTCTTCATACGACACTCATGTTCTTCTTCTTTAAACATGCCCTGACGTTTCATACACTCATCAAAATCAACCAAGAATCCATCAAAATCAGGACCATCTACACATGCAAATTTTGTCTCGCCACCAACAGTAACACGACATCCTCCACACATTCCAGTTCCATCAATCATAATTGGATTAAGGGAAACTGCAGTTGGAATATCAAGTGGCTGTGTAACCTTTACCACGTTCTTCATCATAATCAATGGTCCAATTGCAATTACTTCATCAATCTTTTCACCATTGTCAATTAAATCCTGAAGTACATTTGTAACAAATCCCTTTGTTCCAAGACTTCCATCATCAGTTGCAATATATACATTATCACAGAACTCTTTAAACTTCTCAGCAAGAATTACAAATTCAGCTGAACGTCCACCGATAATAACATCAACCTTCACACCCATCTCATGAAGTTTGCGAAGCTGAGGATACAATGGTGCAGATCCAACACCACCAGCTACACCAACAACGTGATTGCACTTGTGAAGCGGTGCCGGCTGTCCCAAAGGACCAACGAAATCCTGTACATACTCGCCAACTTTTTTCTTAGATAATAATTCTGTAGAATATCCTACTACCTGATATATAATTGTAACTGTCTTTTTCTCTCTGTCATAATCAGCTATTGTAAGAGGTACTCTCTCACCATCTTCGTCTACACGAATAATAATAAACTGTCCAGCTTCACACTTGTTTGCAACAAATGGAGCTTCGATTTCCATCAATTCAACTGCGCTATTAAGCGTCTCTTTACTTACTATTTTGTACATTTCCATACCTCTTTCTTCTTGTTTTACCATATACGCTACACATTATACATTTTTTAGCCTAATATGAAAAGCACTTTTTTAAGAAATTCATAAAATTCCCTAAAAAAAGTGCTTTTATATTTCATGAATCAAGTCCCAAAATAAGAAAAATGCATATAATCTTTTCGATTTCCCCATTCTCCACGATAAAATCCATATCTTTTCATAATACGAACCAATTCGCAATTTCTCGGAATGGAATAAGGATCTTTTTTAGGTTTCCAGTAACTACCACATAAAATTTTCTTACCATCGATCATATAATTTTCATTTGGGTTAATATCAATTGCCATTCCATACATATGCTCTCCCGTACGATATGCATAACAGCCAATATCCTTAATCACCTGCTTTTCTTTACTTTTGTATAAATCATTAAATAACTGTTGTATAGACGGAGCAAGTCTTTTATTCACTGTAATATACTTTATCTTTGTAATCTTTTTTCCTTGTTTTCCATTCTCAAAATCCCATACACGTATTTTAATCGTTTTCATCTGCTTCGCTGCTTTTTGCGCTGTTTTAAAATTCTTTTCCATTTTACGTTCCGAACCAAATGCGCGCTTTATTCTTTGTTCGTAATATTCATTATCATAAGAATAATAATCCATAAGTACTGACTTCTCTGAAGACAATTGACTTTTCTTCTTCTTTTCATTCACATTGACATATGCACATACACGATATGTATACGTTGCACCATTCATCAATCCGCCAAATGTTGCCTCTGTCGTATTTGTTCCCTCAATCTTTTTCACAACCTTGTAACTGGAAGGATCATACAAATCAACCATTACATAATTACTTTCATCATCATAATCTCTCGCACAATAGATAATATATCCATCTGCATTCTCAATTTTTTTCCATTTTATTTTGACACCAAGCCTATCAATTCTTTTACAATAAGTAATTTTGGGTGTAACATTCTTAATCCAATCCGTTTCTAGATTACTCGTCGCGTGCACCGTTTTCGTTCCACACATTAGGACCAAACAAAAAACCATCATCATCCAATAATATGTTTTCTTTATCATTTGCATCTTTCCCCTCTTTTTTCTCACAGGCATGAAGCTACACTCAACTCACTATATACACAAGAACAAAGGGACCACAAATCGTGGTCCCTTTTCATATATTATTTGTTATAATTCACAATCTTACCAAAATCTGCCTTCAATGAAGCACCACCAACTAATCCGCCATCGATGTTTGGTTTTGCAAGTAAAGATGCTGCATTTCCAGCATTCATAGAACCACCATACTGAATACGAATTGCATCTGCTGTAGCTTCATCATATACATCTGCAATCACCTTACGAATTGCTGCACATACTTCTTCTGCCTGATCATCTGTAGCAGTTTCGCCTGTTCCAATTGCCCAAATTGGCTCATATGCAATTACACATGTCTTTGCCTGATCAGCTGTAACATTCTGGAATGCAATCTTAATCTGCATTGCAATCCACTCAAGATAAATCCCCTGTTTTCTCTGAGTTAATGTCTCACCACAACAAATGATTGGTGTAATATCATGCTCTAATGCCTTGATTACCTTTTTATTTACAGTCTCATCTGTCTCCGCAAAATACTCACGTCTCTCTGAGTGACCAAGTACAACATACTTCACACCAGCATCTACCAACATATTTGGAGCAATCTCACCTGTGTAAGCACCGCTCTCCTCAAAATACATATTTTCTGCACCAATATTAAGGTTTGTTCCCTTTGTAGCCTCTACAGCTGGAATAATATCGATTGCTGGAACGCAAAATACGACATCAACATCTTCATTCTGTACCAATGGTTTTAACTCTTCAATCAAAGCAACTGCTTCGCTTGGAGTTTTATTCATCTTCCAGTTACCTGCAATAATTTTCTTTCTTGCCATAATTATAACTCCTTCATCCACTCTTTATTCATTTACAACAGTACCGACACCCTGACTTGCAGAGTGTCGGTTTGTTTTTCTTATTTATCGTTTGCTGCTGCAACACCTGGTAACTCTTTACCCTCTAAGAATTCAAGAGAAGCACCACCACCTGTTGAGATGTGTGTCATCTTATCTCCGAATCCTAACTGATTACAAGCTGCTGCTGAATCACCACCACCGATGATTGTTGTAGCACCTTCCAAATCAGCCATAGCCTGTGCTACTGCGATTGTACCCTTAGCAAAGTTAGGCATCTCGAAACATCCCATAGGTCCGTTCCAAACAACTGTCTTAGCACCCTTAATTGCATCTGCGAATAACTCAGCAGTCTTAGGTCCTACATCAAGACCCTCCCAATCATCAGGAATTCCACCACGCTCAACAACCTTTTTGTTTGCGTCATTAGAGAAATCATCACCTACAACTGTATCAATAGGAATTAATAACTTAACACCCTTATCAGCTGCCTTCTTCTCCATCTCAAGTGCATACTCTTTGTAGTCTTCCTCTAATAAAGACTTACCAACTGGCTCACCGTGTGCTGCCATAAATGTATATGCCATACCACCACC
>JAUNJF010000094.1 GCA_030533405.1 Eubacteriales bacterium
ACAGAAGTAAATTCGATGCCTGTGCCGGATATGGAAAGTATACAGGAAATGGGACGAAAGTTAATGAAATCAAAAGATTTGTCGGAAAGAAATTGCAATTTAATCTTGGAGGGCTACTGTGGGTAAAGTTGAAGAAGCACGAGAATTTTTGAAGACGGTGGGGATGCCCAAAGCACAGCAGGCAGATATATGCTGTTATGTATTATTGGCAATGGCAGATATAAAACCGGATAGGTCATGGAAAGAAGCAAGTAACGAGTGGATTCGTATTCATGATATCATTCAGTTTTCTAATACTTTTTATGGGACTACTTATGCAGAAAACAGTCGGGAAACTTTTCGTAAGCAGGCGTTACATAGATTTCGTACTGCTGCTTTGGTAGAGGATAATGGAAAGGCAACGAATAGCCCCAACTATAGATACCGGCTTACGGAAGAAACATTGAAAATGCTGAAAACATTTCAATCTGTAGAATGGCAGAAATCCGTAAATCGTTTTTTGACATACCATGATAAATTGATTGATATTTACGCTTCAAAAAAGAAAATGACAATGATGCCAGTGAAGATTAATGGGGTGGATTTTAGATTTTCAGCAGGAAAGCACAATGAACTACAGAAGGCAATTATTGAAGAATTTGCACCGAGATTCGCACCAAATTCGGAATGCCTGTATGTTGGCGATACCACAGAGAAAGATTTGGTAAAAAATGTTGATAAACTGATGGAATTAGGATTTGAAATCACTTTGCATGATAAGATGCCAGATGTTGTCCTGTATCGAGAGGATAAGAACTGGATTTACTTTGTGGAATCTGTTACTTCTGTAGGACCAATGGATCCGAAGCGGATTCTTGAGATTACAGAAATGACAAAGAGTGTTACGGCAGGTAAAATTTTTGTTACTGCTTTTCTGGATTTCAAGACATATAAAAGATTTTCAGAAGCTTTGGCTTGGGAGACAGAGGTATGGATTGCTGAAATGCCAGAGCATATGATACACTTGAATGGGGATAAGTTTTTGGGACCGAGAAATTAAAAGTAGGCTTAAAAGAAAGGAAAAGGAAACGTATGCAATCAATATATAATATTTGGAATTTTGAATATATTCAACAACAAGAGCAGAAAAATCACCATTTTAAGCAAGTAGCACAGACTGTGGAAAGTGCGAATAAGTTAAGAGAATTTCTGAACAGTGTTGATAAGGTTGAGCCATCATATCAGCAGCAATTAAGATTTGAAGTATGTGAAGTCTTAGCAGAGTATGCCAGAAAGCATGGTATCTACTAAAAGGAAAGGAAAATGAATTGCGGATTATGATAGGTGAGAGAGGGAAAAGGCTTTGCGAATTTGTTTTTGGAATACAAATAAAAATAGAGAAATAAACAAATTTATTGTTGATATTATGGCAGAGCATTTGATAGATATTTTTATATTAGCTGAGTATGAAGCGAATATAGAACATTTACAGCATACTTTAAATTCTTATAGCATTATTACAGAG
>JAUNJF010000046.1 GCA_030533405.1 Eubacteriales bacterium
TGAAGGACTCTTCCGTTCAACTAGTACTCTGCGGCGATGGTGAAGAAAAAAGTGCTTTGGAAGAACTTGCTAAGGAATTGAGTATCGAGAAACAGATTCATTTTCTGGGAAACCGGTCTGACATGAAGGAACTCTACGCTACGAGCGATATGTTTGTTATGGCTTCGTACCGCGAGGGATTGAGTCGGAGTATTATGGAGGCAATGGCGAGCGGCTTGCCGTGTGTAGTGAGTGATATCAGAGGAAATAGGGATTTGATTGAGGATGAAGTGGGAGGCTATCTGCTTGCCCCTGATGATGAAAACGGGGTCGCAAAATGCTTGAAGAAGTTAAGCTCCAATGGCGCATTGCGAAAAAAAATGGGGCGGGCAAATCTTGACAGGATACAAGAATTTGATGTTGCGAAAGTGAAAGATGTGATTGAAAAAATCTATGCTGAGGTGTTGATAGGTATTTGAAGGTCTGAATTGGTAACATTTTCCTTAAAAGAAACTCAATGATTCTTCCATCCATTTAGTATTGTATTGTCATAAAAAAAGAAGTGCCTTGAATAAGATGACCTGGAAATAGAATTTAAGTAAAAACATTCTTGGAAACTGCTTTTATGTGATAAGCATTTACGTTATAAGCGAATTATTTATCATGGCCTCATACCGTGAAGGCTTAAAGAAAAGTGTGATGGAAGTTTAGGATAGTGTGAATTATCCAAGCTAATAAGTGATATCAAAGAAAATAGGAATTGGTTTGAGGATGGCGTGGTTGGTCAATTGTAAACTCCATATTATATTTGTCAATTGGGAGAGAAGATTAGAAGGTTGATTGAAAATGATGTAATGCAAAAATATATGGAGTAAATAACAAAAAATGGATCGCTTATGGGCGTCTGTTGTTGAAGGGGTTCTCAAAACATAATTCCATGAAATTAAATACAAAAGAATGTGAAGGGCTGATATGAAAAGAGTAATACTGTTAAGGTCAACTCCGGTTAATCCTGATCCACCGGTAGAAAAAATGGCTGCCACACTAGTGGAAAATGGTTATAAGGTCACGATAGTTGGCTGGGATAGAGAAGAGAATTATAGAATGAATAAAGAAGTTATAGGTGATACAGATCATCAAATTACGTTTGTTCGTTTGGGAATTAAGGCATGTTATGGCGGCGGGATTAAAAAGAATCTTTTGCCTATAATTAGATTTCAGTGTCGTTTATATAACTGGTTGGCTAAAAATAAAGAAGAATATGATATCATCCATGCGTTTGATTTTGACACGGGTTTAGTGGCGTCGAGATGTGCAAAACAATTCAGAAAGAAATTGATATATCATGTGCTTGACTATTATGTCGATTCCCATGGACTGGATAATACATCTTTAGAAAAGCCTATAAGAAGGCTGGAAAATTCTGTTATTAATTTTGCTGATTCTACAATAATATGTACTGAAAAACGTAAAGAACAGATTCAAGGCAGTAACCCCAAAAAGTTATTTATCATTCACAATACCCCCAAGGAAGGGATTCTTGATAGTACCTTTAAGATTCAAAACGGTGCGATGAATTCGAAAAAGATGAAAATTGCCTATGTTGGTGTATTGGATGGAGGGCGGGCGCTGCTGGAATTAGCAGAAATAGTAAGTAAAAATGAAATGTTAGAGTTACATATAGGTGGTTTTGGTCCGTTAAGTGACAGAATTGAAGAATTATCAAACAGCAATGATAACATTTTTTATTATGGGAAATTGCCTTATCCTTGTACCCTGGCGCTCGAGTCACAATGTGATGTAATGGTGGCCATATATAATCCCAAAGTACCAAATAATAAGTATGCGGCTCCAAATAAGTTTTATGAATCGATTATGTTGGGAAAGCCTATAATTATGGCGCAGAATACCGGATTTGATGAAATCATTCTGCAACATGATTTAGGGGTGTGTATTGATTATTCAATTGCGGGTCTGAATATAGGAGTTGATGAAATGATTAAACGCAGGCAGAATTGGGAAAAGATGGGAAGAAAGGGTCGATCTCTTTATAAAGAGCTATATTCATGGGATGTAATGGAACAGCGAATTATTAATATGTATCAAACAATATAGAGGAATAGAATATGAATATACTATATGTTGTCTCAAGACCACTAGAAATAAATACTTCAAGTTCGATAAGGAATAGGGCTACAATCTTGGGATTGGTGGAGAATGGAAATAATGTTGATGTATTTACTACAGAACCAGATAAAAGACATTCTGCATATGATGCTACTCTTACTGTAGAAGGTGTTTCTACCACCTATATTCATCTAGATGGTACGCAAAAAGCAGCCCGATTAGCAAGAAGATTTAAGTTTTTGAATCCAATTAAACATTGGGTGTATCGGTGGATGAGCCAAAATGAAATATACGATAATCTGAAAGGTATTGTCAACTACACCGACCAAGTTGATTTAAGTATTAAAAAATATGATGCTATAATTTCTTCTTCTGATCCTAAATCATCGCATTTATTTGTGGACAAATTGTTAGACCGTCAGGGAAGCTATTTTAACGGGTGCTGGATTCAAATCTGGGGCGATCCTTTTTTAAGCGATATAACAAGACAGAGTAAAAGTAATGCTAAAGCTATAAAAGACGAAGAAGAACGGTTGCTTATGAGAGCAGATAGGATTATTTATGTGTCCAGCTTAACGTTAATGAGTCAAAGGGAAGTATATTCGAAGTCTGCTTTCAAAATGACATTTCTTCCAATCCCTTATATGGAACAGAAACATTATGAAAATCGTGATTTGAATGGTGTTAAGACTGTTGAACTTGTATATTGCGGCGATTATAACAGAGCAGTCAGAGATATAAGACCGTTGTATGATGCGGTAATTACTATGGAAGGTGTTCATTTAACAATTTGCGGCGGAAGTGATATGCCTATGGAAAACTGCGAAAAGGTCACAGTTTTGGGAAGGGTTCCATATAAAAAAGTGACTGAGTTAGAAGAAAAAGCAGATATATTGATCCATTTAAGCAATCTACATGGTACTCAAATACCTGGGAAAATTTATCAGTATTCGGGTACAAATAAACCGATATTGTTCATTCTAGATGGGGAGACAGACAAGCTAAAATCCCAATTTAAACTTTATAATAGGTTTATTTTTACTGACAATAACTGTAGATCAATAGTAGATACCATACGACTTGCTATAAAAGACAAGCAATCATTTTATCCAGTGCCGGAATTTGAAAAGCATTTGATTGCACAGAAATTGATTAGCGGCGTGAAGGATGAGTAGATGATGAATATTTTTATTGTGTTCACGTTAATCGTGATACTGATGATTTCGATGTACAAGCTATTCCAAGTAAATAGGAGAAATGATAAAACAGTCGGAGCTTGTTCAGGAGCCTTGTTTGCGTTCATAATGTATTACTGTTGTGTTCCTATTCTTGTTACCTGCTTTAGCGGAGTGGAGGAAAAGAATAGTTATATAAAAACTATTCTTACTGCGGGCTTAGAAGAGTATATTCTTGTCTTTATTGGTTTAATAATATTTCTTGCTGTATTTTTAGGAACTTATAAAAGATATAATAAAAAACGCTCTTCTGATAAATATATATTTAGTGAAGCAAAGTGGGTTAGAGTTGCGAAATTTGTTACTATATCTACCTTTGTTGTTGGGGGAGGATCTTTTCTAATTTATATTTTAGCATTTGGGGGAGTGAGTCAATTGCTGAGTTATGCTGAGTATTTGAGGTCGTTTGCATATTCTGGCTCAAGTGTAGTTTCCTACATAGCATCTATAATGGTAATACCTGCTCGCCTTATTACTGTGACGCCAGTTGTGGCTATAACATTATGTGGTAATAAGACCAAGAATCATGGTATTTACAGAATAATATTTATTGTTTCAATTATCATGACTATAATTTTCAATATGGCAAATGCAGGTAGAACGTCAGTTATACTATTTGCTCTAATTTTTGGTATTCCAATGATGGAAAAAGTGTTTAAGCACCCTTGGAGAATTGCTATAATTATTGGTCTTTTCTCGTTGCCAATATTGGGCCTTTTAGATTCCTTTTTTGTTTATATTTCAGGGATGGGCTGGTCATACGAGTCAGTTGACGCAATTTCATACTTGCCACAATTTGCTTATCCATTTTCTAATGTTTTAAACATGACTAAAATTGTGGATTTATCCGGTTTTAGATGGGGTCAAGACTTCATTACTGGAGTTTTGAATATTATACCAGGTGTCAATTTCCAGCCATCAGTTGAGCCTACTTGCTACTTCTATGGAGGCGCTAACTGGAGGATAACAGGTGGAACCCCGAATGATATTATTACTTTTGGCTATCTTGAATTTGGCTTTGTCGGAATCGTTCTTATGGCTGTATTGCTGGGAATCTTTTTAGGAAAAGCTGACAGAATGATAAAAACTATAGATTCCACCTATGCATATAGGGTTGTTACTACATCTATAATTGTTAATACTTTTGCGTATATGATTAATGCAGATATTATATCTCTTGTTCGTAATCAGTTCCAATATACTCTTGTTATGATGTGCATTCTGTACTCATGTAGACGAAATGCGATGTAAAAAGGAGGGGATTGTAAAATGAGAGCAATGATGAAAAGAGTTTATATTATCATAAGCAAGGTCGTTTTAGGCTTTTTTTACGATAAGAAGTTCCTGACGGGCGATGGTTTTCGGGAAACGAAGTGATGGGATGGCAATGGGCTTGGAGATGTCTTTGGAGTCAAAAGGTCAAAGGGTATAATAGACATGTACCTTTCCCTGTTAATCCAACCTCAACTGTTGGAGATATTAAGAATTTAGAATTCAACATTGATAATATGGATAATTTCTGGAAGAACGGGTGCTATTACCAATGTTGGAGCGGGGGGGCAGATTCATATTGGAAACGGGACATGGATCGCTTCGAATGTTGGAATTGTTACACAGAATCACGATCTTTATAATCTAGAATCCCATGATAGAGCGAGGGACGTATTCATTGGTGAGCATTGTTGGATTGGAATGAACAGCGTAATACTGCCAGGAGTCAAGTTAGGTGATCACACAATAGTGGGCGCTGGGGCTGTAGTTACTAAGTCGTTTGAATTTGGAAACTGTGTTATTGCTGGAAATCCAGCCAAAGTTATAAAGAATCTTTAATGAGAATGGAATAAGATACAATGTTCTGATGTGTGATGTAAGATGTGTACGACGATAAATGGAAAGGAAATCAATAGTAATGATATGAAAAACACGTTTATTAGGCATCATTTACATTGATGTCGGGATCATTGATCGCACAGCTGTTAGCTATATGTGTTTCTCCTATTATGACAAGAATTTATACAGAAGAGCAGATAGGCGAATATACTCTGATTTTGACAGCTGTTTCTATGTTTGGATCTGTAATATGTGGCAGATATGATTTATCAATAGTTTCTGAACCTAAGAACGAAAATGTCTTTCCTCTAATTAAGCTATCTTTTATTGTTACATTAGTGCTGAGTGCCGTCGTAAGCCTTGGATACACAATTTATTATGTATTGTTGGAGGAAACCACGTTAAATTATTTGTCAGCTTTCTTTTGGATTTTTGTGCTGCTTTTATTTACAGGGATTGGTCAAATACTCATTTCATATAACAATAGATGTCAAGAATATTCGCTTATGACATCTGTACAAATTGTGCGCGAGGTTGGGAGAGATTTATCTCTAATAGTTCTTGGATTATTTAAAACAGGAGTCTTCGGCTTATTAATTTCTCAATGTTTAAGTGTTTTTTTAGGCTTGAAACGTCAGGCAACTGGGTTACAGAAGGAATTCGGAAAGGTTATCCATTGTACAAATAAACAACTCCGTGAGGTTGGACGAATTCACAAAAATCAGCTGTTGTATTCAGTGCTGGCTAGTTTTGCTAATAGTTTTTCATATTCTGCCTTGAATTTGTTTGTTAGTTCTTTATTTGGAGTCAAAGAACTAGCGTATTATTCGATGTCCTTTAGGATGTTGGGCTTGCCTTTACAACTATTAAGTGTAAATGTGTCGAAAGTTTTCTTTGAAAACGCTTCTAGGGACTACGATAAAAAGGGAAGCTTTAGAAAAGTATTCGTTCAAACGAGTCTACTTCTGAGTTTATGTTCTATTGTTATGGTTTTTGTTTTAATGCTATGGGCTCCATCATTGTTTAAAATATTCTTTGGAGAAGGGTGGGAGCAGGCAGGTGTATATGTAAGGTATTTGGCTCCAATGTTTGGGATAAGACTTGTTGTCGGCGCACTAACTCCTACAATTACGATCTGCAAAAAACAAAATTGGGAACTTACTTTACAGGTTTTATTCCTTCTATCAGCGGTATTATGTTATTCTTTGGCGAGAAATCAAGGAAGCATTAAATTATTTCTGATAGCTATCTCTGTTACTTATTCTATTGTTTATTTAATTTATTATATTGTAATGCTAAAACTTAGCGAGAAAAAGGAGAATTAAAAATGATTAACGTAATTGGCTTAGGTTACATAGGACTCCCTACCGCATTGATGATGGCGTCCCACGGGGTAGAAGTCGTTGGAACAGACTACAATAAAGAGCTTGTGGCTACGCTAAATGCAGGAAAGACTACTTTTAAGGAAGACGGCTTAGATAGCCTTTTTGCCGATGCTGTAAAAGCTGGCATTAAGTTTACCACAGAATATCAGGTAACGGATACCTATATTGTTTCCGTTCCGACTCCTTACGACAAGTTTTCAAAGAAGGTGGACGCCTGCTATGTGGTGGCTGCGGTGAAGAGCGTTATGGATGTATGCCCTAAAGGGGCAACTGTAGTCATTGAATCTACTGTTTCCCCGGGTACAGTTGACAAATATGTTCGCCCTGAAATTGAGGCAAATGGCTTTAAAATTGGCGAAGATATCCATCTTGTCCATGCACCGGAAAGAATTATCCCCGGAAATATGGTTTATGAGCTGCTTCATAACAATAGGACCATTGGTGCTGACGAACCTGAGATTGGAGAGAAAATCAAACAGCTCTATGCTTCTTTCTGCCAGGGGGAAATTATCGTTACGGACATACGGACTGCCGAAATGACTAAAGTAGTGGAGAATACTTTCCGTGCTGTAAATATTGCTTTTGCTAACGAGCTTGCTAAAATTTGTCGTCATGACAACATGGATGTATATGAAATCATCAAAATTTGCAATATGCATCCTCGTGTCAGCATTCTTCAGCCCGGCCCTGGTGTGGGTGGTCATTGTATTTCCGTTGATCCGTGGTTCTTGGTAGGAGATTACCCCAGCATTGCCAAAGTGATTGATGAATCTATGAAGACCAACGATGGTATGCCGGATTTTGTCCTGAACCGTATTTACGAAATTATGAAGGAAAAGGGCTTAGATGATTTAGGTCGTGTTGGCTTCTATGGTCTTACTTACAAAGAGAATGTGGATGATATGCGGGAGTCTCCCACATTGCAGATGCTTGAGTCTATGGAGCGGCACTTGTGCGGCAGCCATGTGAAAGTCTATGACCCCTTTATTGCAAAGGATGTAGTTCCTAATCAGATGCACAGCCTGGATGATTTTCTTGAGGCAGTTGATTTGGTTGTGCTTTTGGTTGGCCATAACGAAATCAAGGAAAATATGAACCGGTTGGCCGATAAAGCAGTTTTGGATACTCGGCATATCTGCTTTTTGCCAGGTACATATAGGCTGTGATGAATACTTCGATATATATTTAATTCCTTGGAAGAAACTGCTGCATCGGAACACTTAATTTGTACTGCAATTGATGATGTACACAGAAATTTAATAGGATTAGATTTCAGGTGCTTATAATTATGTAGATGGTTCTTTTCAAGACGGATTTAATGACATATCTTGGGAGTTTGATTGATGAAGAATTATAA
>JAUNJF010000029.1 GCA_030533405.1 Eubacteriales bacterium
CCCAATGTCAATGTCGATATGCCCAAAACTTGTTAATAATAAAATTAATCGGAATTGTAAATATCAAGTTAATAAAAGGAGCAATTGATACTGCTAAATTTTGCGGGCTCATGTTCATGCCTTTACTAAGCAGCCACTCGGATATCGGTTTCAGGTAAGTGGAAATATTAATTACATCCAACCACAACACCAAGAGGACTTCGGTCAAAATGAGTCCGGTAAAAGCATAAGACACATATGTCTTCATTAAGACCTTCCACCATACACGATGCTCCGCATCTTCGTTTTCCTTAAAAACAAACCGACTCTGCATAACGTACGCAAATAGTACGCTTAAAATGAATCCCATGATATTACACACATGAACATTTGCATGTAACAAATAATAACATAAAGAGTACACTGTATACGAAACGAGTGTATTTCCAATACCCACTAATCCAAACTTAATAAACTGTATAAATGTTTTCTTTTGCTTCATAATCAGTTTCCTTAATTATCTTGATGTAAAAAATCTTGAATCTGCTTTTCCATACAAGCGACAATGTCTTCCTTAGCCAAATAACACTTGGTCCATTCTATGATTTTTTTCATCGTTTCTTCCATATGCCATGTTGTTGTCCATCCAAACACGGATTTAATTTTAGAACAATCCAGCTTTAAGAAGTTCGCTTCATGAGGACCACCGTCATACTGATTTACCCACTCTACAGTATATCCGTTATTACAATTACTCTCGTTCCACTCCTTACAGAACAAATCAACCAAATCTCCGGTTGTCCAACAATCCAAATCATCCGGTCCGACATTATAGCTTCCGGCAAAAGAAATATCTTTATACTGTTCCTGCGCAATCATCAAATATGTAACAACCGGTTCGAGTACATGCTGATAAGGTCGTGTAGAAAAAGGATTACGGACAATAATCTTTCTCTCCGCTTCCACAGCTCTCACACAATCCGGAACAATCCGGTCGTTTGCAAAATCACCACCACCAATTACATTTCCCGCACGACATGTAGTAATGGCGATTTCACGTCCATCATCCATCTTACCGGTTTCTCCCCCAAAGAAAGAGTTCTTGTAACTGCTTGTGACAAGCTCGGAACAGGATTTAGAATTTGAATATGGATCAAATCCATTTAATTCTTCATTTTCACGATATCCCCACTGCCACTCTCTGTTCAAATATACTTTATCTGTTGTTACGTTCACAAAAGAACGAACCGAAGCAGTTTGTCTTATACATTCTAATACATTAACCGTTCCCATTACATTTGTCTCATAAGTGTATACCGGATCCTTGTAAGAATCACGCACAATCGGCTGCGCTGCCATGTGAATGACAATCTCCGGCTGTGTTTCCTTGAACACCTTCATTAAATGATCAAGATCTCGAATATCTCCCTCCACGGAGTTGATTTCTTCCCCAACTTTACAAAGTTCAAACAAACTCGGAGATGTCGGTGCGGGTAACGCATATCCTGTTACATCTGCGCCCAACATAACAAGCAGCTTGCACATCCAAGTACCTTTAAACCCTGTGTGCCCCGTCACTAATACTTTCTTACCCTTATAAAATGAACTATCAATCATTTCCCTGCTCCTCACTATCTTCTTCAAAATTTAATCGTTCTTCCTCGATTACAAGTGGTCTGTGCATCATACGTTTATTTATACTGAGCACATACTCTCCCAAGAACCCTATGAAGAACAACTGAACAGACCCCAGCACACAAACAGTGAGCAAAATCGGCGCAGTTCCCGCTGAAAAATTATCCCAGTAAATCAGTTTTAATATCAAATATACTAAAGCAACAACCAGACTAAGCCCTGACATAATAAATCCCAAGATAGTTGCAATTCTTAAACCTGCCTTGGTATAAGAAGTGAAACTGAGCATTGCCGCATCATATAATGTCGCCCAGTTGTTATGCGTTTTGCCCGCCTTTCTCTTTTGCTGTTCGTACGGAATATCTACGCGCTTGTACCCAAGTTCAGCAACAATTCCTCGTAAAAAAGGAGTAGAATCATCCAAATTTCTCAGAACCTCTATAAAGCTCTTGTCATACAATCCAAAACCCGTAAAATGCTCAATTTGCTCTACATCTGACAATTTCTTAATCATTTTGTAATAACGGGTTCTTAAGAATCGCATAATTTTGTTTTCTTTGCTGGACGTCTTGATTGCGCATACGATTTTTGCCCCATTCTCCCACTCTTTGACGAGCTTTGGAATCATCTCTACCGGGTCTTGGAAATCACAACAAAGGCAAATGGTACAATCACCGGTTGTCTGACACATACCATAATACGGTGAATTAAACTGTCCAAAATTCTTTGCGTTAAAAATCGCACGTATTTTTTTATTCTCGTCACATAATTGTCTTAAATACATTCTGGTTTTGTCCTTAGAATCGTTATCTATGAACAATATCTCATAATCATACTCCGGCAAGCTGCGACCTAGTTCATCAATTACCGCATGACAGATTTCTCTTACATTTTCCTCCTCATTGTAACAAGGAATCATAATACTAATTTTCTTCATTGGCTAACCTCTTTTTTATCCATTCTATCGTTTCAAAAATACCCTCTTCAAACGAAAAACCTGGTTGAAAGTTTGTATCCTTTTGCAATTTTTCTATATCCGCCCACAAATACATTACCTGCTTATCTGCATACGGAATCTCACCGAATCCAAGCTTCATTGTCGGATCAATTGCATCTCTTATGGTCTCTATGTATTTACGAAGCGGCATGAAAGAACCACTACCCAAGCAATATATGCCTCGCGCATTCTCGCAGCTTCCCAACAAAAGCAAAGCTTTTCCCGCATCTTTTGAATACAGATAATCCCACTTCTGTTCTCCGTATGTCAAAGCCGGAATTTCACCCTGCAGCAGCTTTTTGATTGTTGTCGAAATCATAGTATTATCATTGTCATATGGACCATATACACTGAGCACCCGAGCCCAGACGAATCGCATACCCAACTGCTCACATACCACAGCACTCATCTGTCCCGCACAAAGCTTTGCCATGCCATATCCATTTTCAGGAAATGTAGGTACTTTTTCGTTTAGTTTTCCTTCATATCTTCCATACTCTGCCTGCGACCCAACACCAATAAATGCTTTACAACCCAATCGATGCGCAAGATGAATCGCATCCAGCGTATACTGAATATTCTTAAGCTGCATCTGCATATCATTTCGCCCGGCACCCATGGTTGCCGCCCAACCCAAATGAAAAAATGCATCACAAGGCTTTATATTGTCAGCATCAAATATAATAATTTCATCTAAATCACAGTCAATTAAATGAAGCAATTTGTGCTTGGGGATTCGTGCATTTCGTTTTGAGTTCTTATGAACAAGCGCATACACCTCAATCTCATTTTCGATACACGCCTCTATTAATGCAATTCCTATTGCCCCCGTCACTCCGGTAATAGCTACTCGTTTCATAAACAATTCATCCTATCTCTGTACTCTTCCAGATGCATCGCCACCTGCCAGCTTTTCAACCTCCGCAACCGACACTCTGTTAAAATCACCCTCAATTGAGTGCTTTAATGCAGAAGCTGCCACAGCAAATTCAATCGTATCCTGCATCGACTTTTGTTTCATCAATGAATAAATCAATCCGGCTCCAAAACTGTCTCCGCCACCGACCCGGTCAACAATATGCAAATGATATTCCTTTGAAAAATATGCTTTCTGTCCATCATATAACATGGCGGCCCAATCATTATCATTTGCCGATAAAGAAGTCCGAAGTGTGATTGCAACCTTTTCAAAACCAAATCGATCAATCAACTGTTTTGCAACCGAAACATAACCATCTTTGTTCAATTTTCCATGTGTGATATCCGTATTCTCCGCCTGAATTCCAAAGACATCCTTTGCATCTTCCTCATTTGCAATGCACACATCCACATACTGACACAAATCGGTCATAACACTTCCTGCCTTTTCACGGCTCCACAGCTTTCCACGATAATTTAAATCACAAGAGACCTTAACACCTTTCTTTTTTGCGGTAATACACGCCTGTTTACAGACTTCCGCCAATCCATCTCCAAGTGCCGGTGTAATACCTGTAAAATGAAACCACTCCGCACCATCAAAAATGGCATCCCAATCAAAATCCTCCTGCGTAGCCTCAGCAATTGACGAGCCCACGCGATCATAAATACAAACACTGCCTCTCTGACTGGCTCCCTTTTCAAGATAATAAATACCGATTCGATTACCGCCGCGCACAATCTTTGATACATCTACACCAAAGGAGCGCAGAGTATCGACTGCAGCCTGTCCGATTGCATGTTCCGGAAGCTTCGTCACATACACGGATTCTGTACCAAAATTTGCAAGAGAAACCGCAACGTTCGCTTCTCCGCCACCAAATGTAGCCTGCATCTGATCCTGTTGAAAAAATCTATAATATCCGTTTGGTGCCAAACGAAGCATGATCTCACCAAATGTAACAACCTTTCCCATCGCTTATTCCTCCATCGATTTCTCATAAATAGATGGTGTTAAAAACCGTATCTTCATAACCTCATTAATTGCATGCAACTCCTTTGCAATTAGATGATTACGCTTCTCCGCCACACTTGAAAAATCAAATTCCAAATTACTGTCATAATAATTAACACGTTGCTGTCCGGAATAACCGTCCATTCCGGCAATCGCAACACGCTTAACACCGAGATCAATCAAAAGTTTCAGAAGCATTACACCGGAATTATCAATGATGTCAATATCCTTTGATGCATAACTGGAAAAATTGACAATATAATCGGCTTTTCTGTAATCCTTCATATTGGATGTGATAATACATTTGGCAGATGTTTTACCCTGAATCTTCGCATATCTTCGCATATTACTGCTAAACACATAATCCGGTTTATATTCACCACCATCAAAGTTTAGTGCAATTACAATCGGTGCGCATTCCGCAATATATTTTTCAATACAATCTCTATTATCCATCAGACTTCTTCCCGGTCCGAGTATCAAAATCTCCCGATCTGAAATATCAGACATAAGTTTCGATAAGGTTTCCCGATCATCAATAAAATTTTCCTGATAATCTCGATAATACTTCTCCGCCTTGTCCTTGGAGAATTTTGCCTTGTCCTCTTTCGGAATGCCGTTTAACAATTCATTAAACGCCTTTACAGACAGCGTATCCTTCTCCGCAAGATAAATCGCATAATTCGGATGGCACCCTGTACTTGCTGAAAGATACAATGGAAGTGAATATCCCCAAAAACGTTTCTGATAGATATCGTTCAAGTACTCATCCATGATTTCCAGCATCGGTTCAATCCGATATTTGGTATCATAATTCTCATTCATGTACTCCGCAAACAATTCCAGATTTAAATTTCCGGCACCTCGCCCCATGCCAAACACACAAGCATCGATGCAAAGGTCACGTTTTAAGTTCATCTCCACTAATGACTCTGCATTACCAAATGCCTGCTGTAAATTATTATGTGCATGATATCCAAGCGTTACCCCCGGTGCCAAATTATTATCAGCCAAGTACACCAATCGCATAAAATGCTTTCTCTTAATAAGACCAAAACTGTCAACAATCGCCATAGCGAAAGGATTTAAGCGATTGAATTTTTGAATTCCCTCTACAAATTCCGTATCGGAATACATATCCGTTCCGACAAAATTGACCGAAATCTTATACCCTAAATTTTGAACATACTGACAATAATCATATGCTTCATCGATCTTATCCTTTTTAAAAATGACACGAATAATATCAAGACAGCTTCCGTCACAGCGCGGTATCCGTTCTTTCGGAAGCGGTGCACTCATATCGACCATGCCGACATACTGCATCTGCTTATCTTTCGGACAAATCATCATCTTTAAAGATTCAAAATCAGGAAAAACCGCCCGATCCTCGTCAAATGTATCTCCCTTTAAGAATCCAACCTCAAACATCTCTACACCGGTCTTTGCAAGCTTATGTCCAAATCCTTTAATTGTATCCTTACCAAATCTCCAATCATTTACATATCCACCGTCACGTAAAGTACAGTCCAATAGGTAAACTCGTCCCATGTTTTCTCTCCTACTTGATTATTGTTCGTCCAACAATGGAATAAACATCTGTTTTTTCAGTTCTTCTCTTGGCAAAAACGGGGCCAAATCCTCTAGCGGAGGGCTGACTAAGGTTCCATCTTCCAAACGCTTTGTACTGCTCTTTGGTTCCCAGACTTGCTTTGTATCCGTAAATATCTCACAAAAAACAGGTCCCTCCGTTTGAAGTACTTCATCAACGACCTTCATCATTTCCTTGTTACTGTGCGCACTGTAGTAAGGATAACCAAAAGCCTTTGCAATCTTCTCAAATTCCGGGAACGACAAATCTCCGGATTCCTCACCAATACCAACCTTACAATGATCATGAAACAGATTATTCTGTGTTAATCGAATCGAATGATATCCGTTATTGTTAATTAAAAACAACTTAATCGGAAGCTTATTTGTAAGAATTGTCTGCAGCTCCTGCAGATTCATCATAATACTTCCATCACCCTCAAGGCAGATAGTCGTTTTTCTTCCGCCGCCAATACAGGTTCCAATCGCAGCAGGAAGACCATATCCCATACTTGCAACTGCACTGTTATTTGCCATGCGACTACCCTTTTGAATCACGTATGCCTGGTTACCAACTACGCAACACGCACCATTTGATACTGCAGTCAAGCTGTTTTCCGGAAGTTTGCTACTCAAATATCTGATAAATGCATACACATTCGCTGTTTCACCATTTTCAATCCATTGTCTTGGAACTACAGCCGGATATTCCTTCTTCCAACGCTCGCATGTAGCATTCCACTCATCCGTTTCACGAAGCTTTTCCGGCAACATCGCATCCATTTTTGTAAGGAAATCCTTCGCATCTGCCCATATCGGCATTTCTACATGCAACGTTGGTTTCTTAAGCTCTGCCTGATCGACATCTACCATAATAACTTCTGCCGCACGCGCCCATGTTTTCCAATTGTAACCAACCTGACGAATCGAGATTCTTGTTCCTACCGCCAAAATTAAATCTGCATTCTGAATCGCCCAGTTGCCCGGACGGTCTCCCATATTTCCTGCCCGACCACAATAAAGCGGGTGCTCATCTTCAATCAAATCCACAGCATTCCAATACGTTACGACCGGTATATTCAGCTTTTCAGCCACTTTTCGGAACTCATCATAACCACCTGACAAGCGGATTCCGTATCCTGCATGAAAAACAGGTCTTTTGGCATTCTTGATTTTTTCCAATACTATACGAATCGTAGTTTCATCAACAGCAGGCGGAAGCTTTGCATCATCCTCCGTCGGATCATAACCCTCCAACTCATCCGTCTCAATATACCCACCTTGATAATTTACCGGAATATCAATCCATACAGGTCCGGGTCTTCCCGTCGTAGCAAGATGCCACGCCTTTTCCAACGCATAACGAATCTGCTTAGGCTCTTCAATCATAACTGCATATTTTGTCATATTCTCAACAGACTTTACAATATCATATTCCTGATCTCCCATCGCACGAAGCGGTGTCTCTGTATATTGCAGTGCGTACCTTGCTGTTGTATCATAACGAACCTGACCACTTATGATAAACATCGGAATCGAATCTAACCATCCTCCTACAACACCGGTTAATGCATTGGTTCCACCCGGTCCTGTCGTCACGCATACTGCAGCAATTCGATTGTCCAATCTTGCATATGCTTCTGCCGCAATCGCACACGCCTGCTCATGATGGTTATATGTGACCTTCAGACCCTCTTTATGACCAAGTGCATCGTTTAGGTGCATCGCACCACCACCTACTACACTAAAACAATCTGTTACCCCATGCGCTACCAAAAAATCCGCAACATAATCTGCTAATCTCTGTTTCATGAGAATCCTCCTACATTACATCCCGACTGACTCTCGAATAATCTGAGCCATATAATCAATCATCTCATCTGTCATACCCGGATATACTCCTAACCAGAAAGTATCATTCATAATACGATCGGTATTCTTCAGATCACCAACGATACGATATCCTTCACCGGATGCTCGCATCTGATCGAAGCAAGGATGTTTTGTGAGATTACCGGCAAAGAGCATTCTTGTCTGAATTCCGTGTCCTTCGATATAAGACACTACGTCCTTTCTATCAACGCCCTCCTTACATGTAATCAAGAAACCAAACCAGCTTGGCTTTGAATTCTCGCATGGTTCCGGAAGAATCAGCTTGCCCTCACAACCTGCAAGTGCACGCTTCAATCTATCAAAGTTATGTCTACGTTTCTCAACAAATCCCGGAAATTTCACAATCTGGGCACATCCGATAGCAGCCTGCATATCCGTTGCCTTAAGGTTATATCCAAAATGTGAATAAACATACTTGTGATCATATCCAAGCGGAAGCTCTCCGTACTGACGATCAAATCTGTGACCACACAAATTGTCTTGTCCGGATGCACAAATGCAATCTCTTCCCCAATCACGGAAAGAACGAATACACTTATGAAGTAATGGATTGTTTGTATACACAGCACCACCCTCACCCATAGTCATATGGTGTGGCGGATAGAAGGAAGACGTTCCAATATCTCCGATTGTACCTGAAAACTTCTCTTCTCCATCGAGTGTATAGGTTGTTCCAAGTGCATCACAGTTATCCTCAATCAGCCACAAATTGTGCTTGTCACAGAATTCCTTAACTGCTTTTAAATCAAAAGGATTACCCAATGTATGAGCAGCCATAACAACCTTTGTCTTTGGAGACAACGCAGCCTCTAACTGTGTAATATCCATATTGTACTGTGGAATCGTTACATCGATAAATACCGGTACAACCCCATACTGAATTGCAGGAGTTACGGTCGTAGGGAAACCTGCAGCTACCGTAATCATCTCATCACCGGGTTTAACCTGTCTATCTCCCAAAAGAGGAGAAGTAAGTGCCATAAATGCATTCAAATTGGCGGATGAACCTGAATTTACCAACGAACAATATTTCACACCGAGATACTCTGCAAACTTCTTCTCAAACTCTGCTGTATATCGACCGGATGTCAACCAAAACTCCAATGCCGAATCCACAAGATTGCACATTTCCTCATGATCATAAACACGTGAAGCGTATGTAATGCGGTCACCCGGCTCAAATGGCTTTTTCTGATTGTGAAAAGTATCACAATACTCCGCAACCATACTTAATATTTCTTTTTTTGCCTGTTCTTCTGATTTATTTTCAAACATTCTCTATGATTCCTCCCACTTCTTCCAAGGTGCTTTGTTCTTTGTCAACAAATGTTCTAATATATCCTTTTCTCTCTTTGTATCCATACATTGCCAGAACCCTTTGTGAGAATACGACATCAACTGTCCCTCTTCTGCCAGTTTTTCCAAAGGTCCTTTTTCAAAAACAGTTTCATCTCCATCAATATAATCAAATATCTCCGGATTTAATACCATATAGCCTGCATTAATCGGTGCGCCATCCACTGCACTCTTTTCTCGAAAGGAATGCACTGCATTATCACCACCAATGTCTAACACGCCTTTTGCCTGCTCCAACAATACAGAAGTCAAGGTTGCAATCTTACCATGCTGCTCATGGAACTGTACGAGCTTTGATATATCGACATCACACACACCGTCTCCATAAGTCATCAGAAATGGCTCATTTCCTATATACGGCTGAATTCTCTTTATTCTGCCACCGGTCATGGTGTTTAGACCTGTGTCGACTACCGTTACCTTCCATGGCTCTGAATACTGATTGTGAACAATCATCTTATTACCTTGCGTAAAATCAAAGGTAATATCTGATGTGTGTAAGAAATAATCGGCAAACCATTCCTTGATTACATGCTGCTTATATCCGGCACAGATTACAAACTCATTGTACCCATAATAGGAATACTCTTTCATTATGTGCCACAAAATCGGCTTGCCACCAATTTCAATCATCGGTTTTGGTTTGTATTCTGATTCCTCAGAAATACGGGTACCAAATCCACCTGCTAAAATTACTACCTTCATTTTATCCTCCTTGTTTATTCCATACAATTTTCTCCTCTTGGCAAAAAAACATTCCCATCAACATCAATCAGTATCCTTAAACACAAGATCTGTAAACATTTTGGGAAAAGCAATTTCACACCCTCTTGAATTGTAACATGTAATTGTGTATGGGGCATGCGCTGAACAATTGACTTTTTTTGTTTTTCTCGGCTGAATACAGAAAAATAACGAATATATATCTTTTATTTTACTTCTTTGCAGACTATGTTTCATCAATCTTTGACATAATTGCTTTATATCAGGTCTCATAAAGCTCGGCAGCGTTTTATCCGGAGAACCAACCACCAGGCAAAATACCAAATCTCTTTTTTTCAAATATTTAGCAGCATCCGGATATTTTCCCTCATCCAACAAAAAGCTGATTGTATCCATTATTTGATCAATCGCGTGTTTTGCTACCTGTTCAACCTTTGTACCTTTTAATTCAACCAACCATGTAATTTTTATGCCATCCTTTTTCATAGGCATACTATATATTAAATTATCACAAATAAATTTACCTTCCGGAATATCAGCGATAAGTCCCTTATCTATCTTGACGATTTCCAAATTATATCCATTACTTACCGCAACAGGCAATAACGCCTTGCTCTCGGTTTCATCATCCTTGAGCACAAACGTTTCGCCTTGCGATATTATTTGGGAAATCTCTTCATGAAAAACACCCTTACCCTTTTTTGCCATAGCTAATCCTCGTTTGCATAATCCAATTCAATATTATACAGCTTCGTATATGTTTCATTAAATTCTTGAGATATTTCATCAATTTTGTATGAACAAATTTCTCTGGCTTCATCATCAAACAGATTTTCCAATTGTGCATTATTTTCATGTTGAATTTTATATGCAGATAAAGCTCCATAATGAATCATTTTATATCTACCTATTATTTTTTCTATCTCACTCTCAATTTGTTGTTTTTCCTGGCATAACACACCTGCATAATATGCGTTATTTACCGCATTTAAAACATACGGACTATGCGTAGTGAGCAACACTTTACTCTCATTTAAATTTGCAAACATGATAATTAATTCTACTATTTTCTTTTGCAAAGACGGATAAATATGTGCCTCCGGCTCTTCAATAATCACAAACGCTTTTTCTTTCCGCAAAATAAGAACATACAAATAATTAATCAGCCACAGAATTTCCTGCTGACCGGATGATGCAAAATTGATTTCGATTTTGCCATTATTATTCGTTTTATCGTCAATGAGCAAATATTCCTCTCCGTTTTCAAAGAAATATTCCCCATGCAACATCTCAATTATTTCAGCAATCAAATATTGCATATTATATTTTCTTTTTCCATCCGGATAATACTTATGCGCAGAAGAAAGCCCTTCTTTAAAATATCCACGAATATTATCAATAATCTGCATAAATTGTTCTGTTATTAAATCCATATTCTTCCCGGCTGTCATAATTAACGATTTACTATTTGCCATAGTTGTTAATAGACTTCTGCCCGCAGGAATATAATACGTCTCTTCTTCATCATTAAAAATTTCATTTACGCTTTTCTTTATGATTTCATGATTTCGAATACGTTCTGCAGTCGCAAATGCAATGCTCGTTATTGTTTTTGCAGATGCTTCTGATATTTTTCTAACTTGTCCTTCCAGTTCACGAATAGCATAATTTAATTTTTTACTAAATCGAACACTTAAGTATTTTTTTTGTCCGTTTTTTAACGCAACATCAATCCAAATATCATCTGAAAAATGATATTTGAGATACATATCATCCTTTAAATCCCAGCTTTTCCCAAACAGTCGAACAAAAATATCCTTGAATTGTCCCTTTAATACCTTAACGCATCTCACATCTTTATTCACATTGTTGATATTGGAAATAGATATGCCATCACTTAACTGACATAAATAATCAATGACATTTGTTTTTATCAATCGAAAGAAATATATCCCCTTTGCAATCGTACTTTTTCCGGTAGCCTGCTCGCCAATTAAAAGATTAATACGATTGATATCCATATGAATCTCCTTAATTGGACCAAGATTTTTAATATATATATTTTGCATCAAACTGCCTCCTCGTTTTACACTACATAATAATATTACAAATATTGTTGTTTTCATCTATTTGGAGAATACCACAACTATATAAAAATAGGAAGTACAGTTCTTTCCAAAATCATCGTTTCTCATAACTACTTCAACTCCACCGTATTCGGTGCTGTTCCATAATCATAATATATTTTTCCACTTTCCAGTATATGCTGTCTTAATTCTCCAATCGGATGACTCTCATAATACCCCGATCCTATATCCGCAAAATATGCTTCTGCACCCATACTGTCATAGTATTCTGTAAATAATCCCCAGTTTCCATGGTGACTTAGCTGCACATATGTACTGTTTAACATCGAACCATATGTCTCCTGCATATAATTATTCATATCAAGCTTCATATCCCCGGTATACAAAAACTATCCTGAACATTGGTAAACCGCAAACAAAGCGAACCGTTATTTTGATAGTCACATTGTTCGCCTACATTAGCCTTTACAATGTCATCAAACGAATTAAACACTTGTACGTCCAACCCACAGATGTCCAACCTCTCATCGCGTTTTAAATGTACAACCTTCGGATCATTCTTTGTAAGCTCATGGTATGTATGCAACGGAGCCGTTCCCTGCCCATCATATGGCTCTCCTTTTTCCATTACAAAATCATAATCCGTTCCATTATCATAAATCATATCAATGGTAATCCCTTGCGGATTGGCATATATTTCATTAAATGCACCAACATGATCACTATGTGTATGCGAAATAATCCACGCATCAACATGATTGCCATGTTGTGCAATCACGTTTCGTACCGCGTCCGCATTCTCTGCCCAACCACCATCGATTACTATTAATTTCCCGTTATTTGTAATTGTGTAAAAATTTGCTACATCAGTTGTTGGGTCCGAATATTGTGTAACAAAACATTCAGTCTCACGCTCTTTGTTCTTACGATCTTGTAGTAAAATTACTATACCAAATACAAAGACACAAACACAAATAAATAAAATAATTAATTTTTTTTAATCTGTCTTTCTTCCAATTCCACTTACTAATACTAACTCTTCCTTCATTGAAAATGTGATAAGTACAATACTGCATATGAAATATACTTTTTTATGCTCCCCCAACGGCATTACATCGCATCAACAACAGCTTTCATCTCAATAAGTTTTTTCTCTGCCGCCTTCATACTTACTTCATTTACACCAAAATAGTACTTAATCTTCGGCTCCGTGCCGGAAGGACGAACCGCCATCCATGCATCGTTTTCAAGCTCATAATATAAAACATTTGATTTTGGCAATCCCGTCTTTGTCTCAGTCCCTGTTGCAAGCTCAAGCCTCGTATCTGCAGAATAATCACGAATCGCAACGACCGGAATTCCCGCTACCTCATTCAGAGGATTCGCACGAAGATTATCCATAATTGCCTGAATCTGCTTAGCACCATCCACACCCTTTAGTGTAACAGACTTTGCACCCTCAAAATAATATCCGTACTTTTTATACATATCATTCATCGCATCACAAAGAGTCTCTCCCTTGTTTGCACAATATGCAGCTACCTCACACAGAATAACAACTGCACCACAGGCATCCTTGTCTCTTGTATAGTCGCCAACCAAACAGCCAAAGCTCTCTTCCATGCCATACACATACTTGTAGGTATTCTGCTCCTCGAAGAACTTAATCTGCTCTCCGATATATTTAAACCCGGTCAGTGTCTCGATAAATTTCAAATCATACGCATCTGCAATCGCCTTCGCAAGATTTGATGTTACAATCGTACTGCAAATTGCACCATTTTCCGGAAGTGTGCCATTTGCCTGCTTCTCACGACACACATACTCTCCCATCAATGCACCGGTCATATTCGCATTAAAACGAACATACGGATAATCCGGTGTATTTGCAAGTTCGGTATCTGCAAATGTATGATTGGTATCCTTTACATAGATTCCGAGTCGGTCCGCATCCGGATCGGTTGCAAGCACAATATCCGCATCCTTCTCCTTCGCAAGTGCAAGTGAAAGCGCAAAACCATCCGGATTCTCCGGATTCGGTGATTTTACGGTTGGAAAATTACCATCCGGCAACTCCTGTTCCTTCACTACATACACATTTACAAACCCAAGACGCTTCAACACCTCCTGGACAGGAACATTTCCGGTTCCATGAAGTGGTGTATACACAATCTTCAACGAATCTGTTACTTTTTCAATAACTTCCGGATGGATAACCTGTTCAATCAATTCTACATAGTAGTCTTCATCCACCGATGTAGGAACCATATTGTACAGCCCTTTTTCTACAGCATCTTCATAAGCCATAGTAAGTACCTGATCATAACCTTCTACCTTTGCAACATGCGCCAAGATATTCTTATCATGTGGTGGCGTAATCTGTCCACCATCCTCCCAATAAACTTTATAACCATTATATTCCGGTGGGTTATGGCTTGCCGTAATTACAACTCCTGCCACACAGCCAAGTTTTCTTACCGCATAAGATAGTTCCGGCGTCGGGCGCAAAGAATCAAAGATATATGTCTTGATTCCGTTCGCATTCAGACAAAGTGCGGTTGCCTTGGCAAACTCAGGGGACATTCTTCTTGAGTCAAATGCTACTGCAACCCCCTGATTTTTGGCCTTATCGCCAAGTTCACTAATATAGTTTGCAAGCCCTTGTGTTGCCTTCGTAACCGTATAAACATTCATACGGTTTGTTCCGGCACCAATCACACCGCGAAGTCCTCCTGTACCGAACTTCAACTCTCTGTAAAAACGGTCTTCGATTTCTTTTTCATCTTGCGCAATCGCGCGAAGTTCCTGCTTGGTTGCCTCGTCAAAATACGGTGCATCAAGCCAGAACTGATAATTTTCCTGATACGTCATGGATTACCTCGCTTTCGTATTCCATTTCCATAATAAACACCATCAATCACTATCCTTATATCAAAAAACAAGCGAAAAAACCGTCATTCTATCGCTTGTTTTTTCTTCCGTACTATATTGAAACATTTACAACCACATTATTTTTCGCTGATTCAAAGGCAGCTTCTACAATTTTCATCTGTCTCAAAATCTGCGTTGTGGTTACATATGGCTGTTCTACTCCCTCTGCCGCTTTTAACAGATTGTCCCAATAACATAATGTCATATCAGCTTCTTCAGGAATATTAATTTGTTCAATATGTTCCGGCTGTAATGGTGCCATGGTCCTGCTTGGGCCTAATACCTTCTGTCCTACTACACTGTCAAAGCCTTTTACTTCTCCCTTAATGCGTGCGACCCCGCCAATCTTTCCTGAAAAATCATCCAGCTTCATAGTGCCTCTATCACCAAACACAAACCATCTAGGAAGCTTCTGTAATGCAAATGTGCTAACAGACACTTTTGCACATACACCATTGCTTAACATCATTGTAATTTCAAAGAAGTCATCTACCGCAGGAGTCAGAACACTCAATATACGTGCATATACACTCGTTACTACCTCTGAACTATACAATTGCAGGATTTGGTCTATTAAATGAACGCCCCAATCATATAGCATTCCGCCGCCCGATTCCGGATCGGCACGCCAGCCAAAGCAAACCCCTCTTTCGCCAAAGACTCTCGATTCTATCGTAGTAATCTTTCCAATTTTGCCGCTTCTTACTACATCGCAAACCGCCCTGAAATCTGGATCCCATCTTCTCTGCTGATGAACCGTAAAGAATTTTCCTGTTTCTTCCGAACACTTGATAATGTTCTCCATTTCAGCAACTGACATCGTTGCCGGCTTTTCACACATAACATTTTTTCCTGCCTTCATCGATGCAAGCGCATATTTCTCATGCCACTGATTCGGCGTAGCAATCACAACCAAATCAATATCTGCACATAAAAATTCTTCTAAAGTAGAATAAATGTCCAACCCTTTTTCACGTGCATCCTCCAGTTTGTCCTTATCCGTATCAAATGCACATACCACTTTTGCATTGTCAAAGTGTGATACCTTTTCAAAATGGAAATGACCCATGTACCCAAATCCAATAATTCCAATTTTAACCATAATTTTCCTCCGTAGTATATATATTCACCTATGATTTTTTCTCCAATTGCTTATACTCCAATTTGCACTCCGGACACACCAGCTTGTCATCCAATTTATGACCACACTTACATACCCATCCGATTTGCTTTGCAGGATTTCCTACAACTAATGCAAAAGCAGGCACATCCTTTGTCACAACACTCCCTGAACCTACCATTGCATACTCACCAATTGTGTTTCCGCATACAACCGTAACATTTGCGCCCAAAGAAGCACCCTTTTTCACAAGTGTATTCGAAACCTTCCAATCTGCGTTGAACGCTCTTGGATAAAAATCATTTGTAAAAGTCATAGACGGTCCTAAAAAAACATCATCTTCAACTTCAACTCCATGGTACACGTTCACGTTGTTCTGCACCTTCACTCTATTACCAATCTTGACATGTGCATCAATATATACATTTTTACTGATAATACAGTTTTCTCCAATTGAACATTCTTCGCGGACCTGTGCCAAATTCCAAATCTTAGTGCCGTCTCCGATTGACGCATGTTCTGACACCTCAGCCGTTGGATGGATAAATATACTCATAGTTTGTCTCCTTACTTATAGAACGCTTTTACCGATTCAATGATGTATTCCAACTCATCATCCGTTAATTCAGGGAAAATCGGCAGACATACCGTTTGTTTTGTAATCTTTTCAGCAACCGGCAAATCGCCCTCCCGGTATCCTAAATAGGCAAAGGCTTTTTGCAAATGCAACGGCACCGGATAAAATGCCGCACTTCCAACTTCCTTCGAAGCCAAAAAGTTTCCCATCGCATCCTTATCATTACACCGGAATGCATACTGATGCCATACCGATTTCACGTTTTCAATCGTCTTTGGTATCGTAATCTCACTACACTGACTTAATTCCGTATTATAATACTGCGCAATTTCAGTTCTTCTTTTATTAAAATCATCCAAATAATCTAATTTGATATCTAATACTCTCGCCTGAATCGCATCTAAACGTGAATTATATGCAATCAGGTAATTATAGTACTTGTACGGATTATACAACCCATCCACTGACGCATTATTCGCAAGTTCATCCTCAATTCCTTCCAAATAAAATCTTGCCTTTGCTCCGTTTTGCGCACTACCATGCTCTCTGAGTGCACGACATATAACCGCAATTTGATCATCATCTGTAGTAATGATACCACCATCGCCAAAAGCCCCAAGATTTTTTGTAGGGAAAAACGAAAAGCACCCTGCGGTTCCAAGAGCTCCCACCATCTTCCCATTATAAGAAGCACCAACAGCCTGGCATGCATCCTCAATCACAACCAGATTATGTTTTTTTGCGATTGAAAGTATTTTGTCCATATTTACAGGTTGTCCAAATATGTGAACCGGTAAAATAGCCTTCGTCTTCTCAGTAATCTTCTCTTCAATTTTGTCGGGATCAATATTATATGTAGCCTCATCTACATCAACAAATACCGGAATTGCTCCTACCATTGCAATTGTTTCAGCTGTGGCAAAAAAAGTAAACGGAGTCGTAATGACCTCATCCCCTTCTTTGATTCCAAGTGCCTTTAAGGTGAGTACTAACGCATCTGTTCCACTATTAACAGCTATCGCATGCTTTACACCAATATATTTTGCAAACTTCTCCTCAAAATCTACAACTGCCTTACCACCAATATAAGCACCGCTTCGCATCTGTTCGCACACAGCCTTCTCCACCTGTTCCTGAAGCAGCTTGTACTGTCTAGTCAAATCCAAAATATTTACTTTCATATATATTTACCTCCCTAGGCTGAATATAATTACGCCGACAACAATAATTAAATTACCTACTATTTTTTTCTTTGTCAGTTTTTCACCAAGCAACAGTTTACTAAGAACCATTATATACAAATACGTCAATGATTCAAGTACAGCACCATACTTAAACGGCATACCTCGATAGGCAATAATTGTAAGGACCATACAAATCGCAGTTATAGCATAACCACCAATCACATATGGATTCACATACTCCTGTATTATCGATTTTTTTTCTTTTTGTGCGCTTTTTTTTAACAAAATTTGTGAAAAGGAGGATAACATCCCCGAAAAAATTGCAATACAATAATATTTAATCATCCGACGACACCATCCATATTCCAAAAATAATGATTGCTGCGCCCAAAATATTTGCGAGGGAAATTGTTTCGCCAAACAAAATCACAGACCAAATCAAATTAAATATAACCACGACTCCCTTGCTTGCCATGGCAGTTACAAGAGAAAAATGTTTCAAAACCTGCTGCCAGAAAATGGCATAAACACCTAGGCAAATAAACTCTAGTCCAAAGAACACAACAATCTTTATCAGCATTGATTGTGAGGCAGCAAATTTCGCGCATATCGTGGATGCGGAATATATTAACAGTGCAATGTACAGCAAACAATATTTTTTTATCTTTTGAACTGTCACACTATTCACTCCTTGTCCCTTTTATCGTCTCAACACTTGAAACCAAAAAAGCAGGACGTTTTCTGGCAGCATCATATGCTCTCCACAAATACTCCGCAATAATTCCCAAAGATATATTTGTGACTCCAAATCCAAGTGCCAATACACTTACAATTGTGGAATAACCAATTGGTACAGCAGGATTCATAACTTTGTTTACTAATGTCCAAATCCCTACTAAACATCCAAGCATAAAAAAACATACACCAATAATACTTACCAATCGAATTGGCATAAAGGAAAAAGAAACAAACGAATCAATAAACAATTTAATTTTCTTTTTCAAGGTCCACTTTGATTTACCGACCATTCGCTCATTATAATCTAGCGCAATCGTACAATTCTTATATCCAGCATCCATAATTTGAAGCATGATCGATGAATTTGATTCTATGTTTTCATTCAAAAAATCAATTATCTTACGATTAAATACAATATTACTAATTCCTCCGGAAGCATAGTTTGAAACAGCATACTTTCTCATTAATGCCGAATAGATCTTCGAAAATAATCTATTCGCAAAAGATACTTTTATAGTATTCTTTTCTATGTAGACAGCATCATAGCCTTCCTCTATCTTCTTATATGACATGGATAAAAATTCGAGTGGCTCCTGTAAGTCACTTCCCATCCATGTACATATGTCATAGGTTGCATGTTGCACACCCGCCCTTATCGCGGCATGCGAACCATAGTTTTTTGAAAAAGTAACAATTTTCACCTTTTCTATATTTTCAAATTTATATTCTCTTACCAAATCGCTAGTATTATCTGTGGAACCATCATCTACAAAAATTATTTCCAGCGGATAATCTATTGTTTGGGCAAATTGATTCACAGTATCACAGTATTGTTTTATCCCATCAACCTCATTTAAATATGGTACCACAATTGACATTCCCGAATGTTTTCCAGTCATAATATACTATTTATCTCCTTTGTAATGATTCAAACCTCACATTAAGTGATTTAATAATATCTTTTATATTCTTTCTCTCTCCCTCATATTCAACCTCAGTAATTACTACTCCTTTTGAATCACCACAAACGACTAGTATTCCTTCTTCTAAAAACATACCCATCTGACCTGGTGTACCATAATAAACATAATCAAACCTTTTTGCCTTCCATACCGTTATCTTTTTTCCATTAAAATATGTATATGCCCCAGGATAAGGTATAGATTGCGCCCTAATAAAATCATACACCTTCGTTGCTGACATATTCCAATTTATCAATCCATCCTCTTCAATTCTCTTTGCTCCATATGAAGGGTCCTCATTTTTTTGCTTGTAAGGCTTGATTTCATCTTGTAAAATCAATAAATATACCTCATCTAATACATTTAACAATTCTTTGTTAATCTTCTCAATAACATCAGAAATATAATCATCTGATGCTATTTCAACTTCTCCCGTTGCCCATATATCTCCTTCATCCATTTTATCCGTAAAACTAAACAAAGAAAAACCCGCCTTTTTTTCTCCATTTATCATTGTCCAAACGAGTGGCGCAAAGCCTCTATATTTTGGCAGCAACGAATTGTGAACTCCTATAAAGCCCATCGGAACACTATCAATCACTTCTTGGTCGATTAAATAATACCATCCTAAAACAAAACATAAATCTGGCTTAATGTCAGAAATCACCTTATTCATCTCTCTGGCTTTTGACAATATAAAAATCGGAATTTTCTCTTTCTCGCAGAAAGAACAGTACTCATCATAATAACTTCTTGTATCATCTCTATCATCATATGTGATACAAGCGACTATCGATTCACTATTCAACTGAAATAATTTTTTTAATACACTAAATCCTAACTCTTTACTTCCAATAAATGCTACTCTTTTCATTTGACTTTATCCTTCATATACCAATCTAACGTCTTCTTTATTCCTTCTTCAAAGCCAACCTGTGGTTCAAATCCCAGTATTGTCTTAGCTCTCTTTGAATCTGCACATAAATTTCTCACATCACTTGTTCTTGCAGGTCTGTGTTCCCATTCCCCTGTATAGTTCATATAATCGCATATACCCTGCAACAATGAATTGATAGAAATATCTTTGCCAGAGCCAAGATTGATAATCTTGCCTCTTGATTCTTCCTTCTCGTATGCTAATATCAATCCTCTTACAGTGTCCTCTACATAGATAAAATCACGAGTCTGCTCGCCATCTCCCTCCACCATAGGCATTCCACCTTCTTTTATCCTTCTTGCTGTTGCAGGGATAATTGCAGCTAAAGAGCCTTCTGCATTTTGTCTAGGTCCATAATTATTAAATGGTCTTACGATAGAGATATCAAGCCCTAATACTTTATAAAAACTATGTACCATCAAATCTGCTGCCGCTTTGCCAGCCGCATATGGAGTAGTCGGGTCAGTTGGATGATTTTCATCCATTGGAGAATACTGCGCTGTACCATACGCCTCCGAAGATGAGGTGTGAATTAATGTCTTGTATGCCCCAACTTTTAATAGCTCTAATAATGTGTTTGCAATTTCCACATTTACCATATATGCATCAAAAGGGTTAAAGAAAGAATAATTAAGAGCTATAGTCGCCATATTGAACACTACTTCAATCTCCTCTTTCTCCATAATTGCCTGGAGCACACCAAAGTTTCTGGCATCATCTCGATATAGTACAAAGTTATCATGGGATAATGCATCTTGTATATTTTCCATTTTCCCAAGGAAGAAATTATCCACACAAACAACCTTTGCAGCTCCTCTCGCCAAAAGCCCATCACATAGATGACTGCCGATAAAGCCTGCACCACCTGTAACTAACACATTTTTTCCTATTATTGATGCCATAATTCGCTCTCCTACTCTACATATTATCTATTTCTTCTCTAATCGTCTGTACAACTCTTCTCTGATCTTCATCACTCATCTGTACATAGAGTGGCAAAGTAATGGATAAATGATCACACGCATACGCATTTGGATAATCCTCCGGCGCATATCCATACGTATTTTTATAATATCCCAACATATGTACCGCATGTGTACCCTGCCTTGTAGCAATGCCCTTATCCTCAAGACGCTGCAACAAATTATTACGATATTCTCCGCCTTTTTTTGTATCCGCAATACCCAGCCTATCACAATTTAACATGCATACATAAGACTGATATGTATGGAAATATCCCTCCGGTACAAATGGTGTAATAAGCTCCGGCAATGTATCCCGAATCAACTGATCGTACAATGCCGCTTTTTTTCGCTTCTCTTCAACAATATAATCTAATTTTTTTGCCTGTGCAAGTCCTACTGCACCTTGGATATCCGTCATACGATAATTATATCCGGCCTCATTAAATTCCGGGAGCAAAAATCCCTTTCCCTTGTGTCGTGCATCCGCCGAAACTGTACTTCCGTGTGTTCTAAGTTCCTTCATCCGTTTTGCCAAACCTTCATCGTCGGTCAAAACCATGCCACCTTCCCCTGTTGTAATGGATTTTCTAGGGTGAAAGCTTACACAGGACGGATTGCCAAATGCCCCTTCATGAACACCGTCAATCATAGCCCCAAGCGCACAAGCAGCATCTTCTATTACCTGTAAATTATACTTCTTTGCTAATTCGTTTACTTTATGAATATTACAGCATAAACCAAATTCATGAACCGGAACAATACCCCATAAGGTATTTCCCGTCTGACTATTGATAAGTTTACCATCTTCTTCATGATACTGCTTATCTAAAAGACTCTCTAACTCCTCAATATTAATATTGAAGGTTTCCCGATAAATATCTACAAAAACCGGAGTAGCACCGGTCTCTACAACCGCATTCGCTGTAGCAACAAAAGTAAATGCAGGTACAATTGCATCCATGCACGCTTTCAATCCTTTTGCCACCATTGCAAGATGAAGCGCTGATGTACATGATGTAGTTGCAACACCATAGGCAATTCCTTCATGCTCGGAAATTGCTTCCTCAAATTTCCCGACCATCGGTCCTTGCGCAACCCAGCCAGATGCCAAAACCTTCTCAACTTCTTTTGCTTCCTCATCCGTAAAATAGGGAATTGTAACCGGAATATTACTCATTTGTTTTTCCTCCATTTATATTATGAAATCATTGATTTTTGAGCCCATTCTAACACTTTCATTACACGAAGAGATGCGTCCGGACCGGAAAGAGACTGCTGCCCAGTCTGTACGCAATTCTCAAAGAACTCTAAGCTGTTTTGCAAGGAATCCTCAAACTCGATATTCGGAATATAGATGTCACCACGTCGATTTAAGAATGCGTAATCTGCATATTCCTTCGCCGGGATTACGTCGATTCCACAGTCATATATTTTTACCTTTTCATTGCTCATGTCGTCAAATATAACCATCTTCTTTGTTCCGGCGATTACCGTTTGACGAACCTTAAGCGGCGACACCCAGCTTGATTTTAAATGTGCAATAAAACCATCATATTTCATGGTCAAATATGTAAGCGTTTCCTGTCTGCCAAATGGAGTTTCACCAAATGCGGACAAGCTCTTTGGCTGCATGCCTCCGGAAATCCAATCTATTACTGCCACATCATGTACTGCCAAATCCATCAATGCATTTACATCCTTACGAATCGGTCCAAGATTTAATTTCTCTACATCAAAGTATATTAAGTCGCCTAAATCACCTGCATCATACATCTTTTTAATATACCGATAATAAGGATTATACAGCATAATATGATCGCAATGCAAAATAACATTTTTCTCCTTTGCACGCTCCAATAATTTAATAGAACGCTCAACAGTTGTTGCTAATGGCTTCTCCATAAATACATGCTTACCCGCTGCCATAGCCTTCATGCCGATATCAAAGGTATTTTCTGTTTGCGTTGCTATAACGAATGCATCAATCTCATTATCATCTAAGTAGTTTTCATAATTATCGCTGATTTCAACTGAATCCGGCAACTCCCGCCTTGCCTTTTTGGCACGCTCCGGCAATATTTCACACAATGCCTTAAATTCAAACTTCTTTGAAGCAACTAATTTTTTTGAGATATTGGCACCCCAATATCCATATCCAACCTGTACTACTCTTAGCATTTTGTCCTCCTGTACATTTGTACGTTTCCTTTCCTTATCTTTCAATTTGAGTTTTTATAGAATACGCCCAATTTGTATTGTTTCATAAGCTCAACTGTATTTCTTACTTGTTCAGGATTGTCTGCCTGAAATGAAATTAATTCCTCATCAGATACTTCCTCGATTTGATACATATTTTGAATCAGGGAATCAAAAAGCATTCTTCTATATGGTGATATTTTCTTTTCTTCTAAATAAGAACGCCAAAACAAAACAATAAGGACTCCAGACATTAATATTCTGAAGCAATATCTTAATTTTGATCTTATACTTTCTTTATCCCACAAGGAACAATTACCAAATACTAAGCATAATCCAATCAATCCCAATTTAGATTGAAATGCATAACGTGATGTACACATATACATTATACCATAATTTTGACCTCTCCCATATGACAATAAAACACCAACCATTAACGTATATAGAATAAGCATAATACCGATATATGAATTAAATTTACTCCTGTTAACAACAAATAAAATTAACGCACATAACATTAACAAAGCGATAATACTTCCAGCAACATAACATTTTACAAGTCCATCGGCTTCAATAATACTAACATGAAGAACACTTGCTCCTAAAAATAGTAGTATTCCCTTTGCAAAATCCCCATTAATCAAAGATTGAATAAATTCAGAAAAACCATTTCCAGATTTATCAACCCCTTTCACACCATACATATATAGATAACTAGATATCAAGATTCCTGTCAAAACAATAATATATTTCCACAGATTTGTCATCCTCTCGGCTTTGTAATTTAAAACAAAATTAATAATTGCACATACACCAAGTGCAAACACAACAGCCGGAAAAAAAGCTGAATAGATTAAACAAATACATCCACCCAATCCAATCGTGTAATATATTATTACGTTTAATGGTGTTTTACCAATATTATTTAATATTCTGTCACCGAACCATAAATTACAGACAATAAAAAAACATATTATCGAAAATGGCGCATAAAATTCAATTGTTTTTATTTCCCACTGAACAGGATTAAAAAGTATTATTGCTGTTAACGCAATAATTATCTGGCGAATAATCGCATTTTTTTTCGAGTCTTGAGAGAAATCCATTTTACTAACAATAGAAATAAATAACAACGTCGTTAAAAATGTAATAATTGCGCCCAAGAAAATAAACACTCTCGTATTCCAATGAAACACCTTAACATTAATATAAAATAGAAAATACGTCAAAAAGGCACGTTGTCCGTTTATTGACTCCCAAAAGTCATTAAACGATATTCCCCCATTATACATCTTGTATAGATAATCTTCACCATATCTCCAGTAATCCATAACCGGAACATTTGCTGTTGTGTTTGACAAATAGATTAATTCAACAACAAAGCAAAATAAAAGCACAACAATTCCAAATTGATTTTCTCTGCATAATTTTTTAAACTTCTCTACCATTTTTTCGATATGCTCGTAAACATTTTCCTTTCATTGTATTTTCCGCATTCACATCTATATCATTTCAAATCAAGTTCAAGGATATCAACTGCTTTTTCCTCAGTAAAATACCTTCGGATAAATATTTCCCCTGCATCAGACATTTCTTTTAACTTATCATAGTCCTCATACAACGAACAAATGATATCTACCATCTTATCCACATCGTCCTCTACAACCATATTACCCATCTGATCATCCAAACCTTCTGCTCCAATAGTTGTCGTAACCAGTGGAATTTGGAAATACGCTGACTCCACTACCTTTCCTTTCACACCAGCCCCGACACGAAGCGGAACTACCGCCATCCGACTGGTACGATATAACTCCTCCAGCTTATCATCCGGTACAAACCCAAGAATCTTAATGTTGTCACTGGCAAGTTCCTTAACCTCCTGAGGAACACTACCACCGGCAACATACCAGACCATATCAGGGTACTTCTTTAAAATCTTAGGGAACACTTCCTTACCAAACCATACAACTGCATCTATGTTTGGTGGATGTCCAAATCCACCAACATACATGATATTGTTACGAGTGCTAAAATCTTTGTTAATACCTTGTGGTAATTCGTTATAAATATATAGTGGAATATTTCTTACCGGTGTATCAGGAAATGCCTCCTGCATAATTTTCTGTTCATAATTACCTACCACATGTCCCACATCTGTTTTCTCAAACAATTCATATTCAATCTTCTTCCACTTCTCAGATGACTTTAGTTTCTCCTCGTCGCCTGTCAGTTCATATTCTCTGCGTTCACGAATGTGATGTAAGTCATGAGCAAAGTACAAAATTTTTGCATTGGAGTATTCTTTCACTATATCAATATATTTTATCGAAATATGTGGTCTTTGCAAATATATATAATCAAAATAATGTGCATTCTCTTTTAACCACTGCTTCCAATTATTATAGTAATAATTTCCGTAAAGAACCTCAATTCCCATTTGATTCAGTTCCTGTGTATATGGCTGATGCGGATAGAAGTTATCACCTAAAAACGTTACCTGCATGCCCATCTTTACAAACATTTGTAAATACATGAATGTACATTTTCCGCCGGCATCCTTGTCGTGATGCGGTACATAATGGTCAATGACCAGAATATGCTTTTTATCTCTGCTTCTATCCTTCGCCAAAAATACTTTCTCTCCATTTGGGAAATGCTCATCCTTCAAGATAGTCTTCCATTTTTCATAAAACTTCTTCTGATTGACAATCTGATATTCCTTCTGTCCGGAAGAAGTATCCGTTCCATTTGACACACCTTCAAAATGTACCACCTGAGATAATGGCTGATACATTACTTTATATCCATGTTTCCGGACCTCAAAGGCCAAGTCCGTATCCTCATAATATGCAGGAGCATATCTATCGTCAAAACCACCAATCTCCTCCCACAGAGACTTTCGAATCATAATTGCCGCTCCGGAAATGTAATCTGCTTCCTTCACATAATTAAACTCTGAATCTAATGGGCTTTTCTGGTTTCCATAATTCCATGCGGAACCATCCTTCCACAAAATTCCTCCAGCCTCCTGCAAGGCTCCATCCGGATAAAGGAGTTTTGAGCCAACCATTCCAATTTTCTCATCTCTATCCATCAACTCTAATAAACTACTAAGCCAATTTTCCTGTACCTGTGTGTCGTTATTTAAGAAGAAAATATAGTCTCCCTTCGCATATTTTGCAGCATTATTACAATTTCCAAGAAATCTCATATTTTCCGGAGTCTTAGCCACAACAATATTTTCTACAATGTGTTCAATATCTTTTGTCAAGTCTGTAGAACAATCATCTGCCAAAATCACTTCATAATCAATACCCTCTGTATACTTAATGATACTCTTCAGACAATTATAGGTATAATGAAACTGATTATAAACAGGCAACACAATAGAAACCAAAGGCTTTTCACACTTTGGCAACTGTAATTTCTCCACATCTGAAAGAGAAAACATATGCTCATTTACCCGGAACAAATCCAGCTTGATACGCTCAATTTCTTCCCCCGCGTTTACGGTAGCCGCATCCAGTCTGTTGGAAATACTCTCTGCACTTTCTGTTTTCATATAGTGAAGTGTTCTTGATATTCTGGAAGGTGTGCACTTTTTAAGCATATAAATTGGATGCTTTAAAAACTTCTTGCCAAACTTTGCCACCAGCCTTCTCTTGCTCCCCTGCGGAAACATCTTGTCCTTTAATTTCCACCAAACTTTCAACACTCGCACTCCTTTTGAGTTCAGCAGATTCACATAATCTCGCTCTTTCTGTAACAACTGATCAATATGTCCATCCTTACAAATAATCTGATTGTCCTTCTCTTGCAGCTGATTGTCCTTCTCTATCAATTGATTTTCCTTCAGATTGAGCAATTGTTCTCTCTCTTGAATCATTCTATCTTTTGATTCAATATCACTTCTTAAATCCTGAATTACAATAGAACTCTGCCGTAGTTCGGCTTCCAAATCCCATTTTTCCTGTCTTTGAGCCCTAATGAACTGCTCTTTTTCAAAAATATATTCCGACTCTCTAATCAACGATTCGTCTATAACTCTCCCTGAGAAATCAATGGATTCAAAATCATCTATCATCTCAAGGCTACTTCTGTACTTTTTGATTAACGCTAATGCTTCTTCTTCATTTTCACTATTTCTATCTACAATTATCTTTTTTAACTCTATAATAGAATGTTTTATTTCCTCCAAGCGTTGTGCCAGTTCTTTTTTTGACTCTACCAGTAAATCTGTTCTGCCAACCCTTTCCTCATACATTCCCTTAAATTTCTCAGAATTATGAAAAGATGCACCTTTTGCATTACCCATATAACCAATTGGCACCACATCTTTTCTGATACCGGCTATCGTTAAATGCATGCGTCCACTAATCAAAACATCCACATAAGAAAGCACATGCAGTAATTCTGCTTCCCACATAAGTGAATCCATTATATAATAATCTTCAATTTCCAATTCATGTAATACAGTCTCTGCAAGCATTGCATATTTTGCATCAGCATAATGCCCTCTCCATTCCTTTGTATCATGAGGAATGACTACAACACATGCATCTGGCAAAACTTCTTTTAATGTCTCAAGTACATCTGACACATACTGTTTTCTCTGTTGATCATCCGGATTAAAATAAAATCCACTGCAAGAATGTTCATTAAAATTAACACCTATTACAGTTTTTCCCTTTTCTTTCATATCTTCCAAAAAAGCTCTTGCCTTTTCAGATCGTCCAGTTATAACAGTCTCACTCAAAAATGCCAAGTCAGGGAAAAAGTCAGCATGCAATCCGGTTTGTCTCTCAAAATTCTCTAATGATTTTTGATCACGCAGATGAAATCTTAGTCCCGCTCCTATGTTAATAATCTGCTTTAATATTTCTATGGATGCATGCTCCCTAAATGAACACGAAAAAACATCGACGATTCCGCCCATGTCAATCACTTTCTCTGCTGCCTTCAATCGATACAATCCATTTTCATCACCATACAGACCATCCATAATGTCTGCACCAATAATCACCATGTGTACCGGCTCTGTTATAGACTCTGTCAACTGCTCCAGCGGTACATATCTTTCTGCAAACTCATCTGTACGATCTACAATCCATCCCTTCCATTGTTCATCTCTTGGAGTGAACAAAGTAATGTTAGCACCCTTCAATAAATTCAAGGCACCTCTAATCATTGCTTCATCACCCTTACTGCCTACACCATCCGATGGAACAATAATGACATTCTTTCCCTGAACAGCCTTAATAGTATCTTTATTCAGCTTATCAACGTATACCTTACCATCTACATTCAAATATTTCTCAGCTACATATGAAAAATCATGATTCTTATAATCCTCCCAAAACTCATCGTATTGAGCAGGCTTAGAAAAACATTTTGTCAAACACTGATTACCGGGAAGCGCATCTGAAATATCACGTTCTACAAATGTAATGTCTTTTTTAATCGCATCAAAATAATGTTTCCCTTTATCCGTATTGCACATCACAAGAGAAATACCCTCATCCGTATCTTCCATATCACCATTTCTTGATTCAAATCCCCAGAAATCTCCTAATGTAATATCTGCCACACGCTCTGTTGATGCATACTGACACTGATAACATCCCTCTGTTAAAAAGTAGCAATCCTGAAAGCCTTTGCTATACGGATCAGTTCCAAAGACTTTTTCATGAATCTGATTATCCTCAAATTCCGCCCTCAAAGCAAAATTCTTCCATCCTGTTTCTTTTCTTCTGAAGTAGAATTTTTTCAATTTTGAATCATAATTTTTCTCAAGATATTTAATATATTCTTCGAAAATTCGAGCTTTTGGTGTCCCATGACACACTAGGTCACAGGTCAATAAATTCTTGTACTCTTTATCCAAAAAGCGATATAAACCATCCACCTGACAAGGTGTCCCACTAAATAATACTTTCACACCTTTTTCAAGCTGTTCCTTAATTACTATATAACACCCGAAAAGATCACTTTTAACATACTTTGACCCTCTCATTTTAGCTAAATCTTTCTCATTATCTGCAACACTATGAAAAACCTTTCCTTCTGCGTCCATTACAGCACCACAGACAACACCATTTTCTGCAAAAATTGCATTTGCAAGAGCAGTAAAAATGCAACCCGAAGAACTTTTCATTCGAATTTCTTGTTTGTTATTATATGCTGCATACACAGTTGCTGTTGACTTTTCGCCCATTTTACACCTCAATTTATTCCGCTTTTATATCTCGAATAATAAATGATAACTCCCGTATATCTCCATTACCTGGTTCAAAAAAATAATGATTACAAATCTCTACACGAATCAAACTATTTTTATCCACATCAAATTCCCAAGAAAACAACCCATTCTGTATTGTTTTTGATATCTTAAAATCTCCTATTATGATATCACTTGTTACATCTCCACAATTTTCAATTTCTGGAGACCATAAATCCATCACAAGTTTTCCTTTCTCTCCCGTCTGTATATGAAATTTAATTGTCTTACCGCACCAATTATCATCATATATTCCATATATTTTCAACATGTTATGATAATCTGATCCAACCCTGTTATCAACATTTTTTTTAACAATCACGCTGTTATCATATTGACCTAATCTTCTCTTCCAAATTGTCTTATCATCCATGCCTTTTGCATTTTTCCATCCATCCCCTGATTTTCCACCAAAATGATATATCAAATCATCATGTTCTTTGATTGCGATTACTGAATAACCTTGACTTAATACTCCCGCTTCTAATCGACTTAATCCTCCCCACCATGCATAATCTTCATCTAATCCATAGCGATCGAACAATTCTTTGTCCACCAACATACAATATCCATCTGCGACTATAGCTAGTTCTGCAGTAACACACAAACCATAGCTTGAAATTCCTTTTTTATGTTGAGCACTTAATTTAACCAACCAATCAGGATTCCTAATCTCTACATCTGAATTCAACAATACTATATATTGGCTATCAATATCTGCAAGCTTGGATGCCATGTTGTTTCCCTTTGCAAACAAAACATTCTCCCCATAAAACACAACATGCTCGCAATAACCCTTTTTATAGCACTGATAAATTACATCTTTTGTCTCTTCATCTGATGCATTATCCCATACAATAATACTCATTTCCTGACGATTACTTGAGATCTGCAATGATTCTAATGTAATTTTTACATATTCACTTGAATTATGAGTCAAAATAATTACACTATATTTCTTCACTCTCATACCTCATTTGCTCTACTTTTTTCCCATCCATATTCCATGAATGAGCAATAATATTTACTCCTGAACTATGTTTGTTAAATGTCTCAACCTCAAACTGCACTAAACTATACAAAGTGTCAAGTTTTGATTCTGTTGTTTCAATAATAAAATCCAACATATATTTCTCTTTTAATAAGGTAAGCTCATTTATTTTTAATTCCAAAGTTCCATGATTTTTAAATGGAATTTCTTTTCCATTTTCCAACTTTACAGAAAATCCAGCACAATAAATCCAATCTGCTCTTGTTATACATACAGACACACTTCCCTTTATGTCTGTATCAACTTTCTTCTCATACTCGATTTCAATAATCATTTCATCCCCAGTTTTAAATTTCTGACATTCCTCCCTGTCTCCATTCAATAACCGCACTTTTGTGAATACAACCTCTCCTGTCCCCTCTCTTCTTGCATCGGGACCACATTGCTTACATATATCTCTACATGTTAAGTTGAGTTTTCTTTTCTGTTCGTCTTTCTTCTTTTTTTCTTCCTCTTGTTTCTTCTTTTCTATTTCTTGTTGACGAGCCTTTTCTTCCTCTTTCCTTTTTTGTTCTCTCTCCGCCTTCTCCTGAAGCTTTTTCTCCTCTTCCTCTTTCTTCTGCATCACATACTCTTGCTCTGCACGTTCTAATCGATCATATTCCATAGACTCTAAATACTTTTTACATATTTCTCTTGGTGCTCCATCCTCTTTTATGAGTCCTTTTTCAATCCAAATTGCACGATCACAAATCTTTTCTACCTGCGACAAGGCATGCGAAACTATGACAATTGTTGTTCCATTTCGTTTTACATCACGAAGCTTCTGGAAACACTTTTCCTGAAAGTTTACATCGCCTACTGCAAGAATCTCATCAATCAATAACACATCCGCATCCACATTGATGGCAACCGAAAAAGCCAGTCTCATATACATACCGGATGAGTATGTACGGACCGGGTTATCAATATATTCCTCCAATTCCGAAAAACGAATGATATCATCTAACCTCTCATCTATCTCCTTTTTTGTCAGACCAAAAATTGATGCATTGATATATATATTCTCTCTGCCTGTCATATCCTCATGAAAACCGGCCCCCAGTTCAATCAAGCTGGACACCTTGCCATTAATCTCTACCGTTCCCTCATTCGGGTAAATGATACGATTCAGAAGCTTCAATGTGGTACTCTTGCCACACCCATTTTTACCGATAAGTCCAACAGCCTCACCCTTTTTTATGTCAAAGCTCACTCCGTTTAAGACCCAGCGGTCCTCATGTTTATTTCGATTTGCAAAGATCAAACATTCTTTGAGCATGTGCCCCTTGTCGAAATAAACCTTAAATTTCTTTTTCATATTGCGCACTTCAATGGCATTTTCTGTATTCATTACAATTCCTCCGCAAAATTCCTTGACATTTTCCGGAATGCATATACTCCGATTATTAACACGACAAGCCCAAAGCCTCCTGCCAGCAACAACGTCTTCATCGCCGGTATTTCTTCATAGTACAGTATTTGTTGATATGCCTGAATAACAGGTGTCATCGGATTTGCAAAATATACACCACGGAGATTTTTAGGAACCATATCAACCGTATACATAATCGGTGTTAAATAAATCCATGCCATCATGATTACACCAACGATATGTTCCATGTCACGAAAATAAATAGTAAGTCCTGATACGATCATAGTAAAGCCTAATGCCATAATATACTCGATAATCATAACTATCGGTAAAAACAACAATGCCAAGACATTAAATCCTCTTCCTGATATCAAAATAACGGCAAATATCATCACAAAACAAAATAGCATGTTAATAAATGCACTTGTAACAAATGATATCGGTAATACTTCCCTTGGAAAATATATTTTTTTGACCATCTCAGATTGATTTTTGACACAGGTTGTTCCCGCACCAACTGCTGTACTAAAGAAAATCCACGGGATCATACCACTAATCAAAAACACATAAAATTGTTCAATTCCTGTTCTCATAATAAATTGAAACACAAACGTATAAACCAGAATCTGGCACAATGGATTAATAAAAGTCCATAAAAACCCAAGCGCAGAAGCCTTATATCTGCCTCGTAGGTCTCGTCTTACCAGACTGATTATCATTTGTCGATAGTCATAGATTTCTTTTAGTTTTGTCACAGCTTTTTCTCCTCTATCGCATACATCTTCGTATATATTCCAATTATCTTGTTGGCTATGGAACTCCAATTATACCGCTCATCCACAAACTGGTACCCTTTGTTTGCCATGATACCCAATTCAGCTTTTGCATCATACGCTTTTTTCATAGCTTCTGCCAACGATTCAACATCGTTTGCTTTACAGATGAATCCTTTTTCATCATCCACGATTTCCAAGAACGCAGGTATATCCGTCACAATCGGGGCTTTTTGATGCGCATATGTTAACTGAAGTACACCACTTTGATACACTTCCTTGTAAGGTAGCACACAAACATCTGACGCACTATAGTAAACATCCACAAGGTCATCCGGAATATAACATATTTTCTGAATCACCGAATCACCCATTTTGTTTTCTTCTATTATTCTTTCACATTTACTGTAGTCAGACTTCCATACACTTCCTGCAATTACCAGCTGCGTATGTTCTCTCATATCAGTATTATCCCTTAACAAAGTCGCATATGCCTCCAGAAGAATATCCACACCTTTTACATCCTTAATTTGTCCAAAGAAAAGGAATGTAAATTTATTTTTCATGTTTAATTCTTTTCTGGAGCATTCCTTGTCCAAAACTCTTGCAAAGTTTAAAAAATGCCCATGCGGCACCAAATCGACTTTCTTATGATTATCCGGAAATAATTCATGGAATTTGTTGATATTATCCTTTGTCTGAATAATCAAAGCATCGACCAGATTATACATTTTTTTGTAATACGGATAATCATAACACTTTTTATTAAAGGGAAGTATATCATGAATGGTAAAAACAATTTTCTTGTTCTTTTTCTTTATTTTTTTTAAAAAATAATAATCAAGCGGAGAAAAAATCACCCACTGAATGTGTATCAGGTCATACCCCTCGTCCAACATAGACAATATTTTTTTCCATGAACGATAATAATTAATCAACTTGCTGACTTTGCTAATATTTTTTTCATCTGTATTGAACATATTTGTGTACGGACACTTTAACATTTGATTATCTTCCTTTTTATCGATAACCATGTTAATATCTATCCCCTGCTCAAAAACGGAATTCGCCAAGCTGTATGAATATTTATAATTTACTTTAGCTATTTGGTCAATCAACAATACCTTCATTACAGACACCTTTTGCTTCAAATAATTTCTCATATTTGTCAATTATTACTTTCATAGAATACTTTTTCTGCATTCTTGTTCTTGCCATTTCACCCATCTGAAGCATTTGCTCTTTTGACAGCCTCTCTACCCTTTGAATCAATGATTCCAAACTACCGTCTTCGTACGAAAAATAGAATGCCGTTTCACCGGCAACTTCTTGATTGAAGCCCACGTCAAAAAGCAGGTTGATATTTGTAGCCGACAAAGCTTCCAATAAGCTTGGATTTGTTCCGCCTACAGAATGTCCATGAATATATGCATATGCATTCTTCCTTATACAAAACAACAATTCTTTATCATATATGGTTCCGACAAACTTTATTCGTTCGTCTTTCGTAAATCCGGTTTTTTTTACCAGACTATTATAAAAATCATTTCTTTCAATGTTCGTCACCAATACCAGTGGTTTTTTGGTACTTGATTTTAAATATTCCCGAATAATTAATTCATAATTGTTTTCCGGAACAAATCGCCCGACAACCAAATAATAGTCATTTGACTGTAATCCATTTTTGCTCAACCATTCCCGATACCGGTCATCACAATTGTTTTGTACACAATCCTTCGCACAATATGCAATGTATATGGTCTTGGGGTTAAATTTTATATATTGTTCTATTATATA
>JAUNJF010000047.1 GCA_030533405.1 Eubacteriales bacterium
ATTTGGCTCAGTTCGCCCACGATGCACCCAGAATCGAGAGCTTATATGGATGAGGTGTTTGATACAAATTGGGTTTCGACGGTGGGTGCTTGTGAAAAAATAGGGACATGCATTTCGTGTGGTTTTGGAATTTCAGACTCCTATAAATTGGCAAGCTGAAGCGGAGTTTGAAGGCATTTTGCCACAAAGATGCCGGATAAGCGATTACATAGAGAAATGAAAACAGATAATACGATGCCCACAGTGGGCTGAAGATATAAACCAGACCATGATGCCCTGATGGAGACCTTGCTAAGAGCAGGGGATAGAGCGGCAAGGTCGGGAAGGGGAATACAAATGTTTATTGCGGAAAATCATGACATAAAACCAAGCGAGAAGAAAATCTGGTTATCCAGTCCAACGATGCACCCAGAGTCAAGGAGATATATGGATGATGCTTTTGATACCAACTGGGTATCCACAGTTGGCGAAAATATCAGTGCGTGTGAGGCTATCGCCGCGAAGAAGGCAGGAGTGAAATATGCGGTTGCGCTTTCAGCATGTACAGCGGCATTGCACCTGTGTGTAAAACTGGCGGGTGAACGGCTCTATGGAAAACCGAATATCGGCCACGGTGCTGTGGAGGGCAGACGGGTTTTCTGCTCTGATATGACGTTTGATGCCACTCTAAATCCAGTTGTTTATGAGGGTGGCATTCCCGTATTTATTGACACTGATCCTATGACCTGGAATATGGACCCGGCAGCGCTGGAGAAAGCCTTTGAGATTTACCCGGATGTGAAGCTAGTGGTCATGGCACACCTTTACGAGTTTCCGGGTGACATCAAGCGTATCAGGGAAATCTGCGACAAGCACGGCGCACTCATCATCGAGGACGCAGCGGAGTCCATGGGAGCGACTATTGATGGACAGCAGACAGGCTCTTTTGGTGATTATGGAGCCTTATCATATAATGGTGCTTGTGAAAAAATAGCGACATATATTTCGTGTGGTTATGGAATTTCAGATGGATATAAATTGGCGAGCTGAAGCGGAACTTTGTCGATAGTAATCCAAATTTAGCATGCCATAGATAGATTTACTGAGAAAGATTGTTTAGTGGACAGGCTTTCTGTCGTTCATGAGAATAAAATACTATCCCGCGGAGATGGGCTGTGATAAGCAGAGGGGTTAGAAAAGTAATCTTTCTGCTTATCACAGAGACTTTGTAGGACGGGGGAAGAGGAAATGAATAATGGAGAAGGATAGTAAGGCTAAAGAAATACTAATTAGTTTATCGGAAGAAATAATAGAAACTAATAAAAAAAATTATTCAAGTAATGTGAGTAAACCACAAAATAATAGAAAAATACTTATTGCAGGTGCTGGAGGATTTATTGGGCGGAACCTATGTGAAGAATTACGCCAATATGGGTATTATTTAAGAACTATATTTAGAACAAAAGAATCCTCATTGCGAATCCCAGATAATGAAAGAGAAAACATGGAAATATTAATCGGTGATGTCTCCGATGAAGAGTTTTGCAGGATAGCGGTGGAAGGAGTGGATGCTGTAATAAATTTGGCGGCCGAAATATCGGGTGATAACCAAAAAATGTTCCGAAGCAATGTGGTGGGTTTTTTTAATCTTGCAAATATGGCGTGTAAGCATAAAGTGAAAAAATTCATTTATGCCAGTAGCTCAATTGTGTATGGAAATGGAAATGAAAGTTATCAAAAGGAAACCGATAAATTACATTTGTATAATTTCTACTCTGTCACAAAATATATCAATGAGATATTATCTGACTATTTTCATGAACAGACAGAAACCGAATTTTGTGGATGTAGGCTGTTTAATGTGTATGGTAATCCTAACATAGAATCTTGGGATGTGATTTCCAAGTATTTCAAGGCAGCTATCAGTGATAAACCAATTGTAGTAGATAATCCAAATGCTTATAGAGATTATGTGTATGTTAAAGATGTAGCGAAAGCAATTAGACAGATAATAGAAACGGAATCAAATATGGATAGTAAAATTGTCAATATAGGCACAGGCTGTCCAACAAAATTAGTGGAATTGGCGAAAATGATAAAAACAGTATGCGATTCTGATAGTGAGATAGTCATTCGGAATAAAAGTATTCGTATCGTTAATTCTTGTGCAGATATAGGATTGTTGTCTTCAATAATAGACTTTCGATTTAGTATTATTGAAGATAATCTAAAAAGCATGTACGAAAGATACAGAAAGGATTGGGAAAAAATATGAGTTCTTTTGTTGCTGTAATACCTGCGCGAGCAGGCTCAAAAGGCGTTCCGAATAAAAACATAAGATTAATCAATGGAAAGCCACTCGTTGCTTATGCAATAAATAACGCACTCAAATCAAGATATATACATAGGGTTATTGTTACCTCAGATTCTGATCATATCCTAGCTATAGCAAAAAATATGGGGGTTGAAGGACATAAACGGGATAGTAGCCTTTGTGGGGATGCTGTGACGCTTGATAGTGTTGTATTTGATGCGGTAAAAAACGATAAATCTGATTATGTTATAACTATGCAGCCAACATCTCCGACATTAAACTATGAATCATTAGACAGGGCTATTGATTATCTTCTGGAGCATGACTATGATACGGTAATTTCGTGCAAAAACGATCCTAGATTATCGTGGGAACTAGATAATTGTGGGTTGCCTGTACCTAAGTATAAAGCAAGAGTTAATAGGCAGTATATGGAGCCGGAATATGTCGAAACAGGGGCTTTTTTCATCACTAAACGCAAATTTGTAAATTGCGATTCAAGATTGGGGAAGAGAGTTAGTGTATTTCCGATCTCAGATAAAGAAGCAATTGATATAGATACATTTGATGATTTTATCGTTGCGCAACGTGTATTAGAAAGGAAGAAAATTGCCTTTTATACCAATGGAAGTTGTGTCATGGGAACAGGTCATATTAGGAGAACATTAACACTAGCGGATGAATTTGACTCTAAACCAGACATTTATTTTGATGCTACAAGAACGGATAGTAGTATCTTTGGAAATACAGCACAAAACATATATCCATTAGGTTGCGAACAAGACTTGATACGTGTTATTGAGGAAAAACAATATGACATACTTATCAATGACACACTGGAAACAAATGAAGAAATAATGGCGTATCTTCAGAGCATACAAAATTTAAAAATAGTGAATATAGACGACGTTGGTAATGGTGCGGAATTTGCCGACCTAGTGATAAATCCTTTTTATAAAGGGGAGGACAGTAAAAAGAAAAAGTACGGTGAAAGGTATTTTGTAATCAACAATATATTTAGATTACTAAAGCCTATACATATTAATGAGCATGTGAAAAGGGTATTTGTGAGCTTTGGAGGAGCAGATCCTGCAAATTATTCTCAGAAATTAGTGAGCATATTATCAAAGGGCAAGTACAGAGATTTAGAAATAACAGTGGTGCTGGGAAATGCTTATATTAATTCGGAATTATTAAGAGATATGTGTGATAAAGTAATCAATATTACATTATTGCAAAATGTATCAAATATTTACGAATATATGCTGGCATCAGATATTGCGATAAGTGCAAGAGGAATAACTAGTTATGAATTGGCGTCGTTGGGTATTCCAACTATTGTTGCAGCGGAAAACGAATTGGAAGAATCACATACATTTTTATCAGATGAAAATGGATTTACATACTTGGGATTGTATCCAAATGAGGAACAATTCGAAAAAGCCGTTGACAATTTGATTGCTGCATCGAGGGAAGAAAGACAAAAACAACAAGATAGACTGTTAGCCTGTGATATTAAAAACGGAATTCTGAGAGTAAAAAAACTCATTGATACAGTAGGAGGAAACAATGATTAATAATATAATTTCAAATTTACTAAGTGGACGATTTGTGTTAATTGCAGAAGCCGGTGTAAATTATTATGACATTGCAATCAAGGAAAATATCTCAAACATGGATGCAGCTAAATTGATGATAAAAAAAGCAGCTGAAGCAGGTCTGCCCGCTATAAAGTTTCAAACGTATAAAGCTGAAACATTAGCAGCAAAAGAATCACCATCATACTGGGATACATCAATGGAGCCTATTACATCACAATATGAGTTATTTAAAAAATTTGATTCGTTTGGGCGTGAAGAATATCAAGAGCTGGCAGATTTTTGCGAAGAACAGAACATTGAGTTTTTATCTACGGCATTTGACTACGAATCTGCTGATTACTTGGATGATATGATGAATGTTTACAAAATATCGTCGTCTGATTTAAATAACTTGCCGTTCGTTAAATATCAAGCCCAAAAAGGAAAGCCAATTATTCTATCTGTAGGTGCTTCCAATTTAGATGAGATCAAAACAACGATAAACACAATACGCTTAGTGAATGACCAACCGATTGTACTGCTGCATTGCGTACTAGAATACCCGACGCCGTTAAATCACGCAAATCTGAATAAGATCATTTCTTTGAAGAAAGAATTCCCTGATTTGATTATTGGTTATTCGGATCATACGAAAACAACTCAAGATTGTGTGGTTCAGACAACGGCCTATAATCTTGGTGCAATATGTATCGAAAAGCATTTTACATTAGATAAATCAATCCATGGAAGCGACCATTTGCATTCTATGGATGATAGAGATGCACATGATATCCTTGAAAGAATAAGTCAGATTGATAATATAAGAGGAAGTTATGATATCAGGTGTTTGGATAGTGAATTGATTTCAAGAGCAAATGCCTGACGGTCTGTAGTTTCAGCTGTAGATATTAAGGCTGGTCAAATAATTAAAGCTGATATGCTTACATATAAGCGCCCTGGGGTTGGAATTAATCCTGCTGATGTTGATAATATCATTGGATTGAGGGCAAAGAATTTTATTTCAGAAGACACAATTTTGCAGTACGAAATGTTTGAATAAACCATAAGAGTAGAAGTGAGATATGTATGAATACTGAGTTACTAACCATTGATTTAGATGTACCTGATGAGAAAATTATCAATTTGGCTAAAGGACAAAAAAAGATTAAACGGTTAATGGATATTTTAATATCGGTTATTGTGTTAGTGTTTGCGTCCCCCATACTATTTGTTGCTTGCATTGCTATTATGGTTGAATCAAAGTGGAGTCCAATATATCGGCAAGAGCGTAATGGATATTTAGATAGACCTTTTGTTGCGTTTAAATTAAGGACCATGTATGCGGATAGTTCTATAGGAAACCTCTCCGCACCAAAAGAAGGAGAACCCAGAGTTACTAAAGTAGGAAAGTTTTTACGAAAAACAAGCATAGACGAATTGCCACAGTTTGTGAATGTGCTACTAGGGGATATGTCAATTCTTGGGCCACGAGCAGTACCGAAAAAAGAACTGGAGCTGCGTGTAATGAAGATGACACAACACAATCCCGATGGTAAAAATACATTTGAGCGAGCCATGAAAATACGGTCAATGGTGTTGCCGGGCATAAGTGGTATGGCACAGGCCTATGGAAGAAGCTCGAATAGCATTGAACAGGCGACAGAATATGATGTGTTTTATGTGCTGAATTACACTTTGATGCTGGACGTGAGAATATTTTTCAAGTCAATCGAAACAGTATTATTTAGGAGGGGAGTTAACTGATGAAGAAGGCGCTATTTATTTGCTACGGCGGCGGACATGCTGATGCATTAATACCAGTCATGAAAAAATTGATTGCGGGGAAACAGATACAAGTTGAAGCAATAGGAATTAATTTAGCTGCCGATCAAATAAGACAGTCAGGAATACCCTGTAAATCATTATCCAATTACTTAGATGTAAAATCGGTCGAAATAGGGTTTCCTATTGCAAAAAAGAAACATAATTTTGATTCAAAAGTATCCTTTGCAGATTCAATTGCATACTATGGCTTTACTGTTGGCGACCTTATCGAAGAAGTGGGAGAAGCTAATGCAAATAAAATCCTTGAGATTTATGATCGGCGAACAATGTTTCCTGTTGCTACAATGTTGCGTATTTTAGAGGTAGAGAAGCCGGATGTAATAGTAACGACAACAATGAATAGGTTCGAGGCTGCCGCACTCCGTGCAGCAGAGATAATGAATATTCCCTCAGTTAAGATTGAAGACTTAATCGGAAAGATTAATAAAACTTTTCCAGATAAAATTCAAGTAGATTCAGAAGAAGAAAAAGAAAGCCTTGTTGCACAAGGAATTTCGAAGGCTAATATTGTTTTGAAAGCAGATATTATGAATCCGATAATTGCAAGCTATTGTGAAAAAGTATATCAAACTCAGTTAAAGATTCAACCGACGGTATTTGCTGTTTCTTGTGATTTTGCAAAGAGCGTGATTGAAAGTAGAGGATTAGACAGTAAATCCATTATTGTTACAGGGCAGCCAGCTTTTGATCAGCATCCATATTATTTGGAGAATACATCACGAGATGAAATATGTAATGAATTGGGTTTGAATCTTTATCATCCTATTGTAGTTTTTATGTCACAGCCGTGTGCAGAGAGGGAAGATATATTTAGAGCTTTAATTGCTGCATATAAGGATTTGAAAGACGATAACATACAACTCGTTGTCAAATTACATCCAAATGAGGATGGTAAAATACAACGGATCATGCTTCAGGAACAAGGTGTACATGATGTGGTGATATGTAAAAACATTGATGCAAGAAGCCTGATTGCCATATCTGATTTGGTTATGACAGCATATTCAACAACAGGAATTGAAGCTGCTGTAATGGGAAAGCCGCTGGTATACATAAATGTTTCTGGTGAGGAGGATCATATTCCGTTTGATAAAATGGGGATAGGTGTTAGATGCTGTAGCAGTAAACAAATCGCAGAAACGCTGCATACATTTCTGATTGAAAATAAAGAATTGAATTTACCAATGATCCATAGTTTTAAGACGGATGGGAAAGCTTCAGAACGAGTAGCTAATATAGTAATAAAACTAGCTTGCCTGAAGGATAATGAGGAGAAGGGTAATGACGCATGTTAAATACCTAATACTTGGTGCTGGCGTGTCTGGCTTGGCCTTCGCAAGTCGTGTTAAGGATGAAGATTATTTAATAATAGAAAAAGAAGATGAAGCGGGCGGATATTGCAGAACGATTCGATCTGGTGAGTATGTGTGGGATTATGCGGGCCACTTTTTCCATTTTTCGCATCCTGAACTCAAAGCCGCTTTTGAGGAAATTACATCTTCTGATGATACAGTTCATCGAGTAAAAGAAACTAAAATTTATTACAAGGGATATTATGTGGACTATCCTTTCCAGAAGAATATCCACCAGCTTACTAAAGATGAAATGATCGATTGTCTGTATGATCTGTTTTATAAGGTTGAGAAAGATTGTTATGACAGTTTCGAAGATATGCTTTATGGAAAATTTGGCAACAGCATCACTGAGAAGTTTTTAAAGCCTTATAA